>NZ_JBITZW010000002.1:81859-373667 GCF_044547105.1 Kitasatospora sp. NPDC052868 | reverse complement strand
GTGTTTTTACCTGTTGGGCATTCGGGTTTATGTATTAAAATATGGTTCCTCCGTCATCCTAATGCCTTTTTACGACACCTTATGGCGGCTTTTGGCCGCGGGGGGGGGGCGCGCCGCCGCCCACCACCCGCCCGCACTCACCCTTCGCCGCACGCCCCGCTGCGGTCGCAGTACGGCTGGCCGGCGCTGCCGCCGCAGCCGCAGAGCATCGCCCGGGGCGTCTGCCGCACCTCTCCGGCCGCGTCCGTCACCCGCAGCCGCCCGCGCAGCAGCAGTCGCCCGTCCGTGGTCCGGGCCACCGTCGTCGGCACGTCCGGCACCTCCGTGGTGCCGTCCGCCAGCCGGTAGGAGAGCGCGCCCGTCGGACAGCGCCGCACCACCTCGGCAACCGCCCCCGGCTCGGCCGCGCCCGGGCTGATCCACGGCCGCCGCCCGGTGTCGAACACGGCCGGAAGCCCCCGCACGCACTCGGCGGCATGCCGGCACACCGCAGAGTCGAAGGCCACCGCGATCCCCTCGGCCTCGTACGTCCGCACGGTCCCGCGGCGGGCGCCTGCCCGGTCGTCGGCCCGACCGTCCGGCCCGCCGCTCCCGCCCGGCCCGCCGCTCCCGTCCGGCCCGCCGCTCCCGTCCGGCCCGCCGCTCCCGTCCGGCCCGCCGCTCCCGCCCGGTTCGTCCGCGCCGGCCATCAGTCGGCCACCCGGCTGCGGTTCTCGTACGCGAGATCCGCGTACTCCGGGTGGCGCAGCATCCAGCCCTTGATGAACGGGCAGGTCGCCAGCACCGGAAGCCCCCGCGTGCGCGCATCGTCCAGGGCGGCCCGGGCCAGCGTGCCGCCGATGCCCTGCCCCTCGAAGGCGGGCTCGACCACCGTGTGCGGGTACACCACCAGGTGGTCGCTGCGCATGTACTCGGCGAAGCCGGCCAGGGTGTCGCCCACCCAGGCCTCGAAACGACTGTTCGCTTCGGCGTCGCGCACCGTGACGGTCATCGGAGCTCCTCGATCCCGGACACGGGGCCGGGGCCGGCCCCGGTCCATCATCGAGCGGCGGCTGCGGCCCCGCCCGCCGACGAGTCCGAGCCCTCCGGTCGGACCGGCTGCTCCGGGCGACCCTGGGCATCTGCGGGGCGCGGACCCTCTGGTCGGCCCGCCCCCTCCGAACAGCGCGGGCCACCGGAGAGCGCAGAACCGCCCGGGGCGCGCAGCAGCTGGGCCCGGGCCGGCGGCAGGTTGCGCCAGACCGTCCGGTTGCCGAGCCCGTGCGCCGCCTCGAACCGCCGCAGCAACCGCACCACCGCCCGGTGCCGGGCACCCCGGCGCGGCCCGACGGCGAGCGTCCGCGCCGCCGTCGTCCCCAGATACCCGAAGTACGTCAGCTCCCCGCCTGGGACGAGCAGCCGCAGATACAGGTCGAGGACGTGCCGCACCTCCGCCGGCTCGAAGTTCGTGAGCGGCAGCCCCGAGACGATCACGTCGTACCGCTCACCCCGCGGCCCGCCCCCGTCCGGCGCCTGCGGCCGGCACTCCGGCAGCTCCTCCAGCCGGCAGGCCGACAGCCGCAGGCCGATCCGCGGGCCGAGCCGCCCCAGATCCGGATCCTCCCGCAGCCGCCGCACGAACCTCGGGTTCGCCTCGACGACGTGCAACCGGTCGCCCGGGCGCAGCACCCGGGCCAGCCGCCGAGTCACCGCACCCGTCCCCGCACCGACCTCCAGCACCGACAGCGGCCGGTCCGGACGGCTGGTCACCGGCACCACCAGAGCGCTCACCAGGCCCGCCCCGCTGGGCGCCAGCGCACCCGTGCTGCGGAACGTGCGGAGCGCCTCCGCCAGGAACAACAGCCGGTCGCCGACCCTCCCCAGCGCAGGGGCGGGAACCGGGCCGACGCCGGCGGCAGTGCTCGAGTACAGCTGATCTGTCGTCATGAAGCCGACGGTAGAGACGCCTTGAATTCACCGAATCGGCCGGTGAGCGACGCCCGACCCCGACGAAAGTCCAGGGTGCCAATGCCCTTTCGTCGGGGGTGCGAGCTCGAAGACCGGCCTTAGCATCGGGCCAGCGGCCGCAGCGGGCGGACGCCGGTCCAGGGCGGGAGGGGCGGATTGACCACGAACACGACAGACCGGGCGGTCCGACCAGCCATCCCGGAGAACCGACCCGGCCGCACCCTGCTCGGCTGGCTCGGACCGGACCGGCGCCGATGGACCGAGAGCTTGTTCCTCCTCGCGATCCTCCTCCTCGCCGTCGAGGAGTCCGCCGCCCAGTGGAGCCACGCCGACGACCCCCACCGCCCCCTGCGGACGGCCGTCGCCGCGCTCGCCTCCCTCGGGCTTCTGCTCTCCCGCCGCCACCCGGTCGCCGCCGCCGTCCTGCCCGTCCTCACCGCAGGCCTCCTCAACCGGGCCTTCCCCGGCCTGTTCAGCGTCTACCACCTGGCCTCCACCGGCCGCCTCGTCCCCGCCGGCCTGGCCGGAGGCGCCATCGCCCTACTCAGCGCCACCCGCGCACACTCGGTGATCGACTGGGCCGGCACCATCGGCGCCCAACTGCTGGTCGAGGCCGCCGCCCTGTCGCTCGGGCTCTGGCTGCACGGTCGACGCGTCCTGATCCGCACCCTGCACGACCAGGTCGACGCGCTGCGCCGTGAGCGCGAGCTCCGCGCCGACCAGGCCCGCTCCGCCGAACGCGCCCGGATCGCCCGGGAGATGCACGACGTGCTGGCCCACCGCCTCAGTCTGCTCGTGCTGCACGCCGGGGTGCTCCGCGACCAAGCCCGGGCCGGTACCGTCGCCGACGACCCGGACCGCCTCGCCCACCGGCTGGAGCTGCTGCGCACGACGGCCGCCCGTTCGCTGGACGATCTGCGCGACGTCCTCGGCGCCCTCCGGGCCGAGCCGGAGCCGCCGTCCGACGCCCTGCCGCCGGCTTCCCTACCGCCGGCCCCCGGGCCGGCCGACCCGCCTGCCGAGCCCACGCCGCAACACGGGCCTGCCGGCCTCTCCCACCCCGCCCCCATACCGGCGCCCGCACTTCGCGATCTCACCGAGCTCGTCGGCGAGGCCACCGAGGCCGGGCAGATCGTCGAACTCTCGCTCGCCGGCGATCCGGAGAGCGTGCCGACCACCCACCGCCTGGCCGTCCACCGGCTGGTCCAGGAGGCGCTGACCAACGCCCGCAAACACGCGCACGCCGCACCGGTGACGGTCCGGGTCCGCTACGGGACCCCGGCGACCAGCGTCGAGGTGCGCAACGGCAGGGGCGAGGGCGATCAGGTACCGGACGGGGACCGCCCCGGTGGCGGGTACGGACTGGTCGGGCTCGCCGAACGGGTCGGCGCGCTCGGCGGGCACCTGGACGCGGGCTCCGACGGGCGCGGCGGGTTTCGGCTCGCCGCCCAACTGCCGCCGCCGCGGCGCCCGCCCGAACCGCCCCCGGTGTCGCCCCCGCCCCGGCCGCCGCCCCAGCCACCGTCCCGGACACCGTTTCTGGGAGCGACCCCGCGACCCGGCGTGGCCGAACCACGACCCGGCGCCGAAGTGACCTCACCGACGGAGGCCCAGTGATCCGAACCATGGTCGTGGACGACGACGCCCTCGTCCGGCTCGGCCTGGTCGACCTGCTCGCCCAGGACCGAGGCCTGACCGTCGTCGCCGAGGCCGCCGACGGACTGCAGGCCGTCGAGCTGGCCCGCCACCGGCGGATCGACGTCGCCCTGATGGACATCCGGATGCCCCGGCTCGACGGCATCGCCGCCACCCGCCGACTGCGCGAGCTCCCCGAGGCCCCGCGCGTGATCGCACTGACCACCTTCGACCTGGACGAGTACGTGTACCAGGCGCTCGCCGCCGGCGCCGACGGCTTCCTGCTCAAGGACACCCCGCCCGCCGAGATCGCCCGCGCGGTACACATCGTCGCCGCAGGACAGGGCATGCTGCACCCGGCCGCGGCCCGCCGCCTGATCGACCGCTACCACCGCACCGGCGCACCGCGCTCGGTCGAGGCCCGCAGCCGCGTCTCCGCGCTCACCCCGCGCGAGGTCGAGGTGCTGCGCGAACTCGGCCGCGGCCGCTCCAATGCCGAGATCGCGTCCGCACTCGGCATGCGGGAGAGCACCGTCAAGGCGCACGTCAGCCGGATCCTCACCGCGCTCGGCGTCGGCAACCGCGTCCAGGCCGCGCTCCTCGCCCGCGATGCCGGGGTGGTGGACGACACCGACTGACTGCGGACCGCTGCACACCGACCGCTGCACACCGACCACCGACTACCGCTCACCGATCTCCGTCCATTGCCCATCGCCCAGCGCCCCTCCACGGCGACGGGCCATCCGCAGTTCGGCTGCCGCCACACCAGTGCCGGGTGGGCTCCCACCTCGTACCGCGCGCTGAGCCGCTGTCACCCATCCGGCGTGGAAATGCCGCGTCTTGGCGGTTTGCGCTGCCGAACCCCGGCGCTAGGTCCATGGTGGAGATGGGCGCGATCCGGCGACCGCGCTCGCGCACCGATCCAGGCCCGCGCGCCGTGCGCCCGCCGCTGTTCTCCGATGGGCGCCCCGTTGCGGGGTCTGGTCCCGGTGCGCTGGGAACAGGGCCACCTCGCAGGAAACCGAACGGTTCTTCTAGGCTCACATCTCGGCTTCCCTGCGGCGGTGCGATCTCTGCGCCCGCCGCTTCGAAGCCGCCGTCCACGGGGGCTCCGGGCCGACCGGGGCCTCCGGATCGAGCGAGGAGGACGCAATGCCAAGCATGCCGCCCAGCCGTTCCACCGTACTTGGGCCAGACGGGCCGTCCTGGCGGACCGTACGATCCGCCGGCGCCGCACGCCCCGGCTGGTCCGGACACCCGGGCTGGTCCGGCCGGCCGGTGCGACCGCTGAATACCGGCGGCGGCCGCGGAGGCGAGCGTTGAGTCCCCAAGCCGTTCGGCCGGCCGGAACGCCGACCGCGACCTCCGATCCCGGCGCCGCCAAGTCCGTGACCCGCGCGGGCAGCGCCCCGACATCCGCCCTCCCGTCCATCGCACCGACCGCCCTACCGACCGCCCCAGCAACCGCTCCACCAGCCGTCGCACCGTCCGCAACGCAGTCCGCAACGCCGTCCGCAGTGCCCACCGGGACCTCGTCCGTCGCACCGACCACCCTCGCACTCACGGTGTCGGTCGCAACAGCGGTCACGGCGTCGGTCACGGCGTCCGCCGCCACAGCGGTCGTCCGGCCCGTCGCCGCATCGGCGGCGCTGCCGACCGCCACGGAGAGCGACGCCCAGGCGGGCCCCACCGCCGCGCTCCCAGGCCTGCCCCAGGCGCTCAGCACCCGCGCCCGCACCCTGGCCGGAGCCGTCCGGAAGCGCTGCGCCGACCTGGCCCGGATCGAGTCCCCCAGCGGGGACGCGCCCCGACTCGACGCCCTGGCGGAGGAGTTGGCCGCCGGATTCCGGGCCACCGGAGCCACCGCACGCCGCGAGGCCGCCCCGGCCGGAGACCACCTCGTCCTTCAGTGGGACGGCCAGGACGAGAGCCTGCCGCACCTCCTGGTCGTCGGCCACCACGACACCGTCTGGCCGGTCGGCACCCTCGCCGACTGGCCGGTCACCGAGCAGGACGGCACCCTCAGCGGCCCCGGAGTCGTCGACATGAAGGGCGGACTCGCCATTCTGGAGGGTGCGTTCGCCCTGCTCGCCGACCTCGGCCAGCGCCCCCACCGCACCGTCCGCGTGGTCGTCGTGTCGGACGAGGAGGTCGGCAGCCCCGACGGCAGGCGCCTGGTCGAGCGCCAACTTCGCGGGGCAGCAGCCGTGCTGGGGCTCGAACCGTCGCACCCCGACGGCCGGCTCAAGACCGCCCGCCGCGGCAGCACCCGGGTACGGCTCACCGTCACCGGCCGCGAAGCCCACGCCGGCAACGACGCCACCGACGGCGTCTCGGCGGTGGACGAGCTCGTCGACCAGCTCGTCGCGGTACGCGACCTGGCCGGACAACCGGGCACCGAGCTCAACGCCGGGCGGATCAGCGGCGGCACCCGCGCCAACGTCATCGCCGGCCGGGCGGAGGCCGAACTCGGCCTGCGCTTCTCCACCGCGGAGGCACAGCGGCGCACGCTCGACCACCTGGCCAGGCTGACCGCGCTGCGCCCGGGGGCCCGGGTGCGGACGGAGGTGCTGTCCAGCCGGCCGGCCTGGCCGGAGCGCTCCGGCAACCCGCTCCTGCGGCACGTCCGTTCGCTCGCGGCCGTGCTCGGCCAGCAGCTGGACGGCGCACCGGCCGGCGGGGCGGGGGACACCAACCTGCCGGGTTCGCGCGGACTGCCCACGCTGGACGGCTTCGGGGCGGTCGGCGCGGGGGCGCACGCCCGCCACGAGCACATCCGGATCGACCAGCTGGCGCCCCGGATCGCGCTGCTGGCCGCGCTGCTCGCGGTTCCGCTGCCGCGGTTGAGGGACCGCTCGGAGGGTTAGACCCTGTCCGGCCCGATCCTGCCGGGCGCGCGACGCCGGTCCTCTCGGCGCCGCGCGCCCGGCAGGATCGGCGGGGCTGGTACCAGACGATCGCGGATGGCCCGACGGCGGGCCCGTTGTCCGGTGACGACCGGGCGGCGGGCCCGCCGTCGTCTTGAGGCCCTATCGGCGTCCGTCGCCGCCGTGCCCCGGGTGCTCGCCGCCCTCGGGCCGCCCGTCACTTCCGGAGGAGCGGTCGGCGTTCTCGGAGGGGTGTTCGAGGAGCGGGAACAGTCGGGTGACGGCGGCCACCGGGCGGGTGTCGGGGCCGGGACCGCGGCGCCGGTAGGGGGCGAGCAGGGCGCGGACGGCGGCGCCGAGGTCGGCCAGCTCGTCGGGGGTGAGGTGGAGTACGTCGCTGGACGCCTCGTCGTGCTGCCACTCGGCGGGGGCCTGCGCGCGGTGGGCGAGCCACTGGCGGTAGCTGGTGTCCTCGAGGTCCCCGGCCAGGTGGGGGTGCAGCTCGGCGTCCGGGCCGGAGCCCGGCCCGTGGGTTCGGCGCTGTGCGGGCCCGGCGTGGTCCGACGGGGCGGCGGAGTCGGCGCCGTCGGGCGGCATCAGCGACCCCTCCCAGCGCAGCTGCCAGGGGCGTGACCTGCCGTCGCCGGTGGGGGCCTCCTCGATGAGGCCGTACCGGGCGAGCTGGCGCAGGTGGAACGAGCAGGTGCCCGAGCTCTGGTGCAGGAGCTGAGCCGCCTGGTTGGAGGTGATCCTGCCCCAGGTGGCGATCAGGTCGAGCAGCGCGAGACGGATCGGGTGGTGCGGTAGCGGCCGGTTGGGGGCGGCCTCGAGCGGCCGCCCCCCGGTCTCGGCGGCTGGCGTCTTGTCGGTAGGCACTTTGCAAAGATGCCTGTTTGCAAAGTGCCTGGCAAGCCCTGGGCGGATGAAACACCCCAGGTGGCAGGCCATTGCCTCGACCAGCTATTTGCAAAGTCACACTTTGCAAAGTATGGATAGGCGGGCCAGTACGTCACGGGAAGGGAGTCCGGCTATGGCCGAACAGGCGCGAGACCAGGTGCGGGTGCAGGCGCAGGTGCAGGCGCAGGGGCAGGGGCAGGGGCAAGGAGAGGCGCAGCGGCAAGAAGAGCGGCAGGGGCGAGGAGAACCACAGGTACCGGGCCAGGCGCGGGACCAGGTGCGCGGCATGGTGTCGGCCTACGGGCCCGCCCGGGAGTCCGTACGGGGATCGGTGTGGCTGCAGGGTGAGCGCGTCGAGGGCTACCCCGAGGTGCCGCCCGAGACGCTGCGCGGGGCGGTGCGCCGGATCACCGTGGTGGGGGAGGAGGTGCTGCACCGCCGGTGCAGGGCGGTGTCGGAGGAGGAGTTCGGCACGCCCGAGCTGGCGGGCCTGGTCGACGACATGTTCGCCGCGATGTGGGTGGCCGAGGGGGTCGGGCTGGCGGCGAACCAGATCGGCGTGGACCTCCAGGCCTTCGTCTGGGACTGCCTGGACGAGGACGGTGTGCGCCACGTCGGCCACATCCTCAACCCCGTCCTGGACGAGCTGCCCGCCGCCGACCGCCGGCTGGTCGAGGCGGAGGAGGGCTGCCTCTCCGTCCCCGGCCCGTACCTGGGGCTGGCCCGCCCGGACTTCGCCGTGGTGCGCGGCCGCGACCTCGCGGGGCGGCCGCTGGTGATCGAGGGCCACGACTACTTCGCCCGCTGCCTCCAGCACGAGACCGACCACCTCTACGGCGGGCTCTACATCGACCGCCTCTCCCACCGCGCCCGCCGCACCGTCCTGCGGCGGATGGACGACCGCAAGGAGAAGGTCTTCGCCAAGCGCGCCGCCCGCGCCGAGCAGCTGGAGCGCATGCGCTGAGACCCGGCGCCGGAGCAGCCGCCCGCCCCGCCCTACCCCGCCCCCGGCCAAGCGGGGGCGGGGCCGCCCCGCATCGCCGCCCCACCCCGCCCGCACGCTCCCCGTTTCAACCGTCGGCCGGGGTCCCTTGTCAGGCCCCCGTCCCACCGCGCACAATGGAACCGACCGAACGGTCAGTCGGTCGAAGGGTCGACGAAGGACCGGAGAAGGGCGAGAGGGGACCGTGGTGACAGCAGAGGTGGCCGAACCGATCCCCCTGCAGACGCAGGAGGACCGGTTCGAGGCGGTGATCGCCGCCGAACAGCGGATCGAGCCCCGGGACTGGATGCCCGACGCCTACCGGGCCACCCTGATCCGCCAGATCGCCCAGCACGCGCACTCCGAGATCATCGGAATGCAGCCCGAGGGGAACTGGCTCACCCGGGCCCCGTCCCTGCGCCGCAAGGCGATCCTGCTGGCCAAGGCCCAGGACGAGGCAGGCCACGGCCTCTACCTCTACGCCGCCGCCGAGACCCTCGGCGTGGACCGCGCCGAGCTCACCGAGAAGCTGATCTCCGGCCGGCAGAAGTACTCCTCGATCTTCAACTACCCGACGCTCACCTTCGCCGACGTCGGCGTGATCGGCTGGCTGGTCGACGGCGCCGCGATCTGCAACCAGGTCCCGCTCTGCCGGTGCAGCTACGGCCCGTACGCCCGCGCCATGGTCCGGATCTGCAAGGAGGAGTCCTTCCACCAGCGCCAGGGCTACGAACTGCTGATGACCCTGATGCGCGGGACGGACGCCCAGCGCCGGATGGTCCAGGACGCGGTGGACCGCTGGTGGTGGCCCTCGCTGATGATGTTCGGCCCCTCCGACGCCGACTCGCCGAACACCGCCCGCTCGATGGGCTGGCGGATCAAGCGGCACACCAACGACGAGCTGCGCCAGCGCTTCGTCGACATGACCGTCCCGCAGGCGGAGCACCTCGGCGTCACCCTCCCCGACCCCGGGCTGCGTTGGAACGAGGAGCGCGCCGGCTGGGACTTCGGCGAGCCGGACTGGTCCGAGCTGACCAGGGTGATCCACGGCCAGGGCCCCTGCAACGCCCAGCGGGTCGAGCGCCGCCGGGCCGCCCACGAGGACGGCGCCTGGGTCCGCGAGGCGGCCGTCGCCTACGCGGAGAAGCGCCGCGCCGAGGTGCGGCACCAAGCCGAAGAGGAGAACGGAAAGTGACCGAGTCCAAGGCCGGCTGGCCGCTGTACGAGGTGTTCGTGCGCCCCCGGCGCGGCCTGAACCACGTGCACGTCGGCTCGCTGCACGCGTCCGACGACCGGATGGCCCTGCTCGCCGCCCGCGACCTCTACACCCGGCGCAACGAGGGCGTCAGCCTCTGGGTGGTCCGCTCCGACGCGATCACCGCCTCCACTCCGGACGAGCGGGACCCGTTCTTCGAACCGAGCGGCGACAAGGTCTACCGCCACCCGACCTTCTACGACATCCCCGAGGATGTCCCGCACATCTGACGGGGAGCAGCAGAACCATGACCGACGACCACGTCTACCTGACCCTCTCCGAGGCGTCCCCCGAGCCCGAGGGCGAGGGCCGCTGGGCGTACGGGACGGGCTTCGCCGATCCGCTGCTCGGCGTGGACACCGCCGTGCCGGCCGGCCTGGACGGCGCCGAGCTCGCCGCCTACTGCCTGATGCTGGGAGACGACGCCCTCGTCCTCGCCCAGCGGCTCATCGAGTGGTGCACCCGGGCGCCCGAGCTGGAGGAGGAGGTGGCGCTCGCCAACCTCGGCCTCGACCTGCTCGGCCAGGCCCGCCAGCTGCTCACCCGGGCCGGCCAGGCCGACGGCTCCGGACGGACCGAGGACGACCTGGCGTACTGGCGCGAGGAGCACGACTTCCGCAACGTCCGCCTGGTCGAGGCCCCGAACGGGGACTTCGCCTTCTCGATCGCGCGCCTGCTGCTCTTCGCCACCGCGCGCGGCGCGCTGTACGAGGCGCTGGCCGGGCACGCCGACCCGGTGCTGGCGGCGGTCGCCGCCCGGGGCGTGAAGGAGCTGGCCTACCACCGCGAGTACGCCACCGCCTGGACGCTGCGGCTCGGCGACGGCACCCCGTACTCGGCGCAGCGGATGCAGGCCGGGTTGGACGAGGCCTGGCCGCTGCTGGACGAGCTGTTCACCGCGCACCCGGTGGAGCTGCGGGTCGGCGTGGACCCGGGCACGCTGCGCGCGCCGGTGCTCCGCGAGCTCGCGGCCGTGCTCGCCGAGGCCGGGCTGACGGTGCCGCAGACGCCGCCGCTGGCCAGTGTCGGCGGCCGGGCCGGCCGGGACGGTGTGCACACCGAGGCGCTGGGCCTGCTGCTGGCCGAATTCCAGGTGCTGGCCCGCGCACACCCGGGGGCGACATGGTGACGACGACGCGCAGCCGGGCCTGGGAGATCGCGGCGAGCGTCCCGGACCCGGAGCTGCCGATGCTCACCCTCGCCGACCTCGGGGTGCTGGCCGGGGTCGAGGAGGACGGCACGACGGTGACCGCCTGGCTGACCCCGACCTACTCGGGCTGCCCGGCCGTCGCGGAGATGGCGGCCGACGTGGACGGGCGGCTGCGCGCGGCCGGCTACCCGGACGTCCGGGTGCGGCTGCGGCTGGACCCGCCGTGGTCCACCGACCTGATCACCGAGGAGGGCCGCCGCAAGCTCGCCGAGGCGGGCATCGCCCCGCCCCGCCCGACCGCCGAGCGCCCCTCGTCCCCCGGCCTGCTGGCCCTCGGCCCGACCCGCCACCTGGTGGCCTGCCCGCTCTGCGGCGGTACCGACACCGAGGAGCTGTCCCGCTTCGGCTCCACCGCCTGCAAGGCGCTGTGGCGCTGCCGCGGCTGCCGGGAGCCCTTCGAACGCGTCAAGGAGATCTGAATGGCCGCCCGTCCAGCCCCGGCCGCCACCGACCAGGCCCCGGCCGCGACCGACCCGGCGTCGGCCGCACCCCCGGCCCCGGCCGCCCGTGCCTTCCGCCGCCCGACCTTCCACGGGCTGCGGATCGCCCTGGTCGAGCGGCTCTGCGAGGACGCCGTCGCGGTGACCTTCGAGGTGCCGGACGAGCTCGCCGAGGAGTTCGCGTTCCGGCCGGGCCAGACGCTGACGCTGCGCCGGGTGGTGGACGGTGTCGACGAGCGCCGCTCGTACTCGATCTGCGCCCCCGTCGGCGGCCCGCTGCGGATCGCCGTCCGCGAGGTGCCGGGCGGGCTGTTCTCCCGCTGGATGGTGCGGGACGCGCGGGCCGGCGAGGAGGTCGAGGTGCTGACGCCCTCCGGCCTGTTCACCCCCGAGCTCGGCGAGCCCGCCGACCACGTCCTGCTGGCGGCCGGCTCCGGCATCACCCCGATGCTCTCCATCGCCGGCTCGGTGCTGGCCGCCGACCGCACCTCCACCGTCACCCTGCTCTACGGGAACCGGCGCAGCGACACCGTGATGTTCGCGGACGAGCTGGCCGACCTGAAGGACCGCTACCTCGACCGCCTCCAGCTGGTGCACGTGCTCTCCCGGGAGACCCGGGACGCCGAGCTGCTCAGCGGCCGGCTCGACCCGGACCGGGTCGAGGCGCTGCTGACGGCCCTGGTGGACGTGGCGGAGGTGGGCCACTGGTGGCTCTGCGGTCCGTTCGGGATGGTCACCGGCGCCAAGGACCTGCTGTCCGGGCTCGGCGTCCCGGCCGAGCGGGTGCACCAGGAGCTGTTCCACGCCGAGGACGAGCCGGTCGCCGAGCGCTCGCCGGAGGCCGGGCCCGCGGACGGCGGCCCGAGCAGCGAGGTCACCGTCGTCCTCGACGGCCGCGGCAGCACGCTCTGCCTGCCGCGCGACCGCTCCATCCTGGACGGCGCCCAGCGCTCCCGCCCCGACCTGCCGTTCGCCTGCAAGGGCGGGGTCTGCGGCACCTGCCGCGCCCTGGTCACCGAGGGCGAGGTGGAGATGCGCCGCAACTTCGCCCTGGAGGAGAAGGAGCTGGCGGCCGGCTACGTGCTGACCTGCCAGGCCCGTCCGCTCACCGACCAGGTGACCGTCGACTACGACCGCTGAGTCGACCCGCTGCGCCGGCTACTGCTTCACGGGCCGGTTACCCGGGTCGGCTACCGGGCCGGCAGAACGGCGGCCCGGGCCGGCCCGGGTTCGCCGAGCAGTCCGACGAGGTCGGCGACGGCGGCCCGCCCGGCCCGGTTGGCGCCGATGGTGCTGGCGGAGGGCCCGTAGCCGACCAGGTGCACGCGCGGGTCGGAGCTCGCCCGGGTGCCGGTGAGGGCGATGCCGCCGCCGGGGGAGCGCAGGCCGAGCGGGGCGAGGTGGCCGACCTCGGGGCGGAACCCGGTGGCCCAGACGATGGCGTCGACCGGCAGCTCGACCCCGCCCCAGGCGACACCGTGCTCGGTCAGCCGGTCGAACATCGGGCGGCGGTGCAGCGCGCCCAGCTCCTCGGCGCGCCGGTAGGCGACGGACGGCCCGAGGCCGGTCACGCTCACCACGCTGCGCACCGGCAGCCCCTGCCGCACCCGCTCCTCGACCTTGGCGACGACCGCGCGCCCGTACTCGGGGGTGAACGGGCCCTCGTGGTAGACCGGCTCGCTCCTGGTGACCCAGACCGTCTCGCCGACCGCCGCGACCTCCGACAGCACCTGGATCGCGGAGGCGCCCCCGCCGACCACCAGGACGCGCCTGCCCGCGAACTCCTCCGGGCCGCGGTACTCGGCGTAGTGCAGCTGCCGCCCGGCGAACCGGCCGGGGTAGTGCGGCAGGAAGGGCCTGCTCCAGGTACCGGTGGCGTTGATCAGGGCCCGGGCGGCCCAGGTGCCCGAGTCGGTCTCGACCAGCAGCCGGGCGTCGGGCCGCTCCGCCGCCGAGCGGACGGCCAGCACGCGGACGGGGCGCACCACCGGGAGCGCGTGCTTCGCCTCGTACGCCGCGAAGTACCCCGGCACGACCTCGTGGGCGGGGGCGTCCGGGTCCGGCGCGGGCAGCTCGAAGTCGGGCAGGTCGTGGAAGCCGTGCACGGTGGCCATCCGCAGCGAGGGCGCGCGGTGCGCCCAGGCGCCGCCCGGCGCGGAGTCGGCGTCGAGCACGACGAAGCCGCCGTCGGCGTCCGCCCGGTAGGGGGCGAAGCCGCGGCGGCGCAGGTGGTATGCGGCGGACAGGCCCGCCTGTCCGGCGCCCACCACCACGACGTCGACCTGCCGGGCCGCGCCGGCGCCGGCCGCGGCCCCCGTCGCACCGCGCGTCGCGCCGTCGGCCTCACCGTTGGTTGCACCGTAAACAGTCACGCCGGTGAAACATCAGCGGCCGGGTCGGTGTTCCCCGCGGCCGGCAGACAGGTCCCGGGCAGGGCCTAGGTCGCCGGGGAGATCACCACCGCCGTCCCGTACGCACAGATCTCCGTGCCGACGTCCGCGGCCTCCGTGACATCGAACCTCATCATCAGCACCGCGTTGCCGCCGCGCGCCTGGGCCTGCTCCACCAGCCGCGCCATCGCCTCGTTGCGGCTCTCCACCAGGGTCTTCGTCAGACCCTTCAGCTCGCCGCCGACGAGGGACTTCAGCGAGGCGCCGATCTGGCTGCCGATGTGCCGGCTGCGCACCGTCAGGCCGAAGACCTCGCCGATCACGTGATCGACCCGGTAGCCGGGGATGTCATTGGTGGTCACCACCAGTACCTGGGTGTTCGGGCCCTGCCCGCCGCCGTATTCGTCAATGTTGGCCATGGGCCCCATCCTCTGCGCCGCAGGCCGTCCGGAGGCAGAGGCGGGGCCGGGAACGACCGGAGAACGCACGGAGATGCCGGACACACCGGTGATGGGACGGCGGAAAGGCCGTACCGTAGCCCCATGGGCGAGCGAAGCGATCATCCACAGGGGCCGGGCGCGGCGGAGGACTCCGGTGCGCAGGAGATCGAGGCGACGGTGGTGCTGGGCCTGCGGATCACCGACTGGCCGGCGCTGCGCGCCGCGGCGATCGCGGCCGTGGAGGAACTGGACTTCGACGGCAACGATCCGGCCGGTCAGCGCCGCGAACTGCTGCGCGAGGTCGCCGAGGACGCCAACGCGGCGCTCGGCGCACTGCTGCACCCGGACCGGCTGGTCGCCGCGATGCCGGGCGTCGAGGCGATCGGCGGCACGCTGGAGATCAGCGTCACCGAGGACTTCGCCCCGGACTTCGCCGAGCTGTTCCCGCTGGACGCCGACGAGGCGGACGGCGGCGGCGGAGCCGGCGACTGGACCCTCACCCCGCGCACCGCCTGTCTGCTGCACGCCCAACTCCTCGGCCTGGCCGACGCGGCGTACGACGACCTGGAGGAGCACGAGGACGAGCCGGTGACCGACGGGGAGGAGGCCGACTGGACGGTGTTCGGCCGGCTTCCGCAGCGCACCTGGCTCCTGCACCGGGGCTGGCGGCGCGCGATGGCCCGCGCCTTCGACGACCTGGCCGACGACCTGGCACTCGGCGAGTGGCCGCTGCCGCGCTGCCTGGCCGAGGAGATCGCGCTGCGGATGGCCCTGGTGGACGCCCGCACGCTGCTCGGCGCACAGCCCGAGTCGGTCGCCGACATGATGGGCGACCTGCCGGCCGACCTCTACGACTACGACTGGGACGGCTGCCACGACGAGCTGTTCGGGGTCTACGGGCCGGACGACGGCGATCCGGAGCTGAGCACCGAGCAGCGTGCCGAACTGCTGCTGTCCGCAACCCACCCGGAGGGCTGGTTCCTGTCCTACGAGGACGCGGAGGAGCGGGACCCGCAGCGCGGCTACCGGCGCTGACCGCCGCCGACCCGGCTAGGCTGCGGGCATGTCCGACATGTCCGATGGCTCTGGTGCGGTGCCCGGCGGCGCGGTGCCCGACGGTGCGTGGTTCGACGGCTCCGGGTCCGGCGGCACGGCGGCCGACGACGCGGTGCTGGCCCGGTTGGCGCTGGGTCTTGAGGGCGTCCAGGCCGCGCAGCGCGGGCGGACGGCCGAGGCCCGGCACAGCTTCGAGCGGCTCTGGGAGGAGCTCGGCGAGCGCGGCGACGTGTTCCACCGCTGCGTGCTGGCCCACTACCTGGCCGACCTCCAGGACGACCCGCGGGCCGAGCTGGAGTGGGACGAGCGGGCCCTGGCCGCCGCCGACTCGCTGACCGCCGAGCAGGCCCAGACCTACCGGTCCGCCCTCCAGGTCCGGGCCTTCTACCCCTCGCTGTACCTCAACCTGGCCTCCGACCACCTCAAGCTCGGCGAGCCCGACCGCGCCCGCGAGCAACTGGAGCGCGCCGTACGCAGCCTGGACGCGCTGCCCGCGGACCCGTACGCCGAGGGCATCCGGGCCGCGGTGGACGACCTGCGCCGTCGCCTGCGCGGCTAGGGCCCCGTCAGCCCGCCTCGCCGTCCGGCAGGCCGTCCGAAAAAGCCCTGTTGTTCAACGTTTTTGTTCAATGACCGAGCGCCGAACCCGAACAACCCCGGTGCGCTACATCTGGGACACACGCCTCAGGAGTGCCGCAGATCCGCAGTTTCACCGGACGCCGGGAGAGTTCACCAGATGACGACGCTCTGCATCGGAAACAACCGCACCGAGGAGATGGTCGGGGACCTCACCGGGATGACGCAGCTGGAGCGGCGGTTCGCCGGCTGCGGAGCCCAGCGGATGCTCTGGTTCGCCGAGGACGACGACGTGCTGGTGCTGCCCTGGGAGCCCGACCCGGCGTACCTCGGGTACGTCACCGGGCTGACCGGCACCAGGGCCGAGAGCCTGACCGTCGTGGTGCCGCCGCCCGGGGTGGAGGGCGAGGACATCCTCACCCCGGACCGGCTGGCCGACCCGGGTTTTCGCGAGGAGCTGCGCCGGGTGCTGGCCGGGCGGCCGGTGGAGCGGGTGCTGGCGATCTCGCCCAACGCGGCCGTGGTCGACCTGGCCGCCGCGCTCGGCGCCGAACACGCCGTGCCGGGCCACGCCTTCGCCGCGCAGGGCGGCAATGCGCTGGTCAACAGCAAGGCGGTGTTCCGGGCGCTGGCGGCCGGGGCCGGGGTGCCGATCCCGCCGGGAACGGTCGCCACCGCGCCGCAGCAGGTGGAGGCGGCGGTCAACGGGCTGCTGGAGCAGGGCCACAGCGTGATGATGAAGGTCGAGTACCAGGCCGGCGGCTTCGGCAACGAGATCCTCAGCCGGGACGAGCAGGTCACCCCGGCCGGTGCGCAGCGGGTGGTCCTGCTGGCGGACCGGGCGGCCGTGGCCCGCTACGTCGCCGAGCGGTGGGAGTGGCTGACCGGCGGCCGCGGCCAGCGGGTCGTGGTGGAGCGGTACTTCACGGACGCGGCGCCGCTCTACGCGGAGTTCACGATCGGCGACCACGCCGCGGTGCTGTCCGGCTGCGGGGAGATGGTGATGGACCCGGTGGTGATCGGGGAGATCACCCCGCCGGTCACCCCGGACGCCGGGGCGATGGCCGAACTGGTCGACCAGGCCGCGCGGTTGTGCGAGTCGCTGCGGGTGCTCGGATACCGCGGCACGGTCAGCGCGGACGCCTTTCTGACGCCCAAGGGCGAGCTGTACTTCAGCGAGACCAACGGCCGGCTGACCGGTTCGACGCATCTGCACGACGCGCTGTTCGCCAGGCTGGTCGGTGCCGAGCACCGCGCCTCCCGGGTGATCCTGGAGCTGGCCGGCCTCTCCGTGCCGTCCTTCCCGGAGGCCGTCGCGGCGGTCGAGCGGGCCGGGCTGGCCTTCGACCGCGCGACCCGGACGGGCGTGGTGTTCAGCGCCGACTTCGTGCCGGCCGACGGCTCGGTGATGTACTGCGTGATCGCGGAGGACGCCGACGCCGCCCGGGCGGCGGAGCGCCGGCTGACCGCACTCTTCGCCGAGTGACGGGGCCGGCCGGGGGGCCGCGCCCCGGGATGCGCGCGGCGGTGATCCACCGGTACGGCGGGCCCGAGGAGTTCCGGGTCGAGACCCGGCCCGAGCCGGTGGCCGGGCCGGGGCAGCACCTGATCGACGTCACCCTGGCCGGGATCAACTACGCGGACCTGCACTGCCGTCGGGGCGAGTACCAGCGGTACCCGCTGCCCGCCGTGCTCGGCGCGGACGTGGTCGGCCGGCGGCGCGGGGACGGGCGGCGGGTCGTCGCCCTGCTGCGCTCCGGCGGCGGCTACGCCCAAGTGGCGTGCGCCGAGGCCGCGTACACCGTGGAGGTGCCGCCGGAGGTCGGTGACGAGCAGGCGCTGGCGCTGCTGGAACAGGGTGCGACGGCCTACGGCGCGCTGGCCCTGCTCGGCCGGGTGCGGGCCGGTGAGCGGGTGGCGGTGACGGCGGCGGCCGGCGGGGTCGGCCACCTGGCGGTCCAGCTGGCCCGGGAGCTGGGTGCGGGTCGGGTGGTGGGGCTGGCCTCGACGGCGGCGAAGCGGGAGTTCGTCCGCTCGCTCGGCGCGGACGCCGCGCTCGATCCGGCCGATCCCCGACTGGCCGCGCTGCTGGGGGAGTTCGGCGGGATCGACCTGTTCGTCGACTCGCTCGGCGGCGAGGTGCTGCGGGTGGGGCTGGCCTCGCTGGCGCCGTTCGGGCGGCTGCTCAGCGTGGGGGCGCGCGGCGACGCCGAGGAGTCCTTCACCGTGGACGAGTTGGCGGACCGCTCGGCCGGGGTGCTGGCCTTCTGGCTGCAGCAGGTCCTGGACGACCGGGCGCTGTTCACCGAGGTCGCCGACCGGCTCTTCCGACTCGCGGGCGGGAAGCGGCTGGTGGCCAGGGTCGACCGGGTCGTCCCGCTCTCCGGGGTGGGCGGCGCGCACCGGGCACTGGCCGCGCGGGAGACCATGGGCAAGGTGCTGGTGGACGTCCACCGGGAGGACGGCAGCGCCGGCTGAGCGCCCGGGGCAGGAGGGCACCGGCCGGGAGGACGTGCCGACGGGGGGTGGGGCCTGCGATCCGGCCCCACCCCCCGTCGGCCTGTGCTCAGTACCCGGTGGCCTCGTCCAGGCCGTAACCGCGCAGGGGCACCAGGAAGCTGCGCTCGAAGACCACCACCACCTCGCCGGTCGACTTCGTCCCGGTGGTGCGGCAGCTGACGATGCCCTGCCCCTCGCGGGACTTGGAGAGCCGCTTGGCGAGCGTCTCGGTCTGCGCGTACAGGGTGTCGCCGGTGAACACCGGGTGGGTCATCCGGATGTTCTCCCACCCCAGGTTGGCGATGGTCCGCCCGCTGGTGGAGCGGGCGGTCATCCCACCGACGATGCTGAGCGTCACCAGGCTGGAGACGATCGGCCGGCCCCACGGGGTGTGCTCGCTGTACGCGGCGTCGATATGCAGCGGGGCGTCGTTCATGCTCAGCATGCTCATCAGCACGTTGTCCAGCTCGGTGACGGTCCGGCCGGGGCGGTGCTCGATGACGTCGCCGACGGTGAACTCCTCGTAGTACCGGCCGACCACCTCGCGGTAGCGCCGCTCGCCAATCCGCCGGTAGCCGGCGGGCCCGAGGTCGTCCGGGTCGTGGTGGTCCGGGTCGTGGTGGTTAGGGTCGTGGTCGGTGCTGCTGTCCGTACTGCCGTGCATGCCGTGCTTCTCCCGAAGTGTCAGAGGTCGGAGGTGAGTTCCTTGACGTGCCCGGCGAACTCGGTGATCAGCCGCTCGTCCATATCGGCGCGCATCATCAGCCGCAGCCCGGCCTCGCCCTTGGGGACGATCGGGAAGAACACCGCCGAGCTGTAGAAGCCGCGCTCGAAGAGCTGGGCGGAGAGCTTGACGGCGCGCTCGGCGTCGCCCACGTCCACCCGGCGCACCGGCAGCCCGTTGCCCGCGAAGGTGGTCGGCAGCAGCTCGTCAAAGAGGTCGATATTGCGGTTCAACTTGGCTTGGAGTTCGCCGAGTTCACCGGAGCGGTGGACGTCGGCGCTGCCCAGCGAGGCGCCGACCAGCGGCAGGGCGACGTTCTGCGACCAGCCGACCGGTCCGGCGTGGCGGTGCAGGAACTCGAACTGCTCGCGGTTGCCGAGCATCGCGATGCCGCCACCCGTCCCGAAGCCCTTGCCGAGGCTGGCCACGATCACGGTCAGCGGGTTCATCTCCAGCCGGGAGCGGACGAAGCCCTCGCCGCGCTCGCCCATGATGGACAGCGAGTGGGAGTCGTCGATGTAGAGGAACAGGCCGTAGCGGTCCTGGAGTTCGAGCAGGCCGTCGAGCGCGGCCGCCCCGCCCATCGAGTACGCGCCGTCCGCCACGTAGGCGACCCGCGGGTACTTGCGGCAGATGTCCTCCAGGTAGTTCAGGTCGTTGTGCGGACAGTTGAGCACCAGCGACTCGTCCGCGCAGATCGGCTTCACATAGGCCATGCAGAAGTGGCAGAAGCGGTCGAAGACCATCACCCGGGGGCCGCCGCCGGGGCCGTCGCAGGTGCCGTCGAGGTGGCCGGAGGCGATCAGCGGCAGGATCCCGGCGGTGAGCGCGGTGCAGGAGGCGCCCGGCAGGATGTGGGCGCCGAACAGCTCGCCGAGCTCCTCCTCCAGCCGCACCAGCAGGTTGTGCCGGATCCGGGTGGTGGAGGTGACCAGCCAGGTGCTCTTGGACTCGGTGAGCGCGTCCACCGCGCCGGTCGCGATCTTCGGGTGGTTGTTCAGTCCGAGGTAGGCGCAGGAGACCATGTTGGCGAACTCGTGGCCGGTCTCCCGGACGATCAGCCGGTTGTTGGACTCCGAGTCGACCTTGATGCCGATCAGCCCGTTCGCACCGGCCGCCTGCCACACCGGGTCGGCGGTGGCGAGCATGGCCTCGGCGTTGCGGTACCGGCGCGGGCCCTGGATGGACTCTTCGGTCATCGTCACGTCTCTTTCCTGGTGGCTGCGGGCGGGTTGGGCACTGCGGGCCCGCCGGCCCCGTCGGGCGGAGCCGACGGACCCGGCAGGGCCGGCGGGCCGGACAGGTCGAACTGCTCGATCAGGCGCTGGGAGGCCTCGAAGAAGGGCATGCCGACCATCACGCCGTCCACGACGGTGACCGAGCGGCCGTTCTCGCGGCCCGCCTCGACCACCCGCCGGGCCCGCTCCAGCAGTTGCTCGTCCGGGCTGAACGCCTCGTTGATCAGCCGGAGTTGCCTGGGGTGGACGGCGATCTTGCCGCTGAAGCCGAAGTCCCGGGCGAGCGCGGCCTCCCGGCGCAGCCCGTCCAGGTCGGTCACCTCGAAGAACGGCGCGTCCATCGCCTCCACCCCGGCGGCGCGGGCGCTGTTGACCACCCGGCCGCGGGCGTGCGCGAGCGCCTCCCAGGAGAGCCGGGCGCCGACCGCGAAGGCGTAGTCGGCCGAGCCGAAGACCAGCCCGCGCAGGCGGTGGCCGGCCGCGGCGATGGCGGGCGCGTGCTCGATGCCGAGCGGGGTCTCCACGACGGCGAGGAACTCCGTCTCCGGGCAGTCCGCGCCGAGCGCGCCGGCCGCGATCTCGATGTCCCGGGGGGACTCCGCCATCGGGATCAGGACGACGTCCGGCTTGACCCGGTAACGGGTGAGCGCGATCAGGTCGCGCAGACCCTCGGGCCCGGACAGCGTGTTGATGCGCACCGCGCTGCGGGCCAGCTTGGTGGACGGCAGGGCGAAGAACTCCTCGGCGAGTCGGCGGGCCTCCTCCTTGTGGGTGGGCGGGACCGAGTCCTCCAGGTCGACCATGGCGATATCGGCCCCGGACTGGTGGCTCTTGGCGTACCGCTCCACCGCCATCGCGGGTGTGGACAGCAGGGAACGGCAGTACCGCGTGAACTTCATGGAAATCTCCGAAGTCAGCGAAGTCTGCGGGTCCCGGTTCTATCCCACCGGCATTGTTCGCCGCCGAGTGGCTGGACATTGAACATCAACTCGGAACAACCGGCCCGCAGGTCCCATTGTTTGACGCCAACTGGCCTGTGCATGATGAATCTCGGGGGATGGACACACGGCTTCACACCAACGTCATGTCATCGGGACTCGTGTCATCGAGCACCACTTCAACGGAGAAGGGGGCTGTTGTGCCGCGTCGAGAGAGTCCACTGGACCAGGGGGACGGGCCGCTGCTGCGATTCGCGGGCGATCTGCGGGCGCTCAGGGAACGGGCGGGCACCCCGCCGTACCGCCAACTCGCGGTACGGGCGCACTGTTCGGCCGCCAGTCTGTCGGTGGCCGCGGGCGGGCGGCGGCTGCCGAGCCTCGCCGTCACGCTCGCCTATGTACAGGCCTGCGGCGGCGACGTCCGGGAGTGGCAGCACCGCTGGCAGCTGCTCGCCGCCGAACTCGCCGCCGACACCGCCGCCCGGCGGCGGGCCCAGGACGCCGGACGCGCCCCCTACCCCGGGGCGGTGGCCTTCGAGGCGGCCGACGCGGAGCGGTTCTTCGGGCGGGAGGCGCTGTTGGACCGGCTGGTGGCGCTGCTCTCCGAGCGGCGGCTGGTGGTGCTCGTCGGGCCGTCCGGGGTCGGGAAGTCCTCGCTGGTCAGAGCCGGTCTGCTGGCGAGGCTGGACGGTGGTGCGGCCGGCGGGCCGCGCGAGGGGCCGTCCGCCGGGTCGGCCGTCGGATCGTCCGGACCGGTCGGCGGGTCGGCGGTGGGCTGGGGCCGGGGCACCGGCGGCGGGTCGCGCGGCGGGCGGGCGACCGGGGGCGCCGTACCCGTCGCTCTGCTGACCCCCGGGGAACGGCCCATGGAGGCCTACGCGTTGGCGTTGGCCCGGCTCGGGCAGCGAGCCGGGGAGGCGCGACGCGGGGCCGACCCGGTGCTGGTGGTGGACCAGGCGGAGGAGCTGCGCACCCGGTGCCGGGACGCGGCCGAGCGGGACCGGTTCCTGGACGCACTGGTGGCGAGCGCCGCGGACCCGGGTGCGGGCGGCGCGGCCCAGGGGCCGGTCCGCTGCCGGGTGGTGCTGGTGGTGCGCTCCGACCAGGGCGCGGCCCTGCTGGCCGAGCACCCGGGGCTGACCGCGGCCTGCCGGGACGCGGTGCTGGCGGTCGGGCGCCCGGCGCCGGACGAACTGCGCCGGGCGATCACCGAACCCGCGCTTCGCTCGGGCTGCACCGTCGAGGGCGCGCTGCTCGCGGTCCTGATCTCCGCCGCCGCACAACAGCCGGGTGCGTTACCCCTGTTGTCCTCCGCCCTGTTGGAGACCTGGCGGCGGCGCAGCGGAAACGCGCTGACCCTGGCCGGATTCCAGGCCACCGGCGGGTTCGAGGGGGCACTGGCCCGGACGGCCGAGGCGCTGTACGGCGGGCTGGGCGCGGAGGACCGCGAGCGGGCCAGGGCGGTGTTCCTGCGGCTCAGCGGCGAGGCGGCTCCCGGCGGCGGCGAGGGTGCGCGCAAGCCGGTCGGGCGGGCCGAGTTCGACGGCCCGGGGGTACCGGCGGTACTGGAACGGCTGGTCCGGGCACGACTGGTGGTACTGGACCGGGGCACCGTCGAGCTGGCGCACCACGTACTGCCGCAGGCCTGGCCGCGGTTGCGGGACTGGCTGGCCGAGGGGCGGGAGGTGCTCGGCGACCAGCGGCGGCTCACCGAGGCCGCCCGGATCTGGGACGCCGCCGACCGGGACCCGGAACTGCTCTTCCGCGGGGCCCGGTTGGAGCAGCTGCGGCGGGGGGTGGCGGCGGGCCAGCTGACCCCGGCCGGGGTGGAGCGGGCCTTCCTGGCGGCGGCCGTGCGGACGGCCGCCGCGGACCGGCGCCGGTCCCGCCGGCAGAGCCTGGCGGTGGCCGGGCTCGCGGCGGCCGGCGGGGCGCTGCTCACGCTGGCCGGCGGGAGCCGGATGCGGCGGGCCTGGCGGCATTGATCAGCGTCGGAGCGGCGGGAGTTGAACAATCCCGCGGTTAATCGCCGGGTAATCCGGCCGGGCCGGGATTGTCGATCACCTGCTTGCGCGGCCGTCGGCGGGCCGGGTAGCTTGGCGATCGATCCCGGCCCGTGCAGCTTGCGAATTGGCCTGCCTGGCCAGGGATTTCCCGCCGGTCCCGGTCGGCCGGTGCCGACCGGACGGTTTCCCCGAGGCAATTCCGCCGCCGGGGCGGTCCGTTCGGTATCCGCCTGGGCGCGGCTGCGCGCGCTGCCGCCCTTCCCACTCCTCCCGTCGGTCCTCCGGCCCTGATGTTCGTGCTGTTCACGTCGCTACGTCGTTCGCAGCCGTTCCCTGCCGTTCCCCTCCGTACTCGCCGTGCCGCCGTACCCGCTGAACCGCTGTCCCCGGTGTTCACGCCGTCCTTAGTTGTTCACGCTGTCCTCGCCATATTCCGAATCCGCGTCAAGGGGGAGTCATGTCCAATTCGGCCCGTCCGGTGCACAGCTGGGACGAGTTCACCACACTGCGCGAGGTCGTGGTCGGCACCGCTGCGGGCGCCCGGCTGCCCGAGCAGTCCGACCCGTCGTCCTGGCTGTCCTGCTTCCCGAAGACCAGTGCCGCCGACCTCGCCACGATCCCCACCGGCGCCTACCCGCAGCAGGTGATCGAGGAGACCGAGGAGGACCTGGACGCGCTGGTCGCCACCCTGCGAGGCCTGGGCGTCACCGTCCGCCAGCCCGAAGTGATCGACCACTCGGCGGAGTTCGCGGCGCCGCGCTGGCGGGCCGAAGGCGGCTTCCACAGCTACTGCCCGCGTGACCTCACCCTGGTGGTCGGCGAGACGGTGATCGAGGTGGCGAGTCCGATGCGGGCCCGCTACTTCGAGGTGTTCGGCCTGCGCGACCTGTTCCAGGAGTACCTGAAGGGCGGGGCCAACTGGCTGTCCGCGCCCCGGCCGCGACTGGACGACGAGCTCTTCGAGTTCGATGCGGACGGCCTGCCGCTGCTCGGCGAGGCGGAGCCCGTCTTCGACGCCGCCAACGTGCTGCGGCTCGGCCGGGACGTCTTCTACCAGGTCTCCCGCAGCGGCAACGAACTCGGCCTGCGCTGGCTGGAGTCGACCCTCGGCCTGCTCGGGGACCTGCGGCTGCACCCGCTGCGCGGCATCTACGGCTACACCCACATCGACAGCACCATCGCCCTGCTGCGGCCGGGCCTGGTCCTGCTCAACCCCGAGCGGATCAGCCCCGAGACGGTGCCCGAGCCGCTGCGCGACTGGGACATCCTCTGGTGCCCGCCGGCCGAGCCCTCGGCCGACTCGCCGGAGAACGCGCTGAGCGAGAGCTGGATCAGCATGAACCTGCTGATGGTCAGCCCCGACACCGCGATCGTGGAGTCCGGTCAGCACAGCCTGATCAAGCAATTGGAGCACGCGGGCATCACCGTCGTTCCGCAGCGCCTGCGCCACTCGCGGGTGCTGGGCGGAGGCTTCCACTGCGTCACGCTGGACATCCGGCGGGACGGCGGGCTGGAGGACTACCTGGCGTGAGGACGGCGGCGGGGCGGTCGGAGCCGGTCGACCAGGGCCGGCCGCCCCGCGCCGGCCCTCCCGCGGTGATCGACACGTGGGCGGGGGCTGGCATGCTTGACGGGTGACCTCTCCGTTCGACGCCCCCGTTCCCACCCCGTCCGCCGACGACCGCGACGGCCAGCCGCAGTACGTACTGCCGCTGCTCGTACGGCTGGAGCGGGCCACCCCGCCCGGGCGCACCGACGCGCTGGAGACCTCGGCGCGGGCGGTGCTCACCCTGCTGGCGGACCCCCGGGTCACCGGGCCGGACGGCGAGTGGGCCGAGCGGGTCGAGGCCTGGGAGGACGCCCGGATCCGCAAGGTGGTCCGGCGCGCCCGGGGCGGCGAATGGCGGCGGGCCGGCGAGCTCCCCGGGATCACGGTGGCGGGTCGGGAGGCGGAGGTGCGGGTCTTCCCGCCGGTCCCGCTGGACGGCTGGCCCAAGGAACTGGCCAAGCTCCAGGTGTCGGGGACGGACCTGGAGGAGGCCGGCCCGCTCGACGACCCGGCGCCCGGTGTGCCGGTGCTCTGGCTGAACCCGGAGCTGGAGATGAGCGCCGGCAAGACGATGGCCCAGACCGGTCACGCCGCCCAGCTCGCCTGGTGGCGGCTGGACGACGCCCAGCGCAAGGACTGGGCCGAGTCCGGCTTCGCGCTGGCCGTCCGCACCGCCTCGCCCGGGGCCTGGGCGGAGCTGGTGGCGAGCGACCTCCCGGTGGTCCACGACGCGGGGTTCACCGAGATCGCCCCCGGGCTAACTGTTGCACTCGAAGGAGGCACGCGCTACTGCCCCACCCCGCGCCTACGACGCCCGTGAACGCACCGCTCTGACCCCAACATGGCAACGTAGCAGGTGAGGTGCGCGTGCGTTCTCGGCAGTCGCGTGCCTCCGGCGGGTCCTCTCGGAGGGGGCGGGGGAGGATGGCGCTCCTTCTACTGGGCAAGACGGGTAGGTGCCCTCGGGGGCAGGCGCGGTTTTCAACGCCGTTCCGGTGCCTGTCGTCCTCATGGCAGTTCCTCGACCTGCCAGAACGCAAGCCGCTGGAGTGCCGCAACGGCGCACTGGACGCGGAGAACGCGGAACGCTGGCGCGAGTCCTTCGCCCGGCTGGAGGCCGCCCTCGCGGACGGCGCCACCCCGGCGCGCTACGTGAGGCACAGGCTCCAGCAGCGGCGCGAGGCCGTTGCCCGGTTCCTCGACAAGCACCTGCCGGAGGCATCGAAGTGAAGACCGCCCAGCCCACCCCCTCGCCGAAGTCCACGCAGCCCGGGACGAACTCCTCGCGAAGGCCGCGCACGAGGGCAGACGCCTGACTGTCGCCGAGCTGGCCGAGCACCTCGGCAAGCGGCTGACCTTCTACTTCCGAGTTCCCGAGGTCGCGGCCGAGATCGTCAACGTCGCCACTGAGGCCGGCCACAAGGCCACAGGCCGCCCGCGCAACAACCGCGCAGCGGAGCTGGAGACCAAGCTGACACTGCTACGGCGCGAGCGAGCCGACCTCCGCCGACACCTCGACATCTACGCGGGCCACATCCGGCGCCTGACCATGGAGAGAGCCGCTCTGCGGCAGGCGCGGGAGAGCCACGTCGGTGTCACCATCCGGCCCAGCGACGCTCTCCCCAGTGACTGCTCGGCTGGCCCCCAGTTGGCAGAAGTCGGCCGGGCTAACAAATCGGACACCGCGGACCAGTGTTCTCAGGAACGGGCAGACACGGTACGGGCCGAGCTGTTAAGAAGTCGTCGGAGCCACAGCCACCCGACCGGAGGACCGCACATCGTGACCCTGCGTCAAGAACTGGACGATCTCACAGATCTCAAGAACGGGATCACGCCGCAAACCCGAGGTCGAAAGTTCGAAAGGTGGCTCAGGGAGCTGCTGTCCGAAGGGAACCTGGAGCCTAGGACGGCCTATCGGCCCAAGGGTGAGGAGATCGACGGCTCATTTGTTCACCGAGACCGGACATATCTCCTTGAGGCCAAGTGGCTAGCAGATGAGGTTCCCGCTTCCACGATCTACCAGTTTAAGGGGAAGGTTGACGGCAAGCTCGTCGGCACAATCGGAGTATTCATCTCGATGTCTGGCTTCAGTACGGATTCGGTTGAGGCGCTTCGGGTTGGCAAAGAGCTGAACATAATCCTCTTTGACAGGAGGGACATCGAAGCGGCTCTCGCATACGGGTTCGCCACGGTCCTGGCGTTCAAGCTGCGTGCCGCAGCGGATCAGGGTGATCTCTTCATCCCATACATTTCCCCGGTTGAAAGAGGAATTGCGACTATTGTTGTCGAGGGGCGAAGCGACGAGATCGTAGTCCGGATGGTCGCTGAAACCCTCAGGAAAAGTGGCATCGAGGTGCGAGAACTAGAGGTTATTGTTGCACAAGGAGCCATGGGACTCGCTCCTATTGCGGCTACAGCACTCCAGGCTCGCGGCGGCGATGTCCTTGCCATTGCAGACTCTGACGGCTTTCGAACTGAGATCCCTCATCCCGAGGCGATCGAGGGGAAGAGCATTGAGGTAATCATCGTGGAACCGGCCATCGAGATTTGGATGGGCTACACCAAGGGGTCGGGGAAGAGGATCGCTCCAGCTGATCTTCGCCGTCGTGCAGCGGCCATTGATATCGCCGAGCTGTCTGCAAGGGATGAGGGATTCAGCCGGCTCGTGAGGTTTCTCAAGGCATAGCCTGTGGGGCAGCAGTCGCTCCAGGGCCGCCTTGGAGCGAGAGGGATCAGCGCGGCAGTGCACCGATGAGATCAGCCGCTGGCTGCCGGAGGTGGCCGTTAGGATCTGGGAAACAAGACAGGATGGCGGGCGGAACTACAGCATGGGCTACAGGAACGAAGCTGAGATCAAGCAGGCGCTTGGGATCGAGTCGTGGAGGAACCTCTCCAAAGACAAGATGATCAGATTCGCGGCCATGATGCCTGATATGGATACCGAGGTGGCTCTAAAGATCGTTGAGCAGTTCCCTGTTTTTAAGGATTTTGCTAAGGATGCCGTGGATGCGATGGAGAAAGCGCATGAGTCCACGCTCTCGGCTAACAAGCAAAGCCAGAAGCGCGTCCATCATGCCTTCCAGGCGATCAGGGAAATCCTCAAGGGTGAACTTGACAAGGGTGACCTGAGTTGGGAACAGAAGAAGTTCCTCATCGAGCAGATCCAGGAGACTGGAAGGCTTGAGTTCCTAAAGGACAGCGAGAACAAGAAGTTCTTGGATGGGATGCTCAAGAAGGCTCTGGTTGGCGCTGTTGCCACACTCGCACTAGGTGTGGCCTTTATTGGGGGTAGGGTGATGGCTGAAAGCAGGGACAGCCCCGAAAGCTCCTAGCGCCGATACTCAGACCTACTCAGCCAGACCCATCTCTCGGAGAAATTGACTGGGCCCATTGTGGCCAATTTTTCCCGACTGCCACTGGACAAAACCAGAATAGAAGATGGAAGTTCTTTTCCGTGACCGCGTGACGGCGACGTAGAACTTCCTTCGGTCTTCCGCCAGGTCCTTCGAGTTGTAGGTTGACAAAAAATGTGGAATTTGCCCCTGGTCAACCCCAAGGATGAGCGTCGCATCGAATTCGAGACCTTTGGCAGAGGACATGGTGTAGACGCCCACGCGCCCAGTTCGACTTCCTCGGTCAGCTAGGGTCCGAATTGTCCAGTCCGATAGTTGCCCACCGTCAACGAGCTCCAACAGATCAGAAACTGCTGCAGAGTCTTCTCCCCGCAAAGGGTCTCGTAGGGCGGCGCCCAGACCGCTCTGAAGAATCCGCCCAACAAACAGTGCGGCCAGTTCATCACTATCCACCGACTGTTTCATAGCATCGATAAGCGCGAGATCGACAGACAGATCACCAAGTTCGGCGCGAAGAATAGATCGCCACTCGGACAGCAGGTCCGAGAGTCGGAACTCTCCATCCGGTCGGTCTTGCCGAGTTGTCCATACGGCAAGTTTCTCAATCAAGTTGGTGGCAGGGGTCGACGGATAGGGACTTGCGTTAGCGCTCACTGGCACACCCAGCTTGCGAAACTCTTCCACGACGAGTTCCGCATGATTGTTAGTGGGTGTTAGAACGCCAATTTCGTGAGCCGGGCACCCTTCGGAGATCAATTTGGCAGCCAGCTTCCCGGCCTCCTGGCATTGATTCTTGATGCCGGCACGGCAATACAGGGCATCGACGAGACCGCCGTCCGAGACGCCCTCGATTCCGCTCAGTCCCAGCAATCGACTGGCTCGATCGATGATCTCGCGAGCCGATCGATAGTTCTTGGTCAGCTCGACGCGTGAGACCGTCGGGTGCCTACTAACCTCGTCCAACAGTTCAGGGCGGGTTCCAGTCCAGCCATAGATTGCTTGGTTGTGGTCGCCAACCGCGAAGAGTACGGATCGCGTCGTTCCGTCGAAGCACAGCGATCTAATAATTCGGTCTAGGCCGGGCGAAAGGTCCTGGTACTCATCGACGTAAATTGAAGGGTTCTTTGCGGTAAGGAGATTCGGGATAAACTCGTAACCCTCCACCAACTCGACTGCCGCCGCAACGAGCATCTCGAAGTCCACGAGCCCCTCCGACGCAAGCTCCCCCTCATACGCCTGGGAAACAGCTACGATCCTCGGACCTGCAAGGTTCCATTCGTCTTCACTTGCGATCATCTTCCGGTGACGCTCAACTGTGGACCGAATATTTCTCGTATCCGAATTCGGAGGGTAGACCTGCGCGATTGCGACCTTGAACGCAGCTGTCTTTTCTCGACTTGTCGCAACCCGACGTGTAAGCAAATCGGCGCGCCCACACACGCCTGCGAATGGGGAGAGGATCTGCCTCAGTGCAAAGCCATGAACCGTACCGAGGAATAGATTAGCTCTCGGAGTGACACCCAGTTCGAGTACGCGTCGTCGCAACTCTGCTGCCGCAGCGTTCGTCAACGTGATTCCAGCAGCGCCCTGCGGTGGCGCAATCGTTTGAAGATCAGACGCTATCCGAGTGGACAGCAGCTTCGTTTTTCCACTGCCTGGAGGCGCCATCACTACGCAGTTACCCGGAGTGTTGAAGGCTTTCCATTGGCGTTCGTTTCGCTTCAACTCTTCGATTGAAGCTGCCAGCCTGCTCACTGCTGCACCAGGTACTTAATCGAGCTGACTACATACGAGGGGACGTCCAGTTGACGGGAGACCAGGCTATTGGCGTATCGCCCCTTACCTCCAACCTTCTTGATCATTCCCAGGTAAGCATCATATCCTGGATCGCTCTTGTTCCAACCCTCAATGTCCTTACGCGTCTTGGGGTTGACGGCGATGTCAAGGAGGGCCGAAATTCCGGCTTCCAGGTTGCCTGGCGAGGTCAACAGTAGGTCGTACTCAAAAGTTGATTCGCCCACGAAGATCCCGGATTCCTCCGGATTTCCAGCCTCTCCGAGAGAAGTCATGTACCGCTGTGCACGAGCAGTGCCGGCGGAGCGATCGTTGCCGAGTTTATCCTTCTGGATGTCCCCGTCGGTGACCACGGCGCATGGAATCCCCAGAGCTCTACAGAATTTCAAGTACGCAAGGAAATGCGTCCCATGGATAGCGCAGACACTGATGCCATGCTTATCTAGGTCGATTCCATAGTTCTCAGCGAGGGCGGGAATAATAACTTGCTCCGCGTAGCCCTCCACGAGCAATACGCGTTTCGCGAAGACAATTTCGGCCCGCGTAGCGTCAATGTACCTGCTGATATCGTCCCAGTCGCTTTCGCTCAGGTCAGCATTCACGGCAGCACGCGCTACGGTTGATCCCGCGACATCCCGAAGCAGGATCAGGTTTCTAGGACCGATAGTGCTCACTACATGCGGGGACTGTGTTGTGATGAATACCGTCTGATCGTCGTGAGCTGACGCCAGTAGCCTCTTGAAGATCAGTCGCTGCAAATGGGGGTGCAGGTGTGCTTCCGGTTCCTCAATCGCGAGGATGAAGTGCGCGATTTCCTTCAAGAGCTTCTGTTGGAGACCCAGCTCCATCAGGGCGAAGTATAGGACGTTCAACGTCCCAAGACTCGCACTGGATAGCGGGCGCCTAGAATCACCGTCTACGAAGACGCGCAGAGTTCGAATCAGTCGCAGTGGGTCGGTTGACGCGACACCGAGATCCGCCTGCATTGCCTGAGAGTTCCCCACCATCTCAGACATAAGATCAGTTATTGACGTGCTCAACTGGCGCACCGATTCCAGTTTAGCAACCTGACCGTTAGCCGCTTCAACGGTCTGCGCGATTATATCGAGTTCGGCTGCCGTGGCTGATTCAGCAGCTGCTTCAAGTAGCTGCCTCAGGGGCGACCTGCGCCATCCTGCAACATCAGTTTCCACGTCACGCAGCGCATGAAGAAATGCGAGATGCAGATAGCCTCGATGCTCCGCCGGCATCAGGCTCTCTTCGTTGTCTCCGCGGAAGATAAACCAGCCGTAGACGGGCTCGTCCTCGCGCCCGGGCATGACACGCGGTGCATACTTGTAGGTTAGACGGGCCCGAATAGGGTCACGATCGACGATTGCGTCAGCCAAGATGGCACTAACTCTGGCGTCAGACTCGAAAGCTACGATCTCAACCGAAATCGAGATCTCCGCGCCTTCCTTCTTCGGATCCCAGTCCTTCCTTCCCTGAGCAAGACCGTCCGAGAAATCTTCGCGCCGGAGATGCCGGTCGCTGCTGGACAAGGAGGGATCGAAAAGGATTCGCAGTGCATGAGCGAGATTGCTCTTCCCTGCTCGATTCTCACCGACCACGACATTGGCGGAACCGAGTGGGATATCCACATCCATTAGGTTGCGAAAGTTTCTCACGCGGATTCTGGAAATCTGCACAGTCCCTCCAGGTGCCAGAGCGGCCGCACGTGCCGCGTCCTGCGGGATCACGTTGTGCCTCAGCGACGAGCATAGGCGTCTGGCAAGCCGCCAGGCGGCTAAATGGCGGAATCCCTCGATATGCGTCTGACCTGCATGCTCGATGCTGAGCGGGCGTTGCGCTGCCCACACCCGCTACCGGGCAACAGCTGCCGCTTGGTACAGAACGCCTGTGGCTCCGGAGACCACCACCCGGCCCCGCTCGGCGAGTTGGGCGGCGAGCTCACCCACGACGAGGGCCAGGCACGCGGTCCAGCCCCGCCGCAAGTTCGCCCCGGTGGCCAAGTTCTTTGCCGTCGGCGCCCCTTACGGGCCCCAGGGGGCGAGCCGCGCCGCAACTCATGACAGACCAGTGCGAAACGCTTCAATGCCTACCATCGAGACGTGAGCGACAACCAGCTCGAACAGATCATCCTCTCGGTCGCCCGGCGCATGCGGACAGACTTCGACCTGTCCGGAGGCTTCACACACAGCGGCGAGAAAGGGACCACCCGCGAAAGGGTCTTCCACGACTTCCTGAAGGACTACCTGCCCGGCCACGTCCGGGCCTTCCACGGCGCCGAGATCATTTCGGTCGATGGGCAGAAGTCGAACCAGTGTGACATCGTCATCTGCGACCGCAGCACGCCGCCCCTGCTCGACATGCAGGGCTACCGAATCGTGCCAAACGAGTGCGTCTACGGCCTCATCGAAGTCAAGTCCAAGCTCGACAAGAAGGAGCTGCGAGACGCCTGCGACAAGATTTGCAGGGCCAAGAAGCTACCCAAGTCCGCCTACCAGCCAGCCCCGACCGGTCAAAGCTGGACTGCCATCGGCGGACCCTACTCTTTCCCAACCGTGGGCATGATCTTCGCCTTCGACAGCATCGAACCGTTGACCCTGGGCAAGCACTTCGCCGAGTGGTGCGAAGACCACGAGCCACATGAGCGACCCGATGCCATCTGGATCCTCGGGAAGAGCTACTTCGGCTGGATTCGCCCAGGGGAGCTGGCCTTGCGGTCTTCCGAGCCAGGGGCGAACTGCCACCTCGTCGATCCCCCGCCGGAAGGCGATGTCCTCTTCCCACTCGCGATCTACTTGAACGCCGCCTTCTCCTCCGCCTGGATGCCGCCCTTCAGGCTCTTGGACTACGCGGCCGGCGGGCCGCTGGGGACCAGCCACAAGTGCTGGGAGGAGCAGGTGGACGGAGACACCGGAGATCCACCGATCGCCGTGGACAGCCCTGAATCCCGCAGCTCCTAAATCCGTCTCATGAGCGGCGCGCTCGTTGCGGACCCGCGCAGGACTTCGTCCGCAACAGTTGACAGGCCATATCCCCTCATGCAACATCTGTCGCGCATAACACCACTCGCACTCACCGCCGCTGACCTGGAACAACACCGGCAGAGCGAGGGCTGCTAATTTGCTTACCCCAAGAAAGGCGACGTGGGCGCCGTAGGAGGTGCAGGCCCGGGCTCCGACCATTGACACCGAGTGGAGCGCGAGCATCCGCAGTGATCCGGCACCCCGGGCCTGGGGGCCGATCGGGCGGCCGTCGACCAAGTCGTCGAGGAGGGGGAGCCGTGCCCGGTAGGCGGCGAGGCGGTCGGCATCCAGGTCCAGGTAACCCGGTGCGGCCCGGCGGTGGATCGCCTCGATCAGGGTGGTCGCACCAACCTGGCCGAGCCAGCGGCCGATGACGGCGCCCCGGGCTCGATCAGGCGGGTCAGTGCGGCCCTGGCCCGGCGCTCCGGTTCGTTCCGCCCGGTCGAGGTGGCTTCGGCCGGGCCGGGCTCGGTGAGAGTTGGTCTGATGCGGTTCACCTGTACTTCCATGGGTGGCTGCGGGGCGGGACTCTTCGTTGGGGTGCCCGAACGAGTGCCGGCCGGGATGTCGGCGATGGCACTCGACGGGCAGGCGCTGACGGATGGTCAGGGCTCGGCGCCGAGGTCGCTGCCCGCTGCTGTCTCGGGGTGTCCGGATCGCTCAGCGGCGGGCAGGCCGCGCTGGACCCCGGTGCGCAGCACAAGCGCGGTACGGACATCGAGCCTGGTCGGGTGGTCGCGACCGGCCAGGTCCGCCATCGTCCAGGCGACCCGAAGCGCCCGGTCCAGGCCACAGGCCGGGCCGGGCTGGTGCGGATGGCGGCGCGGATCGCCCGGGAGTGTCCGGCGGGGCCGCGGTGGTCGGCGACCCGCTGTTGCCGCTGAGGGGTATGGGCGCGGAGCCGCAGACCACGGCCCCGGCAAGTTCTTCGACCCCCAGGAGCGGTACTTCATGCTCCACCCGACAACGCATGTCTGGAGCAAGACCGTCGAGGCGCTAACCGCCGAGACCCTCTTGGAGCTGTTCAAGGAGGCTGTTGAGCTTCGGCCCCCGGACCCGCGCACCGGCCTTTGGTGAGTGTGAAACCCCCTGATTCGGCTGGCCAGGGCCGTGGGAGGTGTAGGACGTTATGGGGAAGTCGGGCTGCTCCCTCGATCTGCCGCAACCGGTCGTCCAGGCACCGCGTCCACGGCTTGGTGATCTGCCAGGGGTGGTTGCCAACGGGTCAGGCGCTCGTGATGTCCTTGATCTTTTATGCGACCAGCCAGGCATGGAGATTGCGACCGGTGCCGTTCGGGTGCAGGACCCCGGCACACGGAGATCGCCCCCGGGCTAACTGTTGCACTCGAAGGCGGCACCGTCTACTGCCCCACCCCGCGCCTTCGGCGCTCGTGATGCACCACCCGGCCCCCGAGAGCCCAAGGGTCTGTAACACCCCCGCGTCGGCTGTGCCGGTTCGACTCCGGCCTCGCCCACCCGACTGCTACCTGGTGCGAAAGCCTAGCCAGTGGACTTGCTGCTGCGCTGGCTGACGCGCCTCGTCCGGATGTGGCAACGATTGTCCGGACAGTACTGACCCGCCGTCAGTACAACCGAGTAGCCTGCACCGGTGCCCAGCTATACCGCCGAAACCCTCAAAGTGCTGTACGCGAGTGCTGTGCACTGCGCCTACCCAACCTGCCACGAGCCCTTGACTGTTCAAGACCGGGGCAGCCACGTGAACACCGCCGAGATCGCGCACATTCGGTCAGGGCAGAAGCGCGGGCCTCGCTACGACCCGGCGTATTCGCAGTCGCTCCTCAACCGCTCCGAGAACCTGCTGCTCCTCTGCCGGCCGCACCATCTCCTGGTAGACCGTGGTGACTACCCTCTCGTTGAACTCCTGATGTGGAAGACCGACCAAGAGCAGCAGGCACACCGAGCGGTCGCCGCGGTCAGCGTCTCCACTACCGACTTCCGCCTTCATGTACGCCTACAGACCCACGCTGCACGGCGTGCACTGCTCATCGAGATCAATCAGGCTGTAAACGAAGCTGACTCGGTATACAACCGGGAGATGCGAGGGCTCCCGGCCACTGGGTTCTGGTCCCAGGAGTGGAGCGCCGCTATGAAGCGGATTGATTCTCTCTGCGAACAACTGCTCATCATCGGGCCAGATTGGCTGTACGCCGCAGCACGGGGCGTCCATCTGACATTGATCATGAAGCGCAAGTACGGGCGCAACTCCTGGGAACGCGACCCCTTGTCCTCCATGCTTCGCTGGTTCGCCAGGATGGCCAATCAAGCCCTAGCTGATCCTGATTGCCAGCCAGCCGACCTCCGCGAGACGTGCCCGATGGGGATCTACCCCCGCGAGCCAGTCGCTCTGGGATGACGTCGCGTCGTCACGCAGAAGGCAGCCCGAATGCGCGGCCGGCGCCCCGGACGGCCATCCGCTTGATGTCCCCCGGCCCCGGGCACCTCGTGTCAGGGCAGTCGCGATCTGGAGCCCTGGCCTGCCGGGGGCATGCCACCTGACCTGGGAGGCAAGGTGAGCGAGGGGTCGCGAAGCTCAGGTCCTCGTCTTCGGAAACCGCCCACGGGCGCGGAGCGCCGTCGCTACCGTGGCGCCATGACACCCCAAGGCGACATCAAGGGCGCAGTCTCCTCCTGGCTCCGGCAGGTCAGCGCCCTCCCTTCACAGTCCCGGCAGGCGCGGCCGTGGTACACGCTGGCCGGTCAGGAGGGATGGATGGAGGTTCGCCAGGCGGTGGCGGCTGCGGCACCCGCCGCCAGACGCCCCGACCTCTACCGCGGGCAGGGCCGGGATCATCTCGATGACCGCATCCTGCTTGAAGTCACCGGGCTGGCCGCGTTCGCCCGGCGTGTGGATGCCGACGACCTGGGGACCCAACTCCTCGTCGCCGACGAGTTCGAGGTGTTCTGCCGCGCCCCGGTCCCCGTCTCGGAGGACTGGGTGCTGCTGGAGGCGCACTTCCCCCAGGGAACCGAGATCCCGATCGGGGACTACACCCTGCAGACCTTCGCCGAGGAGGAGCTGCGGGCCCTTCAGGCTCTGCCGGTCCTGGATGACCTGCCGCCCGGCTCCGCGTTCCCCGCCGACGTGCTGGCCGGCGCGGCGTTCCTCCGTCTGCGCCGGGAGGAGCGCCCGCTGGTGCGCGGTTCCCGGGTCGATGTCACGATGCGCTCTCGGCCCGAACTGCTGCACTGGCAGCCGCTGCTGGTCCTGATGCTGTGGTCCAGTGAACTGGTTCGGATGCAGGCCGGCTATGAGGTTGAGCGCGGACGTCAGGTCCGACTCGTCCACGGCGCACCGGAGATCGACACCCGCGTCGGTGCCACCGACGACGACGTGATGATCGAGTGGGACAGCCACTGCGAGGGCCACTACAGCGTTGGGCAGGGTGAGTTGGAGCGGTTCGCGGCGTTCTGCGCCTGGGCGGACAGCCGGATCGCCCGGGCGCTGAGCGCGACGAAGGGGGAGGGCGGGAAGCGGGCCCGGCGGCTGCGCCGCTCGGCCCAGCACCTCGTCCGCGCGATCCACCGCACCTACGACGGCGAGTACGTGCCCGAGGAGGAGAGCGAGGAGGTCCTGCTGCACTACGTCATCGCCATCGAGTCCCTGATGGCTGACGACAGCATCCTGGACCTCAGCCGCAAGGTGCAGTACCGGGCGGCGACCCTGTGGCGTACCGACAGCACCCGCAGGCAGGTCGCCGAGGCGTTGAAGCGGGCCTACGGCGCGCGTTCCAGCTATGTTCACGGCGACGAGGTGGCTGATAAGGACAAGGTCGACCTGGGGTTGCTGCGGCAGATCGCGTTCCAGACCTTCCTGCGCTGGCTGATCCTCACCACCGCTGACGGTGCCCCGGAGAAACTCGCTGTCGCCTTGGACGAGGCGACCCTGTCCGATGAGACTAGGCGCAAGGGAGTCACCGGGCCGCTCGACGCTTTCTTCGCCTCCACCCCGCCTGCCTGGGTGCCGGCCGACACGGCGGGCACCGCGGTGGAGGAGGGAACGTTGAGTGTGCCGGAACGGGAACCCCGGCCGAAGATGGCTTCCGGCTGGGGAGAGCGAGACAGCGGCTCCTGAGCCGAAGATGGGGGAGGCTGAGCTGCGGATCGGGGAGCCAACAGCCGCAGACGTCAACCGCCGCCGGATAGGGTCTGGCCCGCACCAGCAACGCTGGTGCGGGCCAGACCCTATCCGGGCCTTACTTCTCGTCGCGGCTGGGCTCGCCCCCAGAGCATCGAAAGGGGCCCGTAGTGACGCCGAGAACGCGACAACGGAAGGCCGTGGCCGAGCCACGTCGAGGGCTGCTGCGCTGAGCGTTGGCCCCGGATCGTTGATGATGGCCGGCGAGTCCGGAGCAGCCGTAGCGGCACGGGCAGGCAGCTGAAGGCCACCGTGGTGAGGAGTGAGCGGGATGCCCCGCGATGGTCAGCCAAAAGCGCAGGTGAAAGCCTTAATCCGGGCTCCTGCACTCACCGAGATCGCCCCGGGGAGTTGCACGGTGGTGGCGGACCACCCCGCGCTGCGGGGGTGACGCACGGGCGGGCAGGCCGCGAGGGCCCCGTGCGGATGCCGTCACCCGGAGAACCGCTACCGGGAGTCAGGCCGCGACGAGCTCCTGCTTGCGGTCCGGGGTCGTGACCTTGGGCTTCCTGTTCGGCAGCGAGAGCCGGAAGACCCTGTGCCAGGCGGAGAACACCTGCTTGGGCAGCGGCCCGGTGACGTACTCCAGCTCGTACTTCTCGAACAGCGCCCGTACCTTCACCGCGACCTCGGCGTAGCGGTTGCTCGGCAGGTCCGGGAACAGGTGGTGCTCGATCTGGTGCGACAGGTTGCCGGTCATGAAGTGCATGGCCCTGCTGCCGCTGATGTTCGCCGAGCCCATCATCTGGCGCAGGTACCACTGGCCGCGCGTCTCACCCTCGGCCGACCCGCGCTCGAAGACCTGCACGCCCTCGGGGAAGTGCCCGCACATGATCACCGAGTGGGTCCAGACGTTGCGGACCATGTTCGCGGTGAACGTGGCGGCGAGTGTGGTGAGGAACGACGGGCCCGACAGCAGCGGGTGGATCACGTAGTCCTTGAGCACCTGCTTGCGGATCTTGCGGCCCACGGCCCTGGCCCGCGCGCGGAACTCCGGGTCCCTGCGGCGGCGCTTGTGCAGGTTCTTGCCGAGCTCCAGGTCGTACGCCGCGATGCCGTACTCGAAGAAGCAGGCGTTGACGAGGTTCCACAGCGGCTGGCCGAGGTGGATCGGGTGCCACTTCTGGTCCTCGTCGACGCGCATGATGCCGTAGCCGAGGTCGTTGTCCTTGCCGATCACGTTGGTGTACGTGTGGTGCAGCTCGTTGTGCGAGTGCTTCCACTGGTCGGACGGCGAGACGTGGTCCCACTCCCAGGTGGTGGAGTGGATCTTCGGATCCCGCATCCAGTCCCACTGGCCGTGCAGGACGTTGTGGCCGATCTCCATGTTGTCCATGATCTTCGCCACGGACAGGCCGGCGGTGCCGAGCAGCCACGCGGGCGGGAAGATCGAGAACAGCAGCACGCCCCTGCTGGCCAGCTCGAGCTTGCGCTGCGCCGAGATGACCCTGCGGATGTAGGCGGCGTCCTTCTCGCCACGGCTGGCGATCACCTCGTCGCGGATCGCGTCCAGCTCGCGGCCGAGCTCCTCGATCTGCTCCGCGGTCAGGTGGGCGGTGGGGTCGATGGCGGTCAAGGTGCCTCTACCGTTCGATGTCGCAGGGGCCCGCCGCGGCGGACACGCAGGTTTGGATGAGGACGCCCGGCTCGGCCTCGGTGATCTCGCCGGTGCGCAGGTCGCGGACGGCGCCCGCCTTGAGCGGCGTGACGCAGCCGAAGCAGATGCCCATGCGGCACCCGGAGGGCATGAGTACGCCGGCCTCCTCGCCGATGTCCAGCAACGGCGTGGCGCCGTCCGCGTCGACGGTCGTGCCGGTGGTGCTGAATGTGACCTCGCCGCCGGAGGCACCGGAGCCGCCGGAGCCGCCGTCGGCGACGACGATGCGGGGGCGGAAGCGTTCGGTGTGCAGGCGCTCCCGGACGCCGTGCTCGGCCCAGTGCTTCTCGGCGGAGTCGAGCAGGCCCGCGGGCCCGCAGGCCCAGGTCTCGCGCTCGGCCCAGTCGGGCACGAGTTCGCCGAGACGGGCGACGTCGAGGATGCCGTTGGTGCTGGTGTGCACCTCGATGAGGCGCAGCTTCCGGTCCGCGACCAGGCCGTGCAGTTCGGTGCGGAAGATCACGTCCTGCGGCTGTGGTGCGCAGTGGACCATGACGGCGTCGTCGAACCCGGTGTCGCGCAGCATGCCCATCACGGGCGTGATACCGCTGCCGGCCGTCAGGTAGAGCACCTTGGCGGGCTTGGCCTGCGGCAGCACGAAGTCACCGGTCGGCTGGTCGAGCTGGATCAGCGTGCCCGGTGCCGCCCTGCGGACCAGGTGGTTGCTGACCTTGCCGTCCGGGATCGCCTTCACGGTGATCGTGATGCGGCCGTCGCGGCGGCTGGTCGGCGAGGTGATGGAGTAGGCGCGCCACAGGCGCCTCCCGTCGACGTCGACCCCGATCCGCACGTACTGGCCGGCCGTGTGGCCGCGCCAGCCCCGCCCCGGCCTGATCACGACGGTCGCGGCGTCACCCGTCTCGGGGTGCACGGCCTCGATGCGCCCACGCAGGTCGGCGCCCGCACGCAGCGGGCTGACCAGGTCGAGGTAGTCCGACGGCAGCAGCGGCGTCGTGACCATCTCCAGCAGCTTCCATGCCCTGCTGCGGAGGGCTGCACTCGTCATGACTCCAGCTTGCTGCGCCTCAGGGCGTAAAGTCCTGACCGTAGGACGTAAATCTGGTCGGCAGAATTGTTCGCAGGGAACAAAAACGTGAGCCATGCAATCCGGAGGGCCAGCGAGCTGGTCCTGGACGAGACGACGGTCACCGCGCTTCGGGCCGATCTGACGGCCACCGCCGACGAGGTCGTCGAGGCGATCATCGACGAGGTTCCGCCCTATGCCAACGCCCTTTCGGGCCGGATGGGCGGCACCATCCGCCGAGCCGTCCGCACCGCCCTGGGGCACTACCTGGACCTCGCGAGCGGGAACGCCACGGGCGGCGACGCCGGTGGCGCGGCCTACGAGCTGGGCCGCGGCGAGGTGCGCGACGGCCGTTCGATGGACGCCCTGCTCAGCGCCTACCGCGTCGGTGCCCGGGTGGCCTGGCGATGCCTGGCGGCGGGTGCCGTACCCGCAGGTCTGCCCGCCGCCGAGGTCGCCAAGTTCGCCGAGCTGACCTTCGCCTACATCGACGAGCTCTCCGCCGCGAGCGCCGCGGGCCATGCCGACGAACTGGCCGCCCGGGGCAGGGCCCACGAGCGCCACCTGGAACACCTGGCCCGCGACCTCCTCGCCGGCGCGAGCCCGGACGTGTTGCTGGCCTCGGCCCAGCGGGCCGGGTGGCAGCCCCCGGTTTCGCTGACCGCAGTCCTGCTGCCCGCGGCCCAGGCCCGGCCCGCCTACCGCGCGCTCGACCCGGGCACCCTCGTCCTCGACGACCTGCCGGACGCCACCGGTGTGCTGCTCGTCCCCGATGCCGAGCGATCACACCTCCTGCGGCAGCTGACCGACCGCACCGCCGTGGTCGGCCCTACCCGGCCGTGGACTCGTGCGTCCGCCTCGTACGCACGGGCCGTACGCGCGCGCTCCCTCTCCGCTGACATCCGCGACACCGAGGACCACCTGCCCGAGCTGGTGCTGAGCGCCGACATGGACGCGTTCGCGGACCTGCGGGCCCGAGCCCTCGCGCCGTTGCGGACCTTGCCCGTCACGACCGCGCGGCGGCTGGAGGAGACCTTGCGGGCGTGGCTGCTGCACCAGGGCAGGCGGGACGAGGTGGCGGCGGCGCTGTTCGTCCACCCCCAGACGGTCCGGTACCGGATGTCGCAGCTGCGGGAGCTGTTTCCGGACCTCGCGTCGCCGCACCGGGTCCTCGAACTGACCCTGGCGGTGGGTCTTCGGACCGGCCCGCGCTTCGGGGGTGACGCGCGGGCGGCAGGCGGCGAATGACGGATGGCGGTCGACAGTCGACTGATGACAGATTTCAGAATCTGTCATCAGTCGACTGTCATTCGGCGATCGGCCCCCCTGCGCTCCTCGCGTCGCCCCCGCGCCCCCGCGCCCCCGCCCCCCCGCCGCGCGTCAGGCGTCGCGGCGGCGCAGGGTGCGCAGGCCGGCGTAGGCGGCGGCGGCCGCCCAGAGGGCCATGATCAGCAGTCCGGTCCAGTGCCCGTACGCGATCTCCGGGTTGTCGGCGTAGCGCAGCGCGTACTGGCCGGCCTGGTCGGGGAGGAACTGCACCGCGTACCGGACCCCGGGGACGCCGCTGAGCAGCGGGGAGAGCAGGAAGACGGTCGGTACCAGCAGGCCCATCGCCGCGGTGAGGTTGCGCAGCACGGCGGTCAGGCCGAAGCAGAGCACCACCAGCAGCACCGGGTAGAGCACCCCGGCGGTGGCGCTGCGGACGGCGGCGGGGCCGTCCCAGTCGCCGGGGACGAAGGCGGCGTACCCGGCGAAGGAGCCGGCCGTCCCGGCCAGGCCGGCCGCGAGGGCGACGAGCGCCCCGAGGGCGAGCTTGCCGGCGTAGAGGCGTCCGCGCAGGGGCACGGCGGAGAGCGAGACGCCGATCATGCGGCTGTTGAACTCCTGCCCGATCAGCAGGATGCCGAAGCAGACCAGCGCGGCCTGGCCGAAGTTGAGCCCGTAGTGGATCCCGACCCCGGGGTCGCGGATCAGGCTGTCGTCCTCGCCGCCGACCGCCGCGCCGACGGCCGTGCCGAAACCGACCGTGAGCAGCACCGCGATCAGCGGGGGCAGCCAGAGCGAGCGGAGCGTGGTGAACTTGATCCGCTCGGAGCGCAGGACCTGTCCGAGGGGAGCGGTCCGGGTGCTCATGCCCCCACCGCCCGGTACTCGACGCTGTCGGCGGTCATCCGCATGAAGGCCTCCTCCAGTGAGTCCTGCCGGACGGCGATCTCGTACAGCACCACGCCGTTCGCGGCCGCGAGCGCGGCGATCCGCTCGGGTTCGGCGCCGCTCACCTCCCAGGCGCCGCCACCCACCGGTTCGGCCGTCACCGCCGCCGTCCCGTCGGCGAGGCCGCCGGGGCCTGTGAGGCCGCCGAGGCCGGTGAGGTCGCCGCCGAGCAGGGCGGCCAGCTTCGCCGGGTCCACCGCGCGGACCCGGATCCGGGTGCGGCCGTGGCGGTCGATGAAGTCCGAGGTGGCGGCGTCCGACAGCAGCCGGCCGCGGCCGATCACCACCAGGTGGTCGGCGGTGAGTGCCATCTCCGTCATCAGGTGCGAGGAGACCAGCACCGACCGGCCTTCGGCGGCCAGTTCGCGCAGCAGCGTGCGGATCCAGCGGATGCCCTCCGGGTCGAGGCCGTTGACCGGCTCGTCCAGCATCAGCGTCTGCGGGTCGCCGAGCAGCGCGGCGGCCACGCCGAGGCGTTGGCGCATGCCGAGGGAGAACCCGCGGATCCGGCGGCCCGCCGCCTCGGTCAGGCCGACCTGGGCGAGCACCTCGTCCACCCGGCGCTCCGGCAGCCCGTCGGAGGCGGCCAGCCAGCGCAGGTGTCCACGGGCGGTGCGGCCGCCGTGCACGGCGTGGGCGTCGAGCAGTGCGCCCACCGCCCGCAGCGGGTGGGCCAGTTCGGCGTACGGGCGGCCGTCGACCAGGGCGCGCCCGGCGGTCGGCCGGTCCAGTCCGAGGATCATCCGCATGGTGGTGCTCTTGCCCGCGCCGTTCGGCCCGAGGAATCCCGTCACCACGCCCGGCCGGACCTCGAAGTCGAGCCCGTCGACCACTCTCGTCCCGCCGTACTCCTTGGTGAGGCCCTGAACCTCGATCATCGCCGCGCTCCCTCTCTCGGTGTGCCCCCATTCGACCGGAGCGGGGGGCCTCGGCGGATCCCGCCGGGGAGTGGACCGGCCTCCCTCCCGGGAGGGAGGCCCGGCACGGCGGTGACCTGGCAGGATGGCGCCATGCCCAGGATTCTCGCGCCGTTCCTCAGTGCCGCCGTGTACGCGCGGTGGCTGCACCTGTGGGTCGGGTGCGTCTTCGTCGGCGTGATCCTGATGATCTATCCGGGGACATACGGGTGGAGCCTGGCCGAAGTCCTGGTACGGGCCGCTCCGCTGGACGCCGCGCTGCTCGTGCTCGCCGCCCTGGTACCCGCGATGCGCCGGGCCGAGGGCGTGCAGGCGCGGTTGCTGCTGGTGCCCGAGCAGGAGCAGGACATCGCCGTCGAACCCGCCCGCGGCTGGGCCGACCGGCGGCGCACGGCTGCCTGGTTGGTCGGCCGGGTGGCCCTCGGGTCGCTGGTCGGGATGCTCACCGTGCTGACGGTGAACGCCTGCGGCGAGCTGCTGACCAGGTCGGAGCCGCGCCTCTACGGTCTCCGACTCCCCTCCCAGGGCGAGGTGTTGTGGTACCCGCTGGCGGTGCCGGTGCTGCTGTTCGGCTACGGCTGGCTGGCGGTGTGGGCCGGTCGCCTCCAACTCGCCATGGCGGTGCGGCTGCTGGGGCCGTCCCCGGCCGAGCGCCTGGCGGCCGCCGAGCTGCGGGCCGAACGCCTGCTGGAACGGAACCGGTTGGCCCGGGAGCTGCACGACTCCATCGGCCACGCACTGACGGTGACGGTCCTTCAGGCTGGTGCTGCCCGTGCGGTCGGCGACCAGGCGTTCGTTGCCAAGGCGCTCGAAGTGATCGAGGAGACCGGCCGCCAGGCCATGGACGACCTGGAGCGCACCCTCGTCCTGCTCCGCGAGACCCCGGACGGGGTGGCCACCGAGCACCCCGGGATCGAGCAGCTGCCCGGCCTCTTCGACACCGCGCGCTCGGCCGGCAGCCCGGTCGAGGCATGGATCGACGTGCCCTCGGGGAAGCTGCCCGGCGTGCTCTCCCGGGAGTCCTACCGGATCGTGCAGGAGGGCGTCACCAACGCCCTCAAGTACGCGCCCGGTGAGCCGATCACCGTCCAGGTCGCCGTGCGGGACGGCCGGTTGGAGCTGCGCTGCGCCAACGCCCTGGCGGCACAGGCCCGCAGCACGGCGGCCCGCGGCACGGCGGCCCGCGGCACGGCGGCCCGCAACGGGTCGGGCCGGGGCGGGTCGGGCCGGGGCGGCAAGGGGCTGCGCGGCATCCGGGAGCGGGCCGTCCTGCTCGGCGGGGAGGCCTCGGCGGGGGCCGAGTCCGGCGAGTGGGTCCTGGCGGTGCGGATGCCCCTACGCTTGGGCGCGTGATGATCGACATTCTGCTGGCGGACGACGAAGAGCTGGTCAGGGCGGGTCTGCGGGCCGTGCTGGAGGCGCAGGGGGATCTTCGGGTGGTCGGCGAGGCCGCCGACGGGGCCGAGGCGGTGGCGATGGCCCGGACGCTGCGTCCGCACGTGGTGCTGATGGACGTGCGGATGCCGCGGATGGACGGTCTGGCGGCGACCCGGGCGCTCGTGGCACAGCGCCCGGACACGGACGCGGGCGCGTCCGGCAGCGGTCTCGGGCGCGCGGACGACCGGGGGAGCACGGACGACCGCGGGAACACGGACAACCGGGGGAGCACGGACGACCGCGCGGGCGCGGAACAGCCGCCGAAGATCCTGGTCGTCACCACCTTCGAGAACGACGACTACGTCTACCAGGCCCTGCGGGCCGGCGCCGACGGCTTCCTGTTGAAGCGCTCCCGGCCGGCCGAGATCGCGCACGCCGTCCGGCTGGTGGCGGCGGGCGAGTCGCTGCTCTTTCCCACCGCGATCCGCCGCCTCGCCGCCGGCCAGGGCAACCGGGCCGCCCGCGAGGGCATGGCCCGCGCCGCCCTCACCGACCGCGAGTCCGAGGTCCTGCGCCTGGTCGCCCGCGGGCTGACCAACGGTGAGATCGCCGAGCGGCTCCACCTCGGCGTGCAGACCGTGAAGACGCACGTCAGCAGCGTGCTGGCGAAGCTCGGGGCGCGCGACCGCACCCAGGCCGTGATCGCCGCCTACGAGTCCGGCTTCGTGGAGCCCTCGGAGCAGGACCGGCCGTAGCCGCGGCAGTACCCGCAGCCGTACCCGGGTAGCTCAGGCCGGGTAGACGCGGGTCTGGGTGGCCTTGACGGCGGCCCACACCGAGCTGCCGGGCGCCAGGTCGAGCTCGGCGGCGGCGGCCGGGGTCAGGTCGGCGGCCATCGGCAGGACGCCGGCCAGATCGGCGCGGACCTGGTCGCCGTGCAGGTCCAGGCCCGCGACCTTCAACTCCCAGACGTTGCGCGCGCTGGACTCCGGCCGCTCCCGGTGCAGCGTGACGGCCGACGGCGGGAAGGCGACGAAGGCGGGACCGGACAGCCGCTCGGCGGCGGTCAGCGTGACGTCGCCCGGCAGCGTGACCAGATGCCCGTCGGCGGTGCCCTGGTAGAGGTTGAGGCCGACCAGCCGCGCGATGTAGTCGGTGCGCGGGTGCCGGGAGATCTCGGCCGGGCTGCCGGACTGCACCTCGCGGCCGCCCTCGATCACCACCAGCCGGTCGGCCAGCACCATGGCGTCCAGCGGGTCGTGCGTCACCAGCACCGCGACCGCCTCGAAGTCGGCGAGGTGGCGCCGCAGTTGGGACCGGACGTCGAGCCGGGTGCGGGCGTCCAGGGCGGCCAGCGGCTCGTCCAGCAGGAGCAGCCGGGGCCGGACGGCGAGCGCGCGGGCCAGCGCCACCCGCTGCGCCTGGCCGCCGGAGAGGTTGCGCGGGCGGGCGCCGGCGTGCTCGGTGAGGCCCATCCGCTCCAGCCAGCCGGCCGCCTCGGCGCGGGCCTCGCGCTTGGGGCGGCCCTGGCAGCGCGGCCCGAAGGCGACGTTGTCGAGGGCGCTGAGATGCGGGAAGAGCAGGTAGTCCTGGAACACCACGCCGACCGGGCGCTCTTCGGCGGGCGTGTGCAGGCGCTGGACCGGGTCCTCCAGGACGCGGCCGTCCAGGCGCAGATGGCCGTCGGTGAGCGGCAGCAGCCCGGCGAGGGCGCGCAGCGCGGTCGACTTGCCGGCGCCGTTCGGGCCGAGCAGGGCGATCACCTCGCCGGGGGCCGCGGTGAGCGCCAGGTCGAGGCTGAAGGCGGCCCGGTCCACGCGGAGCCGGGCGTCGAGCGCAGGGGTCGCATCAGTCATGGCGGGGGCGTCCAGGGGGAGTTCGGCGGGGCACGAGGTCGACCGGGCCGACCGGGCCGACCGGGCCGACCCCGCGCCCCGCGGGCGGCGGTGTGCTCACGGGGTGGACATCCAGCGCTCGCGCAGACCGGCCAGCACGGCGATGGAGACCACCAGCAGGACCAGCGACAGCGCGATGGCCGCCTCCGGATCCGACTCCATGGCGAGGTAGACGGCGAGCGGCATGGTCTGCGTCCGCCCGGGGAAGTTGCCCGCGAAGGTGATCGTCGCGCCGAACTCGCCGAGCGCCCGCGCCCAGGCCAGCACGGCGCCGGCGCCGATGCCCGGGGCGATCAGTGGCAGGGTCACCCGGCGGAACGCCGTCAGCCGGGAGGCGCCCAGGGTGGCGGCGGCCTCCTCGTAGCGCGGGTCGGCGGCACGCAGCGCGCCCTCGACGCTGATCACCAGGAACGGCATCGCCACGAAGGCCTCGGCGATCACCACCCCGGTGGTGGTGAACGGCAGGGTGATGCCGAACGCCGAGTCCAGCCACTGCCCGACGATGCCGCGCCGCCCGAGGACCAGCAGCAGCGCCACCCCGCCCACCACCGGCGGCAGCACCAGCGGCAGGGTGACCAGCGCCCGGACGAGGCGCCGCCCCGGCAGCTCGGTGCGGGCGAGCAGCCAGGCCAGCGGCACCCCGAGCACCAGCGACACCCCCGTGGCCGCCGTTGCGCAGATCAGTGAGAGCCGCAGCGCCTCCCACACCTCGGTGCTGGTGAGCTGCTCGGACAGGGTGCTCCAGGGTGCCCGGATCAGCAGTCCGACCAGCGGCAGGGTCAGGAACGCGAGCCCCAGCAGCGCCGGGAGCAGCAGCGCCACCGGGACGCGACGGGCGCGCCGCCGGTGCGGCAGGACCTTCTGCGGGGCTGCCGCACCGGCGGTGCGGGTGGTGCGAGGGCTCACGGCGCCTGGAAGCCGGCCGCGGTGAGCGCCTGCCGCGCCTCGGGCGACTGGATGTACGCGACGAAGGCGGCGGCGCCGTCCTTGTGGGGGGCCTTGGCCAGCGCGGCGATCGGGTAGTCGTTCACGGCCTTGTCGGCCTCGGGGAAGTGCACGCCGTCGATCTTCGAAGCATCCGACTTCACATCGGTCTGGTAGACCAGTGAGGCGTCGACCTCGCCCAGTTCGACCTTGGTCAGCGCGCCCTTGACGTCCTGCTCCAGGGTGACGGGCGTCAGGTTGACGCCGGCCGCCTTGAGCGCGCTCTGCGCGGCGGCGCCGCACGGCACCTCCTTGGCGCACAGCGCGACCTTGACGCCGGCGGCGGTGAGGTCGTTGAGCGAGGCGATGTGCTTGGGGTTGCCCTTGGGCACCGCGATGGTGAGCGTGTTCTTGACGAAGGTCTTCGGCTCGCCGCTCGCGCCGCCCGCGTCGGTGACGGTCTTCATGGTGGCCGGGCTGGCGGCGGCGAAGACGTCGGCGGGGGCGCCGGAGTTGATGCTGGTGGCGAGCGCCGAGCTGCCGCCGAAGTTGAACTTGACGGTGGTGCCGGGGTTCGCGGCCTCGAACTTCCTGCCGAGGTCGGTGAAGCTCTCCTTGAGCGAGGCGGCGGCGAAGACGGTGATGGTGCCGGACGCCTTCGGGCTCGCGGCGGAGGGGCTGCCGGAGGCGGACGCCGCCGACGAGCCGCTCGCGGAGGACCTGTCGTCGCCGTCGCTGCCGCAGGCGGTGACCCCGAGGCTGAGGGCGAGGGCCGCTGCGGCGGCGACGGCGAGTCTGCGGGTGCCGGTCGTGCTGAGGGTCATTGGTGCTTCCCTTCCTGGGCGCGCCGGAAGGGGCGCGGGGCGGTGCATGCAGACGGGTGTGCTTGCAGGTGCGGTGCTTTTGGTGATCATAGTGCCGCAAATACAAGGGAAAAATCCCCTGTGGCATTGCACAGCGGACGCTCGCCAGCCCGGTCTGCCCGGCTGTGGGAAGCCTCAAACCCGGTCCGGTCCGGCCGGGGCCGACAGGGCGTCTCCCCGCGGCGGGCGGGGGCCGGTGCGAGCCGCCCCGCAGGCCGGGGTGGCCGAAAACCCCTCGCGCCCGGGCGGCCCGGGGCGAAAGAGTGGCCGCTGTTCGTCCACGTCGTCGGCCGCCCGGCCGCGCCCACGGGGGGAGTACACCCATGTCCACACTGCGCGTCACCGCCGAGCGGCTGACCATCCTGGCCCACCCGAACGCGGACGCCCTCGAACTCGCCCAGGTCGGCCTCTACCGGGCGGTGGTGGCCAAGGGCGCGTACCGGACCGGCGACCACGCCGTCTACATCCCCGAGCAGGCGGTGCTGCCCGCCGCGCTGATCGAGGAGCTGGGCCTGACCGGCCGGCTCGCCGGCAGCAGGTCGGACCGGGTCAGGGCGGTCCGGCTGCGCGGCGAGCTGTCGCAGGGCATCGTCTGCCGACCGGGTGCGCTGGCCGGCGCGGACCTGGCGTCGGCGGCCGAACGCGGCGAGGACTTCGCCGAGCTGCTGGGCGTCACCAAGTGGCAGCCGCCGATCCCGACCTCGATGAGCGGGGACGTGGAGCGCGCGCCGGACCTGCTGCCCTGGGTGGACATCGAGAACCTCAAGCGCTACCCGGACGTCTTCGAGCCGGGTGAGCCGGTGGTGCTGACCGAGAAGCTGCACGGCAGCTGCTGCCTGGTCACCTATCACGCCGCGACCGGCGGGGTGCAGGTGTCGTCCAAGGGCATCGGAGCCCAGGGGCTGGCGCTGGTCGAGGACGCGCGCAACCTGTACTGGCGGGCGGTCCGGGCGCACGGCGTACCTGAGGTCGCCGCGCGACTGGCGCAGCGGCTGGGCGCCGAGCGGGTCGGCATCTTCGGCGAGGTGTTCGGCACCGGGGTGCAGGACCTCACCTACGGCGAGGCCGGCCGCGGCGAACTGCCCGGCTACGCCGTCTTCGACGTCTCGGCGGTGGTCGACGGGCAGCTGCGCTGGCTGCCGGCCGCCGAACTGCTGGACGGCGAGCTGCCGTTGGTGCCCGAGCTGTGGCGCGGGCCGTTCGACACGGACACCGTGCTGGCGCTGGCGCAGGGGCGGGAGACCGTCTCCGGGCGTGAACTGCACGTACGGGAGGGCGTGGTGGTCCGTCCGCTGGGCGAGCGCTACAGCCCGGTGGTGGGCGGCCGGGCGATCGCCAAGGTGGTCGGCGACGCCTACCTGACCCGCAAGGGCGGCACCGAGTACGAGTGATCCGGAGGGCGTCGGGCGGGTGGGCGCTGCGCGCCCGCAGGGCCCCCGGGAGCGGTGTCCGGTGGCGGCACACGACGGCCCCATTCGAACACAGCGCCCGTGCCTTGCGGGCAGCTTTTCACATCTTCGCGTGGCCGATTCCGGCCCCTCGATAGCGTCCCACGCACCCCAGACCGGAAGCGCACGTGCGGCAGGCATATGACGGGTGATCGACCGAGGTTGACCGGTCACCCGTCACGCGCCGCCCCGCCGGAGTCCGCCCGGTCGGGGGTGCCCGGGCGCATCGTGAACCGCCCCGGGCCCGACCGGTCGACCGGAGGTCCGATGGGCACGATGAACCACCTCAGTCTCGGCTGGCTGACGCCGGTGCTGTCGTACGCGATGGCGTGCGTCGGAGCCGCGCTGGGCCTGCGCTGCACCCTGCGCGGACTCTCCGCCACCGGTGCCACCCGCCGCAACTGGCTGCTCACCGCGGCCGCCGCGATCGGCTCCGGCATCTGGACCATGCACTTCGTGGCGATGTTCGGCTTCACCGTCGACGGCACCGAACTGCGCTACGACGTGCCGCTGACCGTGCTCAGCCTGGTGGTGGCGGTCCTGGTGACCGGGCTCGGGGTGTTCGCCGTCGGATACGGACGGCACCGGGGCCCGGCCCTGCTGGCCGGCGGCCTCACCACCGGGCTCGGCGTCGCCGCGATGCACTACCTCGGGATGGCCGCCGTCCGGCTGCACGGCGGACTGCGCTACGACCCGGCCGCGGTCGCGCTCTCCGTGCTGGTCGCGGTCGGCGCCGCCACCGCCGCGCTCTGGGCCGCCGTCACCATCCGCAACGTGTACGCGGCCGGGGCCGCCTCGCTGGTCATGGGCCTCGCCGTCAGCTGTATGCACTACACCGGCATGGCCGCCGTCCACGTCCGGTTGGAGCCCGCCAGGACCGGGCTCGGCGGCGCGGCCCCGATGGAGTTCGTCTTCCCGCTCGCCGTCGGGCTCGGCTCCTTCCTCTTCCTCACCTCCGCATTCGTCGCGCTCTCCCCGACCGCCCAGGAACGGGCCGCCTACCAGGAGGCCGGCGAGCTGGCGATCGAGGAGCTCGCGCCGGCCGCGGACCAGGGCGGCGCCGGGCACCGGGAGCCGCACCTGCACGGCCGCGCGGCCTGACCTCGCCTTCCCCGGGCTGCGTCGACCTTCCGCACCCGAGGCACGCACTCGTCTCACGCATCCGTCTCACGCACCCGTCCTTCCGCACCGACCTTCCGCCGGAAAGGCTCCTCACCCATGCGCGAAAGCCGCGGTACCGCGCCCGGTCCCCGCCGGGGTGCCCACGCCGGGCCGCCTGCCAGACCCCCTCGTGACACCGCCCGCCGCAGCGCGCGCGGACTGCGTCCCCGCACCGTCCGCGCCCGCGTCGTGGCACTGCTGATGGTCCCGGTCGTCTCGGTACTGGCGCTCTGGGCCTTCGCCACCGTCACCACCGCGCAGGACGTCTGGGACCTGCTGCGGCTGCGCGAGGCGCACACCACCGTGCTCACCCCGGTCGGCGACACCGTCGCCGGGCTGCAGGCCGAACGAACCGCCGCCGGGCAGCTGTTGGCCGCACCGGGCGCAGGCAGGGAGAGCGCCCTGCGCGAGGCCGCCGCCGCCACCGACCGGGCACTCGACCCGCTGCTCCTCGGCCCGCAGCCGGTCGATCGAGCCGCCACCGATCGAGCCGCCGACGACCGGGGGCCCGGCGCGGCCAGGGTCGCCCAGGGCGCGGGTGGCGGGCCGGGCTACAACCGGGCCGACGCCGAGGGGCTCGGCCCGGACGCCGCCGCGCGACTGGACGCCCTCGGCACCGCCGTCGCCGCGCTGCCCGGTCTGCGGGCCCGGATCCTGGCCCGCTCGGTCGGCTGGCCCGAGGCGTACGGCGCGTACGGCACGGCCGTCGACCGGGCGCTGGCGGTGGCCGGAGCACTGACCCCGCTCCAGGACCACCGGGTCGCCTCCGACGCCCGGGTGCTGCTGGAGTTCGCCCGCTCGCGTGAACTGCTCGCCCGGGAGGACGCGTTGCTGCGCGCGGCCCAGCTGTCCGGCGGCCTCGGCGAGGAGCAGCTGCGCGAGTTCGCGGGCACCGCCTTCGCCCGTCGCCAGTTCGAGCAGGGGTCGGCCGCCGACCTTCGCCCGCAGGACCGGTCCGCGCTGCTCGCCGTCACCGCCGGCCCGGACCACCGGGACCTCACCGGTTACGAGGACCGGGTCCGCACCGCCCCCGACGGCCGGGCGGCCGTCGCCGCCGTCGCACCGGACCGCTGGGCGGTGGCCGCCGGAAACGTCGCCCGTGACCTGCGGGCGGTCGAGGACGCGGCCGGACGCGCCGCCGCCGGGCGCGAAGACCCTTACGCGCTCGGCATGTTCACCCCCGCGGGGTTCGCCGTGCTGCTCGGCCTGGTGGCCGTGCTCGCCTCACTGGTGATCTCGGTGCGGATCGGGCGCGGACTGGTCACCGAGCTGATCGGCCTGCGCAATGCGGCACTTGAGCTGGCCGGGCGCAAACTCCCCGCCACCATGCGGCGGTTGCGATCCGGCGAGGACGTCGACATCGAGGTCGAGGCCCCGCTCCCGGCGCACGGGAGCGACGAGATCGGTCAGGTGCGCGGCGCGCTGGGCACCGTTCAGCGGGCGGCCGTCACCGCGGCCGTCGAACGCGCCGAGGTGCTGTCCGGGGTATCCGGCGTCTTCGTCAACCTGGCCCGCCGCAGCCAGGTCCTGGTCCACCGCCAACTCACGCTGCTGGACTCGATGGAACGCCGCACCGAGGACCCGTCCGAGCTGGCCGACCTGTTCCGGCTGGACCACCTCACCACCCGGATGCGCCGCCACGCGGAGGGCCTGATCATCCTCTCCGGCGCGGCCCCCGGGCGGGCCTGGCGCAGGCCCGTCCCGCTGCTGGACGTGGTCCGCGCCGCCGTATCCGAGGTCGAGGAGTACGCCCGGGTCGAGGTGCACCGGTTGCCGCCCGCGGCCGTCACCGGGCAGGCCGTCGCGGACCTCACCCACCTGGTCGCCGAGCTGGTGGAGAACGCCACCGGATTCTCGCCGCCGCACACCCGGGTGCACATCCGCGGCGAACTGGTCGGCAACGGCTACGCGGTGGAGATCGAGGACCGCGGGCTGGGCCTGGGCGGCGAGGCGCTGGCCGACGCCAACCGGCGGATCGCCGCCGCCGGGCAGGCCGACCTCCTCGACAGCGACCGGCTCGGCCTCTTCGTGGTCAGCCGACTGGCCCGGCGGCACGGAGTCAAGGTGTCGCTGCAGACCTCCGCGTACGGCGGGACGACCGCCGTGGTGCTGCTGCCCACCGCCCTGCTGGCCGAGGACCGCCCGGACGGGCTGTCGTCGGATCGGAGCCGCCCGGTCGATGGGTGCGAACCGGCTTATGCCGTACCCGAGTTGGACATCGACCCGCCGCCCGCCGACCTCCCGCCCGCCGACCTCCCGCCCTGGACACCGCCGCCCTGGACACCGCCGCCCCGGACACCGCCGCCCCGGACACCGCAGCCCCGGTTCGCACCGGAGGGGCCGGTGCAGCCGGTCGAGGAGCCGCCCGCGGTGGACGGCCCGCCGCCGCAGGGCGGGGCGCTGCTGCCGTTCGGTGCCCGGGGCGGCGACCCCGGGGTGCTGCGCCCCACCCCGTTCCGGGCCTCCGGGGCCCGGACGGACGGCCCGGCGGTGGACGAGCTGCCCCGCCGGGTCCGGCAGGCCAGCCTGGTACCGCAGTTGCGCGAGGCACCGCCCGCCCCGGCCGTCGGCACCCGCCGCACCGCCTCGGCGCCCGGCCGCCACCCGGAGGCGGCCCGCGCCGCGATGTCCGCCTACCAGGAGGGCTGGGCGCGCGGAAAGCGCCCGGCGGCGCCCGAGTCGAACCACCAACCCCAAGGCCCCGAAGGAGAGCGCCGATGATCGGCACCACCCACCGCGCGGGAGAGCTCAACTGGCTGCTCGACGAACTCGTTTCGCGGGTCGTCGAGGTCAGCTTCGCCGTGCTGCTCTCCGCCGACGGTCTGGCGATGGGCACGTCGGCCGGCCTGGACCGCGAGGACGGCGAGCACCTGGCGGCCGTCGCCTCGGGCTTCCACAGCCTGGCCAAGGGAGCCGGACGGCACTTCGACGCGGGCGAGGTCCGCCAGACCATGGTCGAGCTGGAGCGCGGCTTCCTCTGCGTGGCCGCCGCCGGCGAGGGCACCTGCCTGGCGGTGTTCTCCACCGCCGACGCCGACCTCGGCCTGATCGCCTACGAGATGGCCCGCCTGGTGCGCCGGGTCGGCGAGCACCTCCGGTCCGCCCCGCGCAGACCGTCGGACGGGTGAGCCCGATGCCCGAGCAGCGCCCGTACCCGCACCGCCGCACCGACCCGGCGCCCCCGTCTCCCCGGCAGGCCCCGCCGCAGTCGCGCAATCCGCTCGCCGCCGCCCACCGCTCGCGCTGGTACGACGACGAGGCCGGCCCGCTGGTCCGCCCGTACGCCATGACCAGGGGACGGACCCGCCCCGCCGGGCGGGAGTTCGACCTGATCGCGCTGGTGGTCGCCGACGTCCCGGACGGTCCCGACGCCCCCGACCTGCCGGTCGGCCCCGAGCAGGGCCGGATCCTCGGCCGCTGCCGGGCCGGCGCCCTCTCGGTGGCCGAGCTCGCCGCGGACCTCGACCTGCCGCTCGGTGTGGTCCGGGTACTGCTCGGCGATCTGCTGGCGGCCGGGTACATCCGGGTCAGCCGACCCGTCCCGCCCGCCCTGCTCCCCGACGAGCGCATCCTCCAGGAGGTCGTCCATGGACTCCGCGCACTCTGACCGCACCCGCGCCCGAACCCACACCGGCAGCGCGGCGCCCGGCGCCGCCGACCCCGCCGTCCTCGCGCTCAAGATCCTGGTGGCGGGCGGTTTCGGCGTCGGCAAGACCACCCTGGTCGGCTCGGTCAGCGAGATCCGCCCGCTGCGCACGGAGGAGCTGCTCACCGAGGCCGGGCGGGGCGTGGACGACACCGGCGGGGTGGAGCGGAAGTCCACCACCACGGTCGCGATGGACTTCGGGCGGATCACCATCCGCGAGGGCCTGGCGGTCTATCTCTTCGGCACGCCGGGGCAGGACCGGTTCTGGTTCCTGTGGGACGAGTTGGCGCAGGGCGCGCTCGGCGCCGTGGTGCTCGCCGACACCCGCCGGCTGACCGACTGCTTCCCGGCCGTCGACTTCTTCGAGCACCGGGGCATCCCGTTCGTGGTGGCCGTCAACCACTTCGCCGGTACCCGGGACTTCCGGCCGGAGGAGGTGGCCCGCGCACTGGACCTGGAGGCCGGGACCCCGGTCGTGGTGTGCGACGCCCGCCGCCGGGCCTCGGGCAAGCAGGTGCTGATCAACCTGGTCGAGCACGCCGGCCGGGTCCACGCCGCCCGCCTGCTGGCCGACGCGGCCCCGGCGGGCTGAACACGGGTGCACCGGACACCCCGGTGCACCGGACGCCCTCAACGCCCCGGCGGGCGCGGGCGCATGGACGAAGGGGTGCCGCCGATCGGCGACGCCCCTTCGGTGTAGTGCCGTGCGGGTACGGGTGTCAGCCGCGGGTCTGGAACACGATGCGGGTCCAGCTGGAGCCCGGGCAGTTGCCCCAGACCGCCCACGGCTGGGAGCGGGGGCCGATCCACAGGCCGGTGGTGGAGGTGCCGTTGGCGCAGTAGGTGATGGTGCGCAACTCGCCCGAGTAGACCCGGCAGTTGCCCTCCCAGCGCCAGCCGTAGTCGGCGGTGATGACACAGTTGTACGAGGCGGTGACGGCCGCGGGCGAGGCGATGCCCGAGCCGGCGGTGATGGTCTGGTCGGCGGCCGGTGCGCCGGCGGCCGGCAGGGTGGTCGCGCCGAGTGCGCCGAGGGCGGCCACGGCCACCATCCCGAACTTGGCGACGTTCCTGGCGATACAGCCTGACATGGTGATGCCTCCTTGCTCCGTGCCCGGACGGGTGGGCCGGTGATTTCGCGCGGACCGCTCCATCCGATGACGTAATGCACACGAACGACTGCGCCCGGTGAAACGACGCCCTAGAGTGTGACGTGGGTCACAACTGCGATTGTCGGGTGCCGAGTTCCGAGGTGGGCGGCATGGGAATCACCGGTCCGTGTTCGAATGAGTGCGCGGGGGAATTCAATCGGGCGTTCACCGAGATCCTGCCCAGGCTCCAGCGCGCCGCGGTTTCGCTCACCGGTTGCCCGAGCCGCGCCGAGGACGTCGTGCACGACGCGTACCTGAGAATCGCGCGGAGCCCGGAGCGGTTTCTGCGCCATCCGCAGCCCTACGCCTACGCGTTCACGACGATGGTCAACCTGGTGCGCGACCAGTGGCGCCGCGAGCGGCGGCGGGCCCTGCTCCCGGACGCGGCCGAGGAACCCGCCGGCGCGGACCGGATCGGCGAGGTGCAGTCCTGCTGGGAGGTGGTCCGGCTGCTGCGCCGCCTGACCGCCAAGCAGGCCCGGGTGGTGCTGCTGGTCGACCTCGACGGGTACAGCCTCGACGAGGCGGCCGCACTGCTGGGGGTGCACCGCAGCACCCTGGCGGTCACGCGCCGCCGCGCGCTCGGCCGACTGCGGGTCATCCTCGAAGGCGAACGCGCATCCGAACGCGAGCGCGAACGCGAGCACGCATGTGAACGGCGGCGCGAGCGGCACGGCACCGACGAGCGGGGCGGCGGGCCGGAGCGGACCGGCGGGACGGAGCAGGCCGACGGCCCGGATCGGAACCACCCCGACGCACCGAACTGACGCCATGTCAGCTGATGCGGCGCCCCGGCCCGTACGCTGAAAATCGTGATCACGTACGAGGACCGCAGGCTGCGCACCCTGGCCGAGGACGGCCGCTGGCCCGAGCTGCTGGGCGCCTACCGGCAGGCCCGGGCCGCCGCCGCGGCGCGCGGCGGCGAGCGATCGGCGGCGGCCGAGACGGCGCCGCTCGGCCATCTGATCGCGTACGGCGCGCCGCCCGAGCTGGCCGTCCGGCTGTTCGACCCGGACGGCGGTCCGGGCGCCGCCGCCGGGATCGCCGACCATGACACCGGTCCGCTCTGGGAGGTCCTCGCCACCCGGCACTCCTGGCTGCGGCTGGCCCCGCTGCTCGGGCCTGCGCTGGTCCGCCGGCTGGTCGCGCACACCCGGGTGCTGATGGGCGAGGACCTCGCCTACGGGGCCGAGCCCGATCCGGAGGGCGTGCCGCTGCTGCTGGAGCCCTGGGAGTCGGCGGGCTGGGGCGACGGCCCCCGGGTGCGGGAGTACCTGCCGGGCGGCGGCTCGCGCAGCGCGCTGCTGGGGCTGCCCGCCAGCCGGGAGGGCCTGGGCCCGGTGCTGCTGCCGGAGCCGGTGGCGCGGCTGACCGGCCAGCGGGCCACCCGGGCGCTGGCCGCCCTGGCGGGCTGGGTCGAGGTGGCCTGCGTCCGCGGCCCGGCGCCGCAGGCGGCCGCGCGGCTGGCACCCGACCTGCGGGTCACCGGCGGATACCTGCCCCTCGCCGCCGCCTATCCGGCGCTGGTTCAGGCCGGGGCGGGGGACCGGGCGCACGGTTCGGCGCTCGGGCGGCTGGCGCTCTGGCGGGCGCTCGCCGCGATGTCCGGCGCCGACCGGCCCGACCGGGCCGAGGTGAACGCGCTGGTGGCCCGGATGCGCTGCTTCACCTGGTGCGACCCGGCGGACGAGCTGCGCCATCTGCACCTCGCCCTGGAGGATCCGGCGACCGGCCTGAGCTGGGCGATCAGCGGGTCCGAGGAGGCCTGAGCGGCCCGGGCCGGGCGGACCTGCCCCGGGCTGCCCAACCGGCGCCGGTCCGGGTCCGAACACGCGGGACCCCCGGCCCGGCGCCGCTCGGGGGGTTGGGCGAGGCGCCGGACCGGGGGAGTCAGGGGGTTGCGGTGCGGCTCAGGCGGCGGCGGACTCCGCACTCGGCGCGCCGCTCTGGGCGGGGACGCCGTCCACGGGGGAGCCCGCCGAGGGTGCGGCCTCGGGCGCCTGGGCGTGGTCGTCGACCAGCGTCCGCTCGTCGAAGGGCACCTCGCCGGCCAGCACCCGCCGGGCCCGCTCGCGGTCCAGCTCGCCCGTCCAGTGGCCGATCAGCACGGTCGCGACGGCGTTGCCCGCGAAGTTGGTCAGCGCCCGGGCCTCCGACATGAAGCGGTCGATGCCGACGATCAGGCCGACCCCGTCCACCAGGGCCGGCTTGTGCGACTGCAGCCCGCCCGCCAGGGTGGCCAGCCCGGCGCCGGTGACCCCGGCCGCGCCCTTGCTGGCGATCACCATGAAGACCAGCAGCGACAGCTGCTCGCCGAGCGACATCGGCTTGTCCATCGCCTCGGAGATGAAGATCGAGGCCATGGTCAGGTAGATCGCGGTGCCGTCCAGGTTGAAGCTGTAGCCGGTCGGCACGGTGATGCCGACCACCGGGCGGCTGACGCCCAGGTGCTCCATCTTGGCGATCAGCCGGGGCAGCGCGCTCTCCGAGGAGGAGGTGGAGAGGATCAGCAGGAACTCGCGACCGAGGTAGCGCAGCAGCGAGAACACGTTGACCCCGGCGACCAGTCGCAGCAGCAGGCCGAGCACCACGACCACGAACAGCGCGCAGGTGACGTAGAAGCCGATCATGATCACGGCGAGGCTCTTCAGGGCGGAGGTGCCGGTCGCCCCGACCACCGCCGCCATCGCCCCGAAGGCGCCGACCGGCGCCAGCCACATGATCATCGACATCACCCGGAACACCAGCCGCTGCACGTGCCCGATCCCGCGCAGCACGGGTGCGCCCGCCGGTCCCATCGCCTGGAGCGCGAAGCCGGTCAGCAGCGCGACCAGCAGGGTCTGCAGCACCTTGCCCTCGGTGAGGGCCGAGAGCATGGTGGTCGGGATCATCCCGAGCAGGAAGTCGGTGGTGGACTGCGCGGCCCCGGCGGTGGCCTGGGCGTGCCCGGCCTTGGCCAGGGCCTGGGTGAGGTGCAGGCCGGAGCCGGGCTCCAGCAGGTTGCCGACGGCCAGGCCGATGCCGAGCGCCACCGTCGACATGGTGAGGAAGTAGCCGAGCGCGAGTCCGCCGACCTTGCCGACCTTCGCGGCCTTGGCCACCGAGCCGATGCCCAGCACGATGGTGCAGAAGATCACCGGGCTGATCATCATCTTGATGAGGTTGACGAAGCCCGTCCCGATCGGCTTCAGCTCCACGGCGAAGCCGGGCGCGGCCAGCCCGACCACGATCCCGGCGACGACCGCGGCGATCACCGCCAGGTAGAGGTAGTGGGTGCGGTCCCTGCGTCTGGCCCCCGCCTGCGGTCCTGCTCCGGTGATCGACATCTGCGGCTCCTTCGCCCTGCACTCCTGGCGGCCCCGGGTGGTGGGCCGCTCCGACTATGGGCCGCGCCGTGACGGAGGTCACGTTTGCGTTCATAGAGTTCACGACCGGTCCCGCCGGCGGTGTCGCGTGAGCTGTCCCGCCGGCTCCGGCGGGTCCGGCCCGGGCGTGGTGCACACTGTCAGGCATGTCCGTGCGCACCCTCCCCCCGCCGCGCCGGCTGGTGCGCAGCCTGGCCGGACAGCTCTTCGTCGTCCAGGTGGTGATCGTCGCCGCCGTGGTGGCGGGCGGCGCCGTGCTGGCCTACCTGTTCACCGCCGACCGCACCGAGGACGCGGCCCGCAGCCAGGTCACCGCCGTGGCCCGCGCCGTCGCCGGCTCGCCGTCCGTCCGGGCCGCCGTCGCCGGGCCCGACCCGTCGGCGGTGCTCCAGCCCTACGCCGAGCAGGTCCGGGTGGACACCGGGGTCTCCTTCATCACCGTGATGGACACGGCCGGGGTGCGCTGGACCCATCCGCTGCCGGAGCAGATCGGCAAGACCTTCCTCGGGCACATCGACTGGGCGCTCGCCGGGCAGACCCGCAGCGAGACGTACACCGGCACGCTCGGCCCGTCCGTGCGGGTGGTCACCCCGGTGCTGGACGAGCGGCGGCAGGTGGTCGCCCTGGTCAGCGCGGGCATCACGGTGCGGTCCATCACGGACCAGCTGCGCGGGCCGCTGCTCGCGCTGGCCGGTGTCGCGGCCGCCGCACTGGCGGTCGGCGGGCTCGGCACCTACCTCGCCAACTCCCGGCTGCGGCGGCACACCCACGGCATGGGGCCGGCCGAGCTCAGCCACCTCTACGAGTACCACCAGGCCACGCTGCACTCGGTGCGGGAGGGGCTGGTGCTGCTCGACCGCACCCACCGGGTGGTGCTCTGTAACGACGCCGCCCGGGAACTGCTCGGCCTGAAGGGAGAGTTGGAGGGCCGACCGGTGGACGGGCTGGGACTGCCGGAGGCGCTGGTGGCGGCCGTGCTCGGCGAGGTGCCGGTCCGGGACGAGGTCCACCTCACCGCCGAGCGGGTGGTGGTGCTCAACACCTCGACCATCGGCACCGGTCTCGGTCGCGCCGTCACCCTCCGGGACCACACCGAACTCCAGGCGCTGAGCGGAGAATTGGACTCGGTGAAGTCCTTCACCGAGGCGCTGGGCGCACAGGCGCACGAGGCCGCCAACCGGCTGCACGCCGTGGTGTCGCTGATCGAACTCGGCCGCCACGAACAGGCCGTGGAGTTCGCCACCGCCGAACTCGCGCTCGCCCAGCAGCTCACCGACCGGGTGGTCGCCGCGGTCGGCGAGCCGGTGCTCGCCGCGCTCATGCTCGGCAAGGCCGCCCAGGCGGCCGAGCGGGGCGTGGAGTTGACGCTCACCGAGGACAGCCGGATCGACGACGGCGTCCTGCCGCCCGGCCTGCCCGCCCGCGACCTGATCACCGTGCTCGGCAACCTGGTGGACAACGCGGTGGACGCGGCCATCGCCGGCGCCGCCGACTGGCCCGGCCAGCCCGAGGTCACCGTCACCGCCCGGATCGACGACGGGGACCTCCTGCTGCGGGTCGCCGACACCGGTGCCGGGATCGAACCGGGCGCGGTGGAGGACGTGTTCCGGCGCGGCTGGAGCACCAAGCAGGACGGCCGCGGGCACGGCCTCGGGCTCGCCCTGGTCGCCCAGGCCGCCCGGCGCAACGGCGGCACGGTGGAGGTCGGGCGCGAGCGCGGCGCGGCGCTCACCGTCCGGCTGCCGCTGCAGCGGGAGGCGGTCGCGCGGTGATCTCCGTCCTGGTGGTCGAGGACGACCCGGTGGCCGCCGCCGCCCACACCCTCTACGTCGAGCGCGAACCGGGCTTCCGGGCCGTCGGCACCGTGCACAGCTGCGCCGACGCCCTGCGCTTCCTGGAGCGCGCCCGCGCGGCCGGCACCCCCGTCGACCTCACCCTGCTGGACCTCTACCTGCCCGACGGCCACGGACTCCAGCTCTGCCGCACCCTGCGCGCGGCCGGCCACGGCACCGACGTCATCGCCGTCACCTCCGCCCGCGACCTCGCCATGGTCCGCCAGGCCGTCTCGGCGGGCGTCGTGCAGTACCTGCTGAAGCCGTTCAGCGGCGCGGCCCTGCACGACCGGCTGGAGCGCTACGCCCGCTACCGCGACACCCTGGGCCGCACCGGGGAGGCCACCGGCCAGGACGAGGTCGACCAGGCCCTCGCCCTGCTCCGCACGCCCGAGCGCAGCGTGCTCCCGAAGGGGCTCAGCGCCCCGACCCTGGACACCGTCGCCACCGTGCTGCGGGAGTCCGCCGCCGGACTCTCCGCCGCGGCCGCGGGCGCCGCGGCCGGGGTCTCCCGGATCACCGCCCGCCGCTATCTGGAGCACCTGGTGGACACCGGGCGCGCCGTGCGCGAGCCGCAGTACGGCCAGGTGGGCCGCCCGGAGCTCTGCTACCGCTGGCGGGAGCGGTGAGTGGTGAGCGGTGAGCGGCGATCAGCGGCCGGGCCCGCCCGTGACCTCCCGGCCGGGCGCTCGTTGGACGGGAGGGTGCCCCGTCACCCGCTCGGGTGGTTCTCGCGGTCACGGGGCCGACCGAGCAGGTCAGCCCAGTAAAGTTAGGCTTACCTAACTTTACTGGGAGTTCGCCTTGACGCTCGCCGCTGAGTCCGCCACCGGGCCCGCCGTCCCCGCCCAGGCCCCGGGGGATGCCATCCTGCGCCGCCAGCGCGTCCGCGAGTCCGCCGCCCGCACCTACGCCCGCTCCTTCCCGATCGTCCCGGTCCGCGCCAACGGCATGACCGTCGAGGGCGCGGACGGCCGCCGCTACCTGGACTGCCTCTCCGGCGCCGGCACCCTCGCGCTCGGCCACAACCACCCGGTGGTGCTGGAGGCGATCCGCCGCACCCTGGACAGCGGGGCGCCGCTGCACCTGCTCGACCTCGCCACCGCCGAGAAGGACGACTTCACCACCGCCCTGTTCGAGAGCCTGCCCAGGGAGTTCGGCGAACGCGCCCGGGTGCACTTCTGCGGCCCCGCCGGGACGGACGCCGTCGAGGCCGCCCTCAAGCTGATGCAGACCGCCACCGGCCGCAGCGGCGCGCTCGCCTTCACCGGCGCCTACCACGGCATGACGGCCGGCGCCCTCGCGCTGACCGGCAGCGTCGCCGTCAAGGAGCCGCTGCCCGGCGGCGGCGAGGTCGTCCGGCTGCCCTACCCGTACGGCTACCGCTGCCCGTTCGGCATCGGCGGCGAGGCCGGGTCCGACCTCGCCGCCACCTACGTCGAGCGGCTGCTGGACGACCCCTCGGGCGGGGTGGTCAAACCGGCCGCGATGATCCTGGAGGCCGTCCAGGGCGAGGGCGGCGTCGTCCCCGCCCCCGACGGCTGGCTGCGCGAGATGCGCCGGATCACCGCCGAGCGCGGCATCCCGCTGATCGTGGACGAGGTGCAGACCGGCGTCGGCCGCACCGGCGCGATGTGGGCGGTCGAGCACAGCGGGATCGTCCCGGACGCCATGGTGCTCTCCAAGGCGATCGGAGGCAGCCTGCCGCTGGCCGTCGTCGTCTACCGCGAGGACTACGACGGCTGGCGGCCCGGCGCGCACACCGGCACCTTCCGCGGCAACACCCTCGCCATGGCGGCCGGCGCGGCCACCCTGCGGTACGTCGCCGCCCACGGCCTGGCCGAGCGGGCCGCCCTGGTCGGGGCCCGGATGACCGAGCGGCTGCGGGCGCTGCGCGGCGAGCTGCCGGTGGTCGGCGACGTCCGCGGACGCGGGCTGATGATCGGCGTCGAACTGGTCGACCCGGGGGCCGAACCGGACGCCTGCGGGGCCCGGCCGGCCGCGCCCGCGCTCGCCGTGAAGGTCCGCGAGGCCTGCCTCGCCCGCGGCCTGATCGTCGAACTCGGCGGTCGCCACGACGCCGTCCTACGGCTGCTGCCGCCGCTCACCATCACCGACGAACAGGCCGCGGCCGTGTTCGACCGGCTGGCCGACGCGATCGCCTCGGTCGGCGCGGAGGCGCTCACGGGGGCGTCGGCCGTCGCCGCACCTTCCGTCGCCACACCTTCCGTCGCCGCACCTTCCGTCGCCGCACCCGCCAGGGCGGCGCGGTCCAAGGCCACCGCACCCGCCCAGGCGGCGCGGTCCGGCGCGGCCCGGTCGGAGGCGGCGCTGTGACCGTCCCCGACCCCTCGGGTGGGGACCTGGGCATGCCCGACGAGCCCATCCCGCTCGACGCCCTCGCCGGCGGCGTCGACGGCCCCGGCGCACTCGGCCCGCTGCTGGCCACCGTGCTGGACGCACTCGACGCCGGTACCGGCCTGCGCGGCGGCCCGCTCCCGGCCGGCACCCCCGCCGAGATCGCCGGGCTGGTCGCCGAGGGCCTGCGCGGCGCCCGCGGCCGGGGCGCCCTCGCCCGCCTCACCGAACTGCTCGCCTACGGCGCCGCCGACCCCGCCGACCCGGCCTGCGCCGCCCACCTGCACTGCCCCCCGCTCGCCGTCGCGGCCGCCGCCGACCTCGCGGTCAGCGCGCTCAACCCCTCACAGGACTCCTGGGACCAGGCCCCCGCCGCCACCGCCCTGGAGACCGCGCTGCTCGCCGAACTCGCCGGCCTGGTCGGCTACGACCCGGCCCAGGCGACCGGCGTGCTCACCTCCGGCGGCACCGAGTCCAACCTGATGGGCCTGATGCTGGCGCGCGACCAGAAGCTCGACGGCATCGTCGAACTGGACGGCATCCCGGCCGGCGGCACCCCGCGGATCATCGCCTCGCACGCCGCGCACTTCTCCGTCCAGCGCGCCGCCGCCCTGCTCGGCCTCGGCGAACGCGCCGTCGTCCCCGTCCCGGTCGACCGCCACCTGCGGATGGAACCGGCCGCCCTGGAACGCGTCCTGGCCGAGGTGACCTGGGCCGGACAGACCCCGATCGCCCTGGTCGCCACCGCCGGCACCACCGACACCGGCGCCATCGACCCGCTGCACGCCGCCGCCGACCTCGCCGCCCGCTACGGCGCCTGGCTGCACGTGGACGCCGCGTACGGGGGCGGGGCGCTGCTCTCCGAGCGGCTGGCCCCGCTGCTGGACGGCATCGAACGCGCCGACTCCGTCTCGCTGGACTGGCACAAGCTCGGCTGGCAGCCCGCCGCCGCCGGGGTCTTCCTGGTCCGCCAGGCCGAGAGCTACGTCTCGCTCGCCCGCCGCGCCGAGTACCTCAACCCGGCCGACGACGAACACGCCGGATACCCCAGCCTGTTGGGCCGCTCGCTGCGCACCACCCGGCGGGCCGACGCCTTCAAGATCGCCGTCACCCTGCGCACCCTCGGCCGCGACGGCCTGGGGCGGCTGGTCGACGCCTGCCACGAACTCGCCCTCGGCGCGGCCAAGGCCGTCCGGGGCGAGCCCGAACTGGAGCTGTACTGCGAACCGGTGCTGACCACCGTGGTGTTCCGCTACCGGCCCCCGGGGTCCAGCCACGACCCGGCCGTACTGGACGAGGTCAACGGCGCGCTGCGGCGGCTGCTGCTGCGCTCCGGCCGGGCCGTGGTCGGCCGCACCGAACTGCCGGGCGAGGGGCCCGGCCGGGTCCGGCTGAAGCTGACACTGCTCAACCCGCACACCACGCCCGCGGAGGTCGGCGCGCTGCTCCACGAGGTGGTCCGGGCCGGGCGGGAGACGAAGCCCTCGTAGTCGGCGGTCCGTAGTCCGTGGTCCTTCGTCTGCTGCTCGCGGCTCGCGGCTCGCGGCTCGCGGATCGCGGACCGTGACCCGTGACCCGAAAAGCAAAAGCAACGCCTTTTTCCGGCAGGGATGTTGGAGGAAGGCACACTGGTGTGCCAGGGTATCCGGGGGATATTCACCCGCCCCCGGAAAGCCTCCGTGGACATACCGTTGGGCACTCGTACAGGCTGATTCCGGCCGCCTGGTGATCGAATTCCGCCAACCCCAGGACAGGGCTTGCGGAGATCCCGAAGCGCGGCGGTAACTTCATGTGGTCGCCGCTGCACCAAGCGCACACGCCTCTCCGCTGGAAGGCCGCCCGACCAGGCGCGCGCCACCCGGAATGCGGTGAACCCACCCTCACAAACCGGTGAACTCTGCCTACCCGCATTGCATTTCAGTGAATCCCGGTAAAGCCACCCGAAGCCCAGTCCTGTGACGCGGAGGCAAACGCATGCGCGAAACCACCCTGAGTACCAACCCGCCGGGCCCCGGAACCGCCCCGGCGGATAACGCCCCCGCGGTGTTCGAGGCGCTGCCGTTCTCCGCCCGCTGCCGGGAGATCTGGCGGCTCGGGGACCACCTGCTCATCGGCGTCAGCCCGGGGAACAGCTATTTCAGCCACCGCCGGATCGCCGAACTCATCGGGTGGGGGCGGGAGTTCTTCACCCGTATCGACATCGTCTACGCCGACCTGCACGTCGGGACCCAGTACGAGACCTTCGGCTACACCCCCGAACACGCCCACCGCAGGGCCGCCAAGGAGGTCAAGGCCACCGCCCGCCGGATCGAGCGCGGCGTTGAGGAGGCCGGTCGGCGCGAGGGCGTCCGGGTGCACCCGCTCTCCGCGTTCACCGGCCACCCCGCCTACCGCCGCCTGCACCGCCGGGTCATGGACGCGCTGGGATCCGACCGCGAGTTCCGCGCCGCCGCCGAGGGCATGGCACGCGGCTTCCTGGCCGCCCGGCTGGACGAGGGGCTCGCCCCGGACGAACGCCAACTGGCCGCCGGGCTGCAGTACATAGCCGCCGAGCTGCCGTTCTTCCTGGACACCCCGGCGCTGCTCGGCGTACCCAGCTCGGTCAGCTGCTACCACTTCGAACTCCCGCTCACGCCCGTCCTGTTCGGCCGCGATCAGGGCCTGCGGGCGGAGCCCGGACAGGCCTACGCCGTGGTCCGCCCGGCCGCACCCCTGCGCCCGGCGGCGTCCGCGCACGCCGCCTGAACCACCGCCACCGGCTCACTCACCCACGCTTCAGGAGCACCCTCATGACCGAACCCACCTTCCCGCTGTCCCGCCGGGGCGACGTCCTGCCCGAGGAGGCGCGGCGGCTGTGCGCGGAGCGGCCCGTCGCCCCGGTCCGCACCATGACCGGCGACCCCGCCTGGCTGGTCAGCAGCCACGCACTCGCCAAGCAGGTCCTGGAGGACGAGCGGTTCAGCCTCAAGGACACCGCCAACCCCGGCGTGCCCCGCCAGTACGCGCTGACCATCCCGCCGGAGGTGGTCGACAACATGGGCAACATCAACAGCGCCGGTCTGCGCAACGCCGTGATGAAGACCCTCACCCCGCGTGCCGACAAGGAGTTGGACGGCTGGCTGCAGGCCGAGGCCCACCGGCTGATCGACACCCTGGTCGAGCAGGGCGCCCCGGGCGAACTCCGGGACGGGTTCACCGAGCCCTACTCCGCGGCCCTGCACTGCCGGCTGCTCGGCATACCCGTCGACGACTGGCGACGGCTGATGGCCGGCATCGACGTCGCCTTCCTCACCAGCCCCCAGCCGTTCGAGGGATCCACGCCCAACTGGTACAAGGACCTCGGCTACATGGTGGAGCGGCTCAACGCCGACCCGGAGCCCAAGGACGGCCTGCTCGGCCGGTTCGTCGAGCTGCGCCGCTCGCCGGACGTCTCCGACCGGGTCAGTGACGAACTGCTGGCCACCGTCGCCCTGTCGCTGTTCGGCGCGGGCGCCGTCTCCACCTCGTCCTTCCTGCTGCACGCCGTCATCCACCTGGCCCGGCAGCCCGAACTGGCCGAGCGGCTGCGCCGGGAGCCCGCGCTGATCGGCCGCGCGGTCGACGAGCTGCTGCGGGTCAACCTGTCGATCGGGGACGCCCTGCCCCGGATCGCGCTGGCGGACGTGCAGGTCGGCGAGGTGCCGGTGCGCAAGGGCGAGCTGGTGCTGGTCCTGGTCGAGGGAGCCAACTACGATCCGGCCGTCTTCCCGGACCCGGAGCGGATCGACTTCGACCGGAGCGGCAACCCGCACCTCGCCTTCGGTGCCGGACGCCACTTCTGCCCGGCCTCGGCGCTCGGCCGCACCCATGCCGAGATCGCCGTCACCGCCCTGGTCGAGCGGCTGCCGGGCCTGCGGCTGGCCCTGCCGGCCGAGCAGCTGGCCTGGCGGCCCGGGTTCATCAAGCGGCTGCCGGAGCGGCTGCCGGTGGTCTGGTAGCCCGCGGGGCCGGTACCGGGGCGGGTCAGGGAGCTATTCGGCGAACAGGACGGTGCGGACGTGCTCCCAGGTCTCCCGGTCGGCGGCGACCAGCAGGCCGTCCACGCCGCCCGGCGCCTCCGGGCGGTAGGCGCTGCCGTCGAGCCGCGCCGAGACGCCGCCCGCCTCGGTGACCAGCAGGGAGCCGGGCGCGTGGTCCCAGGGCAGGGTGCGCCAGTAGAGGATGAAGTCCAGCTCGCCGTCGGCGATGTCCGGGTACTCGATCCCGGCGGCGTGCCGGCCCGGGGTGACCTCGCCGAACGCCGCGTGGGCGTTGCGCTGCATCCGCTCGCGGTCGGCCGGGGCGAGGAAGCGGCTCTTCATCGAACCGCGCCACTTGGCCGGTACGGCGGGGGCCGGCGGGCGGGTCAGCCGGCGGCCGTCGCGCCAGGCGCCGGCGCCCAACTCGGCGGTGTAGCAGGTGGCGGTGACCGGCTGCCAGATCCAGGCGGCGACGGTCTGCCCGGCGCGGACCAGCGAGGCCATCACGGCGAACTCGGGGCGGCCGGCGATGAAGTTCGAGGTGCCGTCGACCGGGTCGACCAGCCAGACGGCGGGCTCGGAGTGCAGCGCCCGGGCGAGCGCCGGGTCGGCGGCCACGGCCTCCTCGCCGACTACCGGGACGGGCAGCAGCTCGCGCAGCCGCCGCTCGATGATCACCTCGGCCTCGCGGTCGGCCACGGTCACCACCTCGCCGGGGGCCTTCTCCATCACCTCGCCCGCGGCCAGCGCCCGGAACCGCGGCTCGACCACCTCGGCCGACGCCTCGGCGAGGATCTCCGCCACCTTGTCCATCAGCACGTGCCCGCTCCCTTCGCTGGCTACCACTCTCGCACGTCTGTGCGGTGGTGACCTGCGGCAGCCCCTCGCCGGGGGCGCGGAGGCGGTGCCGTTCACCTGGCACGGGGTGGGGGTTCGGCCCGCAGCCCCGCTGCCGTTCACCCCGGCGGGGGCACCGGCTCGCCCGCGGTCCGGACCGGTGCCCCGGGCGGTGTCCCCGCCCGGGGCACCGGCGCAGGTCAGTGGCCCGGGGAGGCCTCCCCGGGCGGCTCCTCGGCGCCGAGGTGGTGGAAGCCCGGGCGAGGATGCATCAGGAACTCGTGGTGCGAGATGTTCCACGCATAGGCGCCCGCCATCGAGAACAGCACCCGGTCCGCCGTCCGCAGACCCGCGGCCGCCGGCGCGGCGTGCGCCAGGACGTCCTTCGGGGTGCAGAGCTGGCCGGCCAGGCTCGCCCGGCCGGTGCGTACCGCGGGCCGCGGCCACGGGTGCGGCCACTCCTCGACCGCCAGCACCGAGAACGGCTGGTCGTGCCCCCGGGTGGCCGGGGTGCGCAGGTGGTGGGTGCCGCCGAGGACCACGGCGAAGTCCTCGCCGTGGCTGTGCTTCACGTCCAGCACCTCCGTCGCGTACCAGCCGCAGTAGGCGGTCAGCGCCCGGCCCGGCTCGATCCGCAGGGTCAGGCCGGGGTGGCGGTCCAACAGCCCGGCCAGCCCCCTGCCGAAGGCCGGCCAGTCGAAGCGGGCGGCCGGATCGGCGTAGTCGACGGCCATGCCGCCGCCCACGTTGACCTCCTCCAGCGCGAAGCCGTGCCGGTCGGCCAGCCCGGCCGACCAGTCGACGATCTGCCCGGCGACGGCCAGCTGCTCCGCCGCCGCCAGCCCGCTGGCCAGGTGGGCGTGCACCCCGCGCAGCCGCAGCCGGCGCCCGAGCGGCCCGGACAGCAGCCGGACGCACTCCTCGGCGCGGTCCGGGTCCAGTCCGAACGGCGTCGGGCGCCCGCCCATGGCGAGGGCGACCGAGCCCAGCGCACCCGCCGCCACCGGGAGGTTCACCCGCAGCAGCACGTCCACCACGGCCGGTGGCCGGTCGGCCAGCACGGCGGCCAGCCGGTGCAGCTCCTGCTCGCTCTCGACGTGCCAGCGGTGCACTCCGGCGCCGACCGCGGCCGCGATCTCGGCGGGCGTCTTGCCCGGCCCGCCGAAGGCCAGCGGGGCGTCCGGCACGGCGTGCCGCACATGGGCCAACTCGCCGCCGCTCGACACCTCGTACCCGTCCACCGACCCGCGCAGCGCGGCCAGCACGGGCGCCTCCGGGTTGGCCTTGGCGGCGTAGTACAGCTCGACCTGCCGGGGCAGTGCCGCCCGGACCTCGGCGGCGTGCGCGCGCAGGGCGGCGAGGTCGTAGACGTACGCGGGCAGCGCCTGCGAGGCGAGGCCGGCCACGTGCCGGCGGACGGGTCCGGTGGCGGTCATCGCGGGCCCCCGGCCGGGGTGAGCGGGCGGGCCGGGCCGGCCGGCAGCCGGGCGGCCTCCGCGAGCACGGCTCCGGCCAGCGGGGACGGCAGCCGGACGTACCCGGCCGCCCGGTCGGCCTTGCGCTCCCAGCGGGTGAGCAGATTGGCCTTGGCCGGCAGCGGCACCCCGGCGAGCAGCGCGCGCAGCCGGGGCGGGCGGCCGTGGGCGTCCGCGTACGCCTCCAGGGTGTGCCGGACGGCCGCCCAGAGCGCGCATTCGGCGGCGGGGTGGTGGTCGGCGAGGGCGGCGAGCAGCTCGGCGACGTGGTTGACCAGCAGGCAGTACACCACCCGGTCCCAGCCGCGCTCCGCGTCGTACGCCATCGGGCCGGCCACCTCGGGCGGCAGCGCGGCCAGCACGGCGGCGTTCTGTCCGGGGACGAGCTTGGTGCCCTCCAGGTCGCGGAAGAGCACCTGGGCCGGCCACCCGGCCGCGTCCACGCCGATCAGCACGTTCTGCAGGTGCGGCTCCAGGACCACGCCGTGGTCGAAGTAGGCGGCGAGTACGGGCGGGACGAGCAGCCGCAGATAGGCGGTCCACCAGTCGAGGGCCTGCCGGGCGTCCGCGTCCGGCCCGAGCAGTAGTCCGATCTGCGCGGAGCTGGTCGGGTGCTCGTCGGCGACTGCGGCGGCCAGCAGCGGGGTGGTGCCGGGCCGCAGCACGCCCGCGAAGCCCTCGCGGACGATCAGGCCGAAGCCCTCGTACAGCGCGGCGTCCGGGCGGCCGTCGGCGCCGGGCAGGGCGAGGGTGCGGAAGGCCGGTTCGCGCAGCATCGCGGCGTCGGGGAAGCGGGCGGCCAGGTCGGCGAGCGCCGGGGCCAGCAGCCGGGTGAGCGCGACCGCGCCGGTCAGCTCGTAGGCGGCGTTCTTGCGCAGGCAGTTGGTGATCCGGACGTTGAGGCTGAACTTCAGGAAGGCGCCGGCGCCGTGCAGGGTGCGCACCGAGGCGGTGGCGGTGAACGGCTCGCCGCCCGGGCCGAGGTCCAGGATGTCGCCGTCGGCCAGTGCGTCGCGCAACCGCGGGTGGTCGTCGAGGAGTTGGTACTGCCAGGGGTGGGCGGGCAGCAGCCGGTAGCCGGCGGGCACCTCGCCCAGGCCGTCCAGCAGCGCGGTGGCGGAGGCGTCCAGGGACTCCTCGGCGATCAGCTCCTCGCGTACCGCGAGATGGCGCAGCCGGAACGCGGCCCTGGACTCCGGTGCGTAGGACCGCCAGTCGCCGCGCTCGGCGGAGCGCGACTTGGGTGCGGGGTGGAAGCGGTGGCCGAACAGCAGGGCCTGCTCGGACTCCAGGTAGCGGTCCGGTCCGGGGGCCGGGCGGGAGGTCAGCCCGGCCAGCACTCCCGCATGGCTCGACGCCAGCTGGTCGAGGAACTCCTCGTTCGCCGTGCCGGTGCGCAGCTCCAGCTCGTCCTGGACGTACCCGGCGAGCTCGCGCCAGGTCAACTCCGCCCAGCCGTCGGCGCGTTCCTCCTCGACCGGGCCGGTGAACCGGTGGGCGCCCAGCAGCGAGATGCGGCGCAGTGCGACCCGCAGCAGGGCGCCGCGCCGGGGCAGTCGGACCAGCAGCCGGCCGTCGGTGGCGGCGGTCTGGTGCTCGGGACCGGAGACCTCGCGCAGCAGGCAGTTGAGCAGGGTGTGCGCCACCGCCCGGTCGGCGGAGGGCAGGCCGTCGGCGTCCGGGCCCTCGGCGTCCCGGCCGGCCGTCGGCATCGGGGGCGACGGTTCGGCCGGTGCCGCCTCGGCGCGGGCCGCTTCGGTGGGCGGGTCGATGGTCGTCGGCTCGTGGGCGGTCGGCTGGCGGGTCATCGGCGACTCCAACGCTGGCGGGACGCGGAACGGGAAGGCTGGTGCGGTGGCCGCGAGTGCGGCCAGGAGTGCGGCGGCGGTGCCGACCAGCACGGGGGCGGCGGCGCCGAAGCGGTCGTTGGCCAGCGCCGCGACGGCGCCGGCGGCCACGGCGCCGCCCTTGGAGGTGAATTCGAGGGTGCCGAACATCCGCCCCGGCGCCCGGCCGCGCGCGGCCTTGGCGGCCAGGACGGAGAGGGCGACCAGTCCGAGGGTGAGTCCGGCGCCGAGCAGCAGCCGGGCCAGGACGAACACCGGCAGGGAGTACGCGACGGCGTGCCCGGCCAGGCCGAGCGCGACGAAGCCGAAGCCGAGCGCGATCCCGGTGTGCGGGCGGTCGAGGAGGGCGGAGTGGGTGCGGGCGGCGAACGCCAGGTAGCACAGGTGCGGCAGGGCGAACAGCACGCCCGCGGTGGTGCCGGAGACCCCGGGGAGGCGCTGGCCGGCCAGCGCTATCAGATAGGGGAAGGAGATGACGGTGGCGAAGACGAAGGCGAACTCGTAGCTGAGGAGCGCCCGCAGGGGCACCGCCTCGACGGCTTCGGGGCGCCCGGCTTCGGGGTGTTCGGCACCGGCGTGCCCGGCTTCGGTGTGCCCGGCCGTCGACGGGCCGGGGGCGGCCGGCCGGCCCGGTTCCGGCAGCAGTACCAGCAGGGCGGCGGCGGCCAGCGGCAGCGCGGCCATCACCAGGTACTGCCGGTGCGGGTCGATCCACGGCGACAGCACGCCGACCAGGATCGGCGCCGCCACCAGCGCGGCCCGGGCGCTGCCCTGCATCAGGGTGAGCGCGCGGGACAGCCGGGAGCCGTCGAGCGCGGCCGCGAGATAGCCGTTGGTGGCGGCGAAGGTGCCGCCGAGGAACCCCTGGAGGACCAGCGCGAGGGTGAAGGCGGACAGGCTGTCGGCGGCGCCGGCCAGCAGGAAGGAGACGGTGAGCCCGAGTTGGGCGCGCAGCAGCAGCCGCTTGCGGCCGAACCGGTCGGCGAGGCGACCCCAGAGCGGGGCGCCGAGGGCGCTGAACACCGTCGGCACGATGTAGAGCACGCCCGCCCAGCGGCCCTGTGGATCGCCGAGCGCGGGCAGGACGGCGGTCAGGTAGGGCGGGAGGCCGAGCGCGGCGAAGGAGGCGACGAAGTAGCAGGCGGCGACGGCGTGCACCTGGCGGCGGCCGAGCCCGCCGGAGCGGGCGGTGTCGCGGCCGGAGGGCTGCGCCAGGGCGTTCACCGTCACCGCGCGAGCCCCGCCGGGCCCTCCGCCAGCAGGTAGTTGGGCCCGTTGGTGTAGTGCTTGTTGATGTCGGCCGCGCCCGAGCGCTGCTTGCTGAGCAGGGTGCCGGCGGTGACCATCGCCTTGACCGGGAGCCGCTCGGCGTCCAGCAGTCCGGTGCGCAGCGGCTCGCCGGTCGGGCCGATCCGCTCGACGGCCTCGGTCAGCCGCCTGCGCAACAGGGCGAGGGTGTCGGCGAGTTCGGCCCGCCCGTGCTCGGCGAGGCCGAACGCCAGGGCGCCGGTGCAGAGATGGCCGGTGATGGTGGTGAAGAGGTCGGTCAGCGGGCGGTCGTCCTCGCCGAGGATCCGCGCGTCGTCGAACGCGTCCGGCCCGGGGGCGAGTTCACCCAGGGCGGCGGCGAGCCGGGCGGTGTGCACCCGCGGGCCGTCGTCGTCCTTGTAGAGCAGCCGTAGGCCGCCGTCCTCGTCCAGGACGAGCGAGGTGTTCTGCTGGTGGGACTCCAGGGCGATGCCGTACCCGAACAGCGTGGTCTGCCAGTCGAGCAGCAGCTCCAGCAGGGCGTCGTACAGGGCGACCGGGTCCCCGCCGTGGAACCGGTCGGCGAGGTGGTCGAGGACGAGTCGGCCGCCGGGCGCGGGGGCCAGCAGGGCGGCCAGTGGGACGGTCACCGCCCGGTCCAGGCCGGTGGGGTGGCGGCGGAGCAGGACGGCGAGCAGCTCGTGGCCGGCGTGCGCCCAGGTCTGTTCGTCGGCGTGCAGGATCCGGTCGGCGAAGCGCGGCTCGCGGGCCAGGACGGCCTCGACCAGCCGCTGTCCGGCCGCGCCGTCGCGCAGCGTCCCGGGCTTGATGGTCCGGCGGTTGAGCCGGCCCAGGGTGGCGGTGGCGAGCGGGAGTTTGAGGTGGCAGGTGGGGTCGTCGGCGACCGCGACGGTGCGCATCGAGAGGGTGGGGACGACGGTCAGGTACGGGCGGTCGGCGAGGACGGCGCGCCCCTCCAGCCCGGTGGCGCGCAGGGCCTCGGTCAGGGGTGATCCGGCCGGCGGCCGACCGGTCGGCGGGGAGTCGGTCCGGGGGGCCTCGCCCGGGGGCGCCGCCACGGTGAGCGGGTGGACCGGCAGGGTGGCCCAGGCGGCGTCGCCGCCCTCCAGGTGGAGGCCGAGCCGGCTCGGGGTGGGCCACCAGCTGGGCGGCGGCGGCTCGCCGTGCCGGGTGACGCTGCCGGCCGGGACGGCGAGCCAGCGCAGTTCGAAGGCCGGGTGGAACTCGGGTGCGTGGCTTCGTAGTTGCGACTCGGTGAGGCCGGAGCGGCCGCGTGCGGTGGGATAGACCGGGTGGTCCAGGTAGGCGGCGAGGGTGTCGTGGCCGAGGGCGGCCGCCGGTCCGGTCCAGTACGCCGGGTCCGCGCCGTACAGGTCGGTGAGCGCGGTGTGCACCTCGCCCCGGACGCGGTCGTGCAGTTCCATGGTGGCGAGGGTCTGCCGGCACTCCTCGGTGAAGGCGTCCCAGCCGGGCCGGTCCTCGGGGTCGGCAAGGCCGGCGAGGGCCGCCAGGATGCCGTCGAGACCGGTGACCGGGCGGCCGGACAGCTCCACCAGCGGCAGCCGGGCGGCGTACTCGCTCTGGAAGCCCTCCTCCAGGACGGGCAGCGCGAGGGCGGCGCCGGCCGGGTCGAGGACGATCCAGCGGCCGTCCGCGCACTCCTGGAGGCGGCCGCGGGTGCGCAGTCCGAGCACGTCCTCGCGCAGTAGCGCGGAGAGGACCCTGAGCGTCAACTGCTCGGCGGTGCTCACGGGGTGATCTCCCAGGTGTTGGCGGCGGTGAAGCGGGCGACGGAGGCGTCCACGGCGGCCTGGTCGGTGCCGACGGCCCAGATCACACCGAGGTAGTCCCGGTTGGTGCGGTAGTGCTCGTGGCGTTCGCCGACCGTGCGCAGCGGGCGGTAGGCGAGTCTGACACCGTCGCGCTGCTCGTCGTACGGGCCGGGGGCGGCGGTGAGGGTGCCCGCGCGGTCGGCGCAGACGGCCTGGTTGCGGGCCCGGCGGCCGGCGGCGGCGCAGCGTTCGGTGAGGTCCTCGGGCAGCGGGCGGCCGAGGTGGACGGCGAGGATGTGCTCGAACAGCGGGATGTCGAGGAGTTCGGCCAGCATCAGGTCGCACTGGTCGCCGATGGCGCGGTAGTTGACCTCGATGAGCCGGGCCCGGCCGTCCGGCTGGAGCACGAACTCGGTGTGGCAGGCCCCGAGTCCGACGCCGAGCGCGTCGAGCTGGCCGAGGACCTGGTCGAGGACGGCCTGCGGGTGGCCGGGGACGAACTCCAGGGCCTCCTCGATGAAGTGCGGGGGTGGGGAGAGCGTGGTCCGGAAGCCGCCGAGGACATGGCGGCGGCGGCCGTCGCCGAGCGTCTCCAGGGTGTACAGCCGCCCGTCCAGGAACTCCTCGACGACCAGGGACGCGCCGGTCCGGCGGTGCTGGATCTCCCGGGAGCGGAGCGCCAGTTCCGCGGCGTCGGCGACCAGTGTGACGTCCTCGCTGGCGACGCCCTCGCGCGGCTTGACGACGCAGGGGAACGGCGGGTCCAGTTCGGCCGGGTCCTGCCCGGGGGCCAGTTCGGCGGACCAGACGGCGTCCGCCCCGGCCGCGGCGAGGTGGCGGCGGAGCTGGCCCTTGTCCTTGGCCCGCAGTGCGGCCTTCCAGTCCTTGGCCGGCAGCCCGAAGTACTCGGCGGCCAGGGCGGTCTGGGTCTGGAGGTGGTCGCTGTTGCTGAACACCGCGTCGGGGGTGTGGTGGCGGGAGACCAGGCTGACCACCTCGCGGAAGTCCCGCACCTCGCACTCCAGCACCTCGGGTGCGAACTCCCGCCCCGCGTAGGCGCGTCGGTGGAGGTCCGGACAGTCGGTGAGCACGGTGACGTCGAGGCCGAGCCGGGCGGCCGCGGGCAGGAAGCCGTCGGTGACCGAGTCGGTGGGGTTCAGGGCGAGCAGGTACAGCCGCATGGTGGTGTCCTCTGCGAGGTGGGACAGGGGCGGGCCCGGATAGGGGGGGCGGGCCGGCGCCGCGATGCCCACCCCCCTCCAGCGACTACTACTTGGGCGCGTCGACGCCCGCGGCCTTGGCGATGTCGACGAGCATCGCGTCGGCGGCCTGCACGCCGATGCCGGACATCCAGGTCTCGTCCGGCACGGTGAAGACCTTGTTGTTCCTGACGGCGTTCAGGCCCTTCCAGACCGAGGTGCCCTGGACCTCGCTCTGCTTGGTCTTGGTCGGGTCGTCGGCGACGGTGACGAACACCAGGTCCGCGTCCGCCTGGTTGATCTGCTCGGCGCCGACCTCCAGCATCGACTGGTCGACGTCCTGCGAGGCCGGGCGGCCGAGGCCGGCGTCCTTCAGCACGACACCGCTGAACGACTGCTTCTGGTACAGCCGGGTCGGGCCGGCCACGAAGCGGACCACCGAGGCGGTCGGCGCGGTGCCGCCGCTCTTCGCCCTGATCGCCTCGCCGAGCCTGGCCGCGCGGGCCTCGTAGTCGGCCAGCGCCTTCCCGGCCTCGGCCTCCTTGCCCAGGGCCTTGGCGTAGAGCGCGAGGTTCTCCTTCCACGGGAACCCGGTGGTCTCGGCGAGCACGGTCGGCGCGATGGCGTTGAGCTTGTCGTAGACCTTGGCGTGCCGGACCTTGGAGGACAGGATCAGATCGGGCTTGAGGGAGGCGATCAGCTCCAGGTTCGGCTCGTTCATCGGGCCGACGTCCTTGGTGTCCTTGATCTTGTCCTTGAGGTAGTTCGGGAACCCGCCCTCGGTCTTCATATGCGGGGACACCGCGCCGAGGGGGGTGATGCCCAGCAGGGTGACATCGTCCAGCTCGCCGCTGTCCAGGACGACGACGCGCTTGGGCTGGGCCTTGATCTCGGCGGTGCCCGCGGCGTGGGCGACGCTGCGCGGGAACCCGGCGGCGGATCCGGCGGAGGCGGCGGAGTCGCCGGGCTTGGCGGCGTCCCCGGTGCCGCCGCTGCTGCCGCAGGCGGCCAGCAGCGTGCCGCAGAGGGTGACGGCGAGCAGGGCGACGGGGATCCTGCGGGTGCGGGCGGAGCGGGTCATGACGGGTTCCTTGTCTCGGGTGGGGGAGCCGTTACCGGGTGAGCGGGACTCGGGGTGAGTGAGGCAGGCGTGCTGAGGGGCCGGGGCCGCCGGGGTCAGGCGGTGGCGTGCCGCCGTGCCCGGGCTCTCGGGACGACCAGCGGCGTACCGGTCTCCGGGTCGGGCACGACCAGGCAGGGCACCTGGAAGACGGCCTCCACCAGGTCGGCCGTCAGCACCTCGGCGGGCGGTCCGGCGGCGGCCGGCCGGCCGCCCTGGAGGACGACCAGGTGGTCGGCGTAGCGGGCGGCCTGGCCGAGGTCGTGCAGCACCATCACGACGGTGCGCCCGGCCTCGGCGTGCAGGTCGGCGACCAGGTCCAGGACGTCCAGCTGGTGGCGCAGGTCGAGGAAGGTGGTCGGCTCGTCGAGCAGCAGCAGTTCGGTGTCCTGGGCGAGTGCCAGCGCGATCCAGGCGCGCTGGCGCTGGCCGCCGGAGAGCCGGTCCACCTGCTGGTCGCGCAGCTCGGCGGTGCCGGTGCGGGCCAGCGCGTCCTCGACGGCGGCCTGGTCGGCCTTCGACCACGGGCTGAGCATCCGCTGGTGGGGGAAGCGGCCCAGCCGGACCAGCGACTCGACGGTGATCGCCTCGGGCGTGACGGGCTGCTGGGGCAGCAGGCCCATCCGCTTGGCGAGGGCCCGGGCGGGCATCCGGTGGATGTCGGAGCCGTCCAGGGTGACGGTGCCGGCGGCCGGGCCGAGCAGCCGGACCAGGCCGCGCAGCAGGGTGGACTTGCCGCAGGCGTTCGGGCCGACGATCGCGGTGACGGCGCCGCCGGGCAGCTCCAGGTCGAGGCCGTCCACGATCACCCGGTTGCCGTAGCGCAGGTCCAGGCCGTGGGCGGCGAGGCGGTTGCCCGCCGGTGCGGCGGAAGGGGAGGTCATCGGTTGCTCCTCTGGGGCAGCCGGCTCTGGCGGATCATCAGCACCAGGAGCCAGGGCGCGCCGAGGGTGGCGGTGACGGCACCGACCGGCAGCCCGTGGACGGGGATCACATGGAGGACGAGCAGGTCGGAGGAGAGCAGCAGGACGGCTCCGGTGAGCGCGGTGAGGCCGAGCGTGCCGAGCGTGGGCGGACCGGCCAGCAGCCGGACCAGGTGCGGTACGGCGAGGGCCACGAAGGCGACCGGCCCGGTGAGCGCGGCGGCCAGGGAGGCCAGGGTGATGGTGAGCAGCAGCAGCCGGAGCCGCTCGCGGCCGGGGTTCAGCCCGAGCCCGCCGGCCGAGTCGTCGCCGAGGTCGAGCACGGAGATCCGGTGCCGGCAGAGCAGGACGGCCAGCATGCCGAGCCCGATGGCGGTGCCGCCGATCCAGACCTCGGTCCAGTTCCGCCCGTACAGCGAGCCGGTGGTCCACTGCATCGCGGAGGAGGCCAGCTCGGCCGGGAACCGGACGATCATCAGGTTCACGGCGGCCGCCAGGCCCTGCTGCACCGCCAGGCCGACCAGCACCAGGCGGGTGACGGCCATCCGGGAGCGCCAGGCGAAGGCGCCGAGCAGCAGGGCGGCCAGCAGGCCGCCGCCGAGTGCGGCGAGCGGGATGAGCTGTTGGGAGGCTCCGGTGGCGAGCGTCAGCACCGCGCCGAAGGACGCGCCGCCGGTGACGCCGACGGTGTCGGGGGAGGCCAGCGGGTTGCGGAAGAGCCGCTGGAGCATCGAGCCGGCCACCGCCAGGCCCGCGCCCGCGATCAGTGCCGAGACCACCCGGGGCGCCCGGAACTCCTGGACGACCAGGACGTTCCCGGCGTCGCCGAGGCCGGCCAGGGCGCGCAGTGCGTCCCAGGCGGACATCTCGACCTGGCCGGTGCCGAGCGCGACTCCGGTCAGCAGCACGAGCACGGCGGCGGCGGCCGCCGACCAGAGCGCGGTCCTGGTCCGGGCCCGGTGGCGGGCCGGTCGGCGGGCCCGGGCGGTGCCGGTGGCCGGGGCGGTGCCGGGGCTGCCCGGGCCGACGGGGTTCACCGCGGTGGACGGGCCGGTGGCGCCGGCGGAGCTCATCGGGCCACCTTCCGGGCCAGCAGCGCGAGCAGCGGCGCGCCGAGGAAGGCCGTCACGATGCCGACCTCGACCTCGGAGGGCCGGGCCACCACACGGCCGAGGACGTCGGCGGCGAGCAGCAGCAGCGGACCGGCGACCAGACAGCCCGGCAGCAGCCAGCGGTGGTCGTTGCCGAGCAGCGGACGGACCAGGTGGGGGGCGGCCAGACCGATGAAGGCGACCGGTCCGGCGACCGCGACGGCGCCGCCCGCCAGCAGCACGACGGCCAGGCCGCCGATCACCCGGATCCGGGCCACCGGCACGCCGAGCGACTGGGCGGCCTCGTCGCCCAGTGCGAGCGCGTTGAGCGAGGGCGAGACGGCGAAGGCGGCGATCAACCCGATCACCAGGAACGGCAGGACGGGTGTGAGGGTGTCCAGATGGCGCCCGGCGATCGACCCGGCCAGCCAGAACCGGGCCTCGTCCAGCGTGCGGTGGCCGGCCAGCATCAGCGCGGACGTCCAGGAGGTGAGCACCACCGTGAGGACGGTGCCGCCGAGCGCGAGCCGGACGGGGTCGAGGTCGCCGCCGTGCCGGGACACGGCGTACGCCGCGACGGCCGTGACGGCCGCCCCGGTCACGGCGAACCAGATGTACTCGACCGGACGGGTGAGCCCGAAGGCGTAGATCGCCGCGACCACCGCGAAGCTCGCACCCGCGTTGATGCCGAGGGTGATCGGCGAGGCCAGCGGGTTGCGGGTGACGCCCTGGGCGACCGCCCCGGCGACGCCGAGCGCCGCCCCGACCGCGAGGCCGATGATCGTCCGCGGGACCCTAAGGCCCGTCACCACGTCGGCGTCGCCGTGGTGTTCGGTCCCGGCCAGGGCGTGGACCACCGTGGACAGCGGGATGGGTCGGGAGCCGAGCGCAAGGCTCAGTGCGGCGCACAGCACCAGGGCGCAGACTCCGGCGGCCAGCAGCGCGGGCCGCCGTACCGCCGGGGGTAGGAGCGCCGCCGGGGCCGTGGAGGCCGGCGGTTCGATTCTCAGCACGGGGTGAGATATTAGGTTAGGCAACCCTTACTTAGTCAAGTCCGGGTGTCCCTGGTCCGGACCACCCACTGACGGCCTATAAGGTGAGCCTCACCTTATTCGATCTCGGGAGTGCCGATGATCTCGGGAGTGCCCCTTCCCGCGCCGCCCGTGCTGCCCGCGCCGGCGCCGCCGTGCCCCGCGGAGTCCGGCCGCGCCGACTACGAGCAGCTGCTCGACCGCTGCCCCGCGCTCCGGGTGCGACTCCTCGGCGATCACGACCTCGACCCGTCAAGCCGTCAAGGCTGGTACTCGGCCGTCGAATTGAGCAGTCTTCCGGAGGCGCTGGAGGCCGCCCTCGCCGGCGAGGCCGCCCGGATCGCCGCCGAACACGGCAGGGAGCCGCGACCGCACGTCACCGCCTCCCGGCTGCTGCACCACTACCTCTGGACCGCCTGCGCCCTGCTCGCCGGCCCCTGGTTCCTGGCCGGCCGGGTCCCGGTGATCGACCCCGCGGGCATCTGGCTGCACGCCCCCACGGGCGACTTCGCCCTGCGCCCGCGCGGCCACGTCTCGCTGCCCGGCGACATCCCGCTGTCCGGCGAGGACGAGCTCCGGGCCGAACTGCGCGCCGCCGTCGTCGGCCACGCCGAACCGCTGCTCACCGCCTTCGCCGCCGCCACCCGGCGCGGCACACGGGCGCTGTGGGGCATGGTGACGGACGATCTGGCCTCCGCCATCTGGTACCTCGGCCGGATGCTCGGCGAGGAGGACGCCTCCGTGGCCGCCGCCGAGGCCGTCCTCCCCGGCGGTACCCTCCCGCTCCCCGGCTCCGCCGACTTCCGGCGGCTCACCGGCTCCGACGGCACGGCCCACCACACCCGCACCCGCCTCGGCTGCTGCCTGTACTACGCCATCCGCCCGGACTCCGCCTGCCTCACCTGCCCGCGGACCTCCGACGAGGAGCGGCTGCTCCGCCTGGAACAGCCCGCGGTGTGACGGCGGTTGTATTCTCCCGCGTGCCCGCCCCCTGAAGCCGGGCCTGGTCTCGCCGGTCCGGTCGGGCTACGCTCCCCGGCATGATCAATTCGACGATGCGGGTGCGGATCGCGCGCCCCTCCCGGGACCTCGCCGCCGCTGAGCGGTTCTACGTCAAGGGACTCGGGCTGGACATCCTCTGGCGCACCACCGAGCGCGTCTCCGGTGAGCACGACCTGCTCATGGTCGGACCGCCCGGCGGCGCCTGGCACTTCGAGCTCACCCACGACCCGGAGCAGCCGCTGGAGCCCACCCCGACCGTCGACGACCTCTTCGTCGTCTACCTGGGCGCCCCCGTCGACGACGCCCTGGTCGACCGGCTGGTGGCGGCCGGCGGCACCCGGGTGGCGGCGCACAACCCGTACTGGGACGAACACGGCGTCACCGTCGCCGACCCGGACGGGTACCTCCTGGTGCTGTGCAGCCGCACCTGGGGCGCCTGAGAAGGCGGTTCACCGGTGTGACGGGCCGGACGGGCCTTCTCATGGGCGCATCCCTGACGTACTGTCACTCACTGCCGGTGCGTCAGGCCCCCCGAGGAGTGGCCTCCGCACCGTGAACCCCTGAGCCCGCGCGCACCGCGCCGACGGCGTGCGCGCCCGGCTGCTCCGAGCGGGCCACCACCACAGCGGAAGAGAGACGGCCATGACCACCGTGCGCGGAACATCCGTGGACCTCCCCACGCCGGACGGCACCGCCGACGCCTACCTGGCCCACCCGGACGACGGCGGCCGGTACCCCGGCATCCTGCTGTACATGAACGCGTTCGGGCTGCGCCCCTCCCTGGAGGCGGCGGCACGGCGGATCGCGGCGGCCGGGTACACCGTGCTGGCACCCAACGTGCTGTACCGCCACGGGCGCGCGCCGTTGATCGAGCTGCCCGAGCTCATCAACCCCGCCGCCGACCCGACGATCTTCGAGCGCCTCGGCCCGATGATGGACGCGCTCACCCCCGGGCTCGCGATGCGCGACGCCGGCGCGTACCTCCGCTGGCTGGCCGACTCGCCGCTGACCACCGAGGGCCCGGTGGGCATCACCGGCTACTGCCTCGGCGCCGGGCTGGCCCTGCGGACGGCGGGCACCTACCCGGACCGCGTCGCCGCCGCGGCCGGCTTCCACGGCAGCCACCTGGCGAGCGAGGAGGCGGACAGCCCGCACCTGCTCGCGGACCGGATCACCGCCGAGCTGTACTTCGGCCACGCCGACCAGGACCGGTCGATGCCCCCGGAGCAGATCGACCGCCTGGACAAGGCGCTCACCGAGGCGGGCGTGCGCCACACCTGCGAGGTCTACGGGGGCGCCCGCCACGGCTTCACCCAGACCGACACCGCCCCGTACGACGAGGCGGCGACCGACCGGCACTGGGAGGCGCTGATGGCGCTGCTGAAGCGCGCGCTCTAGCCGGGCGTTGGCCGGGCGTTGGCCGCGCGTTGGCCGGCGCGGATCGCGGGGGCGGGTACCGGTGGTACGGCGGGACTCCTATGCTGCCGTGATGATCAAGCCGATTGAACTGGTGATATTCGACTGCGACGGGGTGCTGGTCGACAGCGAACGCATCGCGGCACGCGTCCAGGTCGCGCTGGGCGCGGAGTTGGGCTGGCCGCTGACCGAGGGCGAGGTGGTCGAGCGGTTCATCGGGCGGTCCACCGCCTCCATCGCCGAACAGGTCGCCGCCCGGCTGGGGGCCGAGACGGCGGTGCTCTGGGGGAGGCGGTTCGAGCAGCTCCACCGTGAAGCGGTGGACGAGGGGTTGCGACCCGTGGCGGGCCTGCCGGAGGCGCTCGCCGGGATCGCCCTGCCGACCTGCGTGGCGTCCAGCGGATCCCACGAGAAGATGCGGCACACGCTCGGGCGCACCGGGCTGTTCGGTCACTTCGAGGGCCGCATCTACAGCGCGACGGAGGTCGACCGGGGCAAGCCGGCGCCCGACCTGTTCCTGTACGCCGCCGAGCGGATGGGCGTCGACCCGGCCGCGTGCGCGGTGGTGGAGGACAGCCGCCCGGGTGTGCAGGCCGCCCGGGCCGCCGGGATGCGGGCCTTCGGCTATGCCGGGGGGCTGACCCCGGCCGAGCGGCTCGAAGGGCCCGCCACCGTGGTCTTCCACGACATGCGCGAACTGCCCGCGCTCATCGGCGGGTCGGGGCGGTAGCGGCGCGGCCGTGCCGCACTCCTGCGGGGCCGTCGGACCGGCTGCGGCGAGGAAATGCGGTGCCGGTTGTCACACCTCCCCGCTACCGTGCCGCCATGACGGAATTCGTACTCGTAGCAGGTGCGTGGCTGGGATCCTGGGCGTGGGACGAGGTCGTGCCCGAGCTGCGGGCGGCCGGCCACGGCGCCCATGCGCTGACGCTCTCGGGCCTCGCGGAGCGGCAGGGCCAGCCGGCCGGCCAGCAGACCCATGTCCAGGACATCGTCGACGAGATAGCGCGCCTCGACCTGCGCGACGTCGTGCTGGTCGGGCACAGCTACTCGGGCATCCCGGTGGGGCAGGCCGCCGAGCGGATCGGCGACCGACTGCGCCGCGTGGTGTTCGTGGACTCCAACGTCCCGGCCGACGGCGAGTCCTTCGTCTCGGCCTGGCCGGAGGGCCGGTCGATGGTGGAGGGTTCGATCGCCGCGAACGGCGGCTTCTGGGCGCCCCTGAGCGCCGCCGACTTCGCCGGGCAGGGCCTCACCGACGAGCAGATCGACCGGATCACGGCCGGCTCGACGCCCCACCCGGGCGCCACGCTGACCGAGCCGTCCGTCCTGCGCCGCCCGCTCGGCGAGCTCCCGGCGACGTACCTCAAGTGCGTGCTCGACGGCCCGGAGCCGATGGCGGCGGTCGCCGAGCTGCTGGAGAGCGAGCACTGGGAGCTGGCCGAACTGGGCACCGGTCACTGGCCGATGTTCTCCGAGCCGCAGGAGCTGGCCCGGATCCTGCTCCGGTCGGCCGCCGCGTCGCCGGCCGCGTAGCCCGCTGAGGGCGGCCGCCTCCGGGCGTGGAACGGGCATGAACGGCACGACCCTGCCGACGGTTGGCGGCTGCGCCCAGGAGCGCCGCCCGTCGGCAGGGCCCGCCTTCACCTGCTGCGGTGACGCGGCGCGGTGCGGTCGGTCGCCGGTCCGTCAGCCCACCCGGACCCGGACCTCCTTCGCCGCCAGCACCTTGCAGGACGACGCGCCGCCCGTCTGGCGGCAGGTGGCCCGGTCGACGTAGTTCCAGGTGAGCGTGGTGGATCCGGCCGCCACGGCGGTCCAGACCTGGCGAACGGTGTGGCCGCACCCGGCGGAGTCGGGCGGGCAGGTGGTCAGCGCGACGTCCGCACCGCGCCGGACGACGGCGGTGTCGCCCGAACCCGCCAGCTCCCAGCCGTGCGGGAGCGGCGCGGAGCGCAGGCCGACACCCACCGAGCCCCCGACGACCAGCTGGACGTCGGACGGGTCGAAGGGGGGCAGCCGGCCGCCGCCGACCGCCTCCGCGTCGCCGTCGGCGGGGAGCGTGACGACGGCGTCCGGGTCCTTGCCCGCCGGGTCGGACGGCGAGGACGAGCAACCCGCCAGCGGTACCAGGACGGCGAGCAGCGCACCGGCGACCGCACGCCGGACGGCCGGACGACCCGTCATACGCCCAGCTCCCGGATGTCGCGCCGCAGTGCGAGCATCGCCGAGACCTCCGCCAGCCAGCGCGCGAACAGGTGCTCGCGCCCGAGGTCGGCGCCGCTCGCCGCGGCGGCCTGCAGCCAGCTGCGGACCAGCGCGCGGCCGCTCTGGCCGATCACCGGCTCGGGCAGGTCGAGGGCGGCGGCGAACCCGCCGGCCCTGACGTGCTGGGCGAGGAAGCCGAGCGGGTACGGGCCCACGCCCGCGGCTTCGGCGTGGTGGGTCGCGGCGATCGCGGCCTCGGTGAACAGGGCCTGGCGCGGGCCGCCGGCGAGCAGCAGGCCCCGGGTGATGGCCGCGGGGACATCGAGGTCCGCCAGTTCGGCGTCCGGCCGGACGGTGGTCATTTCGGCAGCTCCAGGGCGGTCGACTTGTTCAGGGGGTGTTCACCGGGGGTCAGTCCGCCGAGCTGGCTGTTGACGAACTGCTCCTCGGTCACCCAGGAGGTGAAGCCCCAGGGGTTGTAGACCTGCAGCTTGTCACCGTCGCGTCCGATGATCATCATCTGGTGCCCGGAGTCGTTGTTGCGCACGGTGATCGGGACCGGAAGGCCCTCGTCGACCGACTTCTCGATCCGGGCCAGCGCGGCCCGGCGGTCGTCGTCGTTCTTCAGCTCGACGTGCTCGTAGTCGGCGCCGGTGGCCTTGCCGAGGTCCTTGTCGGCCAGGTAGGTCTGGGCGGTGCTGCCGAGGCCCTTGTCCTCCTGCGGGTAGGTCTTCCTCCCGTCGGCCTTCTGCCCCTGGATGTACTCGTCGATGTAGGTCTTCTGCAGCCGCTGCTCGAAGTTCTGCGGGGAGTCCGAGCCGGGCACGTCCGGCGTCCCGCCGGTGGTGAGCTGGAACATCAGCAGCGGGTCCAGCTTGGCCTGGGCGATCACGGTGGACGCGGCCACGCAGTCGCTGACGTCGCGCTGGGAGTAGACGCCGTACCCGTCGATGTTGACCTGCTGGCCCTGGTACGTGACGTCGATGTTGTCCGAGGACTCCCGCCCGGTGTCCCCGGTGGTGGTCGCGGGAACCAGGTGCTGGGCGAGCCAGGCCGGGTCGTCGCCGTGCGGGTGGATCGCGGCGTCGAACTTCTGGATGTCCGCCACCGAGTGGCCGGCCGCCAGCGCCTTCCAGAGGTACGCGGCCTCCTCGGGCGACTTGGCGCCGGACAGCAGGGCGCGGAACGCCATCTGGTCGGCACCGGTCATCACGCCGAGGGTCTGGGTGGCCCGGTCGAGCTGGTTGGGCGTGAGGATGTAGCCGCCGTCCTCGCCCGCGCCCGGGTTCTTCTCGGTGGCCAGGACCACGGCCGCCAGCGGGTCGATCGACCCCTGGCCGGCGCGCTCGGCGCGGGCCATCGAGGCGAGCTGGTTCAGCCGGCTGGCGGTGCTGGTGCCGCAGCTCTCGGCCCGTCGGGCCGCGGACAGCCGGGCGCCGACGCCGGCCATCGCGGACTGCATCGCGCCCTGGTCGAAGCCGCCCAGGTCGTCCTTGATCTTGTCCCCGGCGGCCTTCAGCTGCCGGCAGCCGTCCGAGTCGGTCTTCTGGGCCCACTCCAGGTCGTTGGCCCAGGCCTCCAGCAGCGTGGCGGCCGAGGCGAGGGTCTCCTTGGAGGTGGTGGTCTCCGCCGACATCGCGTGCACCGCCTGGGTGGCGTGCTCGGCCACCGAACCGGTCCAGACCGCGGGCAGCTGGTTGGTGGCGATACCGGAGAGGTCCTGTGCGGCGCTCGCGAAGGAGGCGGACGCCTGCGCGTAGTCCTTCGCCCGGGCCCGCACGGCGCCCGGATCACCGACCGGCGGGGGCACCGCCAATGCCTCGTTGATCCCCTGCAGCAGGTGCAGGTTGGGGAGCATGAACTGCGGCTGCTCGATGTTGTGCTGAGCGTGCTCCAGATCCTTGACCTTGCTCACCGGCCGCCACCCGCCGTCACCAGGGACGCGGTCACGGCCTTTTCGGCGTTGCGGTAGTTGGTCGTGGTGGTCGCCATCTTCTGCGACAGCTCGTCAAGGGCCCGCTGGGTGACCGATATCTCCTTGGACCAGGCGACGTCGAAGCTCGACCAGGCCTTGTCCATGCCGAACTCGCCGAACGCCGTCGACGCGTAGCAGACCGAGCCGGCGAACGCCGTCTTGGCCGCCGCGATGTCCGTCGCCGTCTTGTTCAACTGCTCGGTCACGCCGTTCAGGCCCGCCACGTTGACGCGGTATCCGTCCGATCCGCCGCTGCCGCCCGGCGCTGCTCCGCCGCTCATGGTTCCCCCGTTGTGTCAGGTACGTCCTGTCCGCAATGACTCCGGTGCCCGCGCAACTGGAGGCGTGGACACCGGAGGCAAGAGCCTAACGCCTGCCGGGGACACCCCGGACGGCGAGGCTGGCCGGTCAGCGGTGGCGGGTGCGGGTCGGACCGGGCCGCCATCGGCCGCTGGTGAAGGGCCGGTGACGAACGGTCGGGAGCTGGTGGTGGCGGGGTCGACCTCCCTGCGTCCGGCGTTGGCGCATATGTAGACCGGTCTACCTGTGCTCCCGCTCGGACCCTCTCGGAAATAGGTAGACCGGTCTACCTGCGTGTGTGCACTCGGTGAGAATATGTAGACCGGTCTACATGAAACCTGCCAATCAACCGACCGGTCTACATATTTGGCCGCCCGCCCGCCCGCCCGCCCGCCCGCCCGCCCGCCCGCCCGCCCGCCCGCCCGCCCGTCCGCTCGCCTCGGGATTCTGTAGACCGGTCTACCTGCTGGCAGAATCTACCGACCGGTCTACATAGTTCTTCTCGGGCGCCGGAGCCTGAGGAGGCTCCACCTCCCGGCGGCGGTAGCGGCGGTCGGTGGCGGTGCACCCCGCGAGCAGCAGGGCCGCGGCCGCGGCGGCGACGGTGATCCGGAACGGGGCGGTCGGCGCGAAGTGGTCCGCGGACCAGCCGCCGAGGAAGGTGCCGGCGGACTGCGCCAGGATGATGGCGCTGACCAGCGCGGCCATGGCCTCGCCGAGCCGGGTCGGCGGGACGGTCCGCTCCACCAGGCCGAACATGGTGATCATCTGCGGCGCCACGGCCACCCCCAGGCAGCCGATGGCGGTGGCCAGGAGGCCGATGCCGCCACCCGAGAACAGCAGCAGCACGGACGTGCTGAAGAGCAGCACCGTCCCGACCCGCAGCCGCAGCGGCAGCTCCCAACGCGCGGGCAGGGCGGCCGTGGCGATCCCGGCGAACGCACTGGTGAAACCCATGAAGCCGTAGAGCAGTCCGGTGGCGCCGGGCTGCCCGAGCGCGTCCGTGGTGGCCGTCACCCCGACCTGTACGGAGCCGAAGCAGGCGCCCAGCAGCGCCATCCCCGCCAGCAGCAACACGTACGGCGTGGTCAACAGCCGGTCGGCCGACCGGATCCGGCGCCCGCCCGTCGCGGGGGCGCCGGTGCCGGGAGCGGTTGCCCCCGGCACGCCCGCCCCCGGAGCACCCGCCCCGGGGGCACCCGCGCCCGGAGCGGCCGTCGGGTGCAGGGCGAAGAGCGTCGCGCAGACGCCGACCAGCGCCGCCGCCGTGAGGAGTCCGGCCGCCGGCGAGGCCAGCGTGGCGAGCACGCCGACCAGCGCGGGGCCGGTGGTGAAGCTGACCTCGTCCACGATGCCGTCCAGCGAGAGCATCGAGGACGTCAACTTGCCGTCCCCGCGCGCCAACCGGACCCAGCGGCTGCGCGACAGCGGTCCGACCAGCGGGACGGAGAGCCCGATCAGCGCGGCCGCTGCGATCTGCCAGCCCAGCGGGAGGTCGCGCTCCGAGGCGCCGACCAGCGCGAGGATCGCCAACGCGTTGACGGCCGCCGCGACCAGGCCGACCGTGCGCTGCCCGCGCCGGTCGGCGAGCCGGCCGATCAGCGGTCCGCCGACCGCCTGGCCGACGGCCAGCGCCCCGGCCACCAGTGAACCGAGCCAGACGCTGTCGGTGTTGCGGGTGACCAGGAGTAGCGTGCCGATCGGGCACATCGCGTTCGGCAGCCGCCCAAGCAGCGACCAGAGCAGCACCCGGCCGCCCGTCACCCGCGCCACCGCGCGGAACCCTCCGACCACGGACACCATGACGCCCCCACACGGAGCCGGCGCGGGCGCCCGCCTCCCACGCCGGCCCGACCAGGTGAAAGGGGACCTGCGGGTGAGCCTCGACCGTATGGTTCGGACGAACCCGCGGGTAACCGTGCGATCACCCAGTGGAGTCGACCGTTCGTCGCGGACGGGGTTGGAGGACCACCCAAGCCGGGGCCGGCCGGCTCGGGGTTGGCTCGGGGTCCGCCCACGTTCGAGCCCCGGCCGCCCTCCGCCCACGTTCGAGCCGCGGCAGCCCTCCGCCCACGTTCGAGCCCCGGCCGCCCCGGCAGCCCCGGCGCGCTGCGGGGAGGGCGGGCCGGGCTCAGCCCACCAGGTCCTTGCGGATCTGGTCCAGGATCAGCCCGGCGCCGGTGTAGCCGATGCCGAGCATCCACAGGTTGTCGTCCACCTGGTAGACCCGCCCGTTTCGCACCGCGTCGAGGTTCCGCCAGAGCGCGCCCCCGGTGATCCGGCCCTGGTCGGACTTGGCCGCGTCGCCGTACACCGAGTAGAAGATGACGTCGGCGGCCGCCTGGTCCACCTGCTCGGGGCTGATCTCCAGCGAGAAGCCGGGCTTGTCCTGGTTGGCGGGTCGGCCGACGCCGAGGTCCTTGAAGACCGAGCCGATGAAGGTGTCGTTGAGGTAGAGCCTGGTCGGCGCGCCGGCCAGGAAGCGGGCCATCCCGACCCTGGTGGCGGCCGTCTTCTCGGGCCCGCCGAGTGCGGTGACCAGCGCCCGCACCTTCTCCTGGTAGTCCGCCTCCACCGCCGCGGCCTCGGTCTGGCGGCCCAGCGCCTCGGCGTGCAGCCGGAAGTTCTCCTTCCAGGCGGGGCCGGTGGTCTTGGTCAGGACGGTCGGCGCGATCTTCGACAGCTCGTCGTAGCGTTTGTCGTCGCGGACCTGGTTGCTGAGGATCAGGTCGGGCCGCAGGGCGGCGATCGACTCCAGACCCGGCTGGCCGATGACGCCGACGGGCTTGGTCCCGGTGAACCGCGCGGCCGGCAGATAGGCGGAGAACGGCGCGCCGTCGCTCACGGTGGTCGCGCCGACCGGGGTGACGCCCAGCGCCACGGCCGAGTCCAGCGAGTCGGTGTCGAGGACGACCACCCGGGCCGGGCGCTGCGGGACGGTGCTCTCGCCGCGCGCGTGCCGGACGGTACGGGTGCCACCGGACGAGGCCCCACCCGAACCGGCCCCGCTCGAATCGGCACGGGGCGCGTCGGCCCGGGGCGCGTCGGAACCACTCGAACCGCAGGCCGCGAGGACGAGCCCCGACCCCGCGGCGGCAAGGGCGGAGAGCGCGGCGCGGCGGGTGAACAGATAGGGCATCGGGCGGCTCCAGAAGGTCCGGCGACAGGGCCGACCGCATTCCTGCCCGGCTGCCGCAGCGGCTACGCCTGGTCGCCCGCGCCGGTCTCCGGCCTTCGCTGGCGCAGCAGTTCGCCGTACTCGGTGTGCACCCGCCGGTCCAGGGCGAGCGCGAACTGGGCGTCCGCCACCGTCCGGGCGAGCGGGCGCACGCGCTGGATCTGCTCGGTCAGCCGGGCGGCCTCGCCGGGGGGCAGCGGGGCGTCGCCGACGAGCGCGCCGAGGATCTGCTCGCGGACCAGCACGGTGAAGATCTCGGCGATCGCGTCCGCGTGCTCCTGGGTGCGGCGGCTCGCATCCAGGACGAGCGACAGCGGTACGCCCTCGGCCACCAGGGCCCTGGTGGCGTCCATCAGTCGCCGACTGATGTGGGTGATGCCGTCGTCCTGGACGGTGACGTAGCCCTGGGCGATGGACTCGGCGGTGTTCTCCTCGGTGAGCTGGTCGCCGAAGGCGTCCTTCAGCTCGTCCCAGTCCAGGTGCACCGGCGACTCGTCCGACCAGGGGGCGATGATCGCGGCCTCCAGCCCGATCAGCTCGGCGACGTCCCGGCCGCTCTCCCCGGCGCCGATGAGTTCGGCGATGCCGCCGAGGGTGTGGCCGCGTTCCAGGAGTTCGGCGATGACCCGCAGCCGGGCCAGGTGCGCCTCGCCGTACCAGGCGATCCGGCCGTCCCTGCGCGGCGGCTGGAGCAGCTTGCGCTCGCGGTAGAACCGCAGCGTACGGGTGGTGATACCGGCCGCTTTGGCCAGTTCCTCCACCCGGTACTCGCGTTGTCTGTCGCCCGCAGCTGCTCTGACCTTGTCCACGGCGCTCAGCATAGGACTGGCGGTCGTCGAGGTGCTGCGATCACGGCAACGCGGTGGCCACCGGTGCGCGGCCACCGCAGAAACGAGGCGGCCGTCGAAGCGCGGCCACCACGGCAACGGGGCGGCCACGGCAGCACGGGCGTCACCGAAACGAAGCGCCCTTGCTTCTTCCATCGGCTGTCAGCAAGGACTACCCTGCCAATCGTGCCAGTGATTGCTGGCGCGATTGGCGGGGTAGTTCCCCGAACAGGACGCCCGGGGTGCACACGCGGACCGCCTGCCGCGACTGCACACCGCGACAGCACACCGCGCACGGCACACCGCGCACGGCACACCAAACACCGCAGTGCGTACCTCACGCCCCCACCCCCAGGAGGACGCCGCATGGCATCCAGCACCAAGCGCCCACGGCCCGCCGCCCCCGGCGAGGGTTCGCCGGCCGACGTCCCGCACGTCCGGGTGGCGGTCATCGGCTCCGGCTTCGGCGGCCTCGGCGCCGGCGTCCGGCTGCGCCGCGCCGGGATCACCGACTTCGTCGTCCTGGAGCGCGCCGACTCGGTCGGCGGCACCTGGCGTGACAACAGCTACCCCGGCTGCGCCTGCGACGTGCCCTCGCACCTCTACTCCTTCTCCTTCGCGCCCAACCCCGACTGGCCGCGCAGCTTCTCCGGCCAGCCCGACATCCGCGCCTACCTGGAGAAGGTCGCCGACGTCTTCGGCCTCCGCCCCCACCTGCGCTTCAACACCGAGGTCACCGAGGCCCGCTGGGAGGCCGAGCAGACCCGCTGGCGGATCACCACCACGGCCGGCCAGTGGACCGCCGACGCGATCGTCTCCGCCGCCGGGCCGCTCGCGGACCCGCAGGTCCCCGACCTGCCCGGCCTGGACGCCTTCCCCGGCAAGGTGTTCCACTCCTCCCGCTGGGACCACGAGTTCGACCTCGCGGGCAAGCGGGTGGCGATGGTCGGCACCGGCGCCTCGGCCGCCCAGATCATCCCGTCCATCCAGCCCCGGGTGGGTAGGCTGACCGTCTTCCAGCGCACCCCGGCCTGGGTCCTGCCGCGCCGCGACCGGGAGATCACCGCCGCCGAGAAGTGGCTGCACGGGCGGCTGCCCGTCACCACCAAGATCCGCCGCGGGGCGCTCTTCGCGCTGCGCGAGCTCCAGGTGGACGCCTTCGTCCGTCGGCCCGGTGCGCTGCGGCTGGTCCAGCAGCTCGCCGAGCGGCACATCGCACAGGCCGTCGCCGACCCGGCGCTGCGGGCCAGGCTCACCCCCGACTACCGGATCGGCTGCAAGCGCATCCTGCTCAGCAACACCTACTACCCGGCGCTCGCCGCCGCCAACACCGAGGTGGTCGCCGCCGGCCTCTCCGAGGTACGCGGCTCCACCCTGGTCGCGGCCGACGGCAGTGAGCACGAGGTGGACGCGATCGTCTTCGGGACGGGCTTCCACGTCACCGACATGCCCATCGGGTCGCGGGTGTTCGGCGTCGACGGCCGAAGCCTCGCCGAGGAGTGGAAGGACGGCATGGAGGCGCTGCGCGGCTCCACCGTGCACGGCTTCCCCAACCTCTTCTTCGTCATCGGGCCCAACACCGGCCTCGGCAACAGCTCGATGATCCTGATGATCGAGTCCCAGCTGAACTACCTGGTCGACGCGCTCACCACGCTCGGCTCCGTGGGCGCGACGGCGATGCAGCCCACCGCCCGGGCGCAGCGGCGCTGGAACCTCGAACTCCAGCACCGGATGGACCGCACGGTCTGGACCACCGGTGGCTGCCGCAGCTGGTACCTGGACGGCAACGGCAAGAACACCGTGCTCTGGCCTGCCTCCACCACCGCGTTCCGCCGCGCCACCCGCCGGGTGGACCTCGCCGAGTACGAGCTGATCATGCGTCCCCAGCCCGCACACGGCACGCCCGCCCACCCCGGTACGCCCGAGGAGGCCCTGGCGTGAGCCCCGTCGTCCCCGCCGACTGCGTACCGCCCGCCCCGGCCGAGGAGTCGTGGATCCGCTCGGCCGACGGCTTGCGGCTGCACGTCGAGATACACGGGCAGTCGGACGCCCCGACCGTCGTCCTCGCCCACGGCTGGACCTGCTCGACCGCCTTCTGGGCCCCGGTGATCCGCCAACTCGCCGACCGCTACCGGGTGGTGGCATACGACCAGCGCGGCCACGGCCGCAGCGAGGTGCCGCCGAGCCGGGCGCGCTACTCCACCCGGGCGCTCGCCGAGGACCTCGAGGCCGTGGTCGTCCGGACCGTCCCGGCGGGAGAGCGGGCCGTCCTCGCAGGCCACAGCATGGGCGGCATGACCATCATGGCCGGCGCAGACCGCCCCGCCGTCGCCGACCGCACCGCCGCCGCTCTGCTGGTCTCCACCGGACCGGACCGCCTGCTCGCCGAACTGCGGGTCCTCCCGGACGTGTTGCGCCACCCGGGGTTGCGCCGCCTGCTGCACCGGCGGGTGCTGCGCTCCCGGCTGCCGCTCGGACCGGTCGGGCCGGGCAGCCGGGCCGCGCTCAAGTACGCCACCATGGGCGCCGGTTCACCGGCGGGCCTGGTCCAGGCGGCGGCCAGGGTCGTGCACGCCTGCCCGACCGCGGTCCGGGCCGAGTGGGCCGGTGTACTGGACACCCTGGACGTCACTGCGGGGCTCCGGCGGCTGGCCGCGCCGACCGCCGTGATCGTCGGTACCGATGACCGGCTGACGCCGCCGGTGCACGCCCACCGGATCGTCGCGGCGCTGCCCGACCCGCAGGGGCTGCTCCTGCTGCCCGGGGTCGGCCACATGGCGCCGCTCGAGCGGCCCGCCGAGGTCGCCGCCGAGATCCACCGCCTCGCGGTCGCCCACGTGCCTGAGGTCCACCTTCGCACCGGCCAGAGCCACAGCCACAGCCACAGCCAGAGGAGTGTCACCGCATGAACGCCACCCCGCCGCTGTCCGAGCAGGTCGTCGTCATCACCGGTGCCGCCCGCGGCGTCGGTGCCGCGCTGGCCCGCAAGCTCACCCTGCGCGGCGCCAAGGTCGCCCTGGTCGGCCTGGAACCGGCCGAGCTCAAGGTCGTGGCCGCACTCTGCGGGCCGGCCGCCACCGCCTGGGAGGTCGATGTCACCGACATCGACGCACTCGGCGAGGCCGCCCGGCAGATCCAGGAGCACTACGGCCGGATCGACACCGTGATCGCCAACGCGGGCATCGCGCTCGGCGGCCCGCTGCTGGAGAGCGACCACCGCGCGTTCACCCGGGTGATCGAGGTGAACCTGCTCGGCAGCGTCGCCACCGCCCGGGCCTTCCTCCCGGCCCTCACCGAGAGCGGCGGCTATCTGCTCCAGATCGCCTCGCTGGCCGCGATGACGCCCGCGCCACTGATGAGCGCGTACTGCGCCAGCAAGTCGGGCGTCGAGGCCTTCGCCCACTCGCTGCGCGCCGAGGTCGCCTACCAGGGGGTCAAGGTCGGTGTCGGATACCTGAGTTGGACCGACACCGACATGGTGCGCGGCGCCGACCAGGATGCCGTCCTCAAGCAGATGCGGGCGCGGCTGCCCTGGCCGGCCAGCAAGACGTACCCGCTGGAGCCGGCGGTGGACCGCCTGGTCGCGGGCATCGCACGCCGCTCGGCGCACGTCTACGCCCAGGCCTGGCTGCGCGGCATGCAGCCGATGCGCTGGCTGCTGCCGACCCTGATCGCCAAGGCCGGTGCCCGTGACGTCGCCAGGCTGGCCCCCGAGATCAGGGCCACCGCCGCGACCCGGCTGCGACCGGTGGGCGCCGGCGGCGCTGCCGACACCGCGGCCCGCACCGAACAGGAGCCGACGGTGTAGCGGCCCCGCAGCTCAGGCGGCCGTCCGCTTCAGCACCTCGTACCCGCGCTGGACGAAGCGTCCGTCCAGCGCGGGGCCGCAGTTGGCCAGGGCGGCCACGGCGGTGGCGGTCTGCGGGCAGAAGCCGACGAACGAGGTGAAGCCTCGGGTCGCACCGGAGTGGAAGAAGATGTCCCGGTCGGCCAGTCGGCGGTGGTTCCAGACCAGGCAGAGCTGGTCGGTCGAGTGCGGCAGCCGCAGCCGGGGTCGCTGGACGTCTGCCGTCGCCCGGCCCAACTCACCCTCTTCGGTGGAGAGGTGGGCCATCAGGTAGCGCAGCAGATCGGCGCCGCCGGCCCGGACGGCGCCGGCGCCCGGCAGGCCGGGGATGTGCCAGGGCGGCAGCGGCCGGCCGAGCCGGTGCCCGACGGCGCGGTCGGCCGCATCGGGGTGGCAGCTGGTCGATCGGAGTCCGAGCGGGCGGCAGATCCGTTCGGCGAGCAGCTCGGGGTACGGCGCCCCGCCCGCCTCCGCGAGCAGCCGGCCGAGCAGCGCGACCCCGTAGTTGGAGTACCGGACCAGGCTGCCTGGCCTCCTCCGTACGGTGGTTCGCGCCAGGCCGTCCCGCAACTGCTCGTCCCGGTAGGCGGCGTACGGGTTGCTGAACCAGGTCGGCACGGCGCCGGCGAGCAGCCCGGGCGGCAGCCGGGGGAGCCCGGAGGTGTGGGTGGCCAGGTGCAGCAGCCGGATCGGGCCGCCGTGCCGGACGGTGGCGGGGTGCCAGCTGTCGGGGAGGTGGCGTTCCACCGGGTCGTCCAGGGCGAGTTCGCCGCGGGCGACCAGCGCGGCGAGCAGCAGGGCGGTGAACGTCTTGGTGACCGAGCCGAGTTCGAAGACGGTGTCGGGGGTGCACGGATCGCCCCCGTGGGTCAGCCGGCCGTGGCAGCGCACGGCCTGCCGGTCGCCGCGCGCCACCGCCAGGGTGACGGCGGTGGCGTGCGGTTCGGCGGCCCGGACGAGCTCCGCCAACTCCCGTTCGCCGTAGTCGTTCACGCCGAAGGCTCCGCTTCCTCGGAGGTTCTCACGCCGCCACGGCCGCGCCGCCGAGCGCCCGCGACAGGGTGACGGTGCCGGCCACCACGGCGACCACGGCGGTGTGTTCGTGGTCCTGGAACGCCTGGGCCGGATCCTCCGCCACGGGTTCGGAGTTGTCGCGCGGGATCAGCCCGTCCTCGCGCTGGACGGCGGCCAGCGCCTCCCAGCCCTGCATGCCGCCCACCGGCTCGCCGATGCAGGAGTCCACCACCAGCAGCTCGCCGACCAGGTCCCACTGGCCGACCTCCAGCCAGATGTCGATCCAGGCCGGCAGCCAGGTCCGGACGTAGTCGCGCATCGGCTCGGGCAGGCCCTCGGGCCGGGCGCCCCAGTCGGTGAGGTGGAAGACGGCGTGGGTGATGTCGTAGCCGGTCATCCAGTCCACCGCCCACGGTTCCGGAGTGGCGCCGAGCCAGGTGCCGGCGGCGAGTGCGGTCCAGTCGTCCGGCTGGTTGCGCAGGCCCACCACCCGGCGGGCGTTGGCGACGGCGAGGCGTCGGCTGGGCAGGATCTCCGCGGCCTGGACGGCGCGCAGTCTGCCGAGCGACTCCAGCAGCTCCTCCATCGCGGGGTGCCGGTAGCCGGCCCGTGCGAAGTGGACGTACGTCTCCAGTGGGTCGGTCATCACCAGGTGGCGCAACTGCCGTTCATACAGCAGGTTTCCGTCCCGGAGCTGGGTCCATCCGAAGTCCAGCAGCTCGCGGGCGATGCGGGCGTCGTGGGGGCCGGTGACTCCGTCGCGCAGGACCAGCGAGGCCGCCAGCGCGCACTCGCCGAGGGGTTTGTAGGCGTTGTTGGGGTCGGCGAGGTCGATGGTGATGTTGTCGGAGAGCCGGCCGAAGCCGAGCTCGTGCGAGCCGTGCAGCCAGGCCATCGCACGCGAGCCCAGTTCCTGGGCGGTGGCGAGCATCCGGTTGTCCGTCATGACTGTCCTCCGTCCACGGCGGTCCCCAGCAGGGCCTCGGCGATGGCGAGTTCGAGTGCGGTGCGGGCGCTTCCATCGCCGACGACGTGGATCCGTTCCAACACCGGTTCGATCTCCAGTGGCAGTGTCTGTCCCTGGGCCTGGGCCCAGGCGAGCCAGCGGGCGAGCCGGGCGGCCACCCGGTGGTCGCGGCGCAGCATCGAGCGGACGACGCCCCTGGCGAGCTCCGTCGGGTGCGCGAGGGCGGTCTCCTGGACCGGGCCGTGGAGGCCCGGCAGGGCCAGCGCGGAGAGCTGGGCCATCCGGACGGACCAGGCCTGCCAGGCGTGGGGCTGAGGTTGCGGAGCGTGGTCGGGCTGTGGGGCGGTGACGCCGGGAGCGGGCAGGCCGCCCGCGGTGACGGAGTGTACGGACCGGGTCAGCAGGATTCCGGTGGCCCAGTCCCGCCAGGCGGCGATCAGCGCGGGCCCGTCCGGGTCTCTGTCCGGGTCTCCGTCCGGATCGCCGACGCCGGAGGACCACGGCGGGGGCGGGGGAGCGGGTGAGGGGAACACCTCGTGCGCCTCGGCCACCAGCCAGGCCGTCTGCTCGTCCGGCGCGGCCCCGCCGAACAGCTGCGGTGCGAACATGTCGGGTCCGAGCACTCGGACGGCGGCCAGCAGCGGTCGGAGCGGGTGGGCGGTGGCCGGGTCGGAGCCGGGTTCGGCGAGCGTGACCGCACCCCCGGCGCCCCGGAGGGCGTCGAGGGTCCGGCCCGCCACCCGCTCGACCGCTGCGGCGTATTCGTCGCGGAGCGAGGTATCGGCGAATGGCATGGTTGTGTGGTCCTCCTTGAGGAAGGCTTCACGGCGTCTCACGGGGAGGCCTCGGAGACCGGGGCCCCGCGGCGGAGGCTTCGTGCGGGCCTGGCGCCGTCACCGGCTACCGGGTCTTCTCCTTGGGCTGCTTCGGGGACAGCAGCAGGGCGAGCCCCACCAGCAGCAGCGCGGCGGCTTCGGGGCGGTACGTGGGCGCGTCGCTCACGGCGGCCTCGTCCTCCACCATCAGCGCGCCGAGCGCATCGAGTTCGGCCCGGGTCGCGAGCGGCGCCGGGGCCCTTCCGGTCAGGTGCTGAGCAAGCATCAGATGTGCCTCCTCAATAGAATCTTCATCGCCTGGTCAGGCGATGCCCCCGATCGACCATACGAGCACGAACCATCGATTGCATCCGCAAGGCTCTGATCTGCGAAGTTACCGACGCGTTGGGTAGGGGGGCGATGAGTCGGTACGGTCAGGGGCATGACCACTGCCTTGATCACCGGCGCGACCGCCGGCATCGGAGCCGCCTTCGCCAGGCGGCTCGCCCGGAGCGGCTACCGGCTCGTCCTGGTGGCCCGGGACACCGAGCGGCTGGAGCGTTCGGCCGCCGACCTGCAGGCCGAGTTCGGCGTCGACACCGAGGTGTTGACCGCCGACCTCGCCACGGAGGACGGCATCGCCGCCGTCGAGGCCCGGCTGGCCGACGGCGCCCGCCCGGTGGACCTGCTGGTGAACAACGCCGGCTTCGGCAACAAGGGCGCCTTCCTGACCGTCCCGCTCCAGGACGAGCTGGACATGCTCAAGGTGCACGTGGAGGCGATCCTGCGGCTGACCACGGCCGCCCTGCCGGGGATGCGCGAGCGCGAGCGGGGCGCGATCGTCAACGTGGCCTCGGTGGCGGCCTTCCTGCCGCGCGGTACGTACGGCGCCAGCAAGGCCTGGGTGGTGAGCTTCACCCAGGGCGTGCAGCGGGACCTCGGCGGCGGCGGGGTGCGGCTGATGGCGCTCTGCCCGGGGTTCACCCGTACCGAGTTCCATGCGCGGGCGGGCATGGGCACCGGCAACATCCCGTCCTGGGGCTGGCTGTCCGCGGAGCGGGTGGTCGGCGAGGCGATGCGGGACCTGGCCCGCGGCCGCTCGGTGTCCGTCCCGGGCCGGCGCTACAAGATCGCCGTCGCGATCGCCCGGCTGCTCCCCTCGGGCAAGCTCGGCGGGGTCTCCGCCAAGGCGGCGCGCACCTACCGGACGAACTGACCGCACCCACACCCAGGGCGCCGCGTCGCACTCCCGCCGGGGGGTGCGACGCGGCGCCCTGTGCGTGCCGCACTCTCGCCGGGGGGTGCGACGCGGCGCCCTGTGCGTGCCGCACTCTCGCCGGGGGTCCGGCGGCGCGGGAATAGAGTGAGCCTCACTATTAGCTTCGCTAACTATGAGCTATTCTCGCTATGCTGGCGGCGGCCCGACCGCGGTGCCCGGCGTGCCTGCCCCAGGCCCAGTGCGCGCCGCACCTGCCATGCCCGCCGCACCTGCCATGCCCGCCGCACCTGCCATGCCCGCCGCACCTGTTACGCCCACCGCAGCAGACGCACCCGCCGCGCCACCGCGCGCCCGACCGAGGGAGGCCCGCCCTTGAGGCCCGACGGCATCCGATGGACCCCGCCCGCCCGCGCCGAGGGCGAGCCCCGCCCGCCCGCCCAGTGGCGGCGCATCCTCGCGCTGTTCCGCCCCTACACGGGCCGCCTCACCACCGTCGGGCTGCTGGTGGCGGCCTCCGCCGTGGTCTCGGTGGTGTCGCCGTTCCTGCTGCGGGCCGTCCTGGACACCGCCATCCCGCAGGGCCGGACCGGGCTGCTGACCCTCCTCGTGCTCGGCATGATCGCCACCGCCGTGGTCAACAGCGTCTTCAGCGTGGTGCAGACCCTGATATCCACCACCGTCGGCCAGCGCGTCATGCACGACCTGCGCACGGCCGTCTACACCCACCTCCAGCGGATGTCCCTGGCGTTCTTCACCCGCACCCGCACCGGCGAGGTGCAGTCCCGGATCGCCAACGACATCGGCGGCATGCAGTCCACCGTGACCTCCACCGCCACCTCGCTGGTCTCCAACTTCACCAGCGTGGTCGCCTCGGTGGTCGCCATGGTCGCGCTGGACTGGCGCCTCACCGTGGTCTCGCTGCTCCTCCTGCCGCTGTTCGTCTGGATCAGCCGCCGGGTCGGCAGCGAGCGCAAGAAGATCACCACCGAGCGACAGAAGCAGCTGGCCGCGATGAGCTCGGCCGTCCAGGAGTCGCTCTCGGTCAGCGGCATCCTGCTCGGCCGCACGATGGGCCGCTCCGGATCGCTCTCCAAGGACTTCACCGAGCAGTCCGACCAGCTCGCCGAGCTGGAGGTGCGCGCCAGCATGGCGGGGCGCTGGCGGATGAACACCATCCAGATCGTGATGGCCGCGATGCCCGCGGTGATCTACTGGGCGGCCGGCCTCGCGGCGGCCGGCGGCTCGCCGATCGTCTCGATCGGCACTCTGGTCGCCTTCGTCTCGCTCCAGCAGGGACTGTTCCGCCCGACCATCAGCCTGCTCTCCACCGGCGTCCAGGTGCAGACCTCGCTGGCGCTCTTCCAGCGCATCTTCGAGTACCTCGACCTGCCGGTGGAGATCGCCGAGCCCGAGCGGCCGGTCACCCTGGACACGATCCGGGGCGAGGTCCGCTTCGAGGGCGTCGACTTCCGCTACGACCCGGAGCAGGAGCGGCCCACCCTGTCCGGGGTGGAGCTGAAGGTCCCGGCCGGCGGCTCGCTCGCCGTGGTCGGCGAGACCGGATCCGGCAAGACCACCCTCAGCTACCTCGTCCCCCGCCTGTACGACGTGACCGGGGGCCGGGTCACCATCGACGGCGTCGACGTCCGGGAGCTCTCCTTCGACACGCTCGCCCGGGCGGTCGGCGTGGTCTCCCAGGAGACCTACCTCTTCCACGCCTCGGTGGCCGACAACCTGCGCTTCGCCAAGCCGGACGCCACCGACGCGGAACTGGTCGCCGCCGCCGAGGCCGCGCAGATCCACGAGACCATCGCCGGACTGCCCGACGGCTACGACACCCTGGTCGGCGAGCGCGGCTACCGCTTCTCGGGAGGGGAGAAGCAACGGCTCGCACTCGCCCGGACCATCCTGCGCAACCCGCCGGTGCTGATCCTGGACGAGGCCACCAGCGCGCTGGACAACCGCACCGAGCTCGCCGTCCAGCAGGCGATCGACACCCTGGCGGCCGGCCGGACCACCATCACCATCGCCCACCGGCTGTCGACCATCCGCTCCGCCGACCAGATCGTGGTCCTGGACCGCGGCGAGGTGGCCGAGCTGGGCACCCACGACGGGCTGGTCGAGGCGGACGGCCGCTACGCGGCGCTGCTGCGCCGGGAGGCGCCGGTCGCCGCCGCGCCCGCGTAGGGCGCGGCAGCCGGGGACGCGGCGCGGGATCGGACGGTGCGCGATCGGACGGTGCGCGATCAGCAGGCGCGGATCAGGCGGCCTTGGGGAGCTCGTTGTAGCTCTCCACGAACTCCTGGCCGGAGAGCTGCTGAATCGCCCGCATCACCTCGTCGGTGACCTGCCGCCGGGCCTTGAGCGAGCGGGCCTGTCCGTGCAGCTCGTCGAAGTGCAGCGGCTCGCCGAAGCGGACCGTCACCTTGCGGATCCGCGGCACGCGCTTGCCGATCGGCAGGATCTGCTCGGGCCCCTCCAGCGCCACCGGGACCACCGGGACGCCGGCGGTCAGCGCCAGCCAGGCCACGCCGGTCTTGCCGCGGTAGAGCCGCCCGTCGAGCGAGCGGGTGCCCTCCGGGTAGATGCCGAAGGCCTTCCCGTCCTCCAGGATCTCCAGCGCCGACTCCAGCGAGGCCTGAGCGGAACGGTAGGTGCCGCGCTCGACCGGCACCGCGCCGATCGACTCGAAGAAGCCCTTGGAGAGCGCGCCCTTGAGCCCGGTGCCGGTGAAGTACTCGGCCTTGGCCAGGAAGTGCACCCGGCGCGGCGCCGTCAGCGGGATCACCACGCTGTCGATGAAGGAGAGGTGGTTGCTGGCCAGGATCACCCCGCCCTTGCGCGGCACGTTCTCCAGGCCCTGGATGTCCGGCCGCCAGATGCCCCGCGAGACGGGTTTCAGCACCAGCTTGGTGAAAAGGTCGAGCACGGTCCCTCCCTGGACGAGCGCGCCCGGGAGGCGCCCGGGCCTGAACATACGACAATCGGTGGTCGGTTCCCGGCCGGGCCGAGGTCAGACCCGCAGACTACGACACCCACCCGGGAGGCCGTCCACTCCCGCCAGCCGTGGTGCTCGCCACGGCCGGGTAGGGTACGGCCGTCGGAAACGCACATCAGCAGGTCTTCAGTTCCTCAGGAGGGGCAACCCATGGCAGACGTCGACACGATCCGCGCGGCCTTCGACAAGTACGACGTGAACGGCAACGGCCGGATCACCGCCGCCGAGTACGCCAAGGTCGCGCGTGAGCTCGGCGACCTGACCACGTCGATCGCCGTGGCCGAGGCCATCATCAACCAGATGGACACCAACCACGACGGCGAGCTGACCTTCGACGAGTTCCTGGCCGCGCGCCAGAGCTGACCCGGTCCACCGCTGCGGGGCCCCTGCCGACGGCGGGGGCCCCGCAGCGGCGTTCCCGGCCGTTTCGGCATCGCCGCCCCGGAGCCCGCGCGGTCGCGGCAGCCCGCTCAGGCCGTGGCCGGGGGCACCGGGAACACCCGGCGGACCACCCGCTCCGCCGCCCCGCCGTCGTCCCACGGGCAGAACCGCTCCCGGAAGGCCGCCCGCGCGGCCGGCTCCGGATCCCCGGCCAGCAGCGCCGCCGCCAGCCCGTCGGCGTCCACCGTGACCGCACCCGGAGGCTGCGCGAACAGGTCGAAGTAGACCCCGCGCACCCGCTGGTATTCCTCCCAGTCCGGCGCGAAGACCACCACCGGCCGGTCCAGCACCGCGTAGTCGAACATCATCGACGAGTAGTCCGTGACCAGCACGTCCGCCGCCAGGTAGAGGTCCTCCACGGTCGGGTGCGCCGAGACGTCCACGATCTCCGCGGCCCCCTCGCCCGCCACCAGGTCGCCCGGGCCGCCGGTGTGGAAGTAGTGCGTGCGCACCAGGAGGGTGAACCCCGGCCCGAGCCGCCGCGCCAGCTCGCGGACGTCCACCAGCGGCACGTACCCGCCCTGGCCCTCGCGGTGCGTCGGCGCGTACAGCACCGCCGTGCGGCCCGGCGCCAGCCCGAACCGCTCGCGCATCGCGGCCACCTCGGCGGGCGTGGTGTTCGCCAGCCGGTCGTTGCGCGGGTAGCCGGTGTCCAGCATCTCGTACCGGCCGGGGAAGGCCCGGGCGAAGTGCTCGCTGGTGTGCGGGTTGGAGGAGACCAGGAAGTCCCAGCGGTCGACGGCCTCCTGGAGGCGCGCGAAGTCCATCCCGTCGGCCGCGACCGGGTGGTCCCTGAGGTCCATGCCCATCGCCTTCAACGGCGTGCCGTGCTGGGTCTGGACGTGCACCGTGCCGGGCCGCTTCACCATGGTCCGCGGGAAGTTGACGTTGTTGACGAAGTACTTGGCGGTCGCCATCGCCTTCAGGTACGCGGGCGTGTTGACGATCACGTACGGCACCCCGGCCGGCAGCGTGGCCGCCTGGGTGCGGTTCTCCACCACCCAGACGCCCCGGACGGCGGGTGCCAGCTCCCGGGCCTTCTCGTAGATCGCGGCCGGGCTGCAGGCGTAACCCCGGTGCCAGTACGCCGCGTAGACCGCCAGGTGCTCGTCCAGCGGCAGTCGGCGGAAGGCGTTGTACGCGGTGAAGCGGGCGCTGCTGCGCACCCCGCGCTTCACCGCCGGTGCGACCGCCCGCGCCCCGCGCTTCAGCTCGCGCGGGAGCCGCCCGGTGCGGCGCAGCTCCGCGTAGGCGATCCGCGAACCGCGCGCGGCCAGCCGGTACTGCACGCCGCGCAGACCGCCGGGGAACCGGTAGCCGGCCGGGCGGTGGCGGGCGAAGTGCTCGGCGATCCGGCGGAAGAAGTCCTTGCGCAGTTCGGGGGGGACCAGCCCCGGGGTGTCGTGGACGCCCAGGGCCTGCTGCACGGTGCGCTCGAAGACGAGGGTGCGCAGGGCGTCGGGGACGGGGTGCTCGGTGCGGTCCAGGAAGGCGAAGATCGCGTCGTACTGGGCGAAGGCGTCGGCGTGCTTGGGGGAGGCGGTGCTGGTGATCGCGCCGGCCCGGCCGCGCCGGTAGAAGTAGCAGGGGCGGTCCAGGTAGCGCAGCCGCCCGGCGGCCAGCAGGGCCGGGTAGGTGACGGAGATGTCCTCGTAGAAGCCGCGGCCGAAGGAGACGCCGAGGCCGAGCAGGAACTCGCGGCGGAACACCTTGTTCCAGACCGACATCACGGTCCGGAACAGCGCGGGGTGCTCGGCGAGGGTGCAGCCCTGCTCCAGGGGGGAGCCGGCCAGTACCCGGCGCCACGGGTTGGGCTCGGTCCCGCCGTCCGGATAGACGTGGGTGAAGCCGGTCAGCAGGACGTCGGCGGGGGCGTCCCCCTCCTTCTCCCGGGCCCGCTCCCGCTCCAGTTCGTCGAGGACGGCCGCGACGGTGCCCTCCGGCAGCCAGTCGTCGCTGTCCACGAACCAGATGTACTCGCCGCGCACCTCGGGCAGCGCTGCGGTGCGGGCGCCGCCCAGGCCCTGGTTCTCGCCGAGGTGCAGCACCCGCAGCCGGGGGTCGCGGGCCGCGTACTCGTCGAGGATCTCGCCGCAGCGGTCGGGGGAGAGGTCGTCGACCGCGATCACCTCGAAGCGCGGCTCCTCGGCGGCGGAGGCTTCGCGGGGCCCACCGGCCGGACCGGATTCGAGGATCGAGTCGAGGCAGCGGGGCAGGAAGCGCTCTACGCCGTGGACGGGGAGCACGATGCTGAGGAGGACTGGCACGCTGGCCGAGTCTACCGAGCGCGCGGTGATCCGGAACCGCCGGTGCCGCGCCCTGTGGAGGGCGGCACCGGCAGCCGGGTGGCGGCCCGGCCGACCCTCTACGGCCGGCCGCCGGTCCGGGCACCCCCCGAGCCTGGCCGCCGCAGCGTCGAGGCGGCCGGGCAGTGGCTCGGGTGAGCCGGAATCCTTACATCGCTCTTCATCAGTCGAACACACTCCTGAGCGTGACTCGCACTGATGTCGCCGAAAGAGATATTGCTTGGAGGTTTCCCTTGAGTCAATCCCTCGAATGTGTTCACTTCCTGAACGGATTGTCACGGTGAGGAGCGTCGCAGCTGAGGGGACTGTCCCCTATAAGGTCCGCTGCGGTCGGTGCCGGTCGGCAGCCCCCGCAGTTCGCCGTCCTGTGGACGTTCGCACCCGCCTGTGTACGCCGGCGGCTCCCTGTGGCGACCCTGTGCGCCCGGCGTGTACCTCCTGGGCGAGCGCCGGGTCCGTGCCTCCGGCCCCCGCTGACCTCCGGCCGGTCGTGCACCATCATTGATGCCTAGTCGTGACCGGTCGCTCTGCCCCTGGTGCACCGTCAGTTGACGTCGCACGGTACGGTGGCAGAACACCAGGACGGTTGCGCGAAGGCCGTCTGTCACGGATAGTCTTCGCCTCACGGCCCTGGCGCCTCGTAGGGGTGGGAAAACTGATGGAACACATGCAAGCGCGGACTCGGGCCCGCGTGCCGGCTATCCAGTGCGGTGTCGGTACGACCGGCCGCAGGATCGAACGGCACCTGGCTGTGCTCGGCGCGCCCGCGCTCCCGGCGGTGGACACCGCCGAGGCGCTCGGGTTGATAAGGGAGCTGACGCCGCGTGGTGTCAGCGCCCCCACCGCGCCGCGTCGCCACGTGCGGGTGTCGCTGCTGGCGCCGCTGCGACGGCTGAAGCGAAGCCTCTTCGGCAGTCGCGGCTAGGGCGGTTGCTCCAGGGCGTCGCTCTGGGCCCTGTCCGGCCCCGGGGCCCTCGCGGTCCCTCCAGGCCGTCCAGGTTCCCCGCGCACACCGGCACCGACCCGATGGACCCAAGGGCCCATCGGGTCTTTGGCGTACCCGGGGCATTCCTCGCGCGGGGGCGGGGCTCCCGGCCTGCGCCGCCGGGCCGGTGCGGTCCGGCGGTACGGGGAGACGGTGAGGCGGCGAGGCGGTCCGGCGCACCCCCTGACGTGGGTGAGGATGGCGCCATGGCGGACAGCAACCACTCCAGTTCCAGCAGCTCCCAGACCACTTCCTCCCGGGCCCCCTCCTCTCCGGCCTCCTCCTTCCAGACCACCACCTTCGAGATCACCACCGGCAGCCGCGAGGTCGCGCTCGACATCACCGGCCGCTGCGCCGCGTTCCTCGACGAGCGCGCCGCCGGGCGCGACGGCCTGCTCAACGTCTTCGTTCCCCATGCCACGGCCGGCATCGCGGTGTTGGAGACCGGCTCGGGCAGCGACGACGACCTCCTGGCCACGCTGCGTGAGCTGCTCCCGGCCGACGACCGCTGGCGGCACCGGCACGGCAGCCCCGGCCACGGCCGCGACCACGTGCTGCCGGGCCTGGTCGCGCCGCATGCCACGCTCCCGGTGATCGGCGGCCAACTGGCGCTCGGCATCTGGCAGTCCGTGGTCCTGGTCGACACCAACGGGGACAACCCGCGGCGGACGGTCCGGCTGTCCTTCCTGGGCTGAGGCGCTCCGGGGGAGGCGACTTCGGCGGGGCGCTCCGGGCGCCCGGCGGGCCGCCCCGGCCCCGCTGCTACCGGCCCGCTGCTACCGGCGCCGCTGCTACCGGACCGCGGCCGCCACCGCGGTGAGGTAGCGCTCGATCGCCAGGTACTGGCAGAGCACCGCCACCGGGCGGCCGAGCCGGGCGTACCAGGCGGCGAGCCGGGAGAACGCGGTGACCTCGAACCAGACCTCGCCGTCGCCGTCCATGCTCACCAGGAACGCCTCCTCGCCGCACTCCGGGTGCCCCGGCAGGGTCCCGTAGGCGAAACCGATCCGGTCCGGCTCGTCCACCGTCCACACCACCCGGCAGGGGATCACCAGCCTCGGGCGGCGCATGCCGGGCAGGCTCAGCCGGATCAGCACCGTCGCGCCGGGCTCGGCCGGGGCGTGCGGATGGACCGCGAAGCCGGTGCCGAGCTGGCTGCCCCACCCGAGGACGTGGCGCCCGGCCCGTTCCAGTACCTCCGGCCCGTGCCCGAGGTGGATCCGCCGCCGAAGGTGCGCGTAGCCGGCCGGGAGCCGGGCGTCCCGGGTGGCGCCGACCTCCGGGTAGCTGGGCGAGGCGGCCCGGGCGGCGAGCAGGCGCTGGTCGAGGGTGGTGGGCATGGCGCCACCGTACTGGGGCGTGCCGCCCGGACCGGCGGCGGGCCGGGTGGCGGGCGCGGGTGGTCGCCCGGTGCCCCGCCCGGTCGGTCCGTGCCCGGCCTGCGGTATCCGGACCGGCCTGCGGTATCCGGCCTGCTGTACGTGGACCGGCCTTGCGACCCGGTGGGGCGGCGGAGTAGGAAGGCGACATGAGTGAAGCAGCGAACGGCGTCAGCGCGGTGGACAGCAGCGCGGTGGACAGCAGCGCCGTGGACGGCGGTGTCGCGGACGACGCGGGCCCGGTCTGTGCCGTGGCCCCGGCCGACACGGTGGCGGCGCTGACGCACGACCCGGGGCTGACCGGGCCGCGCGCCGACTGCGTGATGTGCGGCGAGCCGACCGAACTGCCCGCGGACCACCCGGGGACGACGCTCTGCCCCGTCTGCACCTGGCAGCAGGCACAGCGGATCGCCTGCTCCGGCTGACGCGGCCGGGCGAACGGCCGGGCGAACGGCCGGGCGCCCCGGCACTCCGCCGTCAGACGTCCTCGCGGCGGGCCAGCGCGAGGGTGGAGCCGCTGCGCCCCTTGCGGACCAGCAGCTGGGCCGGGATCCGGGTGCGCAGGTCCGCGACGTGGCTGACGATGCCCACCGCGCGGTCCCGCTCCCGCAGACCGTCCAGGACGTCCATCACCTCCTCCAGCGCCTGTTCGTCCAGGGTGCCGAAGCCCTCGTCGATGAACAGGGTGTCCAGCGGCATCCCGCCCGCCTCGTCCGTGACCACGTCGGCCAGGCCGAGGGCCAGGGCGAGCGAGGCGAAGAAGCTCTCGCCGCCGGAGAGCGTCGCGGTGTCCCGCTCGGTGCCCGTCCAGGCGTCCACCACCCGTAGGGCCAGGCCGGAGCGCCGGTTGCCGGTGCCCCGGTCGTCGCTGTGGACGAGCGTGTAGCGGCCGCCGGACATCCGTACCAGCCGGTCGCTCGCCGCGGCGGCCACCTGCTCCAGCCGGGCCGCCAGCACATACGACTCCAGGCGCATCCGCAGCCGGTTCTCCGTGGAGGTGCCCGCCGCGAGCGAGGCGAGCCGGTTGATCCGGGCGAACCGGACCAGCGCCGGGGCCAGCGAGGCGGCCAGTGCGGCCAGCTGCCGTCCGATCCCGGCCAGCTCCTCGCACCGCCGGCGGGCCGCGTCCTGCGCCGCGTGCGCCCGGCGCAGCCGGTCGGTGGCGCCCTGGAGCCGGGCCTGGGTGCCCGGAAGGTCCGCCGCCGGGCAGGCCGCGGCCGCCACCAGCTCGGGCTCGGCGAGCAGCCGCTCCACCGCGGCCCGCGCCGAGCGGTGCCGCTCCAGCCGGGCCTCCAGCCGCTCCCGCTCGGAGGCCGGAAGGAGGACCGCCCGGGCCTCCTCGGCGCTCCCGAACCCGGCCGACACCGCGGCCGCGGCCAGCTCGCCGTCCGCGTCCTTCAGCCGGGCCGCCGCCTCCGTGCGGGCCCGCGCGGCACCCGCCAGGGCCGTGACCTGGTCGGCGAGCCGGGACAGCGCCGCCGAGCGGTCGGCCACCGACGGAGCGTCGCCCCGGGCCGCCGCGACCCTCGCGGCCAGCTCCTCCTGCTCCCCGTGCAGGGTCTGGATCCGGGCGGTGAGCGCCGCGCTGTGCTCGCCCGCGTCCCGGAGTGCGGCGAGCCGGGCGGTCTGCTCCTGGGTGAGGCGCTCGATCCGCTGGGTCAGCGGGCCGAGGCGCTCGGCCACCCGCGAGGCCTCGCGGTGCTCGCGCTCCAGTACGGCGAGCGCCTCCGCGAGCGCCTCGGTGCCGTCGGGCCCGGCCGCACCGGCGGCGGCCGCCTCGTGGACCCGGAGGTCCGCCAGCGCCCGCTCGGCGTTGTCCGCCGCCTGCTCGGCCGCCGTCTGCGCCTCCCGGGCGCGGTCCTCGTCCGCCGCGCCGACCTGGCCGCCGGTGGGCCTGGCCGGTGCCGGGTGCTCCGGCGATCCGCAGACCCGGCAGGGCTCGCCCTCGCGCAGCCGTTCCGCCAGCTCGGCGGCCATGCCGGCGAGCCGGCGCTCGCGCAGGTCCTGGCTGTGCTCACGGGCGTCCAGTGCCTCGGCGCGCAGCCCGAGCACCCGCGGTCCGGCGTCCGCGATCTCCGCACGCAGGGCGTCCCGGCGGCGGGCGGCGGCCAGCCGCTGCGTCACCTCTGCGCGCCGGGCGTCCAACTGCTCGACCCGGGCGCCGGCCGCCCGGGTGTCCGCCTGTTCCTCCTGCAGCGCGGCCAGCCGCTCCTCGAAGTCGTCCAGCCAGTCGCGGGCCTCCTCGGCGAGCTCCTCGGCCCTGCGGCGCTCGGCGTCCGCCGTCCGCTGCTCGCGGGCGAGCGCGGTGCAGCGCCGCTCGTCCTCCTGGGCCGCCTCCAGCCGGACCACCTCGGCCCGCAGCCCGCGCTCGGCCCGCGCCAGCTCCGGCTCCTCGGCCCGGGCCAGCCCGGGGCCGTCCGGGTGCCCCGCCCGGGTGAGCGCGTCGCGGTGGCGGTGCTCCTCCTCGCGGGCGGCCCGGTGGGCGCCGTCGGCGGACTCGCGCAGCCGCAGCACCGACTCCACCCCGAGCGCGGCCTGTGCGGCCGCCAGCCGGCGGCCGTCCCGCTCCATCGCGGGCTCGTCCTCGGCGAGCCGGGCCGCCTGGAGCGCCGAGTCGCGGTGCCGCCGCTGGCGGCCGGACAGCTCCTCGGCGGCGGCCCGGGCCCGCCCGGCCTCCTCGTGGGCGGACTCCGCGCCGGCCAGGGCGGCGTCGGCGACCGCGAGCTGTTCGGCGGCGCCGCTGCGCAGGATCGCGGCCCAGCCGAGCACCGCGCCGGTGAGGTCGGCGGCCGCCGGGTGCGCGGTCTCGTCCTCACCGGGCACCCAGTCGGCGGCGGGCTCGGCCGCTGGTCCGGCGGCCTGCTCGGCCTTGTCGGCCAGCGCCCGCAGCCGCCGCTGATCGCTCTGGACGGCGGCCTCCTGGGCGCGGCGGCGCTCGGCGAGCCAGGACTCCACCTGCTGGAACCGCTCGGTGTCGAACAGCCGGCGCAGCAGCTTGCCGCGCTCCTCCGAGTCCGCCCGCAGGAACCGCGCGAAGTCGCCCTGCGGCAGCAGCACCACCTGGCAGAACTGCTCGCGGCTCATCCCGATCAGCCGCTGGATCTCCTCCCCGGCCTCCTGGTGGGACTTGCTGACCGGCCGCCAGCCGGGAGTGCCGTCCCCGGTGTCGGCGGCCCACTCGCGCAGCAGCGTCTGGGCCCGCTCGGTCGTCCAGCCGGTGCCCTTCTTCTTGGGCCGCTGCTGCTCGGGGAGCCGGATGATCTCCAGCCGCCGCCCGCCGAGCGTCAGCTCCAGCCGGACCTCGGTCAGCCGCAGCGGGTCGGCGTGGTCGCTGCGCAGCCGGTTGGCCCGCCGGGCGCCGGGCACGTCCCCGTAGAGGGCGAAGCAGACGGCGTCCAGCACACTGCTCTTGCCCGCGCCGGTGGCGCCGCGCAGCAGGAAGAGGCCGCCGGCGGCGAGCGCGTCGAAGTCGACGGCCTCGGTGCCCGCGAACGGGCCGAAGGCGGCGACGGTCAGCCGGTGGAGTCTCATCGGGGCTGCTCGGCCTTCCGGTCGGTGGTCTCCCGGACGCTCTCGAAGCCCTCGCGCAGCCAGTCGAGCTCGTCCCGGTCCGGTGCGGCGCCCGGGCGCACGTGCCGCAGGAAGCCCTCGGCGATCTCCAGGTCGGCCCGCCCGCTCACCCGGGCCGCGTAGGACCCGGTGGCGCCCTCCTCGGCCTGGTCCGGGTCGAAGAGCAGCTGCAGGGTGTGCGGGAAGCGCCGCCTCAGCCGCTCCATCGGCTCGGTGGGGCGGGCGGCGTCGGTGAGCGTGGCCTGCACCCAGGACTGCTCGAACGGGGCGTACCGCTCGTCGTCCAGCAGCCGGTCGAGGGTGTCGCGCAGACAGGCGAGCGGGCGCGGCTGCGGGCAGTCGACCCGCTCGGCGGCGACCGAGCCGTCCGCCGCGAGGTCGACCAGCCACATCGTCTTGCGCTGGTTCACCTCGGAGAACGAGTAGGCGAGCGGGGAGCCGCTGTAGCGCAGGTGCGGGGCGAGGGTCTGGCAGCCGTGCAGGTGGCCGAGCGCGGCGTAGTGCACGCCGTCGAAGACGGAGGCGGGCACGGAGGCGACACCGCCGACCGCGATGTCCCGCTCGCTGTCGCTGGTCTCGCCGCCGGTGACGAAGGCGTGCGCCAGTACCACTGCGCGGGTGCCCCCGGGGCGGGCCGCGAGGTCGGCCCGGACCAGGTCCATCGCCGCGCCGAGCACCGCGGCGTGGCCGCCGCGCTCCAGCCCGAAGCGCTCGCGGACCAGCGTCGGCTCCAGGTACGGCAGCCCGTAGACGGCCACCGGCCCGTGCTCGTCGGCGAGCAGCACGGGCTCCGCGCACTCGCCCGGGTCGGTCCGCAGGTGGACGCCGGCCCTGCCGATCAGGCCCGCGCCGACGCCCAGCCGGCGGGCCGAGTCGTGGTTGCCGCTGATGAACACCGTGGGCACGCCCAGCCCGGCCAGCCGGTGCAGCACGTCGTCGAACAGGGCGACCGCCTCCAGCCCCGGCAGCGCCCGGTCGTACACGTCGCCGGCGACCAGCACGGCGTCCACGCGTCTGGCCCGGACGACCTCGACGAGGTGGTCCAGGTAGGCGCGCTGGGCGTCGTGCAGGCTCTCCCGGTGGAAGGAGCGCCCGAGATGCCAGTCGGAGGTATGCAGCAGTCGCATGGTCCCCGACCCTAACGTCCGCCACTGACAACCCGGGCGAAACAGCCCCACCGGCCGGCCCGGCCCGGGGTTCCGCGCGGGCCCGAATGGTCGCTCCCGGTCGATTGTCAGTGACGGTGTGTATGTTCCCGATCGTCACCGCCGGGGCCCTCCAGGGGCTCCGGGACCGGTGCGACACCGAGGAGGAGCCATGTACCAGCCGTCCACGTTCTTCGCCGCCACCGGGCCCGTGGCGCGCCGGGTGCGGGCCCGGTCGGGGAGCCGCCCGCCCGCCGGGCGTCCCGGGGCCGGAGCCGGCGCCGGGCGTGGGGGCGGGGGCGCGGCCCGGGCGCCCGGCGGCGGGGGTGCGTCGGGGCGGGCGCCGTCCGGGGTGGGCGGAGGCGGTCCCGGCGGCCGCTCCCGGAGCCGGGGCCGGGCCCGCGGTGCGCCCCCGCCGCAGCCGGTGGCGCTCGCCGTGGCCGCCCGGGCGGTCGACTTCGCCCGGCTGGCGCGGCACGGCCTGTTCGGCGGCGCGGCCTTCCCGGCCTACCTGAGTCGGACGGACGCCGGGCTCAGGGCCCTGCACGGGCAGGGGCTGGAGGTGCACCTGCGGGTGCTCGAACCGGCCGACTACGAGGACTACTGCGAGGCGTTCGGCCTCGACCCGGGTGCCGCGGCGGCCCGGGTCGCGTACGCGGCCGACCCGGAGCTGGCCGGGGAGCCCTTCGTCTACGCGGGGGAGCGGCTGGCCGGGCTGCTGCCGGTGCTGGTCGACGACCACCGGGCCAGGGTGCGCATCTCCATCGGCTGCGCGGTGCTGCTCGCGGCGGTCGGCGAGGGCCCGCGGGGGAGGTCGCTGATGGGGGCGGTGATGCGCCACGTCTCCGCGGTGTACCTGGCACTGGCCGAGGGGGCGGGGGAGGGCTGCCACCTGCTGACGCTGAGCTGCCACGGCCCGGAGGACGGGGAGGAGCTCGCCACGGCGGCGGAGCTCTGCATCGAGGGCGGCCGGCTGTTCGCCGGCGGTCGGGACGCCGAGGCGTTCTGCGTCACCCTGGCGGCGGGCACGGCCGCGCGCGGCGCCGGCGCGCTGCTGCTGCACCGGGATCCGGCGGCGCCCGACGGCCCGCAGGTGTGCGGCTGGGCGCTGGCGGAGGGGCGGCTGCGGCCGATGTCCGTCCGGGAGGTGCTCGACGCGCTCGCCGAGGGGGCCGACCGGGGCCTGCCGCTCCCGCCCGGGTCGGCGGCGGTCCCGGCCTTCGCGCTGCCCCCGTTCCCGCCATCCGGCGGTGGCGGGCGGGGTCGCTCCGAGGCCGGCGGCGGAGGTGGGCCGATGGCCTGACCAGCGGCTCCAGCCCCCCGCGTCCACCAAGCGGCGCTGGGGACTGTTCATCGACCGCCTGTTCGGGGAAGATTTCGGGGAAGATCAACAGCAGGAGCGGGTGGTACCCCACGCCGCCGTTCCCGCCGCTCCGCCCCGAACCGCGCACCGCTGGTCCTCCCCGCGCACCGCCGGTCCGGCGAGCCCGACACCGAAAGGGGGGACGCATGGGCCGGATCGAGTTCAGCGCGGAGATCGCCGAGCTGCTCGGCAGGGTGCGTCGGCGCCCCACTGCGGGCTGGCCGTGGCGACCGGGCGAGCAGGTGCCCGGCGGGCTGCCGGTGAAGCAGTCGTGGGGGTGGCTGTTCGCCCCCGACGGCCGGGTGCTGACCCTGGTCAACCCCAGGGACGGCATCGTCTCGCTCCCCGGCGGCTCACTGGAGCCGGAGGACGCCGGGGATCCGGGCTCGGCCCTGGCCCGGGAGGCGGCCGAGGAGGCCCAGGCGGTGATCGGTACGCCGTACTACCTCGGCTACCTCTACGACCGGGTGGGTTCGGCCAACGGCGGTCACGAGTGCGCCCGGGTCCGGATGGCCGCCGCGCTGCGGGCGGTCGGTCCCAGCGCGCCGGACCCGGCCTCGGGGCGGCACTACCGGCGGCTGCTGGTCGCCCCCGGTCTCGCGGTCGAGCTGCTCGGCTGGGGGGAGCCCGGCCTGCGCCAGGCCCGGGCGGCGGTGTCGGCCGCCGTGCGCCGGCTGGGCGTGCCCGCGACCGCCAACGAGGCGATCGAGGAACTTCCGGTCGAGGGCTGCGTGGTCTTCCCCGGCCCCGCCCACTCGGGCTCCGTCTACCCGGCCACCGGGGGTTGAGCCGGGCCGGCAGCGGGGGAGGCCGCCCGTGCCATGCACGGGCGGTCTGAGGCGCGGGTCGTCGCGCCGACGGCGGGCCGGACGGTCCCGACGGTCCCGTGCCCGGCACCGGTGAGGCCGGGCGCTTGATGGACGGTCAAGAATTCGAACAGGCGATCGTGTGCAGAGGCGTGCGCGAGGCGGGGGGCGCCGCCGGGGCCTGAGCAGCGCAAACGTCCGTCCACGTGGTCGAGTTCACTCCGCCGTCCGCAGACCGACCGTCAATATCCTTGGCATGACCACTTCCCGGGGAAGCTACCGCCTGGTATCAACATCTGTGACTCAGGTCACTCCCTGGAGGTGTCATGCTACGCCCCACCCGTGCCATGTCCGTGGCCGCCCTGGCGGTACTCCTTACCCTCACCACCCTCTTCACCGCCTCGTCGGCCAGCGCCGCAACCGTCAACTACGCCGCGCTGGGCGACTCGTACGCGTCCGGCGTCGGCGCCGGCAGCTACACCAGCGAGAGCGGCAGCTGCAAGCGGAGCACCAACGCCTACCCGTACCTCTGGAAGAACGCGCACGCGCCGTCGTCCTTCTCCTTCGTCGCCTGCTCGGGCGCCAGAACCGGTGATGTGCTCAACAACCAGCTCTCGGTGCTGAACTCCGGCACCACCCTGGTCAGCATCAGCATCGGCGGCAACGACGCCGGCTTCGCCAGCACCATGCAGACCTGTGTGCTGGACTCCGAGAGCGCCTGTCTCAACGCCGTCGCCGCCGGAAAGCAGTACGCCACCACCACCCTGCCCGGCCAGCTCGACCAGGTGTACGCGGCCATCCACGCCAAGGCGCCCAACGCCCGCGTGGTGGTGCTGGGTTACCCGCACCTCTACAAGGTCGGAGGCAGCTGCATCTTCGGCATCGGCGACACCAAGCGGGCCGCCATCAACAGTGCGGCGGACGTGCTCGACGACGTCCTCGCCAAGCGTGCGGCCAACGCGGGCTTCGCCTTCGGCGACGTCCGCAGCGTCTTCACCAACCACGAGATCTGCGGCAGCAGCACCACCTGGCTGAACAGCACCACCCTGCCCGTCGACGAGAGCTACCACCCGAAGGCCGCCGGCCACTCGGGCGGCTACCTCCCGGTCTTCACGGCGCAGGCGTAGCGCCCGGCGCCGGGTCGGTGGCAGCCGAAGGGCGGACGCCGACCCGGCACCCAGGGGCCTGTCCGGCCATGTCCGGCCGGACAGGCCCCGCTTCGGTTCCCGGTCCCGTTGCCGGGCGGGCCCCCGGCGCCGGTCGGCGGGAAGGGGATCGCGGCCAGGACGGGCAGCAGGGACTCCTCCTCGTAGTCCAGGTGCGCGTGTCGCAGCTGCGCACGGATGGGAGGACATGGGCATGCGCTTGTGTGGGTCTCCAGAGAAAAGGGGGAGGCCACCGGAGGCGCTCCGTCCTGGTGTGCGGGCTCAGCCGGCGGTCTCGGCGGCCACCCAGCCGAGGTAGCCCGTCGATCCGGCGGTCACCGGGACGGCGATGAGCTCGGGCGTCTCGTACTCGTGCTGCGCGGCGACGAACGCGGCCAGCCGGTCGAACAGCCCGGCGCGGGTCTTGAAGTCGATGCGCCACTCGGCGCCGTCCCGCACCTCGCCGTCCCACCAGTACACCGACCGGACCGGGTAGACCTGGGCGCAGGCGGCCAGTCGCTCGCGGACCACGGCCGCGGCCAGCGCCCGCGCCTTGGCCTCGTCCTCGTGGGTGGTGGTGACGACGGTGAGGTCGGAGTTCTTCATGGGCCCAGCCTAGGGCGGGCCAACGCGGCGCCGAGGCGTGCGGCGCGCTGCCGGTCCTCCTGGGATCGACTGCGCGCCGCACGGGTCGTCAGACCGTGTTGAGCCAAGTCCTAGCGCAGGTAGGACGCCAGGCCGGCCGGCTTGAGGCCGGCGGCGTCGGCGGCGGCCAGCGCGCGCTGGAGGTCGGTGGCGAGGGTGTCGGTCCAGTGGAGGAGGACGACGTCGCCGGGCTGGAGGGTGCCCGGGTGCCAGACGTTGGAGGCGCCCCAGCTGAAGTCGGCGTCGGCGGTGAGGACGGTCCGGATGCCGCAGTTGGCGGCGGCCTGGAGGGTGTCGGCGTTCCAGGCGAAGAACGGCGGGCGGAAGACCGTCGGGGCGGTGCCGAAGACGCGGGTCAGCGAGTCCCGGGCGTCGCAGATCTCGACCTGCTGCTCGGCGGCCGAGAGCGTGGTGAGGTCCGTGTGGGAGACGCTGTGGTCCTGGATGGACGAGCCGGCCACGGCGGTGACGCGCTTGAAGAAGTCCGGGTCGGTCCCGGCCGGCATCGGCAGCGGGAAGGCGGTGATCGGCAGCTTGTGGTCGGCGATGAACCGCTCGGCCTCGGGGGTCCGCTGCCAGCCGTCGTCCACGGTGAAGAAGACGACCTTGTCGGTGGTGGCGACGCTGCCGGCCAGGGTTGCCGGGGCCGGGGCGGGGCCGGACACGTGGACGTCGTCCACGGAGAACGGGCCCTGCTGGTACCAGCCGTGCACGTACAGCCGGACGGTGGAGGCGGTGGGGCCGGTGGTGAAGCGGGTGGTCAGCTGCTTCCAGCCGCCGCCGGTGGTCTCCGCCCACGCGGGGGCGACGTCCCGGCCGGTGCCGGTGGCGCCGAGGAACACGTAGGAGCCGCGCACCCAGGCCGAGGCGGTGTAGGTGGTGTTGGGCTGGACGGAGACGGTCTGGACGCACTCGCCGGTGGAGTCGCCGCTCACCGGCGTGACGGTCAGGGCCGAGCCGCCGGAGTGCGGGGCGGTGGTGCTGAGCGCCGCCTCCGCGGGGCCGCCGGCGCAGCGCCAGCCGGGGACGGAGCCCCAGTCGGCGAGCGAGGAGGCGGGGATCTCGAAACCGGGGTTGGTCGCCAGGTCGACCTGGCCCGGGTCGACCGCCGGGGCCGGGGCCGCGGTGGGGGCGGCGTCGGCGGAGGCGGGCGCGGCGAGCGCGAACACCGTGAGGGCCGCGCACGCGGCGAGCGCGGAAAGGCGCGAGGACATGGACAAGTGAGGACTCCTGCGTGGGGGACCGCACCCGTTGGGGAGGGTGCGGTATCGAGTTGGGGGCGCTCCCCGAGGGGCGGGAGCCGTCGGCGTGCCGCACTCAGACCGAGGCAAAACAATGGACTGGACCAGTCGGTCCGTCAAGGGAACGGAAGGTGAAGCGCCTCCATGTCCCTTCCGGCAAAAGGGACAAGACGGACCGTCAGGGCGCGTACAGCTCCTCGATGTCCTGTTCGTAGCGCTCGGTGATAGCCGTCCGCCGCAGCTTCAGCGAGGGGGACAGCAGCCCCTGCTCCAGGCTGAACTCCCGGGGCAGCAGGCGGAACGCGCGGATCGACTCGGCGCGCGAGACGGCGGTGTTGGCCGCGGCCACCGCCCGCTGGACCTCGGTGTGCAGCTCCTCGTCGGCGAGTACCGCCCATTCGTCCAGCTGCTCGCGTCCGTGGCTCTTCAGCCAGTGCGCGAGGGCCGCCTGGTCCAGGGTGATCAGCGCGGCGACGTAGGGGCGGTCGTCGCCCACCACCATGCACTGGGAGATCAGCGGATGGGCCTGGACCCGCTCCTCCAGCGCCGCGGGGGCGAGGTTCTTGCCGCTGCTGGTGACGATCAGGTCCTTCTTGCGGCCGGTGATGGTGAGGTAGCCGTCCTCGTCCAGGCTGCCCAGGTCGCCGGTGCCGAACCAGCCGTCGTACAGCGACTCGGCGGTGCACTGCGGGTGGTTGAGGTACCCGCTGAAGACGGTGTCGCCGCGCACCCACACCTCGCCGTCGTCGGCGATGGCGACGGTGGCGCCCGGCAGCGGGCGGCCGACCGTGCCCATCTTCTGCCGCCCCGGCGGGTTCGCGGTGATCGCGGCGGAGGTCTCGGTCAGTCCGTAGCCCGCGTACAGCTGGAAGCCGGCGCCGGTGAAGAAGAGGCCGAGCTCCCGGCCGAGCGTGGAGCCGCCGCACATGATGGCGCGCACCCGGCCGCCCAGGGCCGCGCGCAGCCGCTGGTAGGCGGCCCGGTCGTACGCCGCGTGCTGCAGGCGCAGCTTGGCGCTCGGGCCGGGGCCGCGGCCGAAGGCGCGCCGCTCGCGGGCGGCCGCCCAGTCGACGGCCACCTGGCGGGCCTGTTCGAAGAGCTCGCCGCGTCCGGCCTCCTCGGCGCCCCGCCGGGCCGCCTGGAAGATCTTGTCGAAGATGTACGGGACGGCGTGCAGGAAGGTCGGCCGCAGGACGGCCAGGGCGGGTAACAGGGTCTCGGTGGAGACCTCCGGGATGTGCGCGATCCGGAAGCCGCCGCGGATCGCCGCCACCTGCACCGCCCGGCCGTAGACGTGCGCCAGCGGGAGGAACAGCAGGGTGGACGGCTGGTGGCCGCCGGTGTCGTGGAAGACCCCGCCCCAGCCGCCGAGCAGGCTGTCGGCCTCGGCGGCCAGGTTGGCGTGGGTGATCAGGCAGCCCTTGGGGCGGCCGGTCGTGCCGGAGGTGTACACCACGGTGGCGATGTTCCCGGCGGCCACCCCGAGCCGCTGCCGGTGGACCAGGGAGTCCGGTACGCCGCTGCCGTCCTCCATGATCGCGGTGATGCAGTCGCGGTCCAGCTGCCAGATGCCGGTGAGGTCGGGCAGCGCGTCGCAGACCGCGCCGACCGTCATCGCGTGGTCCTCCTCCTCGACCACGCAGGCCACCGCCTGGGTCTCGGCGAGGATCCAGCGGACCTGCTCGGCCGAGGAGGTGGGGTAGATCGGCACCGGGATGGCGCCGATCGACCAGAGCGCGTAGTCGAACAAGGTCCACTCGTACCTGGTCCGGGACATCAGGGCGACCCGGTCGCCGTACCGCACGCCGCGGGTCAGCAGGCCCTTGGCGAGCGCCAGCACCTCGTCCCGGAAGGCGCGTGCGGTGACGTCCTGCCACGCGCCGCCGCCGGGCGCGGGCCGCGCCAGCTGGACCAGCTCGGGGGTGCGTTCGGCGGTGTCGTACAGCGAGTCGGCCAGTCCGCCGGTGGCCGGCGGACCGGCCAGGGCAGGGGTGGTGAACTCGCGCACTGTGCCCCCGTATCCGTCTGCGTCCTGCCGGTCGGACCCGTGCGGGCGTCCGGATCGGCGGCGCGCCGAACAGGTCGGGCAGGTGGAGCGAAACTATCGGATAGCTCTGTCACTGCCCAGGGTTGTGACCGTGACGCGACGAGATCGGCACCTGTCCGTATGGAGAGTGCCGTGGTGGGGGCCGGTCGGGGAGGTTCGGGGGAGGCTTCGGGCAGGCTGTGGAGGCGGGCGAATCAGGGAGGTCCGGGATGATCCGGACACGATCGGGGCGAGGGTGCGGAGACGACGGATTCGACCCTCGAACGAGTGGTCGGGGCGTAGTAGGCTCTCGCAGACCTGCGGCCGGAGGCTCCCGGCGAGGACCGACCCTGACCACCGACGATCGTCGAAGGCCGACCGCCACCCGACCCCACCCTCCCCGTCCGCGCCTGGCACTTCCCGACCGAGGACTCCATGCGTCTGCGCAGCAGCTCGATCCGCGCGAAGATCATCGCGCTGCTCCTGGTGCCCATCGTCGCGCTCACCGCCCTGTGGGCGTACGCGACGCTCGCCACCACGGGAGACGTCTGGGGCCAGCTGGAGGTCACCAGTACGTACAAGGAGTTCGGGACTCCGCTCGACCGGTACGCCGGGGACCTGCAGAACGAGCGCCGGGCCGCCGTCCAGCGGCTGGCCGACCCGGCGTCGGGAGCCGCGCGGGACGCCTTCGAGCGCGCCCAGGCGGCCACCGACCGGGACCTCGCCGTCCTGCGCGAGCGCAAGAACAGCGCGGGCGGCAAGCTGGACGCCGCGCAGCGCGGCCGCTTCCTGCAGATCCTCGCCGCCGCCGACCAACTCACCCCGCTGCGCGGCCAGATCAACCGCTCCGCGCTGAACTGGGAGTTCGCCCTCGGCCAGTACAGCGACCTGGTCAAGCCGATCTTCGGCTTCCGCTCCGCCTTCGTCGCCCGCCAGAGCGGCCAACTGCCCCGCCAGGGGACCATCCTGATCGAGCTGGCACGCGCCCGCGAGTACCTCGCGCAGGAGGACTCGGCGATGGAGGGCCTGCGCAGCGCCAAGAGCCGCCCGACCGCCGAACAGTTCCAGGTCGCGCTGGACGCGCTGCACAACCAGCAGGCGCTGTTCACCGTCTACGTCATCGAGTTGGACCCGGCGGACCAGGCCGACTACATCGCGCTGCGCGGAGGTGAGGCCTGGGCCGCGCTGGCCCGGGCCGAGGCGGACTTCGTGGGCGCCGGCGGTCCGGAGCGGGTGGTCCAGGCGATCAACGGCGACGCCTGGCGGGACACCGCCGACCGGGCGCTGGGCGACCTCGCCGCGATCAACACCCGCCTGGCCGCGGCGATCGCCGACCGCGAGCGCTCGTACGCGATCAACCTGCTCTGGCGCGGCGGTATCGCCGGTGCGATCGGCCTGGTCGCGGTGGTGCTGTCGGTGGTGATCTCCTACCGGATCGGCCGCGGCCTGGCCCGCGAGCTGATCGGCCTGCGCAACGCGGCGAACGAGCTGGCCGGCACCCGGCTGCCCTCGGTGATGCTGCGGCTGCGCCGGGGCGAGGCGGTGGACGTCGCGGTCGAGGCGCCGGAGCTGCAGTTCGGTCCGGCCGAGGTGGGCCAGGTCGGGCGGGCGATCAACGCGGTGCAGCGGGCCGCCGTCGAGGCCGCCGTCGAACAGGCCGAACTGCGGCGCGGGGTCTCGGCGGTCTTCGTCAACCTGGCCCGGCGCAGCCAGGTGCTGCTGCACCGCCAGCTGACCCTGCTGGACACCATGGAGCGCCGCACCGAGGACCCGGCGGAGCTGGAGGACCTCTTCAAGGTCGACCACCTCACCACCCGTATGCGCCGGCACGCCGAGGGCCTGATCATCCTGGCCGGCGGTTCGCCGGGGCGGGCCTGGCGCAAGCCGGTGCGGATGGTCGACGTGGTGCGCGCGGCGGTCGGCGAGGTGGAGGACTACGCCCGGGTGAGCGTCCGGCCGTTCCCCGGTACCGGGCTGCTCGGCAGCGCGGTCGCGGACATCACCCACCTGGTGGCCGAACTGGTCGAGAACGCCGCGGTGTTCTCCCCGCCGAACACCCAGGTCGCCGTCCAGGGCGAGGTGGTGGCGCACGGCTTCGCGCTGGAGATCGACGACCGGGGCCTCGGGCTGAGCGAGTCGGCGCTCGCCGAGATCAACGAGCGGCTCGCAGTGGAGCAGGAGTTCGACCTCGCCGACACCGACCGGCTGGGCCTCTTCGTGGTCAGCCGGCTGGCCCGGCGGCACGGCATCCGGGTGCACCTGCGGCCCTCGCCGTACGGCGGGACGACGGCCGTGGTGCTGATACCGCGCGAGCTCCTGGCGGAGGCCCCGGACGGGCTGCCCGAACCGCCCGCCGCCGCGGCCGCCCCGCGGTCCGCCCCGACCGGTGCCGGTTCCGCGAGGCGCGGGCAGCGGGACCTGGTGGCGGTGCCGGCGCTCGCCGACGCCCGTGCGCCGCAGACCCCGCAGAGCGGGCGGCACCGGGGGAGCAGCGGGCCGCGCCCGTCGGCGCCCGAGCCGGCCCGGACTCCGGGCGGTCTGCCGCGCCGGGCCCGGACCAAGGGCGGACCGGTCCTGGTCTCGGCGCCCGCCGGGGACGGCGAGTCGCCGGGGACCGGACGGCACCGCCGCGAGGACCTGGCGGCACAGGACGCCCCGGCCGTGGACGGCCTGGCGGTCGCGGACGGTACGGCCGGTGCGGATGGCACGGCCGCGGGCGCGAGACCCGTCGAGGACGTCAGACCCGGTACCGGTGCGGCCACGGGAGCGCTGCCGCGCCGCGTCCGGCAGGCGAACCTCGCCCCGCAGCTCAAGGAGCGCGCCGTCCAGGAGGCCGCCCCGGCGGCGGCCCCCGACCCCGCCCGCGAGCGCTCCCCGGAGGAGGCCCGGGCCACCTTCGCCTCCTTCCAGCGCGGCTTCACCCGGGGCCGTGGCGCGAGCGTCCCGGCACCGCCGGCACCCGCCCGTCCCGTCGCGGTGCCCGCCTGGGAGCCCCCGGACCCGTCCCGCCGCGCGATCGCCCCGGCGCCCGCCCCCGCGGCGCTGCCCGCGCCGCCCCCCGGAGCCACCGCGCCGCTCGTCCGGAGGATCCCCGCCGCGCCACCCACACCACGGGTGCGACCCGCACCCTTCGCTCCACCCGCACCACCTGCACCACGCGCTCCAGCGGAAGGAACAGATTCATGACCACTTCGACGCAGCCGTCCGGGGACCTCAACTGGCTCCTGGACGACCTGGTGGGCCGGGTCGCGGCCCTGCGGCACGCGGTGATCCTGTCCAGCGACGGGCTGGCCACCGGCGCCTCCGGCGGCCTCGAGCGCGAGGACGCCGAGCACCTGGCCGCCGTCGCGGCCGGCTTCCACAGCCTGGCCAAGGGGGCCGGCGGACACTTCAAGGTCGGCGGCGTCCGGCAGACCATGGTCGAGCTGGACGAGGCGTTCCTGTTCATCACCGCCGCCGGTGACGGCAGCTGCCTGGCGGTGCTGAGCGAGGCCGAGGCGGACATCGGCCAGATCGCCTACGAGATGGCCCTGCTGGTCAAGCGGGTCGGCGAGCACCTGGCCGCCGAGCCGCGAACGGCGACGGCCCCGCCGGGGAGATGAGCGGCCTGATGGCGGAGCAGGAACCGACACCGGGGCCGGACGACCCCGGCCGGGGCCCGGCGCAGGACGGCCCGGACCAGGACGGGCCGGACGGCCGGGACGCGGGCGACCAGGGCCCGAAAGGGCGCGACGGCCAGGACCACGACGGCCCGGAGCAGGACGAGCCCGACCTCGACCTGTTCCGGCCGCGCACCCCGGTCGACGACCGCTGGTTCGACGACGACGCCGGACCGGTGGTGCGGCTGTACTCGATGACCCGGGGCCGCACCCGGCCGGTCGAGGACGGCCTGTTCGACCTGATCTCCCTGGTCACCGCGGCCGAGCCCGGGCCGGCCGCGGGGGCCGTGCCCGCGCACGTGCTCGACCCGGAGCACCAGACCATCCTGGCCTGGTGCCGCCGGGAGCCGCTCTCCGTCGCCGAACTCGGCTCCTACACCGACCTGCCGGTCAGCGTGGTCCGGGTGCTGCTCGGCGACCTCTACGACGCCGAACTGATCAGCGTCACCCGACCCGTTCCGCTCGCCGAGCTCCCGGACGAGCGCCTGCTGCGAGACGTGATCAATGGACTCCGTGCGCTCTGACCACCCCGGGACCGCCATGACCCCCGCGACCGCCGCCACCGCCGACCCCTCCGGCGGCAACGACCGCGTCGGCGGCAACGACCCGCACTGGCGCGGCGGCCCGGCCGTCGCGGTGAAGATCCTGGTAGCCGGCGGCTTCGGCGCGGGCAAGACCACCCTGGTCGGCTCGGTCAGCGAGATCCGCCCGCTGCGCACCGAGGAGGAGCTGAGCGAACTCGGCCGCCCGCTGGACGACACCTCGGGTGTCGAGGCCAAGCGCACCACCACCGTCGCCATGGACTTCGGCCGGATCGACCTGCGGCCCGGGCTCGCGCTCTACCTGTTCGGCACCCCCGGCCAGGACCGGTTCTGGTTCGTCTGGGACGAGTTGGCGCGCGGCTCGCTCGGCGCGCTGGTACTCGCCGACACCCGGCGGCTGGCCGACTGCTTCCCCTCGGTGGACTTCTTCGAGCAGCGCGGCATCCCCTTCGTGGTGGCGGTGAACTGCTTCGAGGGCACCGAGGTGTTCACCCCTGAGGAGGTCCGCGACGCGCTCGACCTCGACCCCGGGGTCCCGGTGCTGCTGTGTGACGCCAGGCGCCGCGAGGACGGCAAGGAACTGCTGGTCGCGCTGGTCGAGCACGCGGCCGCGCGGCACCGGGGAGCCCCGGCGAGGGTCTGAGCCGACCCCCGCCGTCTCACCGGGCCGTCCGCATCCCGGACATTCGGCGACATGGAGGTTGCCTTGCCCGGCCCGGCGTGGAAGGCTCTGGGTCGAAGCCGCCCGGCCGTACCGTCGGGGCGCACCGGGAGCAGCAAGGGGGGGAGGGCACCATGACGACCACTGACCGTCGGTCGCCCGCCGTCACGCCCGCCCCGGTCCGGCCGCTCGCACCGGTCACTCCGGCGCTGACGATCCGCCGGTACATCGACCACGCGTTGATCTGCAGCGCCTGCTGTCGGTGACCGAGCGACCCCTCCCGGTCTGTCGGTAACCCTCCGGCATTCCGCCAACTCGTCGACCCGGACGCGTATTCCGGCTTGTCGGCCGGAAATCCCAGGCCCGCTTCGCGGAGAGCACCAGTGAACCCCGTACGTTCCATCCCTGCCGCCGCCGTTACCGTCTGCGTGACGGGGGCGACACAACCGGTGCGGTGCAACGGTCCGTTCACATGGTTGAATAGGCGCATGAACAACGTCGTGGACAGCAGCCGAGGTCGCTTCGACCTCGAGCCGTTCTGGCCGTCCCGGCAGCCGCACCTGTTCGACCAGACGTGTCCGGGTTCGCCCAGCGCGTCCCGGCTCTCCGCCCGCTGACTTCGGATCAGCCCCCGGCAGCACGCCCGGTCGACGCGCAGACGACTCCACCCCGTCCGTCACGCGCGAAATGAGCGGCATCATGTCCTCCTCCACGGCCACCCTTCCCCTCCCCGCCGCGACCCCGCACCTGCGGGCGGTCCGGTCCGTCCCCTCGACCGCCGACCGCTGGCACGGCGGGGCCGCCGCCCCGCAGCACTCGGCCGCCCCGCAGGCCCCCGCACCCCAGGCGCCGCAAGCCCTGCTCGCCGCACTGCCGGAGGGTGCGGCCGTCGTCGCCGCACTGCCGCAGGGCGCACTGTCGCAGGCCCTACTCGCCCAGTACGGCGCCCAGTTCGGCGCTGCGGCCGGAAACCCGATGGTCGGCTACCTGGTCCTGGTGCCCGCCGAGGACTCCCCGGCCCAGGCGCCCGCGACCCCGGCCGCTCCCGCCCCGACCGCTCCCGCCGCTGCGGCCGTCCGGCCGGTCCGGCCCGCCGGCCGTGGCATCAGCGTGGACGTGGAGCGCCGCAACGCCTACGTCGACGGGCGGTTGCTCGACCTCACCTACCTGGAGTTCGAGCTGCTGGCCCACCTCACCGAGCACCCGCAGCGGGTGCACACCCGCGACCACCTGGTCTCGGCGGTCTGGGGCTACGGCCACGTCGGCGACGGCCGCACGGTGGACGTCCACGTCGCCCGGCTGCGCCGCAAGCTCGGTGTCGCCTACCGGGACAGCATCGTGACGGTCCGTCGGGTCGGCTACAAGTACACCCCGGTGGCCTGACCCGCTGCGAACCCTGTGCACCGGCCCGGCGTTCCCTGGTGAGCGCCGGGCCGGTGCTCGTGTTCTGACGTCACGTCAGGCATGGTGGTGAAAAGGGGAATCGGCGAAGGTCAGGCCCGGTGCTCCGGCGGCAGCAGCAGGACGGCCAGTGCTGCCGCACAGGTCCGCGCATGCCCGAGGAACCAGTCCAGCCGGTCGTCCGTCAGATGGGCCGGCGTCGAGCGGACGGCCAGGGCGAACCGGGCCTGTCCGGCGTGGTCCAGCACCGGGACGGCCGCCGTGCGGACCCCGGTGGCCGACTCGCCGTCGTTGAGCGCGTGCCCGGCGGCCCGGACCTTCGCCAACTCCGCGGCCAGCAGCTCCGGTTCGGTGATCGTCCGCGGGGTGAAGGGTTCCAGCGGGCCGAGCGCCGCCGCACCCGGGTCCCCGGGGCGCGGCCAGGCCAGCAGCACCTTGCCCAGCGCGGTGGAGTGCAGCGGTCGGCGCAGCCCCAGCCCGGTGTCCGGGCGGACGGAGGCGCCGACCAGGATCACCGCGTGCGGGCCGCTGCGGATCGCCAGGTCGGCGGTCGCGCCGGTGCGCCGGGAGAGCAGGTCGAGTTCGGGGGCGGCCAGGTGCAGCCCGCGCTGGTGGAAGCTGAGTTGGCCGAGTTCGGCGACCGCCGGACCGAGCCGGTAGCGGGCGGTCTGCCCGTCCTGCTCCAGGAACGCGGCGCTGACCAGCGTGCGGGCCAGCCGGTGTGCGGTGGAGACCGACAGCCCCATCCGGCGGGCCAGATCCGAGGCGCTCAGGTCGGGGCCGTTGTCGTGGAAACAGTGCAGCAGTCCGAGCGCGCGCTGGACGGCCTGGGCGCCGGCCGGCGGGCTCTGGGCGGCGGTCGCGGCCTCGGCCATGGCACCTCGCGTTCTGTCCGGGGCTCCGGCGGGTTCACCGAAGCCCTTCCAGACTATGGCAGCCGGTGCTGCGGAATTGTGTCGATGGCGTTGCAATGGGATGGCGTTCATGAACAACTGATCCCACCATGTGGCAAAAGCTTGCTTCGCGCTCCCGGGCCGTGGAACGCTCGGCACATCGCACCGGACGGCCAAGGCCCGGTGCCCGGATGACACCCCGACAGGAAGGAGCAGCGCCGTGACGACCCACCGGTGCCCCGCCTCCTGCCCCTGTTGTCGCTGACGCACACCGCGTCCGACGACCTCCGCACACCCCGCGCTCTCCCATCGCCCTGTGCCGCGCCGCGCCCGCGCACCCCCAGCCGCAGAGGAACCCGCCACCGTGCCCAGCCACGCCCGCAGCACCGTCCAGGCCGCCCCGGACACCCTCTGGTTCACCCGCTGCCCCGTCCCCACCGCCACCGGCATCGCCGCCGACCAGGGCCGGCTCGCCCGGGAGTTCGCGGCCGACGGCATCACCGTCCGCTCGCTCCAGGACGCCCCGCCCGAGGTCGCCGCCGACCACCACTACACCCACGCGCTCCCCGGCCTGTTCCGCGAGGGGGGCAACGTGCCCGCGCTGTGGGCGCGTTCACGCGGTGAGCGGACCAGGCTGGTCGGCCTCACCTGGATCGAGGAGCGCCAGGTCGTCCTGGTCCGGGCCGGCAGCGGCATCACCGGACCCGGACAGCTCCGCGGCCTGCGGCTGGCCGTCCCACGTCATGGGATCGGCATCGACTTCTGGCGGGCGATGGCCCTGTCCGGGCTGCACGGTGCGCTCGCGCTCGCCGGGCTCACCCTGGACGACGCCCGGCTGGTCGACGTCCCGGCCGCGCCCGGCGGCGGACAGTGGGCCGCCGAACTCGCCGCGCTGCGGGACGGCACCGTGGACGCCGTCTACGTCAAGGGTGCGCTGGCCGTCGAGGCGGCCCGCCGGATCGGCGCCGAGGTCGCGGTCGAGCTGGACACCGCGCCGGACCGCCGTACCCGGGTCAACAACGGCACCCCCAGGCCGGTGACCGTCCACCAGAGCCTGCTGGAGAACCACCCCGACCTGGTCACCCGCTTCCTCGCCGTCCTGCTCGACGCCGCCGACTGGGCCGCCGAACACCCGGCCGAGGTGGTCCGGATCCTCCAGGCCGAGACCGGCGCCGGCGCCGAGGGCGTCGCCGGGGCCTACGCACCGGGCAGCCACCGGACCCTGCACCTCGACCTCTCCGAGGAGCGCCTCGGCCTGCTGGAGCAGCAGGAGCGCTTCCTCCACCGGCAGGGCTTCCTCGACGCCGCCGTGGACATCCGCGGCTGGGCCGACCCCGAGCCCCTGCGTGCCGCCCGCGCCCTGCTGGACCGCCGCCGCAGCGCCGAGCACGGATAGCGACCGCCGGGCGGCAGATGGTGATATCCGTCATCTGTCCGCCTCCGCCCGCTGCTCACCGCCCGCTGCTCACCGCCCGTCATCCGTCAGACCCGCCCCTGGCTGACGCACCCGTCTGGAGTCGACCGTGAAGACCCACCGCCTCGCCCTCGCCGCCACCGCACTGCTCGCCACCACCGCCCTGGCCGCCTGCGGCTCGTCCACCGACGGCGCCAAGGCCTCCGCCGACGGCGGAGGCAAGGCCGAGGTGGTACTGCGCCTGCCCGACCCGGGCAACAACGGATTCCTCGCCCTCGGCAAGAAGGACGGCTCGCTGGACCGGGCCCTCGCCGCCGTCCACGCCAAGGTCGCCTGGACCGGTAGCGCCGGGCCGTTCGCCCCCGCCGCCCAGGCGCTCTCCGCCGACCAACTGGACGTCGCCCAGGGCTCGATCACCTCGGCCGTCGCCGCACTCGCCCAGAAGCCCGGCTTCAAGCTGTTCGCCCAGACCGCCCCCGACGGCGTCGGCGAGGGGATCCTGGTGAAGAACGACTCCCCGATCAAGAGCGTCCAGGACCTGGTCGGACGGAAGGTCGCCGTCTCCCAGGGCGGCACCAGCGAGTACCTGCTGCTCAAGGCTCTGGCGAAGAACAACGTGCCCGCCGACAAGGTCGAACGCGTCTACCTGCGGGCCGACCAGACCTCGGGCGTCTTCAACTCCGGCCAGGTGGACGCCTGGGCCACCTGGAACACCTTCTCCACCCCGTCGATCGCCAACTCCGGCGCGCACTTCCTGGTGGACGGCAAGGAGGTCGGCTCCGACAACTACGCCGTCTGGGCGGTCCGCAACGGCTTCGCCGAGAAGCACCCCGAGGTGGTCGGGGCCTTCTACACCTACCTGCACGAGAACGGGCTGAAGGAGAAGGCCGACCCGGCCGGCTACCTCAACGTCTTCACCGACTCCGGGCCGACCGCCGTCACCGCCGCCGAGAAGGACGTCGCGATCAACGTGGTCAAGCAGGGCGCCACCGCCGATGCCATCTCCGAGGCCGACACCGCCCGGTTCGCCACCGTCGCGGCGTTCTTCGCCGACCAGAAGGTCACCAAGCAGCTGGTGGACGTCAAGCCGTACCTGATCGACGTCAACGGGCTCGTGGGCGGTGCCAAGTGAGCGCCCCGGCCACCGAGACCCCGCCGGTGCCGGCGCAGCCCCCGGCCGACAACCCGGCCGGCCCTCCCGCCGACCCCGAAGGCACCCCCGAAGGCACCCCGGCCGGCCCTCCCGCCGACCCCACCGGCACCGCCGCCGCCCTGGAGGCGGGCCTGGTCGCCCCCCGCACCCGGCTGCCCGCACCCCGCCCGCGCGCCCTCGCCCTGGTCCTGCGCACCATCGGCCCGCTCGCCCTGCTCGGCGGCTGGGCCCTGGCCTCCGCCACCGGCGCGCTCACCCAGGACGTGCTCGCCTCGCCCGCCCAGGTCGCCGAGGCCGTCGGCGAGCTCTGGGGCAACGGCCAGCTCACCGACGCGCTCGCCGTCTCGCTCACCAGGGCCGGCCTCGGCCTGCTCCTCGGCGCCGCCACCGGCCTGGTGCTCGGCGTGGTCACCGGCTTCTTCCGACTGGGCGAGGAACTGCTGGACTCCGCCGTCCAGGTGCTGCGGACCGTGCCGTTCCTGGCGCTGGTGCCGCTGTTCATGGTCTGGTTCGGCATCACCGAGACGGCCAAGATCGCCCTGATCGGCGTCGCCACCAGCTTCCCGATGTACGTCTCCACCTCCGGCGGCGTCCGCAACTCCGACCGCAAGCTGATCGAGGCGATGCGCAGCTTCGGCCTCGGCCGCTGGGCGATCGTGCGCACCGTCGTCCTGCCCGGCGCGCTGCCCGCGCTGCTCTCCGGGCTCCGGCTGTCGATGACCCTCAGCGTGATCGCGCTGATCGCCGCCGAGGAGATCAACTCCACCGAGGGCATCGGCTACCTGATGGCCCAGGCCCAGAACTACTCGCGCACCGACATCCTCGCCGTCTGCATCCTGATCTACGGCCTGCTCGGCCTCACCGCCGACGGCGTCGTCCGGCTGCTGGAGCGGTTCCTGATGCCCTGGCGCAAGGCCACCCAAGGAGCAGCCCGATGACCACCCTCGCGACCCCCGCCGTGCACCTGCGCGGACTGCGCCGGGTGTTCGGCACCCGGGCCGTCCTCGACGGCGTCGACCTGTCCATCGCCCGCGGCGAGTTCGTCGCCCTGCTCGGTGCCAGCGGTACCGGCAAGACCACCCTGCTGCGGATCCTCGGCGCACTGGACAGGGCCGACGCCGGCACCGTCCTCGTCCCGCCGGTGCGGACGGTGGTCTTCCAGGAGCCCCGGCTGGTCCCGTCCAAGCGGGTGCTGGCCAATGTCACCGTCGGCCTGCCGCGCGGTGCGGCCACCCGGGAGACCGGGCTCGCCGCGCTCGCCGAGGTCGGCCTGGAGAAGCACGCCGAGGCCTGGCCGGCCACGCTGTCCGGCGGCGAGGCACAGCGGGTGGCGCTCGCCAGGGCGCTCGTCCGCGAGCCCCGGTTGCTGTTGCTCGACGAGCCGTTCGCCGCCCTGGACGCGCTCACCCGGCTGCGCATGCAGGACCTGGTCGGTGACCTCGTCCGCCGCCACCGGCCGGCCGTCCTGCTGGTCACCCACGACGTCGAGGAGGCCGTCCGGCTCGCCGACCGGGTCGCCGTCCTGCGGGACGGCCGGCTGGTCCGCGACGAGCACGTCACCGTCGACCGCCCCCGCGACCCGGCCGACCCGGCCTTCGCCGAGCTGCGCCGCCGCCTGCTCGCCGACCTCGGCGTCCACTGACCCCCTCCACCCGCCCCCGCCCGCCCCCGCTCGCCCCCCTGGAGATCCCCATGGCCATCACCCTCGGCGTCCACGCCAGCAACCCCTCGCTCTACTACCTCTCCCGCCTGACCTACCTGGACGAGGAGTTGGCCCCGCTCGGCGAGACCGGCGCGTTCCACCACTACACCGACGGCACCCGCACCGGTGAGCTGCTCGCCGACGGCACGATCGACTTCGGCGGCACCGGCTCGACCCCGCCGGTCACCGCCCAGGCCGCCGGCCACGACCTGGTGTACGCGGCGGTGTCCGCGCCCCGCCCCGACCACGGCGCCCTGCTGGTGCGCGCCGACGGACCGGTGCACGGCGTCGCCGACCTCAAGGGCGGCACCGTCGTCCTCGGCATCGGCTCCTGGCAGACCCACCTGCTCGCCAAGGCCCTGCACGCCGAGGGACTCTCCTACGCCGAGGACATCACCCCCGTACGGCCCGCGGCCGGCACCGACCCGGCGCAGCGGCTGCGCGACGGCGAGATCGCCGGCTGGATCGCCCAGGGCGCCGAACTCGCCGCCGCCCGCCGGACCGGAGGGTTCCGCGAACTGATCCGGACCGGCGACGTCATCACCGACCGCTCGGTGTTCTTCACCCGCCGAGGCTTCGCCACCGACCGACCCGAGGCGGTCGCCGCGATCGGCGCGGCGCTGCGCCGGGCGGACGCCTGGGTGGCCGCCAACCTCGCCGAGGCCGCCGCGATCGCCGCCGCCGACCTCGGCGGCTCGGCCGAGGACTGGCGGAGCGCGCTGGCCGGCCTGCCCTGGCGGCTGGAGCCCGCCACCGCCGCCTTCGTCGCCGAGCAGCAGGAGGCCGCGGACATCTTCCACGGGGTCGGCTTCATCGACCGCGCGCTGACCGTCGCCGACGCCCATCTGCCCGCCCTGGAGGCCCCGGTGGCCGCCGCGCTCGCCAAGGCGGTCTGACCCGATGGCCTCCGAATTCCTCTGGTACATCATCCCGCGCGAGGGCCACTACCCCTGGGAGCCGGCCGGCCGCCGCCCGGTCGACCTCCGCTACCTCCAGCAACTCGCCGGCAGCGTCGAGCGCCTGGGCTACACCGGTGCGCTGCTCGCGACGGACCTGTACGACGTCTGGGATCTCGGCAACGCGCTGGCCGCCGCCACCGGTCCGGCCTTCAAGCCGCTGCTGGCCGTCCACCCCGGGCTGATCTCGCCCACCCTGCTGGCCAAGATGGCGCTCAGCTTCGACCATCTGCACGGCGGCCGGCTGCGGTTCAACGTGGTCAACGGCTCCACCGCGCAACTGCGCGAGTACGGCCTGGACGTCGAGCACGACCACCGCTACCGGCTGAGCGCCGAGTACTGGTCGATCGTCAAGCGCCTCACCGCCGGCGAGGTCTTCGACCACAAGGGCGAGTTCTACGACCTGAGGAACGCCGGGGCGAGCCTGCGCGAGCTCACGCCCGTCCAGCCCGGCGGCATCCCGCTCTGGTTCGGCGGGAGTTCGGCGGCCGGCATCGAGATGGCCGCCGAGCACGTCGACGTCTACCTCACCTGGGGCGAACCGCCGCACCTGCTCCGGGAGAAGCTGGACCTGGTCCGCGAGCGCGCCGCCGCGTACGGGCGCAGCCTGCGGATCGGGCTGCGGCTGCACCTGATCGTCCGCGACACCGAGGACGAGGCCTGGGCCGCCGCCGACCGGCTGCTCGATGTCACCAGCGAGGCCACCTACGCCCGCCAGTTGGGCGACACCCGGAGCGAGGACGGGGTCGGCTGGCAGCGGCAGTTCCGCCAGCACGGCGGCAAGGTTCCGGCCCGCGCAAGGGAGTTGGAGAGCCACCCGAACCTCTGGCCCGGGATGAGCCTGTTCCGGCCCGGGCCCGGCACGGCGGTGGTCGGCTCGACCGCCCAGGTGGTCGAGCGCCTCCAGGAGTTCGAGTCGCTCGGGGTGGACACCTTCATCCTCTCCGGCAACCCGCTGCTGGAGGAGGCCCACCGCGTCGCCGAGACCGTCCTGCCGGCGCTGGGCGTCAACCGCCGCTGATCAGAGGGGCGTTGACCGTCACCAGTGGTGCGGCTGCCGGGTGCCGACCGCGGGTCGGGCACCCGGCAGCAGCGGGAACGGCACGGGGGAGGTCAGTGCCAGCCGATGGGCGAAGCGCGCCATGCTCCGAAGGATGATCATCCGCACGGGGACTCCCGAGGTCTCGAAGGACGTGTGCGGACGGTACAACGCCCCGAGGCCCCCGCAGGTCACGTGGTGCGGCCCGGGAGCTCCGGGCCGCACCACGTGACCGCCGGCTCAGCGGCTGAGCGTGTCGATCTCCGCCAGCTCCTCGGCGGTCAGCGGGCCGCCGTTCAGCGCGTCGATGTTCTGGTCCAGCTGGGCGACGCTGCTCGCCCCGATGATCACCGACACCACCCGCGGGTCGCGCAGCACCCAGGAGAGTGCCAGCTGCGCCAGCGTCTGCCCGCGCCGCTCGGCCACCTTGTTCAGCGACCGCAGCTGCTCCAGCTTCGAGCCGGTCAGCGCCTCCTCCCGCAGGAAGTGCCCGACCGACATCCGGGAGCCGGCCGGCACCTCGCCGGAGAGGTAGCGGTCGGTCAACAGGCCCTGGGCGAGCGGGGAGTACGCGATCAGGCTGGTCTGGGTGTCGCCGACGGCGTCCAGCACGCCCTCCTCGACGTACCGGTTGAGGATCGAGTAGGAGCACTGGTTCATCAGCACCGGCGTGCCCATGTCCCGCAGGATCGCGACGGCCTCCCGGTGCTGCTCCGCCGGGTAGTTGGAGATGCCCGCGTACAGCGCCTTGCCGGCGCGCACCGCCGAGTCCAGCGCACCCATCGTCTCCTCCAGCGGAGTCTCAGGGTCGTGGCGGTGCGAGTAGAAGACGTCCACGTAGTCCAGGCCCGTCCGGCCCAGCGACTGGTCCAGGCTGGCGAGCAGGTACTTGCGGCTGCCGCCGTCCCCGTAGGGGCCGGGCCACATGTCCCAGCCCGCCTTGGAGGCGATGAACAGCTCGTCCCGGTACGGGCGGAAGTCCTGCGCGAACAGGTAGCCGAAGTTGCGCTCGGCGCTGCCGTACGGCGGGCCGTAGTTGTTCGCCAGGTCGAAGTGGGTGATGCCCCGGTCGAAGGCGCGGCGCAGCACGGCCCGCTGCACCTCCAGCGGCTGGGCGTCACCGAAGTTGTGCCACAGGCCCAGCGAGACGGCGGGCAGCTGCACGCCACTGCGGCCGGCCCGGCGGAAGGTCATCGAGGCGTAGCGGTCATCCGCGGCGAGGTAGGTCATGTCGGACATCCTGCCAGCTGGGGGCGGCCCCGGGGAGGACCGAGCGCGGGCCCGCGGTATGGCGGTGCGCGGGGAGGACGTTACTCGCGCCCCGCCGCCACATGCAATACAGCGATGAAAACTTTCTGAAGCTGCGTCACTCTTTCCCTGCAAGTCCGGTGACCGATCCCGACTCGCCTGCGCCGCTCCACCCGCGGCCACCCCGCTCCGGCCGCCCTGCCGAGTGGTGGCCATCCGCCCGTGTCGGGCCGTCGACCTGCGGATATGCGGCGTTGGGCAGGCCGGTGCACTCGGGTCCGCGCGCGTCGAGGCGCCCTGCTCGGCCGGACTGCCCGGCCTGCTCCCGGCGGTGGTCGCCGCGATCGGGCCGGACGCAACTATTGACACCACTTCTCTGCAAAGTGCTCAATAGGCGACACAGTTGAACATCTTTCAACACGATGCGTGAGGAAAGGAGTCATCCGGGCCCGCCGCCGCGTTCGGCGCGGCTCACACCCACGCCTGCCCCGCGTCTCCCCGTACCGCGTCTCCCCGTACCGCGTCTCCTTGTGCCGGCACCGCGCTGTGTCGGCACTGTGCTGTGTCAGTACCGCACCGTGTCGGCGCGGCGCTGACCGGACCCGTGCTGTTCGGAACCGCCCTGTGCCATCGGCGCGATCCCCGCGCGCCTGCAGTGGCGGCAGAAGAGCCCGGGCGCAGGCGGGCGCGCCCCAGCCGGCCTCTCCCGGCTGACGCGACCTCAGCCGCCCGTCGGATCCGACGCGTTCGCGGCCATGTTCCACCCCCCCCACGGAAGGGCGGTCGAAGTCGACCGTCCTCGATACGAGGAACACCCCCACGAAAGGATCGATCGCGCATGCGTCGATTTCTTGCCTGTGCACTATCCGCCGTCCTCGCCTCGGCCGGCACCGCGATCGCGCTTCCCGGCGCGACCGCGATGGCGCAGCCGATGGCCGTGCAGCAGACGGCTGCGCCCTACGTGATCGAAGTCGAGAACATGTCGCTGACCAACTTCGCGACGGAGACGGTGAACCACACCTGGAACGGCAACACGGTCGACAACGTCACCTATGTCCGGGGCGTTTCAGGTCAGACCAGCACCGCCACCACGACGTTCAACGGCCCTGACGGCGCCTACGACCTCATCACGCGCTACAACGGCATGACCGCGAACGGGGTGACCTACCGGATCTCCGTGAACTCCACCCCCGTGGATTCCTGGGCGACCTCCCAGCGCAACGGCCGCGACTACACCGACCCGATGAACATCGACACCCGGACGTCGGGCAATGTGAGGCTCAAGGCCGGTGACGTCATCGAGCTGACGGCCACGTCGGCCGGCGAGGTGCCGCGCGTCGACCGGATCACCGTCCAGGCGCACGTGGGCCCGCCGACCAGCGCGCTGTCCATCGACTCGCCGAACGCGGCGCTGAAGGACGGCTTCAACTGGGGCAAGGACCGGGCCCTGGGCATGACGTTCTACCCGGGGAACCCGATGATGGGGCACGAACCCGAGTGGTGGCGCCTCCAGAACCCCGCGCACACGGCGGTGGCCCCCGGCTACTGGGGCGCCTACACCAACCGGGAGTCCTACTACAACCGGGACATCGCCCACCAGTCGGACGGCGCGCACGCCCTCGGTCTGGACGCCGAGACGTTCAACATGATGAAGACCTTCGCCGGCGACGCCGACGATCCGGGCCAGAACGGCTGGCCGCTGTGGGCGCACAGCTCCTCCGGCGCCATGTACTACATCGACGGCACCGGATTCCGTGAACTGCCCTCGCCGTTCAACCTGATGACCAAGGCGTACAAGCAGTACCAGTGGACGGGCAACGCGGACTGGATCAACGATCCGACCCTCTCCGCGTACTACGACTCGACGATGGGCCCGTTCCTGGCCGGCCATGAGGTCACCTGGAACGACGCGGACCCGTCGAGTGAGCAGCCGGTCTCCAGGAAGCAGCCCGGGGAGTACACGGCGACGTTCTTCGAGTTCCCGAACGAGAACCTCGTCTCCGCAGCCGACTCGCTCGGGTACCAGTACCAGTCGATGCTGGCCTACTCGGCGATCCTGAAGGCCAAGGGTGACACCGCCAACAGCACGAAGTGGGCCGACCGCGCCCAGCGGGTGCGCGACCAGTTCGAGCGGAACTGGTGGGACGCGTCGAACAACCGGTACATGCGCGGCAAGGACGCCGCCGGTACGGGCTACAGCAGTTGGGGGCACGAGGCCAGCTTCCTGATGATGCTGACGGGCCTGGGCGACCAGGGCGCCAGGACCAGTGGCTACCTGGACTTCATCGCCGCCAACGACGACGACCTGAACGTCGAGGCGACCTCCTACCTGCCGGAGATGTACTACCAGTACAACCGGTCCGAGGAGGGCTGGGGCTGGCTCAAGAAGCTGATGGCGGGTAGGAACTCCTACCCCGAGGTCTCCTTCCTGGCGGTCAGCAGCGTCATCGACGGCATGATGGGCGTGCAGCCGGACGCCCCGAACGACAAGGTGGCCACCGTCTCGCGGCTGACGGCCGAGACCCCGTGGGTGGAGATCGACCACCTCAAGGTCGGGGACAACGACCTGAAGCTCAAGCACAACGGTACGACCGGCTCCACGCTGACCAACAACTCCGGTGGCACCGTCAACTGGGAGGCCCAGTTCTACGGCACTCCCGCCACCATCACCGTGAACGGCGTCGCGCAGACGCCGCAGACCAAGTCGCTGTACGGCCAGACGGTGTCCTACGTGACCGTGCCGGTGGTCAGCGGCGCGTCCGTGACTGCGACCGCGGGGGCGGCGGGCGGCGACACCACGGCCCCCAGCGCGCCGACCGGCCTCACGGCGGGCAACGTGACGTCGAGCAGCGTCGGCCTGTCGTGGACGGCGTCGACCGACAACGTCGGCGTGACCGGCTACGACGTCTACCGCGGCACCACCCGCATCGGCTCCTCGACGGGCACCGGCTTCACCGCGACGGGGCTGTCGGCCTCGACGGCGTACACCTTCACGGTGAAGGCGGTCGACGCCGCGGGGAACGCCTCCGGGTCCAGCAACAGCGTCGCCGTCTCCACCGCCACCAGTGGAAACGGCCAGACGGTCGACCTGAGCGACCTCACCTGGAGCAACGCCAGCAGCGGCTCCGGCACGGTGCACAAGGACAGGAGTGTCGACTCCAACCCGATCAAGTTGAACGGCACGGCGTATCCGAAGGGGATCGGGACGCATGCCGACAGTGTGATCACCTACACGCTGGACGGCGGTTACTCGCGGTTCCAGTCGGATGTGGGCGTGGATGACGAGGTCGGTGCGAATGCGACGGTCAGGTTCGAGGTGTGGGGTGACGGGGTCAAGTTGTACGGCAGCCCGGCGGTGATGACGCCGTCGAGTGCGACCGCCTCGATCGATGTCGGTATCGCGGGTGTGAAGTCGCTGGTGCTGAAGGTGACGGATGCGGGCGACGGCATCAACAGCGACCACGCCGACTGGGCCGGAGCCAAGATCGTTGGGGGCTCCCAGGCGCCGACGGCCCTCAGCGAGCTGGACTGGACGGGTACCCCCACGATCGGGTGGGGCGCCGTGCACAAGGACAGGAGTGTCGACTCCAACCCGATCAAGTTGAACGGCACGGCGTATCCGAAGGGGATCGGGACGCATGCCGACAGTGTGATCACCTACACGCTGGACGGCGGCTACTCGCGGTTCCAGTCGGATGTGGGCGTGGATGACGAGGTCGGTGCGAATGCGACGGTCAGGTTCGAGGTGTGGGGTGACGGGGTCAAGTTGTACGGCAGCCCGGCGGTGATGACGCCGTCGAGTGCGACGGCGTCGATCGATGTCGGTATCGCGGGTGTGAAGTCGCTGGTGCTGAAGGTGACGGATGCGGGCGACGGCATCAACAGCGACCACGCCGACTGGGCCGGGGTCAAGCTGGTCCGGTAGTACCGATCCCATGCCGGCGGACCCCTTCAAGTGGCCCGCCGGCATGGGGCGTCCGGGCCTCGGGCCGTGTCCCGCCCCCGCGGTCGGTCAGGCGGTCGGCGCCGGGTGCACCCCCGAGGAGATCCAGGTTTCGACCCGGAGCACCGCCGCCATCGCGCCGAAGGCGAGCAGCCGGGTCAATGCGCCGTCACCCCCGTCCGTACCGCCCCCGTCCGTACCGTCTCCGCCCGTACCGCCCCCGTCGGCACCGCGTCCGTCGCCTGTTCGGCTTGCTCGGCGCGCCTCGGCAGCCCGCCAGGCGGCCACATCCCCGTCCGTGATCCGGTACGGGGCGAGCGCGGCCAGCAGTGCCAGCCGGGCCCCCGGGCGGTCGGGCTCCGGGAGGCCGGCCACCGCCGCGCCGGTCGGGTCGCCGCCGAGCTGCGGATGCCCGCCGTCCCAGTCGGCCACGGCGTCGATCACCGCGGCCCGGGCCGCGGGGTCCAGCAGTTCGCCGCCGGCCGTGGCGGCGGCGCGCAGGGCCAGGTAGGCGGTGCCGATCGGGCCCTCCCCGGCCCAGACGGGAGGCGGGCCGACCGGCGGGGGCCCGGCCAGAACGGCGAGGCCGGCTCCGGGTGCCGGGTTGCGCCGAGCAGCGGACCCGATGGTCAGGGCCGCGGCCCGTCGGACGTACTGCGAGCGGCGCACTGCGTTCGGCAGCAACGCCTCCTCGTCGAGCAGCGAGGTCACCATCCGGTTGATGAAGTGGGTGACCAGTGCCGTTCCGACGAACTCGGGGGTCTGCGCGGGCGGGAACGGCGGGGTGCTCGGGGCCGGGGCGCCGGGGGAGCGGGTGGCGGCCGCCCAGTCGAGCAGGGCGGCACGGCGCCGATCGGCGGGTGCCCGGCCGGCCCGGGCGGCTTCGGCCAGCTCGTGGGCGCCGGCGCCGTGCGCGAGCAGGGCGTGCGCCTCGGTACAGAACGGGCAGCGGTTGGCCAGCGAGACGGTGCTCGCCACGGCCTCCTTGTCCGCGCGTGCCGCGGTGCCGACGATCTCGGCCTCGCGCAGCAGCGCCCAGGTGGCGGCCAACACCTCGGGGGCGGGGGAGAGACCCATCAGCGGGCCGTCGGCGAGCAGGAAGTCCGCCTTCATCTGCGTGTAGACGGCGGCCACCTGGCCGGTGGCGGACTTCTGCGGGACGGGTGTGGTGTGGCGGTAGGGCCTGGGCATGCGGGTTCCCCTCCAGATGGCAAGGCCATGGACAGCATCGCAACTCCCCGTTGCGATACGCGATACGGTGAGCGTGCCACGCCCCTCGTCGTAACGCAACCAGGAGTTGCAATGCCGTCCGATTCCCCCGCGTCCGATTCCCGCACCTCCGAGCCCGACGCCTCCGAGCCCGACGCCGCCGAGCCGCAGGTGCCAGAGCCCCACCCGTCCGGCGCCGCGTCCGATCGCCGCGCGGTGGCGCGGCGGCCGGTGGTCGGGCGAGGGGAGAAGGTGCGGGCCGCGGTCCTGGAGGCGACGCTCGCCGAGCTCGCCGAGATGCGCTACGCCGCGCTCACCGTCGACGGGGTCGCCCGGCGGGCGGGCGTCCACAAGACCACGGTCTACCGGCGCTGGAGGGACCGGGACGCGCTGATCGTCGACGCCTTGACCGGGCAGCTCGCGGCGGACATCCCGATCCCCGACACCGGCACGGTCGAGGGCGACCTACGGGCCCTCGCCCGCGGCCTGGCCGCGTGGCTGGGTGGGCCGTCCGGCGCGGCGGTGCTCGCCGTGATGCTGTCGGAGGCCGTCCAGGCTCCCGGGGTCGCCGAAGCCCGGGCGCGGATCTTCGAGGACCGGCTGCGCCGCGCCGAGCCGGTGGTCGTACGGGCCGTCGGGCGCGGCGAACTGCCCGCCGGGGTCGATCCGGCCGAGGTCGTCAAGGCCCTGGCCGCGCCGCTCTACTTCCGGGTGCTGATCACCGCCGAGCCGGTCGACGACGCGGCGGCCGACCGGGCCGTCGCCGCCGCCCTCGCGGCCGCCCGGCACGGCGCGTTCGGCTGACGCGCCGTCGACCGGCCGACCCGGGGTGCTGGGCACTGTGGCGAAAGGGCCCGTGCCACCACTCGGCACGGGCCCTTCGCATCGCCGTGGCCGGTCACATGTGGGTGCCGCCGTCGATCCGGATCTCGGTGCCGGTGATGAAGGCGCCGTCGTCCGAGGCGAGCATGGCGATCACGCCGGCCACCGTCTCGGGGCCGGCGAAGCCCTGGCCGAGGGCGGGGGAGAGCTTGCCGAGCAGGCTGAAGTCGGCGTCCGTGGGCAGGCCCGGGTTGTTGGTCATGCCGCTGTCGATGCTGCCCGGCGCCACGCAGGCCGCGCGCAGGCCCTGCTTGGCGTACTCGGCCGCGATCGCGTGGGTGAAGGACTGGATGCCGCCCTTGGTCGCGGCGTACGCGGCCATGTAGGGGTGGGCGAAGGTCGCGGAGGTGGAGCTGAAGTTGACCACCACCCCCCGGCCGCCGGCGAGCAGGGCGGGCAGCGCCTCCCGGGTCATCAGGAAGGTGCCGGTCAGGTTGACCGCGAGCAGCTTGTTCCAGAACTCCAGGCTGGTCTTGTGGGTGTGCGAGGAGCGCAGGATGCCGGCCGCGTTCACCAGGACGTCCAGGCCGCCGAGCCCGGCCACCGCCTCGGCCACGGCCGCGCGGACGGCGGCCTCGTCGGAGACGTCCAGCACCGTGACGGCGAGCCGGTCGGCGGTGCCGTCGGCGTGCGCGCGGTCCAGGGTGTTCTTGAGGCCGTCCTCGTTGACGTCCGCCGCGACGACCCGGCCGCCCTCGGCGAGGATCCGGTGCACGGTGGCCTGGCCGATGCCCGAGCCGCCGCCGGTGATCAGGACGTTCCGTCCGCTGAAGCGCTCCATGGTGGTACTCCGTTTCGTTCGCGGCCTCTCGACCTCGACTGACACGGTACGCCTAAGTGGCACAACGTGCCAATAAGTCATGACGTGCCATTCCGGCGCAACGTGTCACCTGGCGTTCCCGTGTCACCTGGCGCCCCGTGCCACGTGGCGTTCCATGCCGCCTGGGCGCAACGTGCCAGACCGGCGCGTCGCGCCACCTGGCGTTCCATGCCGCCCGGCGCAACGTGCCATTCCGGCGCAACGTGCCACCTGGGCGCAACGTGCCAGACCGGCGCGCCGCGCCACCCCGCCGACCCCGCCTTCCTGGCATGACGTGCCCAGATGGCACGTTGCGCCATCACGGCGCGCAGCCGCGTAGGCTGATCTCCGTGACCGGACGCCCCACCCTGAACCAGCGCCGCCGTGACGACACCCGGCTGGAGATCGCCCGCACCGCAGCCGCGCTCTTCGCCGAGCGCGGGGCCGAGGCGACCACCGCCGAGGAGATCGCCGTCACCTCCGGCATCTCGCTGCGCACCTTCTACCGCTACTTCCGGGTCAAGGAGGAGGCCGTCGCCCCGCTGCTGGCGGCCGGCGGGCGCCGCTGGGTGCTGCTGTTCGCCGAGAGCTCGGCCGATCTGCCGGTGCGCGAGGCCCTGGAGCGCTCCGCGGTGGAGTCCCTCACGCCGGTCGACGACCAGGCGATCGAGGCCATGCACTGGACCCGCGACCTGCTGCGGGACGCCAGGCTGGACGCGGTCTGGCAGCGGGTGCACGGCGACTCGGAGGAGCGGCTGCGCGCGGTGCTCACCGCCCGCTGCCCCCGGGGGACCGACCAGCTGGAGATCCGGCTGGCGGCCGCCGCCGCGACCGTCGCCATCCGGGTGGCCCTGGAGGAGTGGGCGTTCTCGGACGCCCCCGCCGCCGGCCCGGGCTCCCCGCAGGAGCTCGGCGCCCGCTGCATGCGCGAACTCACCGCCGGCCTCCGCCTCTGGACCCTGATCGGCTGAGGCCCGCCGCCCGCACGCCGACCGGGCAGGGCCTACCGCCCGCACGCCGACCGGGCAGGGCCCGCCGCCCGCCGTGCCGGTGCCTGACGCTCCGTCCGCGGCCCGCTCGCCGCGGACGGAGCGTCAGGTGCGAGTGCCCGCTCCCGCCCCGCTCCCTGTGACGCTCCCCACGTCACCCCCGACTCCCGGCCCCCGACCCCCGACTCCCGGCCCCGTAGTTCGATCCCCGCTGGTCGGCGGGTCCGGACGGCCGCTTCGGAGCGCTAGGGTTGGTTGGTTGTTGATCGTGCCTCGGCGCAGGTCCCCGTCCTTCGAACGGGGGAACCGGGGCGGCCGTCCTGGGTGTCCTAGCTGCGGGGGCGGGCAGTTCGAGGCGTGGGAGCAAGTAGGACATGGGTCTGACGAGCCACAAGGTGCTGGCGCTGACCGTACTGATCGCCGTTGCGGTGATGGCCGGCACGGTCTGGCTGTGGCCGAGGCTGGCGAAGCGCAACTGGCAGGCGGTGCTCGGCCGGATCGGCGCCCTGCTCGCCACCCAGCTCACCGTGCTCGCGGCGCTCGGCCTGGTGGCGAACAACTACTTCGCCTTCTACAGCAGCTGGGACGACCTGCTCGGCACCGGCGACAACGGCCCGGTCACCATCCAGAACAAGGTGGACGCATCCGGCCGCCTCCAGGTGGAGACCATCGGCCACGCGGCCGTCCAGGGCGGCGGGGCGCTCGGCCGGGACCCGAAGCAGTCCGGTGAGATCCGCGAGATCCGGATCGACGGCGCCACCACCCGGCTCTCCACCGAGGGGTACGTCTACCTGCCGCCGCAGTACTTCCAGCCGGAGTACGCGCAGAAGCAGTTCCCGGCGGTCGTCGTCAGCACCGGCTTCCCGGGGATCGCCAAGAACCTGGTGACCCGGCTCAACTACCCCGGCGCGGCACTCAAGCTGCTGCAGGAGGGGCGGATGCAGCCGACCGTGATGGTGCTGGTACGGCCGTCGCCCGCGCTGCCGCAGGACACCGAGTGCGAGGACATCCCGGGCGGCGCCCAGTCCGAGGCGTACTTCGTCAAGGACGTCCCGTCCGCCATCCAGGCGTCCTTCCGGGTCTCCGGCGACCCGCAGGCCTGGGGCTTCATGGGCAACTCGACCGGCGGCTACTGCGCCCTCAAGCTGGCCATGCGCCACCCGGAGGTCTTCCCGACCGCCGTCTCGCTCTCCGGCTACTACCAGGCCGCCGACGACCCGACCACCGGCGACCTCTTCAAGGGCAGTCACCAGCGCCGTGACGAGGCCGACCTGATGTGGCGTCTGAAGAACCTTCCGCACCCCAAGGTGTCCGTGCTGCTGGCCGGCACCAAGGAGGGCGACGGCGAGTACCGCCGTGAGACGGAGGCGTTCATCGCGGCCGCGCACAGCCCGATGAAGGTCTCGTACAGCATGCTGCAGACCGGCGGCCACAACTTCGAGACCTGGAGCAAGCTGCTGCCGTCCTCGCTCGAATGGCTGTCCCAGCACCTCAAGGTGCCGGCCGGCACCGTCTGAGCCACCCGGCCCGGCGCAGACCCCACCGGACGTCCGCACCGGGACCGACGCCTCGCAGGAACGACACCGCCGGCCCGGGCAGGCGCCCGGGCCGGCGGTGGTCCGTCGAGACCCGGCAGGTCAGGCGACCGGCTCCAGCGTCCCGGTGTGCAGCTCGCCGACCCGGCCGCCCTCGCCCTCGTACGTCCAGAAGGCGCGCACCGTCAGCCTGCCGAGGTCCATGACGTGGCTGACGGTGATGCCGCTCTGCTCGGTCCAGCTGACGAAGTACACCTGGGGGCCGACCTCGGCCACGTGCAGCGCGACGTCCTCCCACTGGCCGGCCGACTCGCCGAGGCCCTCCCAGCGCAGCCGCTTGCCGTCGGCCGAGTAGGCGTTGCGGAACGCCGCGCCGTTGTCGACCTGGAAGAGGTAGGTGCGGCCGGCGAAGGCGGGCAGGGACGCGGTCATGGCTGGGCTGGTCCTCGTTGTCTCGTGCGATGCATGCAGGTCGGCCTCCAACCTATCCGACCGGGTGACGTTCCCGGCGGACTTACCGGTGGACTTCACGGCGCCCCACGACGCGGCGGACCGCCGCGCGCCCGCCGCACGCCCGCCGCCACGCGCCCACCGCCCCGCCGCTCACCCCGCCGCTCACCCCGCCGCTCACTGCCCGAGCACCGGCCCGTGCAGGACGGTGGCCGCCACCTTCGCCGCGGTCAGGTCGGCCTGCAGCCGGTCCGCGATGAACTTGTTGGCCACCAGCACGGTCGGCGCGGCGGGCAGCTTCGCGATGGTGTTCCTCAGGTCCTGCAGCATCTTCTGGTACTGCTCCGCCGTCGGCTGCCAGGAGACCTTGACGGTGTAGACGTCGTACAGCGCCCGCATCTCGCCGCCCCGGCGCAGCAGGAGCTCGGCGACGAAGGTGGACCGCAGGTTCTGGTAGGAGTCGTCCGAGTAGAGCGCGATCAGCGGACCGCCGTTCGCCCGGGCGAGGTCGCGCTCCAGCAGCGTCGTGGCGAACGGCGCGAGATCGCTGTGCCCCTTGCCCTGGCTCCAGACCACCAGCGGGTTGGTGTACCAGGCGGCGGGCTTGGTCCAGGCGGTCAGGACGCCCCACTGGACGCCGGCGAACAGGCTGAGCGCGGTCGCCACCGCGAGCACCGACAGGCCGGCCTCGCCGCCGCGGCGCAGCAGCGCCGGGCGGGAGGTGCCGCGCGCCGGGGCGGGGGAGGGGCGCAGCAGCAGTCCGACCGCGCCGATCGACATCAGGCCGATCACCACACCGGCGGCGCCGACCTTCTCGAAGTAGTACGAGTAGTAGCCGATGGTGTGCAGCTGCCACCACCCGAAGCCGCCGATCACCAGGCCCGCCCCGACGACCAGCACCAGCAGCGCCTGGCCGGCGGCGGTGCGCCGGGTGGTCCGGCCGAGCGCGCCGAGCAGGGCGAGCAGCCCGCCGCCGAGCAGCAGGGCGCGGTCGGTGCCGACCATCGGTCCGGCCAGGTTCGAGGTGCTCGCGACGTCGAGGTCGGACAGCACGGACACCGCGCTGGGCAGCGCCGCCACCCCCAGCCCCGCGAGCAGGACGAGGGCCGTCGAGCGCCACCGACCGGCGAAGCGGCGCCGGTTGACCAGCACCCCGCCCGCCACGGCGAGGCCCGCGAAGACCCCGTACAGGTTGTAGACGTAGGTGACGGTGACCAGGCCGGCCACGGCGATCAGCAGGTGCTCGGTGCGGCCCATGGCCGGCCGCACCGCGAGCGGGAGCGCCACGGCGAGGAACAGCAGCCCGATGATCGTGGAGTCGAAGCCGTGTCCGACCAGGTCGGAGTAGTTGCAGGCGAGCATCAGCGAGGCCGTGGTCGCGCAGACGGCGGTGGCCTGCCAGCCGCGTAGCCGCGGGCCGCCGATCCACCGGGCCGCCCAGACCAGGGCGGCGCAGAGCAGCGCGTAGGCGGCCAGCACATAGAGGAAGTAGCGGTTCATCGCGTCGAGCGCGGCACCGGGCGCGGTGGAGGAGCGGACCAGGGCGTCGACCCAGGCCAGCAGGAAGTGCGACCCCTGCGGGTACACCGCCTCGGCCGGGGTCATCATGTACGTCCGGGCCTGCTCCTGGTGCAGGAAGGCGTAGCCGCCGACGTGCCGGATGCCCTCGAAGTAGGAGAAGTGCCCCAGCCGGTCCTCGGCGGTGGCGATGTACGCCACCCGTTCGGTGAGCGACTTGCCGGCCACCGCCTGGTGCAGGAGGTACCAGACGCCGGCCGCGGTGCCCGCCACCAGCGCGTCCGTCCCGCGCAGGCGCAGCGGCAGGCGCGGACGCCGGTCGGCCAGCCAGCCGGCCAGGCAGACGGTGCTGAGCAGCACCCCGGCGGTCGGCACCGGGTGGATGCCCCAGGGCCAGACCGAGAAGAGCAGCCCGAAGGCCATCACGCCGGCGGCGGTGATCAGGGCGGCCGCGAAGAGCCGGTCGACCAGGCCGCCGCCGACCCGGATGAGTGAGGCCACGGCCAGCACCAGGACCGGCAGCAGCACCACGTCCAGTCCGGCCGGGTGCAGGGCGAGCGGCAGCAGCCAGGACGCCGCGAGGAGTGCGGCGAGCAGCGGAAGGCGGCGCCGCGGCGTCCCGCCTTCCTGGGGACGGAGCTCTCCGGTGAACGGTGGAGCATCCGACGGTCGGTCCAGTACGGCAGACGGAAAGGCCATCGCGAAAGAGCGCTCTCTTCGATCGGGTCCTGTGTCTCGCACCCCCCCGGTCAGGACGCGATACCGGCCGGCACCCGTGGGTACACGACCTTCAAGGCGACATCATAAGCGCCATGGAACGTACACATGTGCGAGTGTCCGGCCGCTGGACCGGCGGCCCGCCCGGGCCGGTGTGAGCTGTGCGACAACCGCCGCCGATTCCTTGGCGCGCTCCGGACGGCCTGCCTAGCCTGCACGAGTCGTCCGCCCTCGCGGACCCCGCCGTCGGGACGCCGAGTCCTGTCCACCCGACGGCGCGTAACCGAGCACCACAGCGGACGGGAGCGGGGGACCCAAGGTCAGTGCCCGACCCGTGCGCTCCCGCGCACGGGCCGTGGCTAGGGGTGAAGCCGCTCCACAGGCGGCCGGGCAACCTCAGCCCGAACCCGACAGCTCACCTCGCAGGCGTGGCAGAGGACACCCCATGCAGAAGCCTGCCCGGCGCACCGCACCGCGCCATGCCCGCCCCTCCCACCGGGGCCGCAACACCGCCTTCGCCGTCACCGGCGCGCTCGCCGTCACCGGCGCCGGCCTGCTCGGCGTCCCGGCGGTCACCACCGCCCAGGCGGCCGCCGCGCCGACCGTCACCCAGGACAAGCTCGCCCCGGCCACCATGGTCGCGGGCAAGGCCACCGCGGCCTCGCTGACCGTCCACTCCTCGGCCTGCTTCACCGCCAAGACCGTCGGCGTGGGCGTCCGCGACGCGGCCGGGCGCAACCTCGACTTCCCCGGCAACGTCGCCAACGCGCAGATCTGCCCCAGCGGTCTGTCGATCACCACCGGTGCCCGCACCCTGCCCGCCGGGACGTACACCCAGTTCGGCTTCTGGCAGGACTCCGCCGGCGCCTGGCACAACCTGCCCTCGCGCCAGCTCGTGGTCTCCGGCGCCACGGCCACCCCGACCCCGACCCCGACGCCGACCGCGACCGCCACTCCCAAGCCCACCCCGACCCCGACGCCGTCGCCCACCGCGACCGCCACCCCGTCGACCCCGGCCACCGGCGCCCCCGTCGCGGGGAAGTCGCTGACCTGGTCCGACGAGTTCAACGGCCCGATCGCCTACGGCTCCCGCTGGACCGGTGACAAGTCCAGCGCCTACCACTACGGCAACCACAACCCGGACGACAACAAGCTCGACTGGCTGAACAAGAACAACGTCAGCGTCTCCGGCGGGGTCGCCACCTTCACCGCCAAGCCGGGCGCCAACAAGCTGGAGAACGGCAAGCAGTCCTGGGACACCGGGCTGCTCACCACCGAGTACTCCAGCGAGGGCTTCCAGGTGAAGACCGGCGACTACGCCGAGACCCGGGTCAAGCTCCCGGCCGGCACCGGCGCCTGGCCGGCCCTGTGGACCTGGAAGAACGGCAACGGGGAGATCGACTCCTTCGAGTACCACCCCGACAACCCGAACCTGCTGGAGCTGACCAACCACGTCAACCCGGGCCACCTGTACTACACCGACGCCAAGGCGATCGCCAAGGACGGCTGGGTCACCATCGGCACCTCCTACGGCGCCAACTCGGTCGACTGGTACATCAACGGCACCAAGGTCTTCTCGGACGGCAAGGGCGTCGGCGCCAACTGGTCGGCCTACCTGATCCTCAACCTCTCCCTGAGCGCGGGGAACTACCACCCCGCGCCGCAGGGAACGGCTCCGATCACCTTCGGTGCGGACTACGTCCGCGTGTACCGCTAGAACCGGCCGTCGCAGACCGCCCGCCCCGTCAGGAGCGGGCGGTCTCCACGACCGGGATCGTGAACGGCTGCCGGTTGTTCGCCTCGTTCTGGTCGTCGTCGCTGCGCACCGCGACATAGCCGCCGCTCAGGTCGCCGACGGGGACGGTGGAGGCGAGCCGGACCGGGATCAGCGCCGTCGCGCTGCGGAACACGCCCAGCCCCGCGGGGAAGGTGCAGCGCACCCGGTGGCCGTTCTGGAAGTCGTAGCAGTTCTCCGGGAAGAACGGCCCCTCGGCCGTCACCCCCTCCGGCAGGGTGACCACCACGGTGAACGAGGAGGCCGTCGTCTCCGGGCCGCCGTTGCCCACGAAGGCGTGCACCGTGGTGGTGCCGCCGGGCGCGGCGGCGTCCGGGTCGATCCGGACCACCTCCAGGTCGGACTTGGAGGGCGCGGGCGCTGCGGGCACTGCGGGCGCGGGCGCCGCGGGCGCCGCGACCTCCGCCGCCGGGTCGCCCCCCGGCGCCGGATCGGTGTCCGAACACGCCCACGCGGGCCCGGTGGCCAGCACCACCAGCGCCGCCCCCACCGTCAGTGACCTGCCGAAGTAACCCCGTACGGACCCACTGCGCGACATCGCCGCTCACCCTGCCCTCTGCGTTCCGGCGCCCCGCACCGTTGCGGGCCGCGTCCGCCCCAGCGTGACCGAGCGGCCCGCCGCGGCCGGGTCGACCCGCCCTCGGGCCGCTCGAACGGGCGAACAGTTCCACCGGAAGTCGGCCGGTCCGACGCTCTGCGTGCGGGACGGCAGGAGTGACCGCCCGTCAGGGTGCCAGGACGCGCCCCAGCCGGGTCGCGATCTCCTGCATGACGGGGACGAGCGAGGCCGCGCCCGCCTGCTCCTCCAGGGCTCGGATCCGCGCCTCCGGACCGGAGACCGAGAGCGCCGTCGGGGTCGGCGCACCCGGCACCGCGAGCGCGATGCAGCGCACCCCGATCTCCTGCTCCTGGTCGTCCACCACGTAGCCGCGCTCGCGCGCCTGCGCCAGCTGGTCCAGCAGCTGCTGCGGGTCGGTCACCGTGTACGAGGTGTGCGCGGGCAGCGGGTTGGGGCCGAGCACGGCGCGCGCCTCCTCCTCGGGCAGCTGCGCCAGCAGCGCCTTGCCGACGCCGGTGCAGTGCGGCTGCACCCGGCGGCCGACCTCGGTGAACATCCGCATCGAGCGCCGCGACTGCACCTGCCCGACGTACACCACCTCGCCGCCCTCCAGCACGGCCAGGTTGGCCGTCTCGCCGGTGGCCTCCATGAGTTCGGCCAGGTACGGGCGGGCCCAGCTGCCGAGCAGCCGGCCGGCCGTCTCGCCCAGGCGGATCAGCCGCGGCCCGAGGGTGTAGCGGCGCGCGGTGTCCTGGCGGACATAGCCCTGCTGCACGAGGGTACGAACCAGGCGGTGGATGGTCGGCATCGGCAGACCGGACGAGGTGGACAGTTCGCTGAGCGTCGCCACGCCGCCGGCGTCGGCCAGTGCCTCCAGCAGCTGGAAGGCGCGCTCGACGGACTGCACGCCGCCGCTCGCGCGGTCCGTGCTGGTCGTCGATGCTGTGTCGGGGGTGGCGACCACCGGCGTTCCCTTCGCTGTCGGGGGAGGAGTAGAGTCCCAGCGATCACCTCAACAAACCGTTGAAATTCTGTATCGCGGAAACTAGTCTCCACCTTACAGAATCGGACCAGCCGACAGGTGGGTTCCGATCGGTTCAGATCAAGGAAGTTCCCACCGGAGCTCCCTTCGCCAGGCTCAACCGTCTTAGGAGTGTCCTGCCCATGGCTACAGATCAGGGACCCGCCGGCGCCTCTCCCGCCGCTCCGGTCGTCACTGTCGCCGGTCCGCGCGTCCCGCGGGCGGAGGAGGTGCTCACTCCGGAGGCGGTCGCCTTCGTGGTCGGCCTCCACCGCGCCTTCGAAGGCCGACGGCAGGAACTCCTGGTCCGACGAAAGACCCGCCGGGCCGAGACCGCCAGGGCCGGGACGCTGGACTTCCTCCCCGAGACGGCCGCCGTGCGGGCCGGCGACTGGAAGGTCGCCGAGGCCCCCCGGGCGCTCCGGGACCGCCGGGTCGAGATCACCGGCCCCACCGACCGCAAGATGGTGATCAACGCCCTCAACTCCGGGGCGCGGGTCTGGCTCGCGGACTTCGAGGACGCCACCTCCCCCACCTGGGAGAACGTCGTCAGCGGCCAGGTCAACCTGATCGACGCCTTCGAGGGCCGGATCGACTTCACCTCCCCGGCCGGCAAGGCCTACACCCTGCGGCCGGCCGCCGAACTCGCCACCGTCGTGGTCCGCCCGCGCGGCTGGCACCTGGACGAGAACCACCTGCTGGTCGACGGCACCCCGGTGGCCGGCGCCTTCCTCGACTTCGGCCTCTACTTCTTCCACAACGCCGCCCGGCTGCTGGCCCGCGGCGCCGAGGACCCGAACTCCGGCCCCTACTTCTACCTGCCGAAGACCGAGAGCCACCTCGAGGCCCGGCTCTGGAACGACGTCTTCACCCACGCCCAGGCCGCCCTCGGCATCCCGCACGGCACCATCCGCGCCACCGTGCTGATCGAGACCATTACCGCCGCGTTCGAGATGGACGAGATCCTCTACGAGCTGCGCGAGCACGCCGCCGGGCTCAACGCCGGCCGCTGGGACTACCTGTTCTCGATCGTCAAGAACTTCCGCGACGCCGGCGAGCACTACATCCTGCCGGACCGCAACTCCGTCACCATGGCCTCCCCGTTCATGGCCGCCTACACCCGCCTGCTGGTGCAGACCTGCCACCGGCGCGGCGCCCACGCCATCGGCGGCATGGCCGCGTTCATCCCCAGCCGCCGCGACCCCGAGGTCAACGCCGCCGCCCTGGAGAAGGTCAAGGCCGACAAGGACCGCGAGGCCGGCAACGGCTTCGACGGCTCCTGGGTCGCCCACCCCGACCTCGTCCCGGTCGCCCGCGCCTGCTTCGACGCCGTGCTCGGCGAGCGCCCGAACCAGAAGGACAACCCGGGCCCGGCCGAGCCCGTCACCGCCGCCCAGCTGCTCGACATCGCCGGCTCCGGCGGCAGCTGCACCCGGGTCGGCCTGCACAACGCCGTCCAGGTCGGGATCCGCTACATCGAGGCCTGGCTGCGCGGCCTCGGCGCCGTCGGCATCTTCAACATGATGGAGGACGCCGCCACCGCCGAGATCTCCCGCTCGCAGATCTGGCAGTGGGTCAACAACGGCGTGGTGCTGGCCGACACCGGCGAGAAGGCCACCGCCGAGCTGGTGCGCAGGCTGGTGGCCGAGGAGCTGGCCGGGCTCCGGGCCGAGCTGGGCGACGAGGCCTACGCCGGTGGGCGCTGGCGCGAGGCCGCCGGGCTCTTCGAACAGGTCGCCCTCGCCGAGGAGTTCGCGGACTTCCTGACCCTCCCCGCGCTTCCCCTGCTGGGCTGATCCCAACCTATCCACCGGCGCGGCCGCTGCCGCCTGCCAGGCTGTAGCAGTCCGGCCGCCCCTTTACTCCGTTCCGTACGGCGACGAACCCACCTGTCCTCTCGTCGCCGTACGGAACGGCCTGTCATCCGAGGAGCCCGCAGTGCCCCGCATCTTCTTCAACGGCCAGGCCATGGTCGGCGGTCCGTTCCACGCCTCCGTCGCCGACGCCCTGATCGGTCCGGTCCGCACCGCGCCCGGCTACCGGTTCTTCTCCATCGACGACGTCTGCCCCGGGCTGCACCCCGACCCCGCCGCCGGCACCGCGATCGAGGGCGAGCTGTACGACATCACCCTGGAGCACCTGCGGGACGTCATCCTCCCCGGCGAGCCGCCCGAGCTGGAACTCGGCGTGATCAAGCTCGACGACGGCTCCGCCTGCCTCTCGATGCTGCTCGCCCGCGGCGAGGCCGAGCGCGGCGTCCACCGGGAGATCACCCACCACGGCGGCTGGCGCGCCTACCTCGCCACCCTCGGCCGGACGGCCTGAGCCGCCGCCGCCCCGGGCCGGACCGCCACGGGCGCCCGGCTCAGGACCGGCCCGCCGCCAGCTCGTCGCCGAGCCGGCTGCGGCGGTAGAGCACGCTGCGGCCGTGCCGGGCCCGGTCGAGCAGGCCGGCGGCGGCGAGCGCCCCCAGATGGCGGCTGACCGCGCCCGGGGTGACCCCCAGCCGGTGGGCGAGCTCGGTGGTGCTGGCGGGAGTCGCCAGCAGGACGAGCAGCCTGGCCCGGGGCGCGCCGATCAGCCCGGCCAGCGGCCCGTGCGGCTCCGCCCGGTGAGCGGCCGTCAGACCCTCGCTCATGGTGGCCTTGCCGCGCGCGGGGTAGGCGATCAGCGGCGGCCCGACCTGGGTGATGTCGGTCTGCGCGCCCAGCCCGAACAGCGTCGGGATCAGCACCAGCCCCCGCCCGGCGACGTCCACCGAGGCGCCCACGGCCCGTACCGCCGGATGCGGGTCGGTGAGCCGCAGCACCCCGGCCTGCCAGCGGAGCCGGTCGTCGAGGTCCGCGAAGAGCCCCTCCGCGCCGCGCTCCGAGAGCATCCGGCCCCGGTACGCGATGTCCGCCTCCAGCACCGACCGCGCCCGCGGCCACCAGTCCGGCGCGAGGCAGCGCGTCCAGTACGCCTCCAGCGCCTCGGCCACCCGCGCGGTCAGCGCGGCCGGGTCGTCCACGAGAGCGGCGAGCACCGGCGGCAGCGGGCTGCCGTCCCCCCGGTACGCGGCGAGCACGTCCGCCCGCACCACCTCCGGCGGGGTGTCCGCCAGGCGCGCGAGTTCGGCGGCGAAGTCCGGGCGCGGGGTGCCCGGACGGGGGGTGAGGAAGTCCGGCACGAAGCCGACCGGCGCGATCAGCGACTCCAGCAGCGCGGTGTCCAGCGTCTCGTACCGGGACTGCCAGCGGGCCAGCCACGGCTGCTGCTCCGGGTAGCGGGAGGCCGCCGAACGGGTGCGCAGACTCAGCACCGCCTCCTGCAGCGGGGAGTAGGCGAACCAGGTCGCGGCGAGGTCGTCGACGCCGAAGCGGAACTCGAACATTGACCGTAACGGTAAAAGAATTCCGCCCGTTCGGGAACCCCGCTGTGCTTCTGCCATGACCTCCACCATGGCGCGCCCGACCGTCGTCGGCCGCTTTCTGCCGGACGATCCACTGCTACGCCGACTCGTGCTGATGAGCCTGGTGAACACGGTCGGGAACGGCCTCTTCATCACGGTGAACGTGCTCTTCTTCACCCGCTGGATCGGCCTGACACCCGGTCGGGTCGCGCTCGGCCTCACGGTCGCCGGCGTCTGCGGCGTGTTCGCCGGGGTGCCGATGGGGCGGCTGGCGGACCGCGTCGGCAGCAGGCGGCTGCTGCTGGTGGTCGGGCCGCTGGAGGCCGCGGCCGTGCTCGGCTACGCCTTCGTGCACTCCTTCGCCGCGTTCGTGCTGCTGACCTGCGCGGCGACGGTGCTGTCGCGCGGCTCGTCGGCGGTGCGCAGCGCCCTGATCGCCCGGGCGGTGCCCGCCGAGAACCAGATCCGTGCCCGGGCGCTGCTGCGCTCGGTGATGAACGCGGGCCTGGTGGTCGGCTCCGGCGGAGCGGCGCTCGTCCTGCAGAGCGACTCGTACACCGGGTACGTGGCCGTGCTGGTGCTGGACGCGCTGAGCTTCCTGTGGGCGTCGGCGCTGCTGGTCGGGCTGCCCGTCCCGGACGGGGAGGCCGGCCCGGCGGCCGACGCCGGCGTGCCGGTGAAGCGGCGGTCGGCGCTGCGGGACCGCCGGTACCTGCTGGTCACCGCCCTGCACGCGGTGCTGGAGCTGCAGCTCGCGGTGCTCGGGGTGGGCCTGCCGCTGTGGATCGTACTCGGCACGGACGCGCCGCCGGCGGTGCTCGCCGCGGTGAACGTGGTCAACTGCCTGCTGGTGGTGCTGTTCCAGGTCCGGGCGAGCCGGGGGGTCACCGATGTCGCCACGGCCGCGCGGGCGTGTGCCCGGGGCGCGCTGCTGCTGGCGGCCGCCTGTCTGGTCTACGCGGCGGCGCAGTTCGGCCCGGCGGCGGCGGCCGCCGGGGTGCTGCTGGCCGGGGCGCTGGTGCACACCCTCGGGGAGCTGCTGACCTCCGCCGGTGGCTGGACGCTCAGCCTGGACCTGGCCGATCCGCAGGCGCACGGCGAGTACCAGGGGGTGTTCATGAGCGGGCAGGCGGCGGCGCATGTGATCGGGCCGCTGGTGATCACGCTGACGGCGGTCGACCACGGCGCGGTGGGCTGGGTGGTCCTGGCGGGGCTGTTCGCGCTGGCCGGGCAGGCCCTGCCGGTGGCCGTCCGCGGGGCGGCGCGCGCCGGGTGACGGCCGACCGGGCCGGCCCGCGCCCCACGGGGGTGGGAGCGGGCGGCCCGGTCGGGTGCGGGTACGCCGCAGCCCCGGACCCTCGCCGTGGGTCCGGGGCTGCGGTCCGCTCGCCGCCCGGTTGGAGGCGGCTCACGGAGTCCGGGTCACGCACCGTCCCTGGGCGGCCCGGAGTCTGGGGTGTTGTCAGGGGTCTGGGGTGTAGTCAGGTACCTGGGGTGTTCCGAGGTGTCGTGGAGCGCTCCGGGGTGTCCGGCCGTCAGACCGGCCGGGCGGCGAGCTCCCGGGCGGCGCGGGCGCAGGCCTGGGCGATCCGGTCCTCGTTGACGGTGGTCAGCTGGCCCTTCTCGACCACGGCGTTGCCGTTGACGAAGAGCGTGGCCAGCGGGGGCAGGGCGCCGAGGGTGAGGGCGGCGATCGGGTCGGCGATCGAGGAGTGCATGATGCCGTCGATCTTCCACAGGGCGAGGTCGGCGAGCTTGCCGGCCTCGATCGAGCCGATCTCGTTCTGCCGGCCGAGCACCCGGGCGCCGCCCATGGTGCCCAGGCGCAGGGCCTGGCGGCCGGTCAGCGCGGTCGGCGAGCCGTGCAGGCGGTTGATCAGCAGCGCGTTGCGCAGCTCGGTGCCGAGCTCGCCGGACTCGTTGGAGGCGGTGCCGTCCACGCCGAGGCCGACCGGGACGCCGGCCCTGAGCATGTCCGGGACGCGGGCGATGCCGGCCGCGAGGCGGGCGTTGGAGGAGGGGCAGTGCGCCACGCCGGTGCCGGTCTCGGCGAACTTGGCGATGTCGGAGTCGTTCATGTGGACGCAGTGCGCCATCCAGACGTCCTCGCCCAGCCAGCCCACCGACTCGAAGTAGTCGGTCGGGCCCATGCCGAACAGCTCCTTGCAGAACGCCTCCTCCTCGGCGGTCTCGGAGCCGTGGGTGTGCAGCCGGACGCCCTTGCGGCGGGCCAGCAGGGCGGCCTCGCGCATCAGCTCGGTGGAGACCGAGAACGGCGAGCAGGGCGCGATGGCGATGTGCAGCATCGAGTCGAAGGAGGCGTCGTGGTACTTGTCCACGGCGGCCTCGGAGGCGATCAGGATGTCCTCGGTGTTCTCGACCGCGTGGTCCGGCGGCAGGCCGCCGTCCTTCTTGCTGCGGTCCATCGAGCCGCGCAGCGCGGTGAAGCGCATGCCGAGCTCCTGGACGGCCTCGATCTCGGCGCCGAGGATGTCGCCGCCGTCCTTGGGGAAGACGTAGTGGTGGTCCGAGGCGGTCGTACAACCGGACTTGAGCAGCGCGGCGGCCGAGCCCTGGGCGGCGGCGTGGACGAGCCGGTCGTCGATCCGGGCCCAGGTCGGGTACAGGGCGACCAGCCAGTCGAAGAGGATGTTGTCCTGGGCCAGGCCGCGGGTGATCCACTGGTAGAAGTGGTGGTGGGTGTTGACCAGGCCGGGGGTGACGAGGTGGCCCTCGCCGTTGATCCGGCGTACCACGTTGTCCAGCCACTGCGGGGCGGGGCCGTCGCCGACCGACTCGATCCGGTTGCCGAGGAGGACCACGTGGCCGCGGGCGTACTCGGTGTCGTTGGCGTCGACCGTCGCGATCGCGACGTTCTCGATGACGATCCGCTGGTCGGCGGGCGGGGGCTGGACTGCCATGGTGTGTCTCCTATGGGGGGAGGGCCGGGGGCGCGCCGTGAGCGGTGCGCACCCCCGACCGGTCAGGACGGTGTCGCCGTCGGCACCGTCGCGCCGGCGCCCCCGTCGGTGGGGGACCGGCGGGCGACTCCGACGTGGTGGAAGAGCAGGTTGAGCAGGACGGCCATCACGCAGCCGGCCGAGATGCCGGAGTGCATCAGGGTGCGGACGGCCTCCGGGAACGCGTCGTAGAAGGTCGGCGCGGCGATCGGGATGATCCCGACACCGAGCGAGACGGAGACCAGGATGGTGTTGGAGCTGGATTCCATACCGGCCTCCGCGAGGGTGCGGATGCCGCTCGCCGCGACCGTGCCGAAGAGCACGATCCCGGCGCCGCCCAGGACGGGCTGCGGTACCAGGGAGACGACCGACCCGAGCACCGGGAAGAGCCCGAGCAGGATCAGGATGCCTCCGCCGGCCGCGACCACGAAGCGGCTGCGGATCCTGGTCAGCGCCACCAGCCCGATGTTCTGGGCGAAGGCGCTGGCGGCGAAGCCGTTGAAGACCGGGCTGAGCGCGGTGGCCAGCCCGTCGGCCCGCAGGCCCGCGGCGAGCGTGCGCTCGTCGGCCTCGCGGTCGACGATCCGGCCGAGCGCGAGCATGTCGGCGGTGGACTCGGTCATCGAGACCACCATGACGATGCACAGCGAGACGATCGCGGCGGCGTCGAACATCGGCGCGCCGAAGTGGAACGGGGAGGGGAGCGCGAAGACCTTCGCGTCCTGGACCGCGCCGAAGTCGGCCAGACCCAGCGGGAAGGCGAGCAGGGTGCCGATCGCCAGACCGATGAGCAGGGAGAGCTGCTGCCAGAAGCCGCGCAGCAGCCGGTTGCAGAGCACCACCGCGACGAGGGTGATCGCGGCGAGGCCGATGGCCCGCGTGGAGCCGTAACCGGGCGCGGCCGGCGAGCCGCCGCGGGCCCAGTTCACCGCCACCGGCAGCAGGGACACCCCGATGAGGGTGATCACGGTGCCCTGGACGACCGGCGGGAAGAACCTGATCAGCTTGCAGAAGTACGGCGCCGCGAGGAAGCACAGGAGCCCCGCGACGATCACCGCTCCGAAGATCACCGGGAGGGCGTCCTTCGGTCCGTGCTCCTTGGCTATCGCGATCATCGGGGCGACGCCCGCGAACGAGACGCCGTTCACGAACGGCAGCCGCGCGCCGATCTTCCAGATGCCGAGGGTCTGCAAGAGGGTGGCCAGTCCGGCGGTGAACAGGCTGGCCGAGATGAGCAGGGCGAGCTCGGCGGGGGAGAGTCCCACGCCGGCGCCGACGATGAGCGGGGGAGCGACGACTCCCGCGTACATCGCGGCGACGTGCTGGAGGCCGGTGGAGAAGAGCCTCACGGGTGGCAGCAGCTCGTCCACGGGGTGGACCCCCGGCCCGGACGGGGTGTCGGGGAGGTTGGTTGACACACCGTCCGGACCAAGGGGTCTGTCAGGGGTGGAACCGCCGTCTTTGGTGCTGGTGTTGCTGGGTGCCATGTCGAGCCCCTCTTGTGCCCGAGGCTCCCGGCGCGCCCGCGGCGCTGGAGAACGGCCTGCTGTGCGGTGACCGAGGACGGGACGGCGGTGCAAGGATCCCTCGGCCGGCCTCTCCGGCACCCCGGGCCGGCCGCCGCGAGGCGGGCACGATCTCCGGTTGGTGGGGGTGGAGAAACAGGTACTGCGGGTGCAGCGGTCCGCCCGGCACCAGCCGGCCGCGGACGGCCGGAGGGTGCGGTGGTGCCGGTCGGGGTTCATGGGGGTGGGGCGGTCAGGCGACCGGGATGACCGGGACGACGCCCTCGCGGTGCACGGTTCCCTCGATCAGGCCGTACATGCGGTCGGCGGCGTAGTAGACCTCGTTGTCGTTCTTGAGGCCGAACGGCTCCAGGTCCACCAGGAAGTGGTGCTTGTTGGGCAGCTCCAGGCGTACCTCGTCCACCTCGGCGCGGTTGTTCAGCACGCGGGTGCCCATCGAGTGCAGGGTCTGCTGCAGCGAGTAGGAGTAGGTCTCGGCGAAGGCCTCCAGCAGGTGCCGCCGCACGTGGGTGTAGGAGCGGTTCCAGTTGGGCTGGGCCTCGGCGTCGCGGCCGTTGAAGCCGTACTTCCAACGGGCCGTCACCTGGGTGGCCAGGATGCGGTCGTACGCCTCCTGGAGGGTGGTGTACCTGTCCTTGATGTAGCCCCAGAACTCCGAGTTGGTGGAGTTCATCACGACGAGGTCCTTGAGGCCCGAGATGACCTGGAAGCTCTCGCCGTCGTAGACGATCTCGCTGGTGCGGGTCTCGCCGCCGTTGCGGACGAACGAGTGGCCGACCTCTTCGGATCCGATGAAGCGCGCCGAGTTGTCCGGGGTCTTGATCCGGTCCCAGGTGTACTCCTCGATCCGGATCCGGGCGCGGTGGATCGGTTCGTTGTTGTCCACGAAGTGCTTCGCCAGCGTGATGCCGAACTGCTCCGCCGACTCGATCCCGTACTCCTTCGCGAAGGCGAAGACGGTGTTCTTGGTGGTGTCGGTGGGCAGGCAGTTGGCGTTCGAGCCGGTGAGGTGGACGTCGTCGAGGTCGCCGGAGAGGGCGACCGAGACGTTCAGGTCCTTGATCTCGTGACGGGTGCTGTCACGGTAGACGCGGACGATGCGGTTCTCCGCCTTGCCGTACTGGTTCTGACCGAGCACGTGGGCCATGACATGGCTCCCAATCAATGAGGCGGTCTAGCTTCCGCGGTAGACCGAGTATCCGAACGGGTTGAGCAGCAGCGGCACGTGGTAGTGGTGCTGCGCGGGCGCGACCGTGAAGACGATCGAGACCTCGGGGAAGAACGGCGCCTCGTCCGACGTCCGCGCGTAGTACGCGGCGGTGTCGAACCGGAGCCGGACGACCGAGCCCGCCTCCACGGCCGGCAGGTCCTTGGCCCGGCCGTCGGAGTCCGTGGCGGAGGCGCCGAGCACCGTCCAGCCACCCTCGGTGTGCAGTGCGAGCTCGACCGGGACGCCCTCGGCCGGGCGGCCGAGGCTGGTGTCGAGCACGTGGGTGGAGATGCCAGTCATGGGTGAAGTGACCTTACTGATGGCAGATATGACGCTGAGTCGGCTCCCGGGGCGGGAGTTCAGGACTCGTCGAGCAGGCGGTTGATGCGAATGTCGTTGATCTTGCGCAGCTCGCCTCGGACGATCTCCGCCTCGGTGGCGGCGTCGTTGGGGTAGCGCTCGCGCAGGGCGGCGAGCATGGTGGCCGCGGTGCGGCCGGTCGCGCAGATCAGGAACACGTGGCCGAACTTGGCCTCGTAGGCGGCGTTGGCCTCGTGCAGGTCATCGAGGAGAGCGGTGTCCACTCCCTGGATGCCGGCCTGCTCGCGCTCGGAGGTGGCGTCGCCCGTCTTGGGCTTGCCGATCCGGGCGTGGCCGGCCATGGCGTCGTGCAGGTCGGAGACGGTGAGCGCGTCCATGGCCGCCGCGTTGGCGGCGAGCAGGGCGTCACGGTCGGACCACGGTCGGGCCGCCGCGACGGCGGTGGCCCAGCCGGGGCTGGAGCAGACCTCCAGCAGAATCGCCTTCAGCTCGGCGGCGTCGGCCGCCGCCAGGGCCTCAAGGGCGTGGGGGTGGTTGGTCACGGGTGGACCTCCTGAAGAGTGGTGCCACCCGCACAAGCTAGATCGACCCACCCGGGCCGTCAACACTTTGTTGAACGGTTGGTGGTTACGTTTTGAACCGGCGCGTGTTGCCTGGCCGTTTCGTGTGCGATTAGCCAAGTGTGCCCCGCCGGGGGCTGGTCCAGACTGGCCGAGCCGAGGGGTTTCACCCGTTCGGCCCGGCCTGCGGGTCCGCCCCCCGGGCGTACGCGCCCGGCCGGAATCAGCCGGACTTCGTCCCGTCCTGGCGGTTGAGGTAGTTGTACACGGTGAAGCGGCTGACGCCGAGCGCCGAGGCGACCGTCTCCACCCCGTGGCGGACGGTGAAGGCGCCCCGCTCCTCCAGCAGGGCGACCACGCGCTGCTTCTCCCAGCGGTCCAGCTCGGCCAGCGGGCGGCCGTCGAACTGCCGGGTCATCTCGGTGAGCAGGCGGTCCAGCGCACTGCTGAGGTGGGGCAGCCGGACGGCCAGGGCCGGGGCGCCCTCCCACTCCAGGACGACGTCCTCGGCCTTCGCCTCGTCCAGCGGGACGGGCGTCGCGCCGACCGCGTCCAGCAGCGGCTTTATCGCCGCGGCGAGCGGGTGGTCCACGTGGTGCTGCTCGGTCACGGCGTACCGCCCTCCTCGCCCAGCACGCTGACCTGGACGGAGATCCGGGTCGCGCCGGCGTCCAGGGTCTCCCGGAGCAGCTTGGTCACGGCGGCGAGGACCTGGTCGGCCTCCCCCTCCGCGCCGGTGCCGAACGGGCCGACCGCGACGGCCAGGCCGGCCTCGTCGACCACCTTCCGGGCCGCCGCGGCGTGCTCCGGGAACGTGTCCAGTTCGAACGGTTCTGTCGTGAACTCCACCATCAATCGCACCTGCTCACTGTAGCGAGCGGGGGCGGGGGCGGTCAGGGGGTGGTCGCGGGCCGGTAGGCGGCTGGTCGATCGAACAGTCCGCGGCCGGTTCGACGGGCGGGACCGGGCCACTTCAACAAATTGTTGCGGCGGCCTTGACACCCGCTCGACCCGGCGGACATGCTTCCACCAAGCAGAATCCCTCTTCCGGATCGTGGAAGTTGCGGATAGACGGAAGAGAGTGAGAGGTGATTGACGTGACTGCCGCTTCCGAGCACGGCTACACGGTCAACCTGTCGATCCTGTTCAGCGAGCTTCCGCTCCTGGAGCGCCCGGCCGCGGCCGCCGCCGCCGGCTTCACCGCCGCCGAGCTGTGGTGGCCCTTCGGCGAGGACCACACCCCGTCGGAGGCCGAGCTGGACGCGCTCCGCAAGGCCTTCACCGACGCGGGAGTGCAGCTCACCGGCCTCAACTTCCTCGACGACCTCACCAAGGGCGCCCGCGGCACCGTCTCCGTCCCGGCCGAGAAGGACCGCTTCCGGGCCAACGTCCCGGTCGCGGCCGCACTCGCCGCCTCGCTCGGCACCAAGGCGCTCAACGCGCTCTACGGCAACCGGGTCGAGGGCGTGGACCCGGCCGAGCAGGACGCGCTCGCGCTGGAGAACCTCGTGATCGCCGCCGAGGCCGCCCACGCGATCGGCGCGGTCCTGCTGATCGAGGCGCTCAACAAGCCCGAGTCCCCGGACTACCCGCTGGTCTCCGCGGCCGCCGCGGTCGAGGTCGTCGACAAGGTCAACGCCGCGACCGGCCTGGGCAACGCGCGCTTCCTCTGCGACCTGTACCACCTGGCCAGGAACGGCGAGGACCTGGCGGCCGTGATCGACCGCTACGCCGACCGCTTCGGCCACGTGCAGATCGCCGACACCCCGGGCCGCAACGAGCCCGGCACCGGCGAGCTCGACTTCGAGGACCTCTTCGCCCGGCTCACCGCGGCCGGCTACACCGGCCGGATCGGCCTGGAGTACCGCCCTGCCGGCGGCGTCAGTGCCGACGCCTTCGAGTGGCTGCCGCGCGAGTACCGCGCCGCGAAGTAGTCCCCGCCCCCACCCCCTTCACGACATAAGGAACGACGCGATGAGCCGCAAGATCGCCTTCATCGGCCTCGGCATCATGGGCAGCCCGATGGCCGCCAACCTGGTCAAGGCCGGCCACCACGTCACCGGCTTCAACCTCACCCAGCCGCAGATCGACGCGCTGGTCGCGGCCGGCGGCCACGGTGCGAGCAGCATCGCGGACGCGGTGAAGGACGCCGAGGTCGTCATCACCATGGTCCCGGCCGACCCGCACGTCGAGCAGGCCGTCCTCGGCGAGGGCGGCGTGCTGGAGAACGTGCAGCCCGGCACGCTCGTCATCGACATGTCGAGCATCACCCCGCAGACCTCGATCAAGGTGGAGGCCGCCGCCCGGGAGAAGGGCGTCCGCACCCTGGACGCCCCGGTCTCCGGCGGCGAGGCCGGTGCCGTCGAGGCGGTGCTGTCGATCATGGTCGGCGGCGCGGCCGAGGACTTCGCCGAGGCGAAGCCGCTGTTCGACGTCCTGGGCACCACGGTCGTCCACGTCGGCCCGGCCGGCGCCGGCCAGACCGTCAAGGCCGCCAACCAGCTGATCGTCGCGGTGAACATCCAGGTCCTGGCCGAGGCCGTGGTCTTCCTGGAGAACGCCGGCGTCGACCTCGCCGCCGCGCTGGACGTCCTCGGCGGCGGCCTGGCCGGCTCGACCGTGCTGAACCGCAAGAAGGCGAACATGCTGAACCGCGAGTTCGCCCCCGGCTTCCGGATCGACCTGCACCACAAGGACATGGGCATCGTCACCGACGCCGCCCGCGCCGTGGGCGCCGCGCTGCCGGTCGGCGCCGTGGTCGCCCAGCTGGTCGCCTCCGCCCGGGCCAACGGCGACGGCTCGCTCGACCACTCGGCGCTGCTGCGCGGCGTCGAGCGGCTCTCGGGCCGCGAGGTCGCGTAGCCCCGCTCCCCCTGACTCCTCCTGGTGGCGTGTACCTATCCGGTCGTGCCCGCGCCACCAGGAGGCTTGACCCGATCGGCAGGCGGGCTGGGGCTCATCCGCCCCCTGCCGATCGACCAGACCGGCGGCGCGCACTCCCTGTCGGGGGCACTTCGGTCGTGCCGGCTGCGTGTCGCCCGGCCTCCTCCCTCGCCGAGGGGAGCCTCTCGTACGTCGGAAGCGGGACGAGGGGAACGGCGGGGAGGGGGCCGAACCCCGATCCCCGGCGGCGGATCCCGCCGGGCCCCTCCCGGGCCCGGCCCGCCGCGGGGGCACATGCTTGACGAACCATCGCCAGACGTCCGGAAGTGAGGCCCGCACCATGCCCGCCACCCCCGCTCAGGGCCATGTGGTCGTAGCTCCCGACAAGTTCAAGGGCACCCTGGAGGGCGCCGAGGTCGCCGCCCGGATCGCGGCCGGCATCCGCCGCGGCGCACCCGGCGTGGAGGTCCGCGAGCTGCCCGTCGCCGACGGCGGCGAGGGCACCCTGGCCGCCGCGCTGGCGGCCGGCTTCACCCGGATCCCGGCCAAGGTGGCCGGTCCGACCGGCCTGCCGGTGGACGCCGCGCTGGCCGTCCGGGGCGACACCGCCGTGGTCGAGCTGGCGCAGTCCTCCGGACTGGCCCGGCTGCCCGGCGGCCGGACCGCCCCGCTCGCGGCCGGCTCCTACGGGGTGGGCCAGCTGATCGGCCGGGCGGTCGGCCTGGGCGCCAAGCGGATCGTGCTCGGCCTCGGCGGCAGCGCCTGCACCGACGGCGGCGCGGGCATGGTCCAGGCGCTCGGCGTCGGCCTGCTGGACGCCGACGGCACCGAGCTGCCGCCCGGCGGCGCCGCGCTGCGCCGACTGGCCCGGCTCGACCTCGGCTCGCTGGCCGACGGGCTGACCGGCGTCGAGGTCGTGGTGGCCTGCGACGTGGACAACCCGCTGCTGGGCCCGCGCGGCGCGACCGCCGTCTACGGCCCGCAGAAGGGTGCGGACGGCGAGGACCTGGTGATCCTGGAGGAGGGCCTGGCCCGCTTCGCCGACGTGGTCGGCGAGGCCGTCGGACGGGACCTCCGTGACGCCCCCGGCGCCGGGGCCGCGGGCGGGGTCGGCTTCGCCGCCCTCGCCCTGCTGGGCGCCACCATGCGACCCGGCATCGAGCTGATGCTCGAACTGCTGGGTTTCGACGCGGCCGTGCGTGGGGCACGCCTCGTCGTGACCGGTGAGGGGTGCCTGGACGCGCAGACGCTCCATGGCAAGGCCCCCGCCGGCGTTGCCGCGGCGGCCACCCGGGCGGGGGTTCGGGTGGCCGCTGTGGCAGGACGGCTGGAGCTGTCGGAACGGGAGTGGCGGGCGGCCGGTTTCGCCGCCGCGTACGCGCTCACCGACCTGGCCGAGCAGCCGGGGGACAGCATGACCAGGGCGGCTGAGCTGGCCGAGGTCGCGGGGGAGCGGCTGGCGGCGGAGTTCCTCTCCCGTTAGCGGCCGGCCTCTCGTATCTTCCTACATTGACGTTTTGTTGAAGGCGGCCCTAGGCTCCGGGCATTCCTTCGGCACACCCCACTCGTACCAAGGTTTCGGAGGTCCCTCATGTCCTTCAGCGAGACGGCGGTGATCCGCTCCCGCCGGGTCGTCCTGCCCGATGGTGAGCGCCCCGCCGACGTGCTGATCCGCGACGGGAGGATCGAGCAGATCGCCGCGCACGGCTCCCTGGCGGTCGGCGACCGCCACCTCACCGACCTCGGCGACACCGCGCTGCTCCCGGGTCTGGTCGACACCCACGTGCACGTCAACGAGCCCGGCCGCACCGAGTGGGAGGGCTTCGCCACCGCCACCCGGGCCGCCGCGGCCGGCGGCGTCACCACCATCATCGACATGCCGCTCAACTCCATCCCGCCCACCACCACGGTGGACGGCCTGGACGCCAAGCGGAAGACCGCCGAGGGCCAGGCCTGGGTCGACCTCGGCTTCTGGGGCGGCGCCGTCCCCGGCAACGTCCCCGACCTCGAACCCCTGCACCGGGCGGGCGTGTTCGGCTTCAAGAGCTTCCTGGCACCGTCCGGCGTGGACGAGTTCCCGCACGTGGAACAGGCCGACCTGGAGGCCGCGCTCACCGAGCAGGCCCGGATCGGCGCCCTGGCGATCATCCACGCCGAGGACCCGGCCGTCCTGGCCGCCGCACCCCAGCAACCCGGGGTGCACTACCGGGACTTCCTCGCCTCGCGCCCCGCCGACGCGGAGACCGCGGCCGTCGCCCGGCTGCTCGACACCGCCCGCCGCACCGGCGCCCGGGTGCACATCCTGCACGTCTCCTCCGCCGCCGTGCTGCCGCTGCTGCGCCAGGCCCGCGAGGACGGCGTCCAGGTGACCGCCGAGACCTGTCCGCACTACCTCACCCTCGCGGCCGAGGAGGTGCCGGACGGCGACACCGCCTTCAAGTGCTGCCCGCCGATCCGCGACGAGTCCAACCGCGACGCGCTCTGGGCGGCCCTGGCGAACGGCGAGTTCATCGCGATCGTCTCGGACCACTCGCCGTCCACCCCGGACCTCAAGCTGCTGCCCGAGTACGGCGGCAGCGGGGACTTCGCCCAGGCCTGGGGCGGCATCGCCTCCCTGCAGCTCGGCCTGCCGGCCATCTGGACCGAGGCCCGCCGGCGCGGCCACTCGCTGGGCGACGTGGTCCGCTGGATGGCCACCGGGCCGGCCTCGCTGGTCGGCCTCACCGGGACCAAGGGCGCCATCGCGGTCGGCCACGACGCCGACCTGGTGGCCTTCGACCCGGACGGCGCCTTCGCGGTGCAGGCCGCCGAGCTGCACCACCGCAACCCCGTCACCCCGTACGCGGGCCGGACGCTGACCGGTGCCGTGCGCGCAACCTGGCTGCGCGGCCGGCCGGTCGACACCGCCGCCGAGCCCTTCGGCCGCCAGCTCACCCACAACCCGTAAGCAGGAGACCCCTATGAGCACCGGTACCACCCCGAGCGCTCCGTTCACCGAGCTGGTCAACCTGGCCTCCCGGCTGCTCGGCGCGGGCGTCGTCGCCACCAACGAGGACACCTTCGCGGACGCGGAGAACCTGCTGGTCGCCAAGCCCGCCGAGTTCCGCCCGCACACCTTCGGCCACAAGGGCCAGATCATGGACGGCTGGGAGTCCAAGCGCCGCCGCGGCATCAGCGCCGAGCAGCCGCATCCCACCGACGAGGACCACGACTGGGTGATCGTGCGGCTCGGTGTGGGCGGCGTGGTCCGCGGTCTGATCGTGGACACCGCGCACTTCACCGGCAACTACCCGGAGAGCGCCTCCGTGCAGGCCGCCGCGGTGCCCGGACACCCCTCGCCCGAGGAGCTCCAGGCCGCCGACTGGGTCGAGCTGCTGCCGCGCACCCCGCTGCAGGGCGACACCGCCCACGCGTTCGAGGTGCACGACGACACCCGCTACACCCACGTCCGCCTCGCCATCTTCCCGGACGGCGGCGTCGCCCGGCTGCGGGTGCACGGCGAGGTCCTGGCGGACCCGCGCGAGCTGGACGGCCTGACCTTCGACCTGGCCGCCCAGGAGTACGGCGGCGTCGCCGAGGCGGCCTCCGACCGCTACTTCTCCTCCCCGCACAACCTGAACGCTCCCGGTCGCGCCTCCGTCATGGGCGAGGGCTGGGAGACCCGGCGTCGGCGCGACAAGGCCAACGACTGGGTGCAGATCGCCCTGGCCGGGGGCGGCGAGGTCCTTGCCGCCGAGGTGGACACCACCCACTTCGTCGCCAACGCCCCCGGCTGGGCCGACCTGGCCGGCTACGACGCCTCGCAGGGCGGCAACCCCGCCGAGGACCGTGACGGCTGGTTCGAGATCCTGCCCCGCACCCGCCTCCAGCCCGACACCCGCCACCGCTTCCGGCTCGACGTCGGCCGCCCGGTGACCCACGTCCGCATCAACGTCCACCCGGACGGAGGCCTCGCCCGGCTCCGGCTGACCGGCCGGCTGACCGAGGCCGGCCGCGCCGCCCTCGCGCTGCGCTGGTTCAACGCCGTGCCCGCCGCCGAGGCCGCCGCCGCCCTGGCCGAGGCCGGCCTCACCGCCGAGGAGGCCGCCGCGCTGGCCGCCGCCCGCCCGCTGGCGGACCAGGCCGCGGCCACCGCCGCCGTCGCCGCGCTCCAGCCGGCCGACGGCCCCGACGGCGAGCAGTCCTCCCGCCGCCGCTCGGCCGCCTGGCGCCTGCTCGGCGCCTGACCCGCCGCCACCCCCTCCACGCACCGCCTTTATCGACACCTGAAGGACCCTCCATGTCCAAGATCCTGACCACGGAGTCCGGCGCGCCGATCGCCGACAACCAGAACTCGGCCTCGGCCGGCGAGTACGGCCCGCTGCTCATCCAGGACCAGCAGCTCCTGGAGAAGCTGGCCCGCTTCAACCGCGAGCGCATCCCGGAGCGCGTCGTGCACGCCCGCGGCTCCGGCGCGTACGGCTACTTCGAGGTCACCGACGAGGTCTCGCAGTACACCAGGGCGGCCTTCCTCTCCGAGGTCGGCAAGCGCACCGAGCTGTTCCTGCGCTTCTCCACCGTGGCGGGCAACCTGGGCTCCAGCGACGCGGTGCGCGACCCGCGCGGTTTCGCGCTGAAGTTCTACACCGAGGAGGGCAACTACGACCTCGTCGGCAACAACACCCCGGTGTTCTTCATCAAGGACCCGATCAAGTTCCCGGACTTCATCCACTCGCAGAAGCGCGACCCGTTCACCGGCGTCCAGGAGGCGGACAACGTCTGGGACTTCTGGGCCCACTCGCCGGCCTCCACCCACCAGATCACCTGGCTGTTCGGCGACCGCGGCATCCCGGCGTCCTACCGCCACATGAACGGCTACGGCTCGCACACCTACCAGTGGGTCAACGAGCAGGGCGACGCCTTCTGGGTGAAGTACCACTTCAAGACCAACCAGGGCATCCGCTCGCTGGACGGCGACCAGTCCGCCGAGGTGCTCGGCGCCGACGCCGACTCGCACCAGCGCGACCTGCACCAGGCCATCGAGCGGGGCGTCTTCCCGTCCTGGACCCTCTACGTCCAGCTGATGCCGGTCGCCGAGGCCGCCGAGTACCGCTTCAACCCCTTCGACCTGACCAAGGTCTGGCCGCACGCCGACTACCCGCTGGTCAAGGTCGGCCGCCTGGTCCTCAACCGGAACCCGGAGAACGTCTTCGCCGACGTCGAGCAGTCCGCGTTCTCCCCGAACAACTTCGTGCCCGGCATCGGCCCGTCCCCGGACAAGATGCTCCAGGGCCGGCTGTTCGCCTACGCCGACGCCCAGCGCTACCGGCTCGGCGTCAACCACACGCTGCTCGCCGTCAACGCCCCCAGGGCCACCGAGGCGAACAACTACGGCCGGGACGGCCTCGCCGCCGTCAACAAGTCGGGCCGCGCCCGGAACTACGAGCCCAACTCGTACGACGGCCCCGCCCAGACCGACAGCGCGCTCGCCGCGCCGGTCCGGCTGGACGGCCACACCGGCACCTACACCACCCCGGCGCACACCAAGGACGACGACTTCTTCCAGGCCGGCGAGCTCTACCGGCTGATGTCGGAGGGCGAGAAGTCCCGCCTGGTCGACAACATCGCGGGCTTCCTGGCGCAGGTGACGCGCGACGACATCGTCGAGCGCAACCTCGCCCACTTCCACGCGGCCGACGAGGAGTACGGCGCCCGCCTGGAGGCCGCCGTCACCCGGCTGCGGGCCGGCGACGAGGGCTGACGGCCCCCGCAGACCGACCGACCACCCTCACCGGCCGCCGGGGCCCGCGCCCCGGCGGCCGCACACCGGGCCTCTCCCCCCAGGGCAGTGGGGGAGGGGCCCGCTGTTGTCCAGTGCCTTCACCGAATATTCGCGGACGGCAACTGCCGGGCCCCCGGGGTGGTTAGGCTGGAGAGGCCCGCGGGTAGCTCCGCGTGCTGGACATCGGAAGGGGACGACATGTCGACACCAGCCCCGGGTCGTCACGCCATGCTGGACCAGGGTGTACCCGGTCCGTTCACCTCTCTGCAGCACGCCCTGAGACTGCTGGAGGCCGTCGACCGGCACCCCGACGGCGCCACCCTGGTGACCCTCGCCCGGGAGACGTCGCTCGGCCTGCCGACCGTCCGGCAGCTCGCGGAGATCCTGGAGATCGAGGGCTACCTCCAGTGCCAGGACGGCGGTTGGGTGCTCGGCGGCACCTTCGCGCTGCTCGGGCAGCACAACCGCGAGCAGCTGGTGCGGGCCCGGCTCAACCGCAAACTGGCCGAACTCCGCGACGAGTTGGGTGCGGCGGTGTACTTCAGCCGCTACCACGACGGGGAGTTGTCGGTGGAGGCGGTCGCCGCCGGCGAGCACGCCCCGGCGGTGCAGGAGTGGGTGGACTTCCGGGCCACCGCGCACGCCAGCGCGATCGGCAAGTGCCTGCTCAGCCAGCTGGACCACGACGGCCGCCTCGACCACCTCTCCCGGCACCCGGTGGCCCGGCTGACCTCCCGGACGGTCACCGACGCCGACCAGCTGATGCACCGTCTGGAGCGCCAGCCGGCCACCGTGCCGGTGCTGGACATCCAGGAGTACGCGCTCGGCACGGTCTGTGCCGCCGTCCCGGTGACGGCCGGCAGCACCGTCGGCTGCCTGGCCACCTCGATGCCGCTGGACAACGTCCACCGGCTGAAGGCCGCCGCCGAACTGCTCGCGGCCCGTGCCGCGCCGCTGATGCTGGCCATGGCGGTCTGACCGCACCGCAGCCCCGCGAAGGCCCCGCCGATCCGGCGGGGCCTTCCGTGTTTCCCGGGGGCCGCCGCGGTGCACATCACTTATTAGACTCGATGTCGATAAGGACTGCCGAAACCCTTGAAGCGGCCACTACCCGCGAGTAGGTTGCCTGCAGGCCGAGCGGACCAGCGCGGGCCGAGCCACCCGCCCCCAGGTACAGGAGGGCCTCCCCGTGCCCCGATCCACCACCCCCACCCCCGCCACCCCCGTCCCCGCCGTCGCCGCCCCCGCCGCCCGGGTGCACGACGACCTCGTCCTGGCCCCCCGGGACGTCCGCTTCGACTGGGCCCGGCTGCCGCTGCACTGGGTCCCGGACGAGCCGATGGCCACCCACATCCTCAACGTCCTGCACCTGCTCCTGCCCGAGGGCGAACGCTGGTTCGTCAAGGCGTTCAAGCAGGCCCTCCCGCTCATCCGCGACGAGCGGCTGCGCGAGGAGGTGCTCGGCTTCATCGGCCAGGAGGCCATCCACGCCGAGGCCCACCAGGAGGTGCTGGACCACCTGCTCGCCCAGGGCCTCGACCCCCGCCCGTACGTCCGACAGGTCGCCTGGCTGTTCCAGCGCGTCCTCGGCGAGAAGCCGGGCCTGACGCCCGCCCAGGCCCGGGAGAACGTCATCGAACGGGTCGCCTTCATCGCGGCGATCGAGCACTTCACCGCCTTCCTCGGCGACTGGGTGCTCAACTCCCCGGGCCTGGACCGCGCCAAGGCCGACCCGACGATGCTCGACCTGCTGCGCTGGCACGGCGCCGAGGAGGTCGAACACCGCAGCGTCGCCTTCGACCTGCTCGTCCACCTCGACCCCGGCTACCTGCGCCGGGTCCGCGGCATGGTCGTCTCCGGACCGCTGCTGGTCCACCTCTGGGTCCGCGGCGTCCGCTTCCTGCTCGCCGCCGACCCCACCCTCGACGGCCGGCTGCGGCCCAGCTGGCGCGAGGCGCGGCAGATCGCCCGGCGCGGCCTGCTGCCCGACCCGGTCCGGTCGGTCCGCTCCGGACTGCGCTACCTGCGACGCGGCTACCACCCCACCCAGGAGGGATCCTCCAGCCAGGCGCTCGGCTACCTCGCCACCTCCCCGGCCGCCCGCGCCGCCGCCGCCCACTGACCGACCACGCCAGGAGAGCCGCCCGGATGGACCTGCGCACCCCGCCCCCCGACCTGTACGGCCGCCCGCACGCCGACCGGTTCATGCGGCGCCTCACCGCCTTCGGCGACCGCTACACCCCGGCCCTCGGCCTCCCCCTGCTGCGCCGCAGCCCCCGGCGCCCGTACAGCGTCCCCGCCGGGCCGCTGCGCCTGGTCGTCGCCGACCGCCGCACGATCGCCACCGACGTCGTCGAACTGCACCTCGCCGACCCGTCCGGCGGCGACCTGCCCGGCTGGCAGCCCGGCGCCCACCTGCGCCTCGCCCTGCCCTCCGGCCGCGAGCGGCACTACTCGCTCTGCGGCGACCCGGCCGACCGACGCGGCTACCGGATCGCCGTGCGCCGACTGCCCGCGGGCGGCGGCGGCTCGGTGGAGATCCACGACGAGCTGCCCACCGGCAGCCGCCTGACGGCCCGCCGCCCCCGCAACGGCTTCGCGTTCTGCGCCGAGCCCGCCGTCCTGCTGCTGGCCGGCGGGATCGGCATCACCCCGCTGCTGCCGATGGCCCGCGAGGCGCAGCGGCACGGCCTCGACTGGCGGCTGGTCCACGTCGGCCGCAGCGCCGACACCCTCCCCTACGCCGAGGAGCTGCGCGCCCTCGCCCCCGACCGGGTCCACCTGCGCACCGACGACGAGCACGGCGTCCCCACCGGCGCCGAGCTGCTGGCGCACGCCCCGCGCGGCGCCGCCGTGTACTGCTGCGGTCCGGCCCCGATGCTCGCCGCCGTCCAGGACGAAATGGCCGCGGCGCCGTCCGCCGCCCTGCACTTCGAGCGGTTCGGCGCCGCGCCGGTCACCGGCGGCGAGCCGTTCACCGTCCGCCTCGGCGCCGCCGGCCCGGCCCTCGGCGTCCCCGCCGACCGCTCCGCCCTGGACGTGCTGCGCGAGGCCCGCCCGGACCTCCCGTACTCCTGTCGGCAGGGCTTCTGCGGCACCTGCGAGGTCCGCCTGCTGGCCGGCGCCCCCGAGCACCGCGACCGCCGCCTCACCCCCGAGCAGCGCGCCGCCGGCGCCCTGCTGCCCTGCGTCTCCCGGGCCGCCGAGGGCGAGACCCTCGTCCTCGACCTGTAGCAAGGAGCCCCCGCGATGGCGAAGCCCCCGTCCTTCCCGTACACCGAGTACGACCTCACCCGCTTCCGGGAGGTCCAGCAACTCGCCTACCACTGCGCCGAACAGGTCGCCGCCTGGATCGAACCGGGCGTCACCGAGCGGCAGGCCACCGCCGAGCTGCGCCGCCGCCTGGTCGCCGCCGGGGTGCAGGACTTCTTCCACGTCCCGTTCGCCTGGTTCGGCGACCGGACGGCGTTCCGGCACTTCCACACCCCGCTGCAGTTCTTCGCCGGCGGGCGCCGGCTCGCCGAGGGCATGCCCTACGTGCTGGACTGCGCGCCCGTGGTGGACGGCTACACCGCCGACATCGGCTACGGCGGCAAGGTCGGCGACAACCCGGTCTGGGACCGGCTCGCCGCGGACCTGCGGGTCTACCGCGAGCTGATCCTCGCCGAGGTCCGGGCCCGCCGGCCGCTCGACGAGGTGTACGCGGCGGTGGACGAGCAGATCGCCGCGCACGGCTACGACAACCGCCACCGGGTCTACCCGGGCCGGGTGATCGGCCACCAGGTGACCAGGACCACCTCCCGCGGCCCGGCCGGGGTGAACGTCCTCGGTTTCGGGGTGCGTACACTCCAGACGCTCGGCCGCGAGCTGATCAGCGAACGCCTGCACGGCCGTTCCCCGCTCTGGGCGGACGGCCGGTCCTCCCGGCACGCGCCGACCCCGGGCCTGTGGGCGGTGGAGCCGCACATCGGCTTCCGCGAGGTGGGCATCAAGTTCGAGGAGCTGCTCGTCGTCACCGAGGACGACGCCTACTGGCTCGACGACGACCTGCCGCACGTGCGGCGCTGGACCACGCTGGAGGAGGCCCGATGACCACCCACCCGAAGACCACCGGTCCGATGACCACCCGCCGCCGCACCGTCCACTCGGGCGGGCTGCCGCTCGCCGTCTTCGAGGAGGGCGACCCGGACGCGCCCACCGTGCTGCTGGTGCACGGCTACCCGGACACCCACGCGGTCTGGGACGACATCGCCGCCGACCTCGCCCGCGACCACCACGTGGTCCGCTACGACGTGCGCGGCGCCGGCGCCTCCGGGGCCCCGGCCTCCCGGGACGGCTACCGGCTGGAGCAGCTGGCCGCCGACCTCTTCGCGGTCGCCGACGCGGTCAGCCCGGACCGCCCGGTGCACGTGGTCGCCCACGACTGGGGCTCGCTGCAGTCCTGGGAGGCCGTCACCACCCCCGGCGCCGAGCAGCGGATCGCCTCCTACACCACCATGTCCGGCCCCTGCCTGGACCACATGGGCCACTGGCTGCGCGAGCGCTACCGCCGGCCGACCCCGCGCCACCTGCGCCAGCTGCTCACCCAGGGCGTGGCCTCCTGGTACATCACCGCCTTCCACCTGCCCTTCCTCGCCCCCGGCCTCTGGCGGCTCGGACTGGCCCGGGCCTGGCCCCGGGTGCTGCGCGACCTGGAGGAGGTCACCCCCCGCGCCGGCCACCCGCAGCCCACCCTGCGGCGGGACGCCGTCCGCGGCATCGAGCTCTACCGGGCCAACATGCGGCCCACCCTGCGCAACCCGCGCGAGCGGCCCACCGAGGTGCCCGTCCAGCTGGTCACGCTCACCCGGGACCACTACGTCGGCACCTACCTGTCCGAGGGCCTGGAGCGCTGGGTGCCGAACCTGACCCGCCGCTCCCTGCACGCCACCCACTGGTCCGCCCTGCTGGAGAAGGGAAGCGCCGTGGCCGCCATGGTCCGCGACTTCACCGCCACCGTCGGCGCCGGCCACCGCACCGACCCGGCCGGCACCGGCCCCCTCGTCGTGGTCACCGGCGCCGGCAGCGGCATCGGCCGGGCCACCGCGCTGGCCTTCGCCGAGCAGGGCGCCCGGGTCGTGGTCTGCGACCTCGACCTGCCCGCCGCCGAGCGCACCGCCGAACTCGCCGCACTGATCGGCCCGCCCGCCCGCGCCTACCGGGTCGACGTCTCCGACGGCGCCGCCTTCGAAGCCTTCGCCCGCGAGGTCGCCGCCGAGCACGGCGTCCCCGACGTGCTGGTCAACAACGCGGGCATCGGCCACTCCGGGACGTTCCTGGAGACCACCGAGAAGGAGTGGCAGCGCGTCCTGGACGTCAACCTCTGGGGCGTCATCCACGGCTGCCGGGTCTTCGGCACGCTGATGGCCGACCGGGGCCAGGGCGGCCACATCGTCAACCTCGCCTCGGCCGCCGCCTACCTGCCGTCCAAGGCGCTGACCGCCTACGCGACCAGCAAGGCCGCCGTCTTCATGCTCTCCGACTGCCTGCGCGCCGAACTCGCCGGGCACGGCATCGGCGTCTCCACCATCTGCCCCGGCATCGTCAACACCAACATCACCCGCACCTCCACCTTCTCCGCCACCACCCCCGACCAGCAGGCCGCCAAGCAGGCCCGCGCCGCGAGGCTCTACGCCCGCCGCGGATTCCCGCCGGAGAAGGTCGCCACCGCGATCCTGCACGCCGTCCGCACCGGCAAACCGGTCGTCCCGGTCACCCCGGAGGCCAAGGCGGCCCGCTTCCTGAGCCGCCTCTCCCCGGGCCTGCTCCGCCTCGCGGCCCGCCTCAACGTGACCTGACCGCCCCCGCGGGCCCTGCCCCCCGCAGGGCCCGCAGAGCCGCGGCTCACAGGTCGAACGGCAGGATCCGGAACGCCTTGTGCATGGTCAGCGGCCTGACCGCCCGGAAGCCGCGCTGGTCGAGGGTCAGGATCGTGTCGGTGCGGTATTCCGCGGCCAGAACGACGTTGACGGCATCCGCGAGATCCAGGCCGAGACTGCGGTGGCGTGCCCGGACGGCCTGCGCCGCCTCAAGGGTGTCGGCGGTGATCTCGGGCAGGACGGCGCGACCGGACCGAACCCGACGGGTGACATCGTCGACGGCGCCGCTGGCCGCGGCGTGCCCGAGAACCCTCCTCGCCAGGTGGTCGAGTTCGCTCAACAGAACGGGGGGGATCACCAGCAGGCCCGTGTTGTCCAGCACCTCACGGGCGGCGGACCCGACCGGATGCGTTGCATCGAGTGCGGCGAGCAGCCCCGAGGTGTCGGCCACGACGACGATCACGCGGCGCCCCGCCGCCGATCGGCCGGGGCGCAGGCGCCCTTCGTCCGCTCGTACGCCTCGGCCTGGTCCGCCCGGACATCGTCCGCGGTGGCCTCGCCGACGGGCTGGTACACGGCGCTGAAGAACGGCTCGTCCCAGGTGCGCCTGGACATGGCGGCCAGATGGATGGCCTCCCGGATGATCTCCGCCTCGGCTATTCCCTCCCGGGCGGCCGCCTCCTTGATCACCGCGAGGTCCTCGGCTTCGACGTAGACCGTGGTGCGCTTCAGAGCCATATGCGTATGGTACCCGCGCCATACGTCCGCGGGCATGACGCCGGGAAACCCCGACAGCAGATGTCGGGATTCCACGACAGCATCGGTGGTGTCGGAGGAACCACCAGAGAAGGGCACGACATGGCACAGCCGCTCAAGGGCAGGGTCGCACTGGTCGCCGGGGCGACCCGGGGAGCCGGGCGGGGGATCGCGGTGCAGCTGGGGGCCGCCGGGGCGACGGTCTACGCGACGGGTCGCAGCGCCGGGGGCCGGCGCTCGGAGTACGGGCGGCCGGAGACCCTGGAGGAGACGGCGGCGCTGGTGACGGCGGCCGGCGGCCACGGGATCGCCGTCCGGGCGGACCACCTCGTCCCCGCCGAGGTCGCGGCCGTGGCGGAGCGGGTCGAGGCCGAGCAGGGCGGGCTCGACCTGCTGGTGAACGACATCTGGGGCGGCGAGAACCTCTTCGAGTGGGAGAAGCCGGTCTGGGAGCACGACCTCGACAACGGGCTGCGGCTGCTGCGCCTCGCCGTCGAGACGCACGCGATCACCAACCACCACCTGCTGCCGCTGCTGCTGCGCCGCCCCGGCGGGCTGGTGGTGGAGATGACCGACGGCACCGCCGAGTACAACGCCACCCGCTACCGCAACTCCCTCTTCTACGACCTCGCCAAGTCCTCGGTGCTGCGGATGGCCTTCGCCCTGGGCCACGAGCTCGGCCCGCGCGGTGCGACGGCGGTCGCGCTGACCCCCGGCTGGCTGCGCTCGGAGATGATGCTGGAGCACTTCGGGGTCACCGAGGAGACCTGGCGCGAGGCGCTGGCGGAGCAGCCGGACTTCGGCATCTCGGAGTCGCCCGCCTACGTCGGCCGCGCGGTGGTCGCGCTGGCCTGCGACCCGGAGGTGAAGCGCTTCAACGCCGCCTCGCTCTCCAGCGGCGCCCTGGCCAAGGAGTACGGCTTCACCGACCTGGACGGCAGCCGCCCGGACGCCTGGAGCTACCTGGTGGACGCGGAGGCGGCGGACGCCCCGCCGGACCCGGCCGACTACCGCTGAGCGGTGTACAGCGCCGCGGTGCGGGCCGCCGCCCGCGCCAACCGGCGCCGTAGATCCGGGGGTTCGAGCAGCTCCGCCTCGGGTCCGAGCCGCAGCAGCTCCTCGTAGGCGACCTCCGACGACTCGACCGGGAGCCGGACGGTGATCCAGCCGTCGCCGTCCGGCTCCCCGGCGGAGTCCAGCGCCTGGCTGGCCGCCAGCGGCTCCAGCAGGTGCGGGAGCCGCTCGGCGCCGAGCGGGCTGAGCCGGACCAGGACGCTCTCCCGCAGCAGGGAGCGGGCGAACCCGGCCGCCTTGGCCTCCCAGAACGCGGCGAGGTCGAAGGCCTCGTCCCGCTCGAACCGTTCGGCCAGCGGCACGGCCTCCGTCAGCCGGTCCACCCGGTACACCCGGGCGCCGTCCGCGTCCGGCGGCCTGGCCACCAGGTACCAGGCGCCCGCCTTCAGGACCAGCCCGTACGGCTGCAGCGTCCGCTCGACGGCGTCCGCGCCGCGCCGGTAACGGGCCCGCAGCAGCCGACCGCCCCAGACGGCCCGGGAGACCTCGGCGAGCAGCGGCGGGGCGGGCGCGGTACGGAACCAGCCGGGTGCGTCCAGGTGGAACCTCCGTACTCCGGTGGCGGGGGCCTCGCCCAGCTCGCTCACCACCTTCAGCCGGGCGGCCAGCGCGGGGCCGTCGAGCCCCATGTCGCCCAGCGGGCCCGGCAGTCCGGCGAGCAGCAGCACCTCGGCCTCGGCCCGGTCCAGGCCGGTCAGCCGGGTGCGGTAGCCGTCCAGCAGCCGGTAGCCGCCGGCCCGGCCGCGGTCGGCGTAGACGGGCACGCCCGCCTCGGCCAGCGCCAGGACGTCCCGTTGGATCGTCCGCTCGGACACCTCCAGTTCGGCGGCCAGCTTCGCCCCGGTCATGCTCCGCCGCGCCTGGAGGAGCAGCAGCAGCGAGATCGCCCGAGCCGCCCGCACGGTGTCCACCCCTTCCGGTCGTCCCGATCCCCGGGTCCGCCGGGCGCGTCGTGGCCGGCGCGGGCCCGGGGGTTTGGTACCCAGGAGGTCCACCACCCCGCGGAAGCGAAGGAGCTCCCCATGGCCACCGGCACCGTGCAGTCCTACCACGTGGATCACGGCTACGGCATGATCACCCCCGACGACGGCGGGCCCGCGCTGTACGTGTACTTCGACTCGATCCAGGGCTCGGAGAGCGAACGGGCGCTGACCGAGGGGCAGCAGGTGGAGTACGACCCGACCGAGCAGGAGGGCCGCCCGGTGGCCGAGCGGGTGCGGCCGGTGTAGAGCCTACGATCAGGGGCCATGGAGATCTCGACGGCCCTGTGGTCCTTCGCCCTCGTCGTGGGGCTGCTCACGCTCACCCCCGGCCTCGACACCGCCCTGGTCCTGCGCACGGCGGCCCTCGGCCACCGTCGCCAGGCCTGGGGCGTGGTGCTCGGCATCCAGACCGGCACGCTGATCTGGGGCACCCTCACCTCGGCCGGGGTGACCGCCCTGCTGACGGCCTCCCAGCTCGCGTACGAGGTGCTGCGCTGGGCCGGGGCCGCCTACCTGGTCTGGATGGGCGTCGGCATGCTGCGCGCCCGGGGCGGTGCGGCGGCGCCCGAGGAGGGGCCGGTCGACGGGGGCCTGCGGTACGGCTGGCGGCGCGGCACGCTGACCAACCTGCTGAACCCCAAGGTCGGCGTCTTCTACGTGGCGGTGCTGCCGCAGTTCATCCCGGCGGCGGCCCCGCACTTCGCCGCCGGCGTCGCGCTGACCTGCGTCCACGTCGTGGAGGGGCTGCTCTGGTCGGCCGTCCTGGTCGGCTTCGCCCACGTGCTGCGCGGGTGGCTGCGGCGGCCGGCCGCGCGGCGCGCGCTGGACCGGGTGACCGGCGTGGTGGTGCTCGGCTTCGGCCTGCGGCTCGCGGCCTCGCAGTAGCGCGCCCCGGCGGCTCAGCGCCCGAGGCGTCCGAGGCCCTCGCGCAGTTGGGCGGGGTCCATGCAGAGGTGCACGTCGACGTCGGCGTTGAACTCCAGCCAGAACGGTTCGCAGATGGCGGGCAGCGCGGCCTCGTCCGGAACGTCGACGACGATGATCTGGCTGCGCCGGCCGTTGCGGGCGAAGAAGTAGGCGGCCTCGGGCTTGAGGTCGTTCATCAGGCGCTCGAAGATCCCGGCGACCGCGCCGTCGGCGATCAGCCGGTTGCTGGTCGCGGTGTCGAGGGTGATTTCCAGCAGGGCGCGCATGGCGGTGCTCCCTTCCCCGGACCGGGGTGTCAGGGCGGATCCCTGGTCTCCAGCGTGCCGCCGCCGTCCGGGGCCCGCAACGTCACCCGGGTGGGGGCGCCGGGATGGCCGTCGGGGCGGGGGCGGGGCTGCATGGGAGGCGACAGCCCACCAGGCAGGAGCAGCCCATGGCGATCATCGCGGCGTTCGAGTTCCCCGGCGTCGGCCAGGCGCAGTACGAGGAGGCCGTGGACCGGCTGACCGGCGGTACCGGGCTGAACTCGCCGTCCGACTGGCCGGTGCGCGGGCTGGTCCTGCACGCGGCGGGCCCGTCGCCGGACGGCGGCTGGCACGTCACCGACGTGTGGGAGTCCCGCGAGGCCTTCGAGCACTTCGCGGCGGTGCTGATGCCGATCCTCGAGGAGGTCGGCATCCCGACCACGCCGGCGCTGCTGTGCGAGGCGTACAACGTGGTGCGCTGAAACCCGGCGCCGACGGGCAGGGGCTCAGGCCGCGTGCGGCCGCGGCTTCCCGGCGGCGCCGGCCGGCTCCTGCGCGCGCGCCAGGTCGTGGTGGATCGGCCCGTCGCCGGCGCTCAGCGGCAGGCAGCTGCCGCCCCGGCGGTGGGCGATGATCTCGGCGGCGACCGAGACGGCGGTCTCCTCGGGGGTGCGGGCGCCGAGGTCCAGGCCGATCGGCGAGCGCAGCCGGGCGATCTCGGCCTCGGTCAGGCCGGCCTCGCGCAGCTTGGCGTTGCGGTCCCGGTGGGTGCGGCGCGAGCCCATCGCGCCGACGTACCCGAGGGGCAGGCGCAGGGCGCGCTCCAGCAGCGGGATGTCGAACTTGGCGTCGTGGGTGAGGACGCAGAGCACCGTCCGGCCGTCGATCCGGTCGAGCTGGGAGTCGAGGTAGCGGTGCGGCCAGTCGACGACGACCTGGTCGGCCTCGGGGAAGCGCCGCTCGGTGGCGAAGACCGGGCGGGCGTCGCAGACCGTGACGTGGTAGCCGAGGAACCGGCCGATCCGCACCACGGCGGCGGCGAAGTCGATCGCACCGAAGACGATCATCCGGGGCGCGGGCACGTAGGACTCGACGAAGAAGGTGACGGTGCCCTGGTCGGCGTCGTCGCAGGGCCGCCCGTCCAGGCCGAGGACGATCCTCCCGGTGCGCCCGGCGTCCAGCATGGCCCGGGCCTCGGCGACGACGGCGCGCTCCAGGGCGGCCACGGTCGAGGGCGCGGGGGAGAGGGCACCGTGGTGGGTGTCGGCGGTGACGCAGACGGTGGCGCCGACCAGGGCCGGCGGCCCGGCGATGGCCCGGGCGAGCGCCACGGGGGTGCCGGAGGCGATGTAGGTGATGCCCGCGTCGAGCGCGGCGTCGGCGCCGGGGGTGATCGGCTGGACGAAGACGTCCAGGATGCCGCCGCAGGTCAGGCCGACCGCGAAGGCGTCCTCGTCGCTGTAGCCGAACCGCTCCAGCACCGGCTCGCCGGAGGCGATCGCGGCCTGGCACAGCTCGTACACGGCCCCCTCGACGCAGCCGCCGGAGACGCTGCCGATCGCCTCGCCCCCGGCGTCGACGGCGAGCGCGGCCCCCGGGTCGCGCGGCGCGCTGCCGGAGACCCCGACCACCGTGGCCACGGCGAAGGAGCGCCCGGACGCGTGCCAGGCCTGCAGCTGCTCGGCGATGTCCTGCATGTCGGGGAGCTCCTCACGGATCGCGGATGTGAGCGGAAGGGGGGTGCCGCCGTACGGGAAACGATTCCCGTACGGCGGCGGTGCTGTCAGGGCGTGTCTGACAATTCTCGCCGCGCGCGAATTGTCAGACACGCCCTAGTGGGCGCCCAGCCAGGACTTGACCGGGGTGAGGGCGAAGTAGACCACGAAGACCGCGGTCAGGATCCACATCAGCACGCCGGGCTCGCGCCACTTGCCGGTGCCGGCCTTGATGGTCACGTAGGAGATGACGCCGGCGGCGACACCCGCGGTGATGTTGTAGGTGAACGGCATCAGGACGCAGGTGAGGAAGGCCGGGATGGCTGTCTCGCGGTCCGACCAGTCGATGTGGCGGGCCTGGCTCATCATCATCGAGCCGATGACGACGAGGGCGGCGGAGGCGACCTCGACCGGGACGATGCCGGCGAGCGGCGAGAAGAACAGCATCAGGGCGAAGAGCGCGCCGGTGACGGTGGAGGCGAGGCCGGTCCGGGCGCCGTCCCCGACGCCGGTGGCGGACTCCACGAAGACGGTCTGCCCGGAGGCGCCGGCCAGGCCGCCGACCGCGCCGCCGGCACCGTCGATGAACAGCGCCTTGGAGAGGCCGGGCATCCGGCCCTGCTTGTCGGCGAGACCCGCCTCGGTGCCGACGCCGATGATGGTGGCCATCGCGTCGAAGAAGCCGGCCAGGACGAGGGTGAAGACCGCGACGGAGGCGCTGATGGCGCCCATGCCCTGGCTGCCGAAGGCGCCGAACAGGTCGACCTTGCCGAAGAGGCCGAAGTCGGGGGCGGCGACCGGGCTGCCGGGCCACTCCGGGATCGAGCTGGCCCAGGTGTGCTCGGGCAGGTCGACCACGGCGTTGACGACGAAGGCCAGCGCGGTGCCGCCGGCGATGCCGATGAGGATGGCACCGCGGACCTTGCGGGCGAGCAGGACGAAGATCGCCAGGAGGGTGACCGCGAAGATCAGGACGGGCCAGCCGACCAGCTCACCCTTGGGGCCGAGCGACACGGGCGGCCCGTACGGGTCCGGGCCGTGGTGCACGAAGCCGGCCTTGACCAGGCCGATCAGGGCGACGAAGAGGCCGATGCCGATGGTGATGGCGTGCTTGAGCGGCAGCGGGATGCCGTCCATGATCTTCTGCCGGAGGCCGGAGACGACCAGGAGCACGATCAGCAGGCCGTAGACGATGCACAGACCCATGGCCTGCGGCCAGGTGGTGTTCGGCACGACGATCGCGGAGACCGCGCCGGAGACCGAGAGACCGGCGGCCAGCGCCAGCGGGACGTTGCCGATCACACCCATGAGGATGGTGGTGACGGCCGCGGCCAGCGCGGTGGCGGTGGTCAGTTGGGAGTGGTCGAGCTTGAATCCGGTCTTGTCGGCGCCGCCGAGCAGGATCGGGTTGAGCAGGACGATGTAGGCCATCGCCATGAAGGTGGTGAGGCCGCCGCGAAGCTCGTTCGCGAGGGTCGATCCCCGTGCGGAGACCTTGAAGTACGCGTCCAGCGCGTTCCTCGGGGAGGCGGCCGGGGGCGACGTGGGGGCGTCGTCCTCGGCGGGTCTGTCTTCAGTGGTGCCGGGCTCCGTGGGAATCCGGGTCATGTCCACTCCCAAGTGTCAAAGGGGGTTGGGGTGGGCGAGCCGACCTGACAGCCAGTCAACGAAGTTGGCACAGGGGGACTACTCGACTCACTGGGCGCACTCTGTGGCGGTGCCTGCGGTGCGTAGGTGGTGCGCACCGCTGCAGAACCCCGGCGTGGGAGAGGCAGCGGGATGGGGCGTTCGCTTCGTGTCGGTTGGTGCATGGGTGGTGCTCTTCATTGCGTTGGTGGTGCTCTTCACCGCGTCGGGTGGTGCGGGTGGTGCTGCCCCGGGGCGGCGGGAGGACTGTCGCCGCCCCGGGGAGGTTCACGGGCCCGGGGCCTACAGGGCGCCGGGCGTCTCGGTGGTCAGGTGCTCGGGCCGGACCGGGATCCGGTTGAGCGCCAGGCCGGTCGCGTTGCGGATGGCGGCCACGATGGACGGCGTCGCGGAGACGGTCGGGGCCTCGCCGACACCGCGCAGCCCGTACGGGGCGTGCGGGTCGGGCAGTTCCAGGACGTCCACCGGGATCGGCGGGGTGTCCAGGATGGTGGGGATCAGGTAGTCGGTGAAGGACGCGTTGCGCACCTTCCCGTCCTTGACGATGATCTCCTCCATCACGGCCAGGCCGAGCGCCTGGGTGCAGCCGCCCTGGATCTGGCCGACCACCGAGAGCGGGTTGAGCGCCTTGCCGACGTCCTGGGCGGCGGTCAGCTCGACCACCTTGACCAGGCCCAGCTCGACGTCCACGTCGACCACCGCGCGGTTGGCGCAGAAGGTGTACTGGACGTGGCCGAAGCCCTGCCCGGTCTCCTTGTCGAACGGGACGGTCGGGCGGTGGTGGTGCTCACGGGTGAGGTCGATCGCGTCGTCGCCCAGCAGGTCGACGATGGAGATCAGCGAACCCGCCGACTCCGAGACCACCTTGCCGCCGGCCAGCGTCAGATCGGTCTGGGTCCAGCCGTAGCGCCGGCGGCCCTTGTCGATCACGGCCTGCTTGACCGCCTCGGCGGCGAGCTTCACCGCACCGCCGGTCATGTACGTCTGGCGCGAGGCGGAGGTGGAGCCGGCCGAGCCGACCTCGGTGTTGGCCGGGTGGATGGTGACCTGCTCCACGCCCAGCTCGGTGCGGACGATCTGGGCGTGCACGGTGATGCCGCCCTGGCCGACCTCGGCCATCGCGGTGTGCACCATGGCGACCGGCTCGCCGCCGATGACCTCGATGCGCACCCGCGCGGTGGAGTAGTCGTCGAAGCCCTCGGAGAAACCGACGTTCTTGATGCCGACCGAGTAGCCGACGCCGCGCACGATGCCCTCGCCGTGCGAGGTGTTGGACAGCGCGCCCGGGATCTGGCGGACGTCCAGGTTCGCCAGGTCCAGCGGCGGCGGCAGCGGCATGTCCTTGACCCGCCGCAGCAGCTCGGCGACCGGGGCCGGCGAGTCGATCTGCTGGCCGGTGGGCATGAAGTCGCCCTCGGACATCGCGTTGAGCTGGCGCAGCTCGACCGGGTCCATGCCCAGCTCGGCGGCCAGCTTGTCCATCTGCGTCTCGTAGCCGAACGCGGCCTGGACGGCGCCGAATCCGCGCATCGCCCCGCAGGACGGGTTGTTGCTGTAGAGCGCGATGGCGTGCATCTTCACGTTCGGGATCACGTACGGGCCGTGTCCGAGCGAGGCCGCGTTGCCGACGACGGCGGGCGAGGCGGAGGCGTACGCGCCGCCGTCCAGCACGATCCGGCAGTCGGCGAAGACCAGCCTGCCGTCGCGGGTGGCGCCGTGCTCGTAGTGCATCCGGGCCGGGTGGCGGTGCACATGGCCGAAGAATGACTCGTCCCGGGCGTAGACGATCTTGACCGGCTTGCCGGTGTGCTGCGCCAGCAGGCAGGCGTGGATCTGCATCGACAGGTCCTCGCGGCCGCCGAACGCACCGCCGACGCCGGCCAGGGTGAGGCGGACCTTCTCCTCCGGCAGGGCCAGCACGGGCGCCATCTGCTGGCGGTCCACGTGCAGCCACTGGGTGGCGATGTAGAGGTCGATGCCGCCGTCCTCGGCGGGCACCGCCAGGCCGGACTCCGGGCCGAGGAAGGCCTGGTCCTGCATGCCGACCTCGTAGTCGCCACTGACGATGACGTCCGCCAGCGCGCGGACCTCGTCCGTCACGCCCAGGCCGGAGACCAGCTTCTGCTCGTGGCAGATGTTGTCATAGCCGTGCGACTTGTACTCGTGCGGCTCGTGCACGTAGCCGTACGTCTGCGGGTCGAGGCACTGCTCCTCGGTGGTGATCGGGGTGAGCACCTCGTACTCGACCTTGATCTTCTTCACCGCGCGGCGGGCCGTCTCCGGGTGGTCGGCCGCGACCAGCGCGATCGCCTCACCGTGGTAGCGGACCTTGTCGATCGCCAGGGCCGGCTGGTCCTGGATCTCCAGGCCGTAGAACTTCGAGCCCGGGATGTCGTCGTGGGTGAGGACCGCGTACACGCCGGGGACCTTCAGGGCCTCGGAGATGTCCACCGAGAGGATGTTGGCGCGGGGGTGCGGCGAGCGCAGCGCCATACCCCAGAGCATGTCCTCGTGCCACATGTCGGACGAGTAGGCGAACTCGCCCCTGACCTTCAGGTTGCCGTCCGGGCGCAGCGGCGAGCCGCCGATGCCGTCCTTGCTGGCCTGGTTGATGTTCTGCAGGTTCTTCTGCCCCTGGATGGTGCGAGTGCTCATGCTCCAAGCCCCTTACCAGCGCACTTGCGGGCGGAAGCCAGCCGCACCGCGTCCATGATCTTCTCGTAGCCCGTGCAGCGGCACAGGTTGCCGGAGAGCGCCTCGCGGATGTCGTTGTCGCTCGGCTGGGCGTCCTGCTCCAGCAGCGCGTCGGTCTGCACCAGCAGGCCGGGGGTGCAGAAGCCGCACTGCACGGCGCCGGCGTCGACGAAGGCCTGCTGGACGAGGCCCAGCTCGCCGCCCTCGTCGGCCAGGCCCTCGACGGTGCGCACGTCCCGGTCCTGCACCTGGCCGGCCGCGACCAGACAGGAACAGACCGGGGTGCCGTCCAGGTAGACCGTGCAGGAGCCGCACTCGCCCTGCTCGCAGGCGTTCTTCGAACCCGGCAGGCCGACCCGCTCGCGCAGCACGTACAGGAGGCTCTCGCCCTCCCAGACGTCGTCCGCCTCGACGGGCTTTCCGTTGGCGGTGAAAGTGACCCTCATGCCGCGCTCCTGATCTGCTTGCTGTAGTCGTTCCACGTCCAGGTGAGCGTGCGGCGGGCCATCACGGCCAGCGAGTGCCGGCGGTAGTCGGCCGTGCCGCGGACGTCGTCGATCGGGGAGGCGGCGGCCTTCACCAGTTCGCCGAACTTCTGGATCACCTCGGCGCCCAGCAGCTCGCCGGACTCCCACAGGCCGCGCTCGGCGAGCACGCCCTGCAGGTACTCCTCGGCCTCCACGGCGCGGCGCGGCGTGGGGGCGGCCGAGCCGATGCCGGTGCCGACGGTGCCGTTCTTCGGGTGAAGGGCGAAACCGAAGGCGCAGACCGCGATCACCATGGCGTTGCGGGTGCCGATCTTGGAGAACTGCTGGGGCCCGTCCGCGACCGGGATGTGCACCGCGCGGATCAGCTCGTCCTGCTGGAGCGAGTTGCGCTTGACGCCGACGTAGAACTCGTCGATCGGGATCATCCGGGTGCCGCGCACGGATGCGGCCTCCACGAAGACGTCCCGGCCGGCCGCCAGCAGCGCGGGGTGCGCGTCGCCGGCGGGCGAGGCGCCACCGAGGTTGCCGCCCACGCCGCCGCGGTTGCGGATCTGCGGGGAGCCGACCGTGTGGGAGGCCAGCGCGAGGCCCGGCAGCGGACCGGACAGCTCGTTGATGATCCGGGTGTACGGGACGGAGGCACCGAGCCGGACGACGTCGCCGTCGTTCGACCATTCGGTGAGCTCGGTGATGCGGTTCAGGTCGAGAATCGCGGATGGCCGGTGCACGTCGAAGTTCATCTCGACCATGACGTCCGTACCGCCCGAGATGGGCAGCGCGGTCGGGTACTCAGCCTTCACCGCGAGTGCCTCGTCCCAGCTAGCGGGCCGAAGGAACTCCATGCGGGTGTCTCCTCAAGTCGTCGCCTGCCGGGCGGGTGGGCACAGTGCCCGGAACCCGGTGTTCGGACCACGCAAACCGCTTCGTTGCCTTGGCGTCGGATCCTGGTCACCGGTCTGTGTCCGGCGGCGTGTTTGCCAGTGAACCGCTGTGACGGGGCCCACTGGCAGTCACCGATGGCATGAAGCCCCGGCTGTGGTCCCGCCCGCCATCCTGTACGTTCCTCTAAGGACGACAATCTCGCAGCCCAGCTGTGGACCGGGCGCCATCTACGACCGTAATCCGGCTGTGATTCCCAAGCTACGGGCCCGTGATCCGGGTGCCGGTCGGTACGTAACACCGAGGACGGATGTTCGGGCACACTGTGACCCCCGGACCGCGTGCTCGGGCACCCCCACCCTCACCCCAGCCCGTTAGGAGTCCGCGGATGCGTGTCCGTGACCTGCTCGCCCCCGGCGCCCCGAGACTGCGCCTGCTCGCGGCCGAGGACGAGCTGGACCGGCAGGTCAGCGGCGTCATGACCACCGACCTGCACGACCCGGGGCGCTACCTGCACGGCGGTGAGCTGGTGCTCACCGGCATGCTCTGGCGCACCGCGCCGGCCGACTCCGAGCGCTTCGTGCGCACCATCGTGGCCGGCGGCGCCGTCGCCCTCGCGGCCGGCGAGGCCGAGGTCGGGCCCGTCCCCGAGGACCTGGTCGAGGCGTGTCGGCGCCACCGGATGCCCCTGTTGGCCGTACCCGACGACATCGCCTTCGGCACGGTCACCGAGTTCATCGGCCGCCAGGTCTCCGCCGACCGCGCCGCCGACCTGGCCGCCCTGGTCGACCGCCACCGGCTGCTGGTCTCCGCGGCCGGCGGCGGCGGCCTGGACGCCGTCCTCGACCTGCTCGGCGGCGACCTCGACCTCGACTGCTGGGTGCTCACCCCGACCGGCGCGGTGATCGCCGGTCCCGCCGACCGGCTCTCCGCCGAGGACCGCGACCAGCTCGTCCGCGCCCACCTCGGCGCCCAGCGCCAGCGCCGCCGCCCCCCGCACCGGGCCAGGCTGGCCACCGGCTCGTACTCGCTGCTGCCCGCCCCCGCGCTGGCCGACACCGAGGCGCCGCTCGCCGACTGGGTGCTCGCGGTGGCCGGCGACGTCACCGAGTGGACCGGCAAGCGCCAGCAGCTCGCCGAGAACCTGGCCCGGCTGGTCGCCGCCGAGCGCCACCGCCGCGACGAGGGCCGCCGGCTGCGCCGCCGCCTCGCCGACGAGGTGCTGACCCTGCTTCAGCGCGACGCCGACCCGGCCGAGATCAGCCGCACCCTCTACGCCTCCAGTGCGATGGCCGCCCGCTACGAGAGCCCCGAGCCCAAGACGCAGACCCCGGACGGCTCCTGGCTGGTGCTCAGCGCCGAGGGGACGGGCCTACCCGAGGGGGTGGTGCGCTCAATCCTGGAGGAAGCTCTCAACGGGACCACCGACCGCGCCCTGGTGGCCGGGGCCGGCACCGGCGCCGTGGTGGTGATGCCCGCCTTCGACAGCTCGGTGCCCGCCGACACCCTGCGCGAGCTGCTCGCGCCGCTGGAGGCCGGCCTCGGCTCGGAGGGCCGGATCACCCTCGGCGTCTCCGCCCCCGCCTCCGAGGCGGGCGGCCTGCGCGGCGCCCTGGAGGAGGCCCGGCACGCCCGCCGGATCGCCGCCGCCCGGGTCGGCCGGGTCTGCGTGGCCGGTCCGGAGGAGCTGGCCTCGCACGTGCTGCTGCTGGCGGCCGTCCCCGACGAGGTCCGCCGGGCCTTCCGCAGCCGGCTGCTGGACAAGGTGATCGCCTACGACATCGAGCACCAGGCGGACCTGGTCCGCACGCTGGAGGCGTTCCTGCGCTCGGACGGCTCCTGGACCCGCTGTGCCGCTCAGCTGCACGTCCACGTCAACACGCTGCGGTACCGGATCGGCCGTATCGAGGAACTGACGGGCCGGGACCTCTCCCGGCTGGAGGACCGGGTGGACTTCTACCTGGCGCTCGAACTGGCCTGAGCCGGCCTGCTCCGTTCTGTTCCGACCTGTTCCGACCTGTGCACGGGCCCGCCGCGCGACTGCGCGGCGGGCCCGGTGGCACTGCTCCGTACGGCGTGCCCCGTTACGGCTGGGCCGGGATGACCGAGGTGAGCCACTCGAAGACGCCCGGCACCATGTTCTTCCAGACGTCGCTGGAGTGCGGCCCGGTGGTCTCCTGGACCTGGATGGTGGTCGGGGCCTTGGCGACCGCCGCGATGGCCTGGCCGTCCTCGTAGCCGTCGCCCTTGTTGCCGCTGATGTACAGGGCGACCTTCGGCGGCTGGGCGGCGCTCTTCACGATGTTGACCGGGTTGTTGGCCTCGCGCAGCTTCGCGTCCTTGCCGACCAGCGAGTCCTTCTCGACCGCCGGGTCGTTGTAGCCGGAGAGGCTGACACCGGCCCGGTAGCGGTTGGGGTGGGCCAGGGACAGCTTGGTGGCGCAGTGGGCGCCGGCCGAGTAGCCGGCGACCCCCCAGCGGTCCGGCGACGGGTCGGCGCGGAAGTTGTCCAGCACCATCTGCGGGACGTCCCGGGTCAGCCAGGTGTCGGCGTTGACCTTGCCGGGCACGTCGGTGCAGCCGGCGTCGGTGCTGTTGCCCAGCAGCAGGGTGCGCGGCGAGACCAGGATGAACGGCGCCACCTTGCCCTGCTGCATCAGCGGCTTCAGCTGCTCGGAGACCTTCAGCGTGCCGTACCAGGTGGAGGACGAGCCGGGGAAGCCCGGGATCAGCTCGACGACCGGGAATTTGCGGTCCTTGAACGCCGGGTCGTGGTACTGCGGCGGCAGCCAGACCAGCACCTCGCCGTCCACCCCGGACAGCTGGCCCTTGAGCTCGGTCTTCTGGACGTCGTTCGGCACCTTGGGGTCGTCCACGCCCTTGAAGGACTGCAGCGCCTTCGCGGGCGGCTTGGCGTCACCGGCGGGTGCCGGGGTGCCGGCCGCACCGCCCGGCGCCGCGGGCTCCGCCGGCGGGACGGAGGGCACGGCCCGGACGTGGTTACCGGTGCCGAGCAGGTCGTCCCAGCTGCCGTAGATCAGGTTGGCGTTGTTGACCATGACGAAGACCATCACCACGGCGGTGACCTGGCAGAACACGATCATGGCAAGCCTGGACAGGATCCGCACCGGCTCGGGGCCTCGCACCTTGCCCCAGAGCAGCATCGCCACCGCGATGGAGATCGGCACGAGGATCACCGTGCAGACGAAGAATGGCGTACCTACCAGTTGCATCAAGTTCTCGTATCCGGGTTGCAAGCCGCCCCGGGCCCCACTCGCCCGGAACGCACTCCAATGGCATCAGACGGTCTGGAACGGGGGTCGGTTGCCGTCCGAATCTGTGCGGAACCTGAGAGGAACATCACGTTTCCGTGATGATCCCTTTTCGGGTCGGACATAGTCTGCCATCTGGGCGGCCGTCATCCGGACTTCGGCCGGGCGCGATGCCCAGCGAACTCCCAGGATCGCCCCCGCGGGCACGATACCGCCCGTACGGACCGCGGCGGCGGGCGAGGCGGTGCAAGAGCCCGTGCGGCGGGCAGCGAGACTATGGGGATGAGCACAACCCGCTTTCGCCCTTACCGCCGGCTCCGGCCGGCCTGCGCCGCCCTGGTGCTGCTGGCCGCCGTGGCCGGCTGCAGCAGCACCGGCGGCCTCCGCGCCGAGCAGGCCCGCGACAAGGCCGCCGCGGCCGCCGGAGCCGCCGTCACCACCCCCCGCTGGAAGGTCGCCATGGTGACCCACGCGGGTGCCGGCGACGCCTTCTGGGACACCGTGCGCAAGGGCGCCGAGCAGGCAGCGGCCAAGGACAACATCACCTTCCTGTACTCCAACGACGCGCAGACCCAGAACCAGGTCCAGCTCGTCCAGGCGGCCATCGACCAGAAGGTGGACGGCCTGCTGGTCACCCTCGCCAAGGGCGACGCGCTCGGCGACGTGCTCGGCAAGGCCAAGGCCGCCGGCATCCCGGTGATCACCATCAACTCCGGCCAGGAGTACTCCGCCCGGTTCGGCGCGCTCACCCACATCGGCCAGGACGAGACCACCGCCGGCCAGGCGGCCGGCGCCGAGCTCGCCTCGCGCGGGCGCAGGAACGTGCTCTGCGTGATCCACGAGCAGGGCAACGTCGGGCAGGAGCAGCGCTGCTCCGGCGCCCAGTCCAAGGCCGCCGGCTCGTTCCAGGTGCTCTACGTGGACGGCGTCAACATGCCCGACGCCCGCGCCTCGGTCTCCGCCAAGCTCCAGGCCGACCCGGGCATCGACACCGTGCTCACCCTCTCCGGCCCGATGGCCGCCACCGGTCTGCAGGCGATCCAGGACGCCCGCCGCACCGTCGAGCTCGACACCTTCGACCTGGGCACGCAGGTGGTGGCCGGCCTCAAGTCCGGCAGCGTCGGCTTCGCCGTCGACCAGCAGCCCTACCTCCAGGGCTACGAGGGCGTCGACCTGCTCTGGCTCTACCGCTCCAACCTGGACATGCTCGGCGGCGGCAAGCCCGTGCTCACCGGCCCGCAGATCCTCACCAAGGAGAACGCGGACGCGCTCGCCGAGTACGTCGCGAGGGGGACGCGTTGAGCACCGACGTCCTCGCCCAGGACCGCCCGGCGGCCCTGCGGCGGCTCCTCGCCCGCCCCGAACTCGGCGCGCTGATCGCCGCCGTCGCGGTGTTCCTGGTCTTCGCCGCCGTCGCCGAGCCCTTCCTGCGGGTCTCCTCGCTGGGCACCGTGCTGTACGCGGCCTCCACCATCGGGATCATGGCGGTACCGGTCTCGCTGCTGATGATCGGCGGCGAGTTCGACCTCTCGGCCGGCGTGCTGGTCACCACCGCCGCGCTCACCTCGTCCATGGTCAGCTACCAGCTGACCGCCGTGACCTGGGTCGGCGTCCTGGTGTCGCTGCTGGTCACGCTGGCCGTCGGCGGATTCAACGGCTGGATGCTCGGCCGCACCAGGCTGCCCAGCTTCATCGTCACCCTGGGCACCTTCCTGATGCTCACCGGCGCCAACCTCGGCGTCACCAAGCTGGTCTCCGGCACCGTCTCCACCAAGCCGATCTCCGACATGGAGGGCTTCGCCTCCTGCCGCTGGCTGTTCGCCTCCGAGGTCACCGTCGGCGGGCTGACGATCAAGGCCACCGTCTGGTGGTGGCTCGGCCTGCTGGCGGCCGGCAGCTGGGTGCTGCTGCGCACCCGCTTCGGCAACTGGGTCTTCGCCGTCGGCGGGGACGCGGCCGCGGCCCGGGCGGTCGGCGTGCCGGTGGCCCGGACGAAGACGGTGCTCTACCTCGGGGTCGGCTTCTGCGCCTGGGTGCTCGGCCAGCACCTGCTGTTCTCCTTCGACACCGTGCAGTCCGGCGAGGGCGTCGGCAACGAGCTGATCTACATCGTGGCGGCCGTCATCGGAGGCTGCCTGATCACCGGCGGCTACGGCTCGGTGGTCGGCTCCGCGCTCGGCGCGCTGATCTTCGGCATGGTCAGCAAGGGCATCATCTACGCCCAGTGGAACCCCGACTGGTTCAAGTTCTTCCTGGGCGCCATGCTGCTGCTGGCCGCCCTGCTGAACTCCTGGGTCAAGGGCCGGGCCGAGCGGGGGCCGCGATGAACGGGCCGCTCCCGACCGACGGGCCGGTCGCCGGCGGGCACCCGGAGCCGGGTGCCGAACTGCTCTCCCTGGAGGGCGTGGGCAAGACCTACGGCACCGTCCGGGCGCTCCAGGACGTCTCGCTCACCCTGCACGCCGGCGAGATCAGCTGCGTGCTGGGCGACAACGGCGCCGGCAAGTCCACCCTGATCAAGATCATCGCCGGGCTGCACCAGCACGACGAGGGCCGCTACACCGTCGGCGGCGAGGAGGTCCGGCTCGACTCCCCGCGCCAGGCCCTCGACCTCGGCATCGCCACCGTCTACCAGGACCTCGCCGTGGTGCCGCTGATGCCGGTCTGGCGCAACTTCTTCCTCGGCTCCGAACAGGGCCACCGCCGCTGGGGCGGGCTCCGGCTGGACGCCGACGGGATGCGCGCCACCACGCGGGAGGCGCTCGCCCGGATGGGGATCGACCTGCACGACGTGGACCGCCCGATCGGCACCCTCTCCGGCGGCCAGCGCCAGTGCGTGGCGATCGCCCGGGCCGTCCACTTCGGGGCGCGCGTCCTGATCCTCGACGAGCCGACCGCCGCCCTCGGCGTCAAGCAGTCCGGCGTGGTGCTCAAGTACGTCACCGCCGCCCGCGACGCCGGGCTCGGAGTCGTCCTGATCACCCACAACCCGCACCACGCCCACCTGGTCGGCGACCACTTCACCCTGCTGAAGCGGGGACGGATGGCCGGCAGCCACCCCCGGGCGGAGATCGGCCTCGAACAGCTCACCACCGAGATGGCCGGCGGCTCCGACCTCGCCGAGCTCTCGCACGAACTGGGCCGTCCCGACCCCTCCACCGATCCGAAGGAGCGCCCGCAGCCGTGACCAGCCCGCATGGCACCACCCGGCCGGCCGTCCTGCCCAACCTGCTCGGCCTCGGCCCGCGCGCCGAGCGCCGCCGCCGCGCCCTGCCCGCGGGCATCCTGCGGCTGCCCACCATCGGCGTCGACATCGGCGGCACCAAGGTGGTCGCGGGCGTCGTGGACGGCGAGGGCCGGATCCTGGAGAAGCTGCGCACCGACACCCCGGACAAGAGCAAGAGCGCCAAGGTGGTCGAGGACGTCATCGTCGAGCTGGTGCTCCGGCTCGCCGACCGGCACGACGTCCACGCGGTGGGCATCGGCGCGGCCGGCTGGGTGGACGCCGAGCGCTCCAAGGTGCTCTTCGCGCCGCACCTGAACTGGCGCAACGAGCCGCTCCAGCAGGCGCTCAGCGAGCGGCTGCGGTTCCCGGTGATCGTCGAGAACGACGCCAACGCGGCCGCCTGGGCCGAGTGGCGGTTCGGCGCCGGGCGCGGCGAGGACCACATGGTGATGCTCACCCTCGGCACCGGCATCGGCGGGGCCGTCGTCCGCGACGGCTACGTCGACCGGGGCAAGTACGGCCTGGGCGGCGAGTTCGGGCACATGCAGGTGGTGCCCGGCGGGCACCGCTGCCCGTGCGGCAACCGCGGCTGCTGGGAGCAGTACTCCTCGGGCAACGCCCTGGTGCGGGACGCGCGCGAGCTGGTCGCCGAGGAGTCGCCGGTGGTGCAGCCGCTGCTGGCCAGGGCCGGCGGCGCGGTCGAGGGCATCACCGGCCCGCTGGTCACCGAGGCGGCCCAGGCCGGCGACCCGACCGCCACCGAGCTGCTCTACGAGGTCGGCACCTGGCTCGGCGTCGGCATCGCCAACCTGGCGGCCGCGCTCGACCCGGGCCGGTTCGTGATCGGCGGCGGGGTCTCCGAGGCCGGGGACCTCCTCCTCGCCCCCGCCCGCGACACCTTCCGCCGCACCCTCACCGGCCGCGGGTTCCGGCCCGAGGCCGCCATCGTGCACGCGGCCCTCGGCAACGAGGCCGGCCTGGTCGGCGCCGCCGACCTCGCCCGCCAGGTCGCCCGCCGCTTCCGCACCATCAAGCGCCGCCGGGTGGAGCGCAGCGTGCCGTAGGGGCTGGTGCCGGTCGGCCCTCCCGCTCCCGGCGGGCCGGGCGGTGTGTCAACTACCCGTTGGTAGCCGCGAGGCCCTGTTGTCCGGTCCATGCCTCCTGTGAAACAACGGAGTTGACGTCGACTCAGGAGGCCCTCGGATGAGAGCTCTGGCCCGTATCGCCCCGCCGCTGTTGCTCGCCACCGCGCTGGTCTGTTCGGCCGCCGGGCCGGCCGGGGCGGCGGGGCCGCCGCCGAAGACGCCCGAGGCGGTGGGCTGGGGCGGCGCCGTGGCCAGCGTGGACGCCGATGCCACGGCCGCGGGGATCGAGGTGCTGCGCAAGGGCGGCAACGCGGTGGACGCGGCGGTGGCCGTGGCGGCGGCGCTCGGCGTGACGGAGCCGTACTCGGCCGGCATCGGCGGGGGCGGGTACTTCGTCTACTACGACCACGACAGCGGCCGGGTCCACACCATCGACGGCCGGGAGACGGCCTCCCGGACGGCCGACGAGGGGCTGTTCCTGGAGGACGGCAAGCCGCTGGCGTTCGCGGACGCCGTCACCAGCGGGCTCTCGGTCGGGGTGCCCGGATCCCCGGCGACCTGGGAGACGGCCGTCCAGGCGTGGGGCAGGCGCTCGTTCGCCGACGCGCTGAAGCCCGCCGAGCGGATCGCCGAGCAGGGGTTCACGGTCGACCGGACCTTCCAGGACCAGACCGCGCTCAACCAGGACCGGTTCAAGGACTTCCCCGCCACCCGCAGCCTCTTCCTGCCCGGCGGCAGACTGCCCGAGGTCGGCTCCACCTTCCGCAACCCCGACCTCGCGGCCACCTACCGGCAGCTGGGCCGGGAGGGCACCAGGGCGCTCTACCAGGGCGGCCTCGGCGCCGACATCGTCCGGACCGTCCAGCACCCGCCGGTCGACCCGGCCTCCGGGCGCAACGCCCGCCCGGGCCGGGTGGACGCCGCGGACCTGGCCGCCTACCAGGTCCGCCGCCAGCAGCCCACCCACGTCGCCTACCGCGACTACGACATCTACTCGATCGCCCCCTCCAGCTCCGGCGGCACCACCGTCGGCGAGGCGCTGGGCATCCTGGAGGACGGCGAGCTGTCCGCCCTGGACACCACGCAGTACTACCACCACTTCCTGGAGGCCTCCCGGATCTCCTTCGCCGACCGCAACCGCTGGGTCGGCGACCCGGCCTTCAACGACGTGCCCGCCAAGGAGCTGCTCTCCCCGCGGTACGCCGCCTCCCGGGCCTGCCTGATCAGCCCCGACCGCGCGCTCACCAGCCCGCTCGCCCCCGGCGACCCGCGCCACCCGGTCGACTGCGCGAACACGGGCGCCGCGGCGCCCGAGCCGTACGAGGGGCTGAGCACCAGCCACCTCACCGTCGCCGACCGGTGGGGCAACATCGTCTCCTACACGCTGACCCTGGAGCAGACCGGCGGCAGCGGCATCACCGTGCCCGGCCGGGGCTTCCTGCTCAACAACGAGCTGACCGACTTCAGCTTCACCCCGCTCGTCCCCGGGGTGCCCGACCCCAACCTGCCGGGGCCCGGCAAGCGCCCGCGCTCCTCGCTCTCGCCGACCATCGTGCTGCGCGACGGCGAGCCCGTCCTCGCGGCCGGCTCGCCCGGCGGCGCGACCATCATCACCACCACCCTCCAGGTGCTGCTCGGCCGGCTCGACCGCGGTCTGAGCCTGGAGCAGGCGATCGCCGCGCCGCGCGCCAGCCAGCGCAACACCGCGGCCACCCAGGCCGAGCCCGGCTTCCTCGCGCTGCCCGAGCGGGCGCGGCTGGAGGCGCTCGGCCACGCCTTCGCGAGTACGCCCGAGATCGGCGCCGCGACCGGCGTCGAGCGGCTGTCGGACGGCCGCTGGGTGGCGGCCGCCGAGCCGGTGCGGCGCGGCGGCGGCGCGGCCGCGGTGGTGCGGCCCGCCCCCTGAGCCGACCGGTTTGTCGGTGCGCGGCGGTAGATTCGGGGTGGGCGCTCCCGGCCTTGCGGGGCCGCCCACCCTCGCCCGTGCCCCTGTCCGCACCACCGGGAAGGCCACCCGCCGTGACCGTCCGCATCGCCACCTGGAACATCAACTCCGTCACCGCGCGGCTGCCCAAACTCCTGGAGTGGCTGGAGAGCGCCAAGCCGGACGTGCTCTGCCTCCAGGAGCTCAAGTGCGCCGGGGGCGCCTTCCCGTACGAGCCGGTGCGCGAGCTGGGCTACGAGACGGCCGCCCACGGCACCGGCCGGTGGAACGGCGTCGCGATCGTCTCCCGGATCGGCCTGGACGACGTGGTGCGCGACCTCCCGGGCCAGCCCGGCTACCTCGCCGACGACGCCCTGCTGCCCGACGTCGAGCCGCGCGCCATCGCCGCCACCTGCGGGCCGGTCCGGGTCTGGTCGGTCTACGTGCCCAACGGCCGCGAGGTCGACCACGCCCACTACCGCTACAAGCTGGAGTGGCTGGAGGCCCTGCGCCAGGCCTCGCTGGAGGACGCCGCGGGGGAGCGGCCGTTCGCCGTGCTCGGCGACTTCAACATCGCGCCCACCGACGAGGACGTCTTCGACCTCGCCGCCTTCGAGGGCCTGACCCACGTCACCCCCGCCGAGCGCGCCGCCCTGGCCGCCCTCGGCGAGGCCGGCCTCCAGGACGTCGTGCCCCGCCCGCTCAAGTACGACCGCCCCTACACCTACTGGGACTACCGCCAGCTGGCCTTCCCCAAGAACCGGGGCATGCGGATCGACCTCACCTACGCCAACAAGCCCTTCGCCGACGCGGTGACGGACAGCTACGTCGACCGCGAGGCCCGCAAGGGCAAGGGCACCTCCGACCACGCGCCGGTCGTGGTCGACCTGGACCTCTGAGCCCGGTCGGACACGGCCCCCGTCCCCCGAACGGTCCCGAGCGGTGGCCGGGCGGGGGGTGCGTGCCTACTGTCGGTGAGTGACTGGGTGTAGTTGTTCGATCACGAGGACATCGGAGTCCCCGGCTGCGCCCGAGAATCCCGGAGGTTCGGGTATGCGCTCCATGCGTACGGCCGCCGCCGCCCTGATCGGCGCGACGGTGCTGACCGGCCTGACGGCCCCCCTCGCGCTGGCCAAGGACGGCGCCGCCACGGTCAGCCCGTCCCAGGCCGCACCGGGCCAGACCGTGACGGTCACGGTCTCCTGTGAGAAGTCCGACAAGCCCAACGCCAAGACCATCACCGCCAGCTCCGCGGCCTTCGAGGGCGGTCCGGCCACCCTCACCCTCGGCTCGGACGGCAAGCACACCGGCTCAGCCCGGCTGGCGAGCAGGGACGGCGGTGCCAGCAAGGTCGACGGCACCTGCCCCGACGGCGGCGCCTTCTCGACCAGCGTGACCGTGACGACCGTCGCCGCCTCGTCCTCCTCCTCGTCCTCCTCGCCCACCGGGAGCCTCGGCGAGTGGGGCCAGGCGGCCGGGGAGTGGGCCGGCTCGCTCGGGCAGTCCGGTGCGGGCAGTCAGCAGGTCGCCCCGCACGGCGCGGTGAAGACCGGTCTGGGCGGCTCGGTCGCCGCCAACCCGGCCGAGCTGGCCGGTGGCGTGGCGCTGGTCGCGGGCGGGATCGGCGGCTTCTGGCTGCTGCGGCGCCGCGGCGGGGCCGGGTCCGTCTGAGCCCGCTCCACCCGCGTCATCCGCTTGACCCTCCTGCGCCGCCGGACCACTGGTCCGGCGGCGCAGGCGTGTCAGGCGATGGCCGGCCGGGTGCTCCGCCCGGGGGACGGCTCACGGTCCGGCCAGGCGGCCGCCCCGGTGGCGGACTCCTCCTCGCGCAGGGCCCTCAGGAGGCCGGTGGAGAGCAGGTACTGGGCCAGGATGTAGGTGGCCATGATCCAGAACTGATGGCCCGGCAGCTCCCGCCACTTCGCCAGCTTGGTGGCGATCAGGGTGTCGGAGAGCAGGAACAGCGCCCCGCCCAGCCCCGTCCGCCAGCCGAGGCCCGCCGAGGTGACGGCGGTGGAGGTGAGCAGCAGGCTGTAGCCGGCCACCGGGACCCGCAGATCCCCGAGGTCCGGCCAGAGCTGACCGACCATCGCCGCCCAGGCCGTCGCGTACGCCACCGCGACCACGGCCGCCCGCCGCCGGTCGGTGAGCGCGCCCCGCTGGACGAACATCGTCACGTAGCAGACGTGCGCCGCCGCGAAGGAGCCCATGCCCGCCAGGAACGCGGGGTCGTTGCCGAGCTGGAGCAGGACGTCCCCGCCGGCGCTCAGCAGCAGCGCGGGCGCCAGCAGCTTCGGGGCCTCCTGGGCGGCCGTGGCGGCGGCGGTGACGCTGTGTGCGGCCAGCAGCGGCATCAGGGCGGGCTTGGTGGCGTGCCGCAGGACGGGCGAGTCGGTGAGGATCGCGCCCAGGTGGGCCGCCGAGGTCGCGGCGAAGCCGGTGAGCAGCCCGGTGGCGGAGCGCAGGCGCCCGCCCAGGACGGCGCGGGTGGTCGTACGGATACTCATGCGGCGGTGTCCTCCGGGGGGTCGGGTGGGCGGGCGCGGCGGCCGGCGGGCCGGTGCTCGGCACGATAGGCGACCGTACCCGGTGGGGGAAGGGTTTGTTACCGGCGCGTAGCGTCGGGGGCGGGCGGCCGGCCGCCGCACCGGGACGGCCCGGAGGCCGGCCGATCGGCCCCGGGCCCCGGGCACTGCCACCGGCGGCGGCGCCCAGCGTCTAGTCTGGTCCACGACATGGAGCAGCAGGAGTACGCGACCGGCACCACGCGGGTGGCCGGTGGCACGTCGGACGGGCGCGAGGGCGGGGCGCGGCGGGGGACCACCGACGCCGGCATCGCCGTGCGCGGCATCCGCCCTGACGGTCCGCAGGAGGGCGCCCGGCCGGAGCCCGGTCGGCCGTCGGCGGACGGGCCGGCCGAGGGGCTGTCGCCCGACCCGGGGCTGCTGCGGCTGGCCCACTGGTTCGCCGAGGCCTCCCCGGGCACCGCCGACGACCTGTGCGCCGCCTCCTTCGGCCTCTACCCCGCCCGCCACTTCGGCGTCCTGGCCGAGCCGGGGGCCGGCCCGGCCGACGCCGAGGTCAGCTGGTGGCACGGGCCGACCGCGCACGCCCCGGCCGTGCTGCGGCTGCGGGAGGCCCGCCCGGTGCGCGGTGTGCGCCGGGCCCGGCGGGACGCGGACGCCCCGGACGCCGCTCTCCCGGACGCCACCCCGGGCAGGCCGGGCCGGCACCGCAAGCCCGAGCGCTCCCGGGCCGCCGGCTGTCCGCAGGACCGTTCCGCCGCGGCCGAGCGCCGGATCGCCGCCCGGCTGCTGCTGGCCCATCCGCTGGTCACCGCCGCCGGGTCGCACGCCGACGGGTTCCCGCTGATCCGCCGTCACCGGGACTGGCTGACCGAGCGGTTCGACACCCTGCTCGGCTACCGGCTGGTGGTCGGCCCCTGGCACGCCCGGCTCTGCAAGGCCGGCCTCGGCCCCGGCGGCGCCCGCCGGCTCGAACACCCCGGCACCGGAGCCCCGTTCACGCCCGGCGCCTACGCCCAACTCGCGCTCGCGCTGGCGCTGCTGGTCGACGCCCCCGAGGAGCTGCCGCTCGGCCGGCTGCTGGCGGCGATGATCGCCGCCGCCCCCGGGCTGGCCGCCGACCCGGCCGAGCTGGCCGCCGCGCTCGCGGCCCTGGCCGACTGGCAGGTCCTCACCGAGGCCCCGGCCCAGGCCGACCCGGCGGCCGTCCTGACCGTGGACCGGGAGCTCGCCCGCGCCGTCCCGGCCGGTCCGCCCGCCCTCGCGGACGACGCCGCCGACCTGATCCGCCGGGCCGCCGAGGCCGAGCCCGCGATCGCCGTCCGCCGCCGCCTCGCCGAGACCCCGGCCGTCCTCGGCGCCGACCTCACCGCGGACCAGCGGAGCTGGCTGGACCGCCACCGCCACACCGGGCCGGCCGCCCTCGCCGACTTCCTCGGCCTGGAGGCCGAGCTGCGGGCCGAGGGCGTCGCCCTGCTCGACCCCGCGGACGAGCTCACCGATCTGGCCCTGCCCGGCACCGGCATGCTCGCCCAGGCCACCCTGCTGCTGGTCGAGCGCCTGGTCGAGGAGGTCCGCCCGCTGCCGGGGGAGAGCGCCGGCACGGACGTGTCGATCCCGGACGCGCTGATAGACGGCGTGCTCGGGGACATCGCCGACGAGTACGGCCTCCCGGCCGGCTGGCGCCGCGACTACCTCGCCGACCGGACGGCGCTGCGGCGCGACGCCCTCGACCTTCTGCACCGGATGGGCCTGATCACCCGCGCGCCGCTCGGCACCCGCCCGCCGGGCTGGCTGCTGCGGGCCCCCGCGGCCCGCTACGCCCCGGCCGCGGACCTCCTCCCGGCCCCCGGCACCGGCCGCCACTCCCGCCCCGGGCCGCCGGCCGTCCCCGGCCAGCCGGGCCCGCTCACCCAGCAGCGGGTCTGACGCGCTGAGCCCCCGGCCGGGGGCTCCGACCCGAGCGGCTGGCCCGGAACACCGAAAAGCACCGCATCCGGGGCCTGGACGGCCGGACTGCGGTGCCGGGGGACGGGCGAGGGTGCGGGCAATGAGGGCCGTCGCGGCCCGGGTCAGTTCACCGTCCGGCGGTGGCCGTCGCCACCGTGTCGTGTCGGACGGTCTCCACGGTGGCGCCGACGCCCAGGGTGCCGAGGGCGACGGAGGCGAGCACGGCGGCGACGGCGAGGAAACGGCGGTGGCGCTGGGGGAGCGGGAAGCGCGGATCCTCGAGGGTCGCCGGAGGGTTGGCGTTCATGTCAGAGAGCGTTCCAGGGCGGCGTTAACGGTCGCTACGCACGGGTGAAGTCCGGATGGGGCGTGGGCGTCGGATTGTGCGGGCCGGGCCCCGCCCCGGGTGGAGCGGTGCCCGGACAGGGTGCTTCGGGTGCGGTGGTTCACCCGGACGGCGGGCGCGGGCCCCGGCCGGCGTCGGCCATCGCCTCGCCGACGGCGACCCGGACGGCGTCCCGCAGGCCGTGTGCGGGGTGGAGGCGGGAGGGTCCGGCCGCCGGGTCCCCGCGCAGCTCCTTCACCAGGGCGACGCAGAGCAGCAGCATCACCACGACGAACGGCAGCGCGACCAGGATGGTGGCGTTCTGCAGCGCGGTGAGCCCGCCCGCCAGCAGCAGCGCGGCGGCCACCCCGCCCATCAGGACGCCCCAGACCACCACCAGCCAGGTGCGGGGGTGCAGCGAGCCCCGGCTGGAGAGCGAGCCGAGGACGAGCGAGGCGGAGTCGGCGCTGGTGATGAAGAAGGTCATCACCAGCAGGACCGCCACCACGCTGGTCACCGAACCGAGCGGCAGCGCGTCGAGCATCTCGAAGAGCGAGGCCTCGGCGCCCTGCGGGATGGTGGCGACCAGGTCGGCCGCGCCGGTGGAGTCCAGCCGGATCGCCGTCCCGCCCATCACGCAGAACCAGATCACCGTGGCGCCGCTGGGCACCAGCAGGACGCCGAGCAGGAACTGCCGGATGGTGCGGCCGCGCGAGATCCGCGCGATGAAGGTGCCGACGAAGGGCGCCCAGGAGAGCCACCACGCCCAGTAGAAGATCGTCCAGGTGCCGAGCCAGCTCTCGTCGGTGAAGGCGCCGGTCTGGGTGGACATGGCGACCAGGTCGGAGAGGTAGCCGCCGACGCTGGAGGGGATCGCGTCCAGCACGAAGACCGACGGGCCGACCAGGAAGACGTAGACCATGATCACCGAGGCCAGCACGACGTTCGCGGTGGACAGCCACTTGACGCCCTTGTGCACGCCGGAGAAGGCGGACAGCACGAAGGCGGCGGTCAGCGAGCCGATGATGACCAGCTGGGCGTTCTCGGTGTTGCGCACCGAGGAGATGTAGCCGAGGCCGTCCGCGACCTGGAGGGCGCCGAGGCCGAGGCTGGTGGCCGAACCGAAGACGGTGGCGAACACGGCGAGCAGGTCGATCGCCCGCCCGGCCCAGCCGTCCGCGCCGCGCTGCCCGATCAGCGGGACGAACGCGGCGGAGAGCCGGTTGCCCCGGCCCTTGCGGAAGGTGGTGTAGGCGAGGGCCAGGCCGGCCACGGCGTAGATCGCCCACGGGTGCAGCGTCCAGTGGAAGAGCGAGAACTCCAGCGCGCTCTGGGCGGCGGCCGGGCTCTGCGGTTCGAGGCCGGAGCCGGGCTGCGGGGCGGCGAACAGCTGGAGCGGCTCGCCGACGCCGTAGAACATCAGGCCGATGCCCATGCCGGCGCTGAACATCATCGCGACCCAGGCGAGGGTGGAGAACTCGGGCTGGTCGTCGTCGCGGCCGAGCCGGATCCGGCCGAAGCGGCTGAAGGCGAGCAGGACGGTGAGGACGAGGAAGACGTCGGCGGCGACCACGAACAGCCAGCCGAAGTTGTGCAGTACCCAGGCCAGCGCGGTGCTGGAGGCGTCGCCGAGGGAGTCCTGGGCGAAGACCCCCCAGGCGACCACCGCCAGCACCAGCACGGCGCTGATCCCGAAGACCGCCCGGTCGGCGGGGAGGGTCGCTGCGGGTTCGTCAGGGCCCGGCGGCGGACTGCTCATGGGGGTACCTCTCACGGCGTACTGGACGGTCGGCGGCATGATCAAGAAATGGATACATGTCGCACTATGTCCAGTCCCCGTGCGCGGAGAGGGGAGGGCACGCCGGGGAGCGGCGAGGAGGCGGCAGGGCGTGCCGGACCGTCGGACGGCGCCGAACCGCGCGCCGTACGGCCCGGTCGGTCGCCCGGGCCGGTCGGCTCAGCTGGTCGGCCGGACCTCGTACGGCGCCGGGTGCGGCGTCTCGTACGGGGTCAGCACCAGCCGCACCACGTCCTCCAGCCGCCGCCGGGCGTCCCCCAGGGTGGTCCGGCCGGTCACCCAGGCGGTCAGCTCGCCCTGCCAGGCATGGCCGACGATGTGCCGCACCAGATCGCTCGCGGCGGCCGGGACTTCGGCCATCACCGCCTGGAGCGCGGTGCTGTCGGCACGGGCCATGCCCTGCAGGGCCTCGCTCGCGAAGGGATCGGTGGACGCCGCGACGGCCACTCTCAGCCGGGCCAGTTCGGGCTGGCGCTGATAGGCCCGCATGCCGCCCCGGACGAAGCGCACCACCCGGTCGGTGGCCCCCAGCCCCGCCCGCGGCCCACGCAGCTCCGCCACCAGGTCGGCCAGCAGCAGCCGGTGCCACTCGGCGATCGCCGCGGCCAACAGGTGGTCCTTGGAGGAGAAGTAGCGATACGCCGTCCCCAGGGCGACTCCGGACCGCTCGCAGACCTGCTTCATCTGCAGCCGCTCGACGCCGATCTCGTTCACCAGGGCGAGCGCGGCCGCGATCAGGGACTCGCGGCGTTCGAGCTGACGCGGAGACATCGTCTCCACCGGCCGTGGTGACAGGTCAACCTTGGTCACCCGCACCATGATACGGCTCGGGACCGCTCAGGAGTATGACGCCGACCGGCCTCCCGTTGTTCGCGTACCGGCCACCGGTGCGGCGGGCACCCGTCAACGGGGGCGGGGAGGCCGTTCGCGGACCAGGGCCTCCTGGACCGCCGAGGCCACCAGCAGGCCGTCCCGGTCGTAGAACTCGCCGAGCGACAGCCCCCGGCCGTCCGCGGCGGACGGGCTGCGCTGGGCGAACAGCAGCCACTCGTCGGCCCGGAACGGGCGGTGGAACCACATCGAGTGGTCCAGTGAGGCGAGGATCAGCCGCGGCGGCTGGGTGCGGTGGAAGAAGTTGGGCTGCAGGTGCAGCCCGGCGGTCGAGGCCAGCGTCAGGTCCGACAGGTACGTGAGTGCGCAGACGTGCACCAGCGGATCCCCGGCGGGCAGCGGGGAGCCGGTGCGCAGCCAGACGAACTGCTGCGGCATGCCCGGCACGGCCGGGGGCAGCCCGGGGGCGTCCGGCGGGACGAAGCGCAGCTCCAGGGCGCGGAACCCCTCGAACCGGGCCCGGTCGTCCCCGCGGGCGGCGTCGTCCCAGCGCGCGAAGGCGTCCGGGAGCCCGTCCGGGCCGGGCACCGGGGGCATCTCCCGGTGCCGGTCGGTGGCGGGCTCGGAGCGCTTGAAGGAGGCGGACAGGGTGAAGATCGCCTCCTCGCCCTGGACGGCCGTCACCCGGCGGGTGGCGTACGACAGGCCCTCGCGCAGCCGCTCCACCTCGTAGCGGATCGGCCGGGTCGGATCGCCGGGGAGCAGGAAGTAGCCGTGTAGCGAGTGCACCGAGCGGCCCTCGCCGACCGTGCGCCCGGCCGCGGTCAGCGCCTGCGCGGCGACCTGGCCGCCGAACGCGCGCATCGGGGCGCCGGCGTGGCAGCGGCCCCGGAACGTGTTCCCGTCCAACCGGTCGATCCGCAGCAGCTCGGCGAACGGGCCACCGGTGGCGGTGGCCCGAGTCTCCTGATGGGTCAGCTCGTTCACCGGCCCATAGTGGCAGAAGCCAACGGTCCACCGGTGTGACGTGGGTAACCCCGGACGGTATTCCGCGCAATAGAACCTGTTTCAGTCCTGCGGCGGCCGGACGCACTGTCAGTGCGGTCACCTAGCGTGCTCGGCATGACGCAAGCCGCACACGCGTACGCCTATCTGCGCCCGTCCGCCGTCCTCGACGGAGCCGACGGCCCCCGCCTCGCCCTGGAGACCTCCGGCGGCGCCACCCCGCTGGGGGCGGTCGCCAACCCGCGCTTCTTCGCGGGCTTCCTGGCCGACCCGGCGCCGGCCGCCGCCGGGCTGCTCGCCGTCGCCGACGTCGCCGCCGCCCGCTACCACCAGCCCAGGCTGCGCGCCTCGCTCGACCCGGTGGTCACCGCCAACGGGGACCGGCTGCGCTTCGAGTCCTTCTCCGGCTGCTGCGGCGTCTACGCCCGCCTGGACGTGCTGGAGGCCGGGCTCGACGGCGACGACATCGGCCACGGCACCACCAACGTCGACGTCAACAACCCGCTGCGCGAGGCGCTCACCCGGATCGGCCCGGCCGACCCGCTGCACCTGGCCGTCGGACCGGACGCCCTGGAGGTCACCACCTTCGACGGGCCCGTCGTCGAGCGCAAGGTCCCGCTGCCCGAGCGCTGGCTGCGCGGCTTCGCCGAGACCCAGGTCACCGCCGCCGGCTTCGACCTGCGGGCCGAGCTGCCCGCCGCCGAGGCCGTCCGCTTCCTGCGCTCGCTGCCGCGCGGCACCGCCCGCCCCGGCGCATCGGGGTGGGTCGTCCCGGCCGGACGGACGCTGCGACCCACCACCCGGCCGGTGCCCGGCGCGATCCGGCTGCTCGGCCCGGAGCGGCTGGCCGCCCTGCACCGGGTGCTGCGCCACGCGCTGGCGCTGCGGGTGTACGGGCCGGTGGCGGGCGACGGATCGGAGGCCTCGGCCTGGGAGGTGGTGCTGCCGGGCATGCGGCTCACCCTCACCCTCTCGCCCGACGCCTCCCGGGGCTTCTCCGGCGAGGGCGGGGTGCTCGGCGCGCTGGCCACCGGCACGGCCGAGCAGGACGCCGAGCTGGTCGGCGTGCTGCTCGCCTGGGAGCCGAGGATCGACACCGCCGAGCTGGCCGAGCAGTCCGGGCTCCCCCCGGAGCGGGTCCGGGCCGCGCTGACCAGGCTCGGCACGGCCGGGCAGATCGGCTACGACACGGCGGAGGCCGCCTACTTCCACCGCCAGCTGCCCTACGACGCCGGCCGCGCCGAGGCGCACAACCCGCGGCTGCGGGCCGCCCGCGCGCTGGTCGCGGCGGGAGCGGTACGGCTGGAGGAGGGCGGCGCCCTCGCCACCGTCACGGTGGACGACCACGTCCAGCGGGTGCGGACGGACGCCGCGGGCCGGGCGGCCTGCACCTGCCTGTGGTGGGCCAAGTACCGGGGCGGGCGCGGCCCGTGCAAGCACGCACTGGCGGTCGGTATGGTCCGCGAGGCCCACAACGGGACGGAGGCCGGCCGATGAGCGCGGTCGAGGAGCTGCTGCAGGCCGTCCGGGAGGGGCGGACACCGCAGGTGCCCGCCCTGGCCGCGGCGCTCGGCCCGGCCGAGCGGCGGGCCTGCCTGGTGGAGCTGAAGGAGCTGCGCAAGCAGCTCCGGGGCGAGTGGTCGAAGGCGGCGGACCGGCAGAGCGGGGCCCTGCTGGTCGCCGGTGCCGGCTGCCACACGGGGCCGGCCGCGGCCGCCGCCTGGATCGGCGGGCGGGACTTCGCGGAGCGCTCCTGGGCGCGCCACCCCGCGCTCGCCGAGGTGGTGGCGGCGCAGCCGGTCGAGTGGCAGACCGACGTGGCCGCCCGGCTCGCCCAGCGCTCCCCGCAGGGCTGGAGCTGGGAGCTCTACCCGCTGATCGAACAGGTGGTGCGGCGGACGGGCTGCCCGGTGCCCGAGTCCGACGCCTTCGTCACCGAGTGGCTGCGCCGGCTCGTCCAGGGCGACGGCGGCCGGGGCGGTGCGCGCGCGACGCTGCTGGAGCGGCTGCGCGCCGACGCCTTCCGGCCGGTGCTGCTGCCCCGGGTGTTCGAACTGGCCGACATCGGCTCGCTGTTGGAGTTCCGGTGGTCGGACCGGCCGGGGGACGTCTGGGCCGAGGCGGTCGCCGGGCTGGCCGCGAGCGGCGAGCTGGACCGCGCCGAGCTGATCGACCGCTGCCTCGCCCGGCTGGTGCGCGGCGGCCGCCCGGTCGACCAGCGGCTCTTCCTCGCGATGCTGCGGGAGCTCGCCCCCGGGCCCGGGGAGTACGCCGGGCACGTCCGCAGCCTGCTCGCGCTGCTGGACGGCGTCTCGGTGGTGGCCGGCCATGCCCAGGAGGTGCTCGCCGGGCTGGACGAGGCCGCGCTGGTCGAGCCCGAGGTGGTGGTCGAGGCCTCCGCGGTGGTGCTGTTCCGGACGGAGAAGAAGCTGGTCCGGGCGCAGCTGGGCTGGCTGGAGAAGGCCGCGAGGCGCTCGCCGGAGCGCGCCGGCCCGGTGGTGCTGGCCGCCGCCGAGGCCTTCGGCCACCCGGACACCGCCCTCCAGGAGCGGGCGCTGAACGTGGTGGCCCGTCACCTCGGGGCGGCCGGCCCGGCCGTGCTGCCCGAGCTGCGGTTCGCCGCCGAGGGGCTGAACCCGGCCCACCACGCCCGCGCCGCCGGGCTGTTCGGCGCCCCGGTCGGCGGCGACGACCCGGACACCGGGTGGAGCGAGCTGCTGCCGCCGGTGCCCGTCCCGCGTCCGCTGGCGGAGCCGATCGCCACGCCGGCCGAGGTCGCGGAGGAGTTGTCCGCGCTGCTGGCGGGGTACGAGCCGGACGTCGCGGACTTCGAGCGCGTCCTGGACGGCCTGGTGCGGCACGCCCGACTCGACCGGGCGGCGCTCGCCACGGCGCTGGAGCCGGTGCTGCGGGTGCAGCACTGGAGCGAGACCGGGCGCTGGCACGACTGCGGGCCCCGGGACGTCCTGTACGTCGCACTCACCGTCACCGGGCAGGTGGACCCGCACCACCGCAAGGGCGTGCTCCGGCGCAAGGGCCGGCCCGCGCTGCGCGGTGCGAACAACACGGCGTACGGCCACGTGCTGGGCGCCCGGCTGGTGGAGGCGGCCGAGCGGATCGGCACCGACTGTCCGCCGCTGCTGCTGGCCACCCCCACCGATGCGACCGGCGCGGTGGAGGCGTCCGCGCTGGTCGGGCGGCTGGCCCGGTACGAGGAGGCGGGGGTGGCGCCGGGCGAGATGGATCTGCAGGCCGCCCTGCTGCGGCTCGCGCCGACCGCCGACGCCGAGGCGCTCGCCGCGGCGGGGCGGCTCGCCTCCCCGGCCGGGCGCCGGGTGGCGCACTGGCTGGCCCGGGGCGGGCTGCCCGGCCAGCCCTCGGAGCGGGTCGTCTTCGCGCCCGGCCCGGGCGCCGACGACCGCCACCCCTTCTGGAACCGCTGGTGGGAGGCCCTGAACCGGGTCGCCGTCGCCCAGCCGGGGATCGGCTCCGGGCCCGCGGGCCCGGCCGGCGAGCGGCTGGACGCCGTCTTCCGGGGCCTGCTGGAGGGGACCGAGCCGAGCGTCGCCCGGGCCCGCAAGCAGGACCAGTGGGAGTGGCAGCCCACCGTGCACTGGGCCGCGATGCTCCCGCACCACCGGGAGGAGCTGGCGGCCCGCTGGCTGGACTGGTTCGCCGACTCCGCCGACCGCGAGCGGCGAGGTGCGACCGGGATGCTGCCCGTCCTCGCCGAGGCCGGCGGTCCGGCCGGGCTCGCGGTGCACCTGGTGGTGGCGTACGGGCTGGGTGCGCGCTTCCCCGAGGACCGGACGGCGGCGGTGGACGCGCTGCTGGTGCTCGCCGCGCGCGGGGATCTGGACGGGGGCCTGCTCGGCCGGGAGCTGGCGGCGCTGGTGGCCGCGGGTACGGTGCTGCCCTCGCGACTGGGCCAGGCGCTGGCCGCGGCGGCGCAGACCGGCGCGTACGGCACGGTCTGGTCGGTGCTGGCCCCGGCGCTGCCCGGGCTGCTGGTGCTCGACCCGGCGCCGCGGGGCCTGGGGGACGTGGTCGCGGTGGCCGCGGACTGTGCCCGGCGGACCGGGGCGCGCGGCCCGGTCGAGGAGGTGGCGCGGGTGGCGGCCCGTGCGGGCTCCAGCCGCCTGGTCAAGGAGGCGCGGGCACTGCGGGACGTGCTGGCGGGCTGAAGACCGGCCCTCGGCCGGACCGGGCGCGGCGCTCGCGGGTGGTTGCCGGCGAGCGCCGGGCCGGGTCACGCGTGGTCAGACCGTGACGCCGCCGTCCTCGGCGGCCGCCTGCGGCCGGGTGGCGGGGCCGCCCGCGGCCTTGGCCGGGCCGTCGGGGACGAGCAGCTCCGGGCCCGGGGGCAGCGCCGCGACGGCCCGCCACCAGAGCCGCAGCGGCGGCGGGTCGGCCGGTTCGAACGGCTTGCCGGGCCGGGGCGCCGCCAGCCGCGCGCCGAGCGCCTGGGCGGCGGCGACCGCGCGTTCGGCGGGCTCCTCCCAGGGGTGCGGCGCCAGGTTGAAGGTGCACCAGTGGATCGGCAGCAGCAGCTCCCCGCCGAGGTCGAGGTGGGCCCGGACCCCCTCCTCGGGGGTCATGTGCACCTCGGGCCAGAAGTCGCTGTAGGCGCCGACCTGCATCATCGTCGCGTCGAAGGGGCCGAGCCGGCGGCCGATCTCGGCGAAACCGGGGAAGTAGCCGGTGTCCCCGCTGTGGAAGACCCGGTGCTCGGCCCCGGCCACCACCCAGGAGGCCCAGAGGAACAGGGCGCTGGTGCGCGGTCCGCGCGAGCAGTAGTGCCGGGCCGGGGTGGCGGTCAGGGTCAGCCCGGCGACCTCGGCCGACTCCCACCAGTCCAGCTCGACGATCCGGTCGGCCGGTACGCCCCAATGCTCCAGGTGGGCGCCGACGCCGAGCGGCACGGCGAACACGGCGCCGGTGCCGGCCAGCGCGCGGACGGTGGCCATGTCCAGGTGGTCGTAGTGGTCGTGCGAGACCACCACCACGTCCACCGGCCCGAGTTCGCCGAGCGGCAGCGGCACCGGGTGCAGCCGCTTGGGGCCGGTCCAGCCGAACGGCGAGCAGCGCTCGCCCCAGACCGGGTCGAACAGCACCCGGCGGCCCTCGATCTCGGCCAGCACGGTGGCGTGGCCCAGCCAGGTCAACCGCAGTCCGGAGGCGGGCGGCGCGGCCAGCTCGACCGGGAGCAGCCGGTGCAGCGGCACGGCGGCGGTGGGGTTGCGGCGGGTCCGGTTCGAGGTCAGCTGGGCCCGGGTGATCTCCAGGGGCGTGCGCTCGTAGACCAGTCGGCGGGTGGGCAGCGGGTTGCGGAAGGCGCCGTCGGCGAACTGCGGGGAGCGGTGGATCCGGGACAGCCGCTCGCCCCGGGGCTCGGCCCCGAAGGCGTCCGTCCTGACCCGGTGCCAGACGGAGCGCCGGAGGCCGGCCAGGCCCGGGGGAGTGGAGAACTGCGAGGTCAGACCGGCGACGCGGGAATACCACGGAGCGGGGCGGGGCACGGCACCTCCAAGGACGGTTACGGCTACCGGGCATGCCGAGGTGCGTACCGCCGGTGGTGCGGTCCGGTCTGGTACGACAACCATCTCGTCGGAGGTTACTCGCTGTGGGCCGTCCGGACCTGGTGGGAGGCCCTGCGCGGGCCGTTCGGCGTACGGCGGGGCCTGTCACCAGGTCCGGAGGGCTCAGGCGTGGAAGGTGGGCCCAGGCGTGGAAGGTGGGCTCAGGCGTAGAAGCGGGTGATCGCCTCGGCGACGCAGTGGGGCTTGGCGCTCTCCGCGCTGGTGATGGTGAACCGGACGACCGCCTGGACGCCGCCGGGGACGTCGGTGGCGGAGAGCAGCTCGGCCGTCGCCCGGATCGCCGTGCCGACCGGGACGGGCGCGGGGAAGCGCACCTTCTCCGAGCCGTAGTTCAGCGCCATCCGCACGCCCTCGACGGTGTAGCACTCCTTCGCCAGCACCGGGATCATCGACAGCGTCAGATAGCCGTGCGCGATGGTCGAGCCGAACCGGCTCTCCTTCGCCCGCTCCGGGTCGACGTGGATCCACTGGTGGTCCCCGGTGGCCTCGGCGAACAGGTCGATCCTGGCCTGGTCGACGGTGTGCCACGCGCTGGTGCCGAGCTCGGTGCCGACGGCGGCGGTCAGGTCGGCGAGGGAGGCGAAGGTCGTCAAGGTGCGCTCCTGGGGGCGGGGACTGCGGGACTCCGGCAGAGTATGCCTACTCGCCGGTCACCTGTCAGGGGCCCCGTCGCGTCCCGGGCGCCCCGGCGGGTTCAGGAGTGCTGCACCCGGCGGCCGAGCGGGAGGAGCCGGCGGCCGCCGACCAGCTCGGGTACCAGCGCGACGAACATCGGGTCCGGGTCGCCGACCCAGGGCCGCAGCCCGGAGCGCAGCACCCGCCGGTACTGGTCCGCGTCGCGCACCACGTCCGCCCGGCCGTGCACCAGCACGCTCCACCCGGTCCGGGTGACCGGGTCCAGCAGGTCGGCCTGGAAGGCGACGACCGTGCCGTCCAGGCAGCGCGCGGTCGTGCCGGCCCGGCGCACCGCGAGCAGCAGCCGCCCGTCCGCCGCGACCTGGAAGGAGACCGGCAGCACGGCGGGCAGTGCGTGTTCGGTGTACACCACGCGCCCGACGGGCACGGTGCTGAGCAGCCGCAGGCACTCGGCCTCGCCCAGGGTCTCCACGTGCTCTTCACGGTCCATGGGTCCGATCGTCCTCCCGCGCCGGTGCGGGCCGATAGGGCCCATGGTCCCTGAGCGGGGGGACGGGAGGCCGTCGCACCGGCTGCCGGCCACCGGCGGACCGGTCGGGGCGAACCGGCCGCGGACCTGGCCGGAGCCCGGCCGGTGACGGCCCGGGGCGGTAGCTTGTCCGGCGGGTACCGGGCGTCCGGGCCGGGCGTCCCGAGCGGGCGCCCCGGTGGCGGCGCGCGGTGTGGGCGGCAGGCGGTTCCGGTGCGCCGGGGCCGGTAGGAAGGGGGCGTACGGATGATCAGCGGGGTCGATCTGGTGGTGGTCGGGGCGGACGGCGGGCCCGACCGCGGCTTCGGCGGCTCGGCGGCGGCGGCGGACGGCGCCCGGCTGCTGGCCGACGTGCTGCCCGGGATGTGCTTCGACGCGGGCTCGGCCGGCTGCCGGGTCACGGTGGTCGATCCGGCCGCCGACGCCAACACCATGCTCACCGAGGTGCGCGAGGCGGCCCGCCGGCCCGGCCGGTGGCTGGTGGTCTGCCTGCTCGGCCAGCTGGTCGCCGACCCGCGCGGGCGGCGGCTGGCGCTGGTCACCGGCGGCAGTACCGCCGACAACGCCTACCGGCGGGGGCTCGCCTGGGACTGGGTGGTCAGCGCGATGGTCCACGGCGACCAGGAGGAGGCGCTGCTGCTGGTCGACGCCGTCGCCGACCGGGACACCTGGGCGGCGCTCGAACGCGAGGACGGCGCGGGGGAGCTGCTCGGGTACTCGCGAGTCCCGCTCTGGGGGAGGGTCGGCCGCTACACCCCCGGTAGACGCGGCCGGGACGACGTGCTGCCCGGTGGCGGCGGATCGTTCAGCCGGGCCCTCACCGCCGTTCTGGAGCAGGGGATTCCGGGCGCCCCGGCCGCCGTGGCGCCGCTCGACCTGCAACCCGCGGTGGCCGCCCGGCTGGGCGGCGGCGACCCGGCGGCGGCCGGCGGCCCCGGCCCGACCGGCGCGCGCCTGCTCGTTCCGCCGCACGGCGGGCGCCTGTTGATGCGCAATCGGGCCGCCGTACGGGGCGCATTGGCCGGATTGTCGCTTTCCGAAGAACTGTTGGCCGTTCTGTGGCGGGAAAGTGCCCCGACGGATCCGCCTTCCGCGTAAGGTCAGGGGGCCCGAGGTGTTGCCGTGAAGGGGCGGGTTGGCGAAGAATCGATGCTCTCGCGGCAACATTGGCGGGACGGCGGAATTCTTCTGGCGACCACGGGCCACGGACGGGGTCGGTCGCGACGAGGTGGGGCGATGCGGCAGCGCGGAAATGTGTTGCGCCCTGGGGCGGTTGGGGTCGGCGGGGTGGTTTTGGCGATGCTGCTGAGCGCTTGTGCGAGCAGTGGTGGCGCCGGTTCCGTCGATCGTCTGGGGACGGCTGCGCCCAGTGTTGCGGTGATGACTCCGGTAACACCTTCGGGTGGTTCCTCAAACGTCGGGATCGCGCCGACCGACGGCCCCGAGGGGGCCGCCGCCAGGTCGGCGCTGAGGACGTATCAGGACTGGTGGCAGGCCCAGGTCGAGGCGTTCGGCCGGGTCGACTCGGACGGGTCCGCCCTGGAGGCCTACTCCTCCGGCCAGGCGCTCAGCGGGGTGCTCGTCGACCTCCAGGGGCTGCATGCCGCCAAACTGGTGATGATCGGCGGGCCCCGCAATTCCCCCGTGGTGAAGACCCTTGATCTGAAGGCGAACCCGCAGACCGCCGTGGTCGAGGACTGCCTCGATGTGACGGGCTGGCACCAGGCGGATGCCGGCACGCAAGCGACAAAGGATCCCGTGCAACGGCTGTCGCGCTACATCGCGACGGCGTCCCTGCGAAAGTCCGAAGCCAGGTGGCTGATCTACGACTTCAAGCGCGAGGTGGGCCGGACATGCTGAAATTCGAGTCCCGAATCCTGATCCGTTCACTGTTCGTCGCCGGACTGCTGTTATCGGCGGCGGTGCCCGCGATGGCGGACGAACCGACGCCCGGCGGCGGGACGGTCAACCACTGCGAGGTGAAGTCGATCTGCGACAAGGTCAAGGATCCGGCGACCGCACCGCCGCCGAACGGGGGCGGCGGTACCGGCGGTGGCGGGGGCGGCGGCCCGCAGGTCTGCAGCTGGAACGGGAAGGACTGGCCCTGCCACGACCCGGAGGCGGGCTGGTTCAGCAACGCGACCGGCTGCTACTACCGGTACCTCAGCCCGCAGCCGGAGGCCGGGGATCCGGCCTGGGAGGGGCACAAGCCGTCCGACGGCGCGGTCTACAACGTGAGCTGCAAGTTCACCGAGGACGGGTTGGGCACGACCGAGCCCAGGTTCTTCGCCCAGGCCCCCGCCGGGCCGCCGCCGGACGACCCGGTGGCGCTCGCCAAGGAGGCCAAGGACAAGATCGACTTCCCCGACCCCGTCCCCGGCATCGCGCCGAAGGGCGCGGCGGTGGTCGGCGTACCGGTCTGGCTCTGGCTGGACCAGTCGAAGGGCCCGGCGGTGCCCGCCCCGGTCACGGTGCGGGGCAACACCCTCACGGTGACGGTCACCCCCAAGCTGCTCAAGGTGGTCTGGGACCTCGGTGACGGGCACGAGGAGACCTGCGCGAGCGCCGGGACGCCGTACGACCCCTCGTACGGCGCCCGCAAGTCGCCGGACTGCTCGCACCGGTTCGACACCGGCTCCGGCACCGTGCCGGGCGGCAGCTTCGCCGGGAGCGTCACGGTGTACTGGCGGGCCGATGTCACCGTGACCGGCGGCACCCAGCGGATCGACCCGCTGCCGATGATCCTGTCGACCCCGCTGGAGGTCCGAGTGGCCGAGGTGCAGGTCCTCAACTGACCGACGGGCGGGCGCAGTCGTCCGCCGAACCGCAGGGCCGGACGCAGCGCGGCCCGCACCCAACCGATCGACGTGGAAAGGCCGGAGCCCGGTGGAGAACCGTACGTTTGCGACGCCGGGGTCCGGCACGACCGGATCCGCGGGCGCGTCCGCACCGGTGCCCGAGCAGAAACCCGGGCGCGGGGCGCCGCACGCGCCCGGCCGGACGCTGCGGGCACGGCGGCGCCGGCCCGCGGTGCTGGCGATGGCCGTGGCCCTGATAGCCGCCGGCGGACTCGGCGGGGCGGTGCTCTACAACAGCACCGGACAGCGGGTCGCGGTGCTGGCGATGGCCCGGGACGTGCCGTACGGGCAGGTGATCACCGACGCCGACCTGGTGGTGGCGCGGATCGCCAGCGACCCGGTGCTCAAACCGCTGTCGGCCGCGGACCGGGACGGCGCGATCGGGATGCGGGCCACCACCGACCTCAAGCGCGGGGCGCTGGTGGTGACCGGCGACCTGGCGAGGAGCCTGACCGTCCAGCCGGGCCAGCTGGTGGTGGGCGTGTCCGCCAAGCGCACCCAGCTGCCGGCGACCAGGCTGCTGCCCGGGGTCCAGATCGTCGTGGTCTTCACGCCGGACACCGGTCGGCCCGAGTCGATGGGCGCCGTGGTCACCGCGGTCGGGCGGGTGGACACCGACGGCAGCCAGGTGGTGGACGTGGCGGTGCCCGCCGCGGACGCGGCCCGGCTGGCCGCCTGGGTGGCCAGCGGGCGGATCCAGGTGGTGCTGGCGCCGCGGGCCGCCGCCGCCCCCTCGGCGGCGCCTTCGGGTGCGGCCTCGGGTGCGGCCTCCGGCGCGGCGGCACCGTCGGGTGCGCCCTCCGGGGCGGCGGCTCCGGCCGGGTCCGCGTCGCCGAGCGGGGTGGGTGGGGCCTGAGATGGCTGTCATCGCGGTGGTCGGGGGCCCGGGCGCACCGGGCGCGACCACGACGGCGCTGGCGCTGCTGCTGGCCTGGCCGCTGCAGCCCGGGCGCCGCATCCTGCTGGTGGAATGCGACCCGGACGGCGGCGCGGTGCTCGCCGGCGCGCTGGAGGGCCGGGTCGAGGCGGTCTACGGGCTGCGCAACCTCGCCGTCGCCGACCGGCGCGGGCTGCTCGCCCAGGCGCTCTGGGAGCAGCTGATCGACCTCTCGCCCGAGGGGAACGCCGAGCGGCTGCTGCTGCCCGGACTGACCGACCCCACCCAGGCCCCCGGGCTCGCCTACACCTGGGAGCCGCTGATGGAGGTGCTGCACGGGCTGGAGCAGCAGGGCTACGACGTGGTCCTGGACCTCGGGCGCTCCGGCGCCACCGGGGTCAGCGCCGTCCTGGCGCGCCGGGCGGACGTGGTCGCGGTGACCGTGCGGACCACCCTGCGCGGGCTGAGCGCGGTCCGCCCCCGGCTGGCCGCGCTGACCGAGGACCTGGCGGCGGCGGGCACCGGCGCGGACGCGCTCGGGCTGCTGCTGATCGCCGAGGGGCCGTACTCGGCGGCCGAGGTGTCGCGGGAGTTCGGGCTTCCGGTGCTCGGGCTGCTGCCGCACGCGGCGCGGACGGCTCGAGTGCTGTCGGACGGCGGGGACAGCTCCGACCGGCGGTTCATCCGCTCGGAGCTGATGCGGACCGCCCGGTCGGCGGCGGACGAGGTCCAGCTGCTGGTGCGGCGCCGGCGGCAGCGGCTGGCGCCCTCGGCCGCGCCCGCTCCGGTGCCGATCGCTCCGGCTCCCGTTGCTCCGGGGCCCGTTGCTCCGACTCCTGTTGCCCCGGGGTCGGTCGGCCAGGGCTTCGGCGTCCAGGAACCGGGCACGGCGGGCCTTGGGGGCCCCGGCCCCGGCCCCGGCTTCGGGGGGCCCGGCCCGGGCTCCGGCTTCGGCGCGCCCGCGGCGGCCCCCGAGGGGCAGCCGTTCGCGTACGCGCCGCCGCAGCCTGTCCCGCCGGTGATCACCACCGGGCCGGTGGCGCCGCTCGCCGGGCTGGCTCCGCAGCCGGCCGCCCCCGCGCCCTTCCCGGCGCACGTGCAGCAGGCCGCGCCGTTCCCGGCGCACGTCCAACCGGCCGCGCCCTCGCCGTTCCCCGCGCACGTCCAGCCGACCGCGCCCGGGGTCGCTCCCGGGGCCGGCCAGGTCCAGCCGGGCCCGCCGGCCGACCCCGACGGGGTGCCGCAGTACGGCCATCCGCAGCAGTCGCACATCACCTACGGGGAGGTGCTCCGTGCGCGGTAGCCCCCTGCATCAGCACCCGGCGGCCGACCCGGCCGGGCTGCCGTGGACCGCGGCCCAGCCGATGTCCCAGCCGGTCGGTTCGCCGGCGGTCCAGCCCGGGCCGGTCACCCCGGGCCCGGTCGCGCCCGCCGCGCCCGCCTACCAGGGCGGCTCCGCGACCCCCACCGCCGTCCCCTCCCAGCTCCCCTCGCTCGACCGGCGCGGCGCCGGCACCCGGCCGGCCGTCGACCCGCAGGTGGCGCGCGAGCTCAAGCGCCAGGTCGCCGCCGAACTGCACCAGCAGATCACCCGGTTGACCGCCGCGTCCGGCGCCGAGCCGGACCGCGCCACCCGCCGCCAGCGCGGCCGGGCGCTGATCGAGGAGGCCGTCGCCCGCTGGTCGGACGCCTACGCGCAGACCCACGGGATCCCGCCCACCCGCGAGCAGGACCGCGCGCTCGCCGAGGCCGTCTTCGACCTGCTGTTCCGCGCCGGGCGGCTCCAGCCCTACCTGGACGACCCGGAGATCGAGAACATCCTGATCAACGGCTGCGACGACGTCTGGGTCTCCCGGGTGCACCAACCCCTGCGCCAGGTACCGCCGGTGGCCGACAGCGACGCCGAACTCGTCGAACTGCTCCAGGACCTGGCCCGCCAGCACGGCGGCGGCGAGCGCAGCCTCTCCACCGCCAGCCCGACGCTCGCCCTGCGCCTGGAGGGCGGCATGCGCCTCCAGGCGCTCACCGAGGTCACCCCGCGGCCCTACGTGGCGATCCGCCGCCACCGGGTGGCCTCGGCGACCCTCCCCGAAATGGTCCAACTCGGCACCCTGGACTCCACCCTGGCCGCCTTCCTGGCCGCGGCGATCCGGGCCAGGAAGAACGTGATGATCACCGGCACCCAGGGCGTCGGCAAGACCAGCCTGCTGCGCGCGATGGCCGCCGAGATCCCGCCGGACGAGCGGATCGGCACCCTGGAGTCGGAGTTCGAACTCTGGCTGCACACCCTCGGCCACCTGCGCCAGGTCGTCCCGATGGAGGCCCGGGAGGGCAACGGCGAGCGCGTCGACGGCCGGATCGCGGGCGAGCTGACCATCGGCGACCTCATCCCCGCGGCACTGCGGATGACCCTCTCCCGGATCATCGTCGGCGAGGTCCGCTCCGGCGAGGTCGTCCCGATGCTGCGGGTGATGACCAACGGCGAGGGCGGCTCGATGTGCACCCTGCACGCCCGCGGCCCGCACATGGTGGTCGACCGGATCGCCGAACTCTGCCTGGAGTACGGCTCGCACATGACCGACGCCCTCGCCTACCGGCTCACCGCCAACGCCGTCGACCTGATCGTGCACGTGGCGATGGTCGACGAGACCGCCGTCGGCGGCCGCCGGCACCGCTTCGTCTCGCACGTCCTGGAGGTGGCCGGCCTCGGCGAGAGCGGCCGGCCGGCGCTGAACACCGTCTTCGGCCCGCGCCCCGAAATCGGCGAGCCGCGCGCCGTCCCGCACACCCCGCCGAACTGCCTGGACGACCTGCGCCGGGCCGGCTTCGACGCCGCGCTGCTCGGCTCCCGGTACGGGAGTTGGACAGGGCCGCTCCAGCTGCGGATCGGCGGTGGCGCGCGATGATGCTGCTCTACGCCCTGTGCGGGCTGCTGGTGGCGACCGGCCTGGTCGCCCTGGTGGCCTGGGCCCGCGGCAGCGAGGACACGGGCGAGGACGAGGACCGGACCGGCAGCCCGCTGACCGGCCGCGCCCACGTGTTCTGGTACGGCGCGCCCGGCACCGCCCCCGCCCGGGTGGTGCGGCTGCGCCGGGTCCAGCTCCCGCTGACCCTGGTCGGCGCGCCGCTGGGCTGGCTGTTCACCGGGATCCCGCTCACCGCGCTGCTGGTGCCGCTCGGGGTCTTCGGCCTGCCCTGGCTGTTCGACACCACCCGCCCGGACACCCACCGGATCGAGCGGCTGGAGGCGCTCTCCGAGTGGACCCAGCGCATCGCGGACGTGCTGCTGCTCGGCGTCGGCCTCAACCAGGCCATCGTCACCAGCCGCCGCACCGCCCCCGCGGCCCTGGAGGAGGAGATCGGCGAGCTGGCCGCCCGGCTGCAGGCCCGCTGGCGGCCCGAGGAGGCGCTGCGCGCCTTCGCCGACAGCCTCGCCGACGCCACCGCCGACAAGGTGCTCGCCGCACTGCTGCTGCGCTCCGGGGACAGCGGGCCGGGCCTCGCCCGGGCCCTGTCCGACATGGCGGACTCGGTCCGCGAGGAGGTCCGCCAGCGCCGCATCATCGAGGCCGACCGGGCCAAGCACCGCACCACCATCCGCTGGCTGGTCGGCATCATCGTGCTGGTCGTGGTCATCGGCTCGTTCAACACCGACTACACCCGGCCGTACAGCACGGTGCTCGGGCAGGTCGTGCTCGCCGTGGTCGCCGCGCTGTTCGTCGCGGTGATCGCCTGGATGCGCGGGCTCGCCTCGCACCCGCCGGTACCCCGGCTGCTGGAGGCCGACCGGCGCAGCCGCACCGGCCGCCGGTCCGCGCCCGGGGAGGGCCTCGACGGCTCCGCCGAGGGCGAGCGCCTCCTCGGCCTCGGGGAGGTCCGATGATCTCCCCCTGGTCCGTGCTGGCCGGCGCCCTCGCGGCCGGCGGCGTCGCCCTGCTGATATCCGAACTCCGGCCCGCGCCACCCGACCTGGGCCAGGCCCTGGACCGGCTGCACCGCACGCCCGCCGAGCGGGAGCCCGACCCGGACGAGCGGCCGCGCTGGTTCGACCGGATCGGCGAGCGCTCCCTCGCCCTGCGCGGGGTGCGCATCCCGCAGCGCGAACTGTCGCTGATCGGCCGTACCCCGGCCCGGTTCATGGCGCACAAGCTGCTGTTCGCCGTCATCGGCCTCGTCCTGCCGGCCTACCTGGCCGCGATGGCGCTGCTGCTGGACGTCGGACTGCCGTTCGCGCTGCCGCTGGTGGTCGGACCGCTGCTGGCCGGGCTGTTCTGGTTCGTCCCGGACGCCATCGTGCGCGGTGAGGCCAAGGAGGCCAGGACCGAGTACCTGCACGGCATCGCCGCCTACCTGGAACTCGTCGCGCTGGAGCGGGCCGCCGACTGCGGGCCCGCCGAGGCGCTGCGCCGGGCCGCCTCGGTCGGGCGCGGCACGGTGTTCCGCCGGATCCGGGACGCCCTGGACCGCGCCGCCACCGACCGGCTGCCGCCCTGGGCCGGCCTGGACGCGCTCGCCGCCGAGCTCGGCCTCACCCCGCTGCAGGACGTCGCCGACATCATGCGGCTCTCCGGCACCGACGGCGCGGCCGTGTACGACACACTGCGGGCCCGCGCCAAGGGCCTGCGCGGCGAGCTGCTGGCCGAGGACCTGGCCCGGGCCAACGCGGACAGCGAGCGGATGGTCGCGCCGGGGGCCGCCCTGACCTTGCTGATGACCGCCCTGATCGTCTTCCCCGCGCTCCACCAGATGCTCAACGGCTAGTCCGGCAGCGGACGTCGCGAGCAGCTGTCACCACACCATCTCCCGGGAGTCCTGATGACCGTCCACCTGAAAGACCTGGCAGGCAGGTTCCTTCGACCTGTCCTGCTGCCCGTGCAGTTCGCGCTGCTGCTCTTCACCTTCCGGATGGGCCGCCTGCGGGCCGCCCGGGCCCGCGGTGACCGGGGTGCGATCAGCATCGAACTCGCCCTGGCCATCATCGCGCTGGTCTTCGTCGCCGGGGCCGTGGCGGTGGCGCTGTACACGCTGAAGGACAAGGTCGTGAAGAAGGTCGACCAGGATCCGAACCTGCCGGGTGCGGGCGCGGCGGGCGGTGCCGCCGCCGGTGGCGCCGCGGCGGGCGGTGCGAGCGGCTCGTGACGTACCGACCCCGTCGCCGTGGCGACCGAGGGACGATGAGCCTGAGCCTGGCCATCGTCTTCCCGGTCGTGCTCCTGCTCGTGCTGCTCGTCGTCCAGGGCTCGATGTGGTGGTACAGCCGCCAACTCGCGCTCACCGCCGCCCGCGAGGGCGTGGACGCGGGCCGGATGCAGGGGAACGCCGGTGACGCGGTCAAGAACGCCGCGGCGGTCGGGCAGGCCGAGGACTTCCTCCGGCGGCAGGGCGGGCGGGACTTCGAGGTCGGCACGGCCGGCAGTACGCCGGAGCTGATCCGGGTCACGGTGAGTGTGCGGTCGGCGATGCTGGTCCCCGGCATCTCCGGCATCACCATCACGCAGTCCGCGCAGGCGCCGCGGGAGCGGTTCGTGCCGCCGGTCGTGTCGACGCCGAGGCCGGGTCCGTCGAAGTCGGCGGGGGCGCCTGCGGGTGTGCCGTCTTCGGGTGCGCCGTGAACGGGCCGGGGCCGCGTCGGCGGTCCGGCCGGCTGCCGCGTGCGGTGCGGTCGGTCCGGTCGGTGCGGTCCGGCCGGTTCACGCGGTCCGGCCGCGGGCGGGACGGCGGCGGGGTGGCGATCGAGGCGGCGATCGTCGCTCCGGCCGTCGTCACGCTGATCCTGCTCGCCATCGCGGCCGGCCGGGTGCAGACCACGGCCTCCGCGGTGGAGGCGGCCGCCCGCTCCTCGGCCCGGACGGTCTCGCTGGCCCGCAGCGTGGACGCGACGGCCGCGGACGCGGTGGCGGAGCGGGCCGCCCGGGAGGTCCTCGCCCAACAGGGCGTCGACTGTGGCAGGTTGGACGTCGCGGCCGAGGACGGGGTGCTGCACACCGGGACCGGCGACCTGGCCACCATCACCGTGCGGGTCAGCTGCACGGTCTCGCTGTCGGACCTGGTGGCCGGGCCGAACCTGCCGGTGACGAAGACCCTCACCGGGCGGTTCGTCTCGGTGGTCGACCGTTACCGGGGGCGGTGACGGCGGGGTGGCGCGGCCGGCGGTGACGAGGTGCCCGGGGCGGGGGTTGGGGGCGGCCCGGGCGGGGGAGACGCAAGCGGAGGGCGTCGGGGGACGCCGATCGGACGACGGAACGGCCCCGGGCGGGGCAGCCGGGGGAGACGGCGGTAGGGGAGGGGGCGCGATGGGGTGCGCACGGCTTGCAGGGCCCGGCGGCGGCGTCCGCCGTTCCCGAGGGCGCCGCGGACGGTCGGACCGGGGATCGATCGCGATCTTCGTGGCGATCTGTGCCGCCTTCCTGGTCCTCGTCATCGCCCTCGTGGTCGACGCCGGCGGCCGCCTGCGGGTGGCCGAGCGGACCGACGGCGTCGCGCTGGAGGCCGCCCGGGTGGTCGGCCAGCAGCTCGACGAGGCGGCCGTGCTCCAGGGCGAGGGGTACAAGGTCAAGGAGCAGTACGCCAAGGACGCCGTCAACAGCTACCTGGGCCAGTACGAACGGGCCTACGGTCTGGCGGTCGACGACGTCCAGTTCTCCCCGGACGGCACGGTCGTCACCGTCACGGTGACGGCCGACTACAAGCCGGTCCTGCTGGGCGAGCTCGGCAAGCGGAAGGTGAAGGGCAAGGGCAGCGCCACCCTCGTCCACGGAGTCGAGAAACCGGAGACCGACTGATGGCCGCGCCACGCGCCAAGGACCAAGCCCGCGCCCGACGTTCGGCGCACGGCACGCCCGCCTCCCCGGGAGCCGACCGACGGTCGGCACCGCTGCCGCCGCGCCGGGGCCGCCGGGGCGGCTCGGTGATCACCGCGCTCGCGGCACTGGTCACCCTGCTCGGCCTGCTGGCCGGCGTCCCCGCACTGCTGCTGTACGGCACCCGGGCGGTCGCCGCGATGGGCGAGCTCGCACCCGACGGCCTCGGGCAGTTGCTGACCAGCCCGGACGACGGGCGGCTGTTCCTCTGGCTGCTGGTGGTGGTCGGCTGGCTCGGCTGGCTGTGCTTCGCGGCCTCCGTGCTGCTGGAGATCCCGGCGCAGCTGCGCGGGCGGATCGCCCGCCGGATCCCGGCGTTCGGCTGGAGCCAGCGGGTCGCGGCGGGCCTGGTCGGTTCGGTGATCGCGCTGCTGCCGGTGGCCGGTTCGGCCTTCGCGGCCGCCCCGGACCGGGCCCAGTCCGCCTCCGCCCCGGCCCAGTTGACGATCGGGGCGCAGCGGGCCGCGCTGCCCGCCGCGCAGGCCGCGCCCGCCGTGGCGCCCGCCGCCGACCAGCAGCCCGCGTACACCGTGCGGGACAGCCGGCCGGCCGACAGCCTCTGGTCCATCGCCGAGCGCCAACTCGGCTCGGGCGAGCGGTGGGTGGAGATCGCCAAGCTCAACGACGGCCGGGTGATGGACGGTTCGGGTGTCCGCTTCGATGCGGACCGGCCGATCCAGCCCGGTTGGGAGCTGCTGATGCCGGGCGACGCGAAGGTGGACGCGGCGCCGGCTCCCGCCCCGGCGCCCGCACCGGTCCCCCAGTCGGGGACTTCCGCCGGCGGGCACACGACCGTGACGGTCGGCGCCGGTGACAGCCTGTCGGCCATCGCCCAGCGGGAGTTGGGGGACGCCGAGGCGTGGCCGCAGCTCTTCGAGGCGAACCGGGGCGCCGCGGCGCCGGACGGGGAGACGCTCACCGATCCGGATGTGGTGGTCCCGGGGATGGTGCTGACGCTGCCGGGGGCGGCCGCGCCTGCGCCTGCGCCGACGCCTGCGCCTGCTCCCGCTCCGGAGCCGGTACCTGCTCCCGAGCCGCCGGTCGGCCAGGCGCCTGCGCCACCGGCCACCCCGGCACCCGCCACCCCGGCGCCCGCCACGAAGGCCCCCGCGCCCGCCACCCAGGCCCCCGCCGCCCACGCGCCGGCCCCGGCCGCGCACGCGCAGGACGCCCCGAGCGACGACTACACCGTCGCCCTCGCCGCCTCCACCGTCGGCGTCCTGCTCGCCGCGATGATGGTCGGCACCGTCGCCCACAAGCGCGGCACCCAGCTGCGCGCCCGCCGCCCGCGCCACCGCATCGCCCTGCCCGCCACCCCGGCCGCCGCCTTCGAGGCCGAGCTCAAGGCCCGCCAGGACGACAGCGGCCTCGACCTGCTCGACCGCGCCCTGCGCACGATGGCCCGCAACACCGTCCGGGGCGGCAAGCGGCTGCCCGCCATCGTTGCCGCCCGGCTGACCCCCGGCCGCACGATCGAGCTCCACCTCTCCGGCCCGGCCGCGCCGATCGCGCCGTTCCGCGCCGCCCACGCCCCCAACGTCTGGTGGTGCGCCGCCGACTCCGGCGACCTGCTCTCGCCCGCCCAGGCCCGGAAGACCGCCGCGCCCTACCCGGCGCTGGTCACCCTCGGCTCGGCACCCGACGGCTCGGTGGTCCTGGCCGACCTGGAGACCGTCCGGCTGCTCCACCTCTCCGGGCACCCCGACGACGCCCGCGACGTGATGCGCACCCTGGCCATAGAGCTGGCCCACAGCCCGCTCGCCGACCGCCTGCACCTGCACCTGGTCGACCTCGCCGAGGAGTTGCCGATCAGCGGTCCCGCCGCCGAGCGGGTCCACCGCCACACCACCCTGGAGGCCGCCCTCACCGCCCTCGGCCCGCGCACCGCCAAGGCCCGCGCCACGCTGGTCGCCGCCGACGCCGCCAGCCCGCGGGACGCACGCAGCCGGGGCGAGGCCGACGAGTCCTGGGTCCCGGAGATCGTGCTCTGCGCCCACCAGCCGGGCGGCGACATCCCCGCCGAGCTCGGCCGGCTGCTCGACGCCCGCCCCCGGACCTGCGTCGCCGTGATCACCCGCGCGCCCGAGCGCGGCACCGGTCCGGTCGCCCGCTGGACCCTGCCCAGCACCGGCCCGGCCACCATCCCCGGCCTGCACCTCACCCTGAAGCTGCAGCGCCTGACCGGCTCGCAGTACGAGCAGGTCACCGAGCTGCTCCGGGCCGCCGACGACACCACCCAGCACCCGGCCCCCGCCTGGACCCTGGACGGCCCCGGCATCGACCTCGAACCGGCCGAACTCCCCGCGCCCGTCCCGGTGCTGGCCGCCGTCGGCGCCCCGGGGGAGCGCCCCGCAGACGGCCCGGACGGCGCGGAGGCGGCCGGTCCGCGGCTGTTGGCCCGGGTGATCGGCACCGGCGTCAGCCCGTTCGCGGGCACCGACCCGGCCGCGCCGGCCATGCCGGGGCCCGGCCGCTACCTCGTCAACGGCCTCGGCCGGCACGCGAGCCACCCCCTGGTGCAGGCCGAGCCGCAGCCGCAGCCGCAGCCGCAGACTCGGCCGGAGGAGGAGCCGGAGGCCGACCTGGACGAGACCACCCAGAACCTGCGGCTGCCCACGGGCGCCGAGGTGGTCGTCCCCGTCCAGCCCCTCCCGCCGGCGGCCCCGACCGAGCCGGCGCCCGCCGTCGAGCCGGTGCCGGTTGCGGTACCGGAGCCCGCGCCGACGCACGATGCGGCGCCCGCGCCCACCGGTGCCGACCCGCGGATCCCCGCCCGCCCGGAGCCGGCCGCCGAGCCCGAGCCCGGCCCGGCCGCCGCCCCGGTGGCCCGCACCACCTCCGGCCGCACCGACTGCGACGACCTGCTCGCGATCCTCCGCTCCCCGGAGGCGCACGCCGTCCGCACCGCCCCCCGCATCCGACTGCTCGGCCCGGTCGACGTGGTCGGAGCCGGCGGCACGGCCGAACCCGCCGCGCTTCCCCGGCTCACCGAGCTCGCCGCCTACCTGGCGCTGCGCCCGGGCGCAGACCACACCGCGCTGGACCACGACCTGCACCCCGGCGCGGCCCACCTCGACCCGCACCCCACCGCCGCCGACGCCACCAGCCCGCTGCCCGGCAAACTCGGCGACCTGGCAGCCTGGTTCGGCACCTCACCCGAGGGCCGGGCCTTCCTGCCCACCGACACCGCCGAGGGCTACTCCTTCGCCCCGACCGTGACCTGCGACTGGGACGAGTTCCGCGGCCTCTACCGCCGCGGCATGCGCAGCACCAGCGCCACCGCCGACGCGGCCCTCGCCCACGCCCTCGCCCTGGTCCGGGGAGCACCGTTCGCGGAGGCGCCGCCCGCCGCGTACGGCTGGGCCGAGGCCGAGCGGCAGGACATGATCGCCGCGATCGTCGACACCGCCCACGAACTCGCCGCCCGCCGACTCCAGTACGGCGACCACCGCAGCGCCGAGGCCGCCGTCTTCCGCGGCCTCGCCGTCGCCCCGGACGTCGAACTCCTGCACCGCGACCTCTTCTACGCCTACGCCTCGGCCGGCGCCCGCGACCAGCTGCTGCGGGCCGTCAACCGCCTCGACGCCCTCAGCCGCCGCACCGGCCGCGAACTCGACGCCGACACCGTGGCCCTGCTCCGCGACCTCCTGTCGGGGGCGTGACCATCGGCCCGGGAGGAGGTTCCTCAACCCCGTGAGCACTGTCGGCGGATCATTTGCGCCGTCCGAGCGCACCCGGTGGATCGCGAGCCGTGGTGACGGTCGGTGGCTGTCAGAGGTCGGCAGTACCGTCCCGTCATGGCAGCCAAAATCGATCTGACCCTGGATTGCGCGAACGCACGGCTCCTCGCCGATTTCTGGAAGACGGCACTGGGCTACATCGACGAGCCGCCGCCTGCGCCCTTCAAGACGCGCGAGGAGTGGCTCGCGCAGTTCGACCTGCCGGAGGACGACTCCGCGGACGGCGGGGCGTGGCTCTGCGATCCCGACGGCGTCGGCCCCCGACTCTCCATCCTCACGGTGTCCGAACCGAAGACGGCGAAGAACCGGCTTCATATCGACGTCCGGGTGCCGGGGCACGGTGGTCCCGATGAGCGGTGGGCGCGGATCAAGGCGGAGTCCGAGCGGCTGGTGAAGGCGGGCGGGGCCGTCCTGGAGGTGTTCGACGGGCATCACGTCGTGATGGCCGACCCGGAGGGCAACGAGTTCTGCATCGCCGCAGCCTCGGTCTGAAGCCGGCCCGGGGCGGGGGCGCACCCCGACCTCCGCCCGGGCCGGGCGCCGCATCGTGGACGTCATGCGGCGCCCGGGCCGAGGCCCGGGCGCGGGTCAGCGGGGGGCGGATAGCCGTCGAGTCCTGACTGCAGCAGGTCGAAGGCCTGCCGGGTGGCGAGGAGGACGGAGCGCCTGATCTCCTCCGCCGGCTCGCCCGCGACCACCCGGCGGTGGATCTCGTGGGTGGTCGCCCGGTAGGCCCCGGCGATGGCCCCGGCGAGCAGTCGGGGCAGCGGGTCCTCCGGGGCGGCCCCGGTCTCCTCGGCGAGGGCCGCCGCGAGCGCGGCCTCGGAGCGTTCGGCGATCTCGCGGCCGCGGGCCTGGAGGGCGGGGCTGTCGGCGACCACCTGCCAGAACGGCTTCGCCTGGTCGTTCAGCCCGAGGGTCGGCTCGTCGCGTTCGAGCGCCGCCAGCAGCCCGTCGCGGACGGCGCCGGCCGCGGAGCGGCCCGTCGGCCGGGTGCGGACGAGCTCGGCGAGCTGCTCCTCCACCTCGCTCTGCCGGTCGAAGAACAGGTCCTCCTTGGTGGGGAAGTAGTTGAAGACCGTGTTCACGGACACCCCGGCGGCCCGGGCGACCTCGGCCACGGTGACCTGGTCGAAGCCGCGCTGGAGGAAGAGCCCGGTCGCCGTGTCGGCGAGGGTGGCCCGGGTCTGCTGCTTCTTGAGCTCACGGAGTCCCATGGCCTGAATCATAGGGTCGCAGCAAAATTGGTGTGACACCAAAAATTTCGTCTAGGGTGGGATCCATGACCTTCACCTTCGGGATCTACCCGGGCGCCGCCCTGGGCAGCGACACCGGCATCGTGCACCCCGTCAGCCCCGACCGGCCGGAGGGGATCACCGCCGCGCTGCGTCGGCTCCAGGGCGATGCCCCGGCCCTGCTGGTCCGCGCCTACCGCCCCTACCCGGCAGGCGACGGCCCGGACACCCGCGCCACCCCGGCCGACCCCGTGCGCTACCTCGGCGAAGGCCGCAGGCTCGACCTGGTGCTCACGTTCCGCGAGCCGGGCGACGAACTCGACGGCTGGCTGGACTTCGTCCGGGCCGCCGTGCGGACCGACGGCCCGCACCTGGCGACGCTCCAACTCTGCGAGGAGCCCAACCTGGACCTCCCGGCCCTCGACGGCAGCATGCCGAACGTGCGCCGGGCCCTGGTCCAGGGCGTCATCGCGGCCAAGGAGGAGGCCCGGGCCTGCGGCCACGACATCGCCGTCGGCTTCAACGCGGTGCCGACCTTCGACCCCGCCGACACCTTCTGGCCGGACCTCGGCGCGCTGGCCGACGACCGCTTCCACCGTTCCCTGGACTACGTCGGCCTGGACTTCTTCCCCGACGTCTTCCACCCCCAGCCGGCGGACCGACTGCCCGGCGCGGTGGCCGCGGTGGTCACCGCCTTCCGCGACACCAGCCTCCCGAAGGCCGGCATCGGCCGCGAGGTGCCCATCCGGATCTGCGAGAACGGCTGGCCCACCGGACCGGACCGCACCGAGCAGCGCCAGGCCGAGGTCGTCGAGACCGTGATCCGCGCGGTGGCCGGACTCCGCGAGGAGCTCAACCTCACCGGGTACTCCTTCTTCGACCTGCGCGACGCCGACAGCGCGGGCACCGGCCTGTTCGACCGCTTCGGCCTCCTGCGGGACGACTACACCCCCAAGCCCGCCTTCGACACCTACCGCCGACTGATCGGGGAGCTGACGGTCTGACCAGCGGGCCCCCCTGGACCTCGCTCCGGTGGGCGCCTGTCGACGGGTGGAGGTGGCCTCCCGGTCCGGTCTCCGTATCGTGTGCGGCATGGCGAACGAACCAGACCCGGCCCCGGCCGGCAGCGCGCTGTCCCGGGACGTCTGCACCTGCTTCGACCAGTACGAGGTGAGCAGCCGGCGGCGGGTGGGCTTTCACGGCGAGCGGCAGGACACCTCGGCGCCGGCCTGGTCGCACCTGCTGGACCTGATCGAGGAGGCGGCCGCCGACGGGCGCGAGGTGTTCGTGCCGCTGGCCGCGACGTCTGTGTGCAGGCCCTTCCCACGCCTCCGGAGGGCTACCTCCGGGGGCCCCACCGGGGTGGGGCCGGGCTCGTGCAGCCGGTGGCCGACTACGCCTGACCGCCCGGCCCCCGCCCACCGCCGTGGTCCGGCAGGGTGGTGCGCCAGGTGTGGAGGGCGGCGAAGTCGGCGTCGGTGAGGCCGGTTCGGGGGTCGACGCGGTGGAGCAGGGCCGGGCCCGGGTGGTGTGCCGCGACCCAGGACCGGTCGGCGGTGGTGATCTCGTCGTCGACCCAGGCGAACGGGCGTCCGGCCGCCCGGTCGAGCAGGGCGCGGGTCTTCCAGTGGATCCCGGCCCGTTCGTCCGCGGCCTCCTGCTCCGCCGTCCGGTCCGGCAGGTCCAGCACGGGCAGCGGCGGCAGGCCGAGCCGCGGTGCGACGACCTCGTTCGCCGAGGAGAGCCAGGTGGTGGCCCAGACCAGTTCGCACCGCAGGGCCCGCAGCCGGGGGCCGTGGGCCGGATCGATCCGGTCCAGCAGCGGATTGCGGTCGGCTCCCGGCGGCCCGCCGGCCGTCCGATAGGTCGGGTACCCGTTCGGGAACTGATGGCGTGTCGCCCCGAACGGGATGAGCGGTCCGTCGACATCGAGGAAGAGAAGAGGCGGTGCGGCATCCGTCATCGCTGTACGGTAGCGGCCGTCGGGCCGACCCGGCCTGGATCGGGTGCGCCGGGATCTCGTAGGGTGGCGGAAACAGACGTGGTGGACGGCACCACGGGGCAAGGGCATCAGACGCCGTTCAGCGGCGGGGCGGGGCGGTGACCAGAGATGGCGGAGGCTACGGCGGTCCCCGGGAGTCCGGAACCCGTGGCGGATGCCGTGCCGCCGCCGGGGCCGCCGGGCAACCCGTACGAGGAGCACAGCCCCGGCCCCGCCGCGCTGTACGAGCCCCCGGCCGTGCCCGTCGCACCGCCGACCGGATGGACCGTCACCGGGATCCCCCTGGTGGCCCCGCCGCCCGCGGCGACACCGCCGCCGTTCACCGTGCCCGGTGCCACGCCCGCCCACGGGGTGAGCGCCCCCGGCGGACTCGGACCGGGCGGGCCGCGCGGGCGGATCCTCGTCGTCGAGGGCGGCTACGGCAACTCCGGCCGCCGCACCTGGGGCCGTGGAGGCCCCACCCAGGCGCCGGTGCTGTCCGCGATGCTCGCCGCCGTCTCACCGCAGGTCCTGCTCGCGGCCGACGCCGTGGACGCCGTCCACCTGCCCGGCGCCAGCGACCCGCACACCGTCCTCGCCCACCTGCGGGCGGCCGCCCGCCACCCCGGACCGCTGCTCGTCCACCTCGGCGGCCACCTGGTCGCGGACAAGCGCAGCGGCCAGCTCCACCTCACCCTCCGTGACTCCAAGCCCGGCAGCGTCCGGCAGGACGGCCTGCCCTGGCAGTCCGTGGCCGCCGAGCTGCGCCACCGGCCCGCCGACTGGCCGACCCTGGTCATCGCCGACCTGAGTGCCGATCAGAACGCCTGGCCGTTCCTCCAGAGCCCCGTCTCACCGCTCACCGACGGACTGCCGCTCTGGGCGGTGGTCAGCCCGGACCCGGAGCAGATCGGCACCTTCACCCGTGCGCTGATCGAGGCCCTGCACGGCGGGAGGCCCGGCGTGGACGCCGTCCTGACGCCGGAGCAGCTGCGCCAGCAGGTGTACTCGGTGCTGCGGCCCGACGTGGCCATCCTGGCCACCCATGCGCCGGACCGCCCGTTCTTCCGCAACACCGCACGCCGCTCCGAGGGCCCGCTGCTGGACTCCGTCCCGTTCGAGGGCCGTCGCCCGCCCGCCGTGCTGCCCCGGCCCGCGGCGCCGCACCCCGCGCCGGGCCGGCCCGCCGTCACGCTCGACAAGCCGGCGGCCCCGGCGGGGATGCCGATGGCGGACGCGGCCCCCGTGCCGGCCCCGGCAGCCGCGCCCGCGTTCGTGCCGGCCCCCGCGGCCGCGTTCGGGTCCGAGTCCGTGCCCGCGCCGACGCCGACGCCTTCGGCAGCGGCAGCGGCGGCGCCGGTGGCCGCGGCGCTGCTCGGCCCGGTCAGCCTGCTGAAGGCGGCCGTCCCGCCGACCCCGCCGCCTCCGGCCCGGCCGGTCAGTCTGCTGAAGGCGTACGCCTGGCGGGCGGCGGCCTCCGCCGGCGTCAGGCTGGCCAAGACCAGCCCGGTGGACGCGTTGCCGTTCGACGCCGTGCCGGCGGACGCGGTGCCGGTGGATGCCGTGCCCGAGGCCCTCCAGGACGCGGCCGAGGCGGCGCCCGCTGCACCTGCCGCGCCCGCACCCCCCGTCCCCGAGCCGACGGCCGCCGAGCCCGTGGACGCCGTCCCGACCGACGCCGTGCCCGCTGCCGAGCCGAGCGACGCCGACCCGGCCGCCACCGGGCCCGCCGACGAACCGTCTGACGCGACCCCGGCCGACGCAACCCCCGCCCCCGTCGAGGCCGACGCAGCGGCCGCCACCGACACCCCCACCGAGGCCGCCACCGACGACCCCCCCGCCACGCCGCCCCGGGCCGACTACCGCGAGGTGATCGGCCGGATCGTCCGCAGCGCCGACGCCGGGGACCACGCCGCCGCCACCGACCTCGCCTTCGCGCTCGAACTGGAGGCGATCGCCGAGCACGGCGCCTTCTCCGCCCCCGTGCTCCAGGTCAGGCAGGTCCGGGCGCACGTCTCCCGCCTCGCCGGCCGGGTGACCGAGGCGGCGGACATCTACCGCGAGGTGGCCCTCACCCTGCTGCGCTCGCAGGGCCCGGACCACCCGGAGACCCAGCAGGCGGCCACCAACGCCGAGGCGTGCTGGCGCGCGATCAAGGACCGTGCGGAGGCCATCCGGATCGCCCCGGAGATCATCGAGCTCCGCGCCTACCTCCCGGGCTCCGACGGCCGCAAGCTCCGCGCCGCCGAGCGCTACCTGGCCCAGCTCGCCGCGGCGGGCGCCGACCACGCCTGACGAGCGCAGACCGCACCCGCCGGCCACCCCCGCCCGACGGCGGAACGCCGAAGGAGCAGGAAGTCGGCCCGGCCGACTTCCTGCTCCTCACCTCAACCCGTGCTACCGCCCCGCCACCGCGTGGACGAAGCGGGCGCCGTCGATGGTGCCGAGGCCGCTGGCGAGGTCGTAGCCCTTGCCGGCCTGGTAGCCGGTCACGGTGTCCCAGGAGTTGTCGCCGGTGGTCACGTCGACCAGGCCGCTCCACTGCGAGGGCAGCAGGTTCAGCCCGTAGAGGCGCCAGTTGAGCTGGCCGAGGCGGTGGCCGGCGAGCTGGTCGGCGAGCGCGACGACGCCGGAGAAGATCGGGGTCGCCTCGCTGGTGCCGCCGGTGATGTGCCACCCGGCGGAGGTCGGGTCGTAGGACTCGTACGTCCAGGCGCCGCCGTCGACCGCCGCGCTCATGCTGATGTCGGGCGTGCCGCGGTGGTTGCCCGTGGCGGAGGCGACGCCCGCCTGGTACCAGGGGCGCTCGAAGACGCCGGAGACCCCGCCGCCGCCCGCCCCGTACTTGTCGTGCCAGACCTTGTCGGGCGCGGTCCGCCGGCCCGCGTCGTCCAGGCTGAGCTGGGTGCCGCCGATGGAGGTGACCAGCGGGTCGGAGGAGGGCCAGGAGTTGACCTTGTACGGGTACAGGTCCTCGCCGTTGGCCTGCGAGTCGGTGGCCCCCGCGTCGCCGGAGGCGGCCAGCACGGTGACGTCGTGGGCGGCGGCCTCCTTGAAGGCGTAGCGCAGGTCGGTGAGCGACTTGAAGTCGCCCTTGTCGAAGCCGGGGAAGGTGTTCTCGGTGGCCCCGAAGCTCTGCGAGATGACGTCGGCGCGCCCGGCCTTGATGAGGGCCTTCTCGGCGTCCATCATCTCGGGCAGGCCGGTGGTGCCCTCGGTCTCGGCGACGCCCGTCTCGACCAGGATGATGTGGGCGTCGGGGGCGATGGCGTGGGCGTACTCGACGTCGAGGGTGGTCTCGCCGGCCCAGCCGGTGTGGTCGGGGTTGGTGGGGTCGAAGACGGGGACGTCGCCCCACTTGACCACCTCGACCTGGGTGTCCGGGATGCCCCACTGCTTGTCGAAGGTCTCCAGGTCGTGCTGGATGGTCGGCGAGCCGAAGGAGTCGACGATGACGATCGTGCGGCCCTTGCCGGTGATGCCCTCCTTGTAGAGCGGGTCCAGGTTGTAGGCGGTCCGGTACTGGAGCGGCGAGTAGCAGTGGATGCCGATGTCGCTGACGCACTGCGAGGTGGGCAGTGGCGCGGTCCGCCCGATGGCGCTGACGTGGCCGCTGGAGGCGGGGCGGACGTGGACGGCGGCCGCCGGCTGCGCGGTGGCGGAGGCGGTGCCGACGACGGGCACGGCGACGGTGCCGGCCGTCAGGGCGGTGGCCCCGGCGGCGAGCAGGGTCAGGGCGCGCAGGGGCGCGGAGCTGCCCATGGGACTCCTTGGGACGCAGGGCCCGACCTGGTCAGGTCGGGTGGTCCGGCCATCCCATCGAGTGCCGCATGATCATGCCATAGTCATTTGGTACCGTCGGCATGGTCATGCCTGGCCACGGGAAAAGGTAAAGGCCGGCCCAGGCGAAGGTAACCCCCCGCCTGGGCCGATGGTCTGACGAAACGTCAGTCGTGTTTCAGCGCGCCCCACCGTTGACGTACAGGGTCTGCCCGCTGACGTACGAGGCGTCCTCGCTGGCCAGGAAGACCACGACGGAGGCGATCTCCTCCGGCTGGCCCACCCGCCGCAGCGGCGTCCGGGCGGCGACCTCCGTCTGGTGGTCCTCCGCCGTGGCGCCGACCCGCTCGGCCGTGGCGGCCGTCATGGGTGTGGCGATGTACCCGGGGGCGACGGCGTTGACGTTGATGTTGAACGGGCCCAGCTCGATCGCCAGGGTGGCGGTCAGCCCCTGGATGCCGGCCTTCGCGGCGGCGTAGTTGGCCTGGCCCCGGTTGCCGAGGGCCGAGCGCGAGCTGAGCGAGACGATCTTGCCGTACCTCTGCGCCACCATGTACTTCTGCGCGACGTGGCTGCAGTTGTAGGCGCTGGTCAGGTTGACCGTCAGCACCGTGTCCCAGTCGGACTTCGGCATCTTGAAGAAGAGGTTGTCCCGGGTGATCCCGGCGTTGTTCACCAGGACGTGCACCCCGCCGAGGTCGCGGGCGACCTCGGCGAAGACCGCCTCCACCGCGTCGTAGTCGGCCACGTCGCAGCCGTACGCGCGGGCGGTCCCGCCCTTGGCGGTGATCTCCTCGACCGTCCCGGCGGCCCGCTCGGCGGTCAGGTCGACCACCGCGACGGCCGCGCCCTCCTGCGCCAGCAGCCGCGCGGTGGCCGCGCCGATGCCCTGCGCCGCACCGGTGACGACGGCGACCTTGCCTGAAAAACGAGTCACAGCAGCTCCTTGGAGGGGATCAGACGTTCTCGACGAGGACGGCGGTGCCCTGCCCGACGCCCACGCACATGGCGGCCAGCCCGCGCCGGCCGCCGGTACGGCGCATCCGGTGCAGCAGGGTGGTGAGGATCCGGGCGCCGGAGCCGCCCAGCGGGTGGCCCAGGGCGATCGCCCCGCCGGTCGGGTTGACCAGGTCGGGGTCGATCCCGAGCTGGTCGACGGCGGCGAGCACCTGGGCGGCGAAGGCCTCGTTGAGCTCGGCCTCCGCCAGGTCGGAGAGCGACCAGCCGGCCCGGCCCAGCGCCTTGCGGGTCGCCGGGACGGGGCCGATGCCCATCACGTCCGGGTGCACCCCGGCCGAGGCACCCGCGACGTACCGGCCGAGCGGCTGGAGCCCGAGGTCGCCCAGCGCCTCCTCGCTGACCAGCACCAGGCCGGCCGCGCCGTCGTTCATCGGGGAGGCGTTGCCCGCCGTCACCGTGCCGCCCTGGCGGAACGCCGGCTTCAGCCGGGCCAGCTTCTCCAGGCTGGAGTCCTCGCGGATGCCCTCGTCCTGGCGGACCGTCACACCGTCGGGCCGCTCGACCGGGATCAGCTCGGCGTCGAAGAGCCCGTCCTTGCGGGCGGCCGCGGCCAGCTGGTGGCTGCGCAGCGCGAAGGCGTCCTGGCGCTCGCGGCCGATGCCGTACCGGGTGGCGACCTCCTCGGCGGTCTCGCCCATGGCGAGGACGCCGTGCAGCTCGGCCATCCGGGGGTTGGTGAGCCGCCAGCCGAGCCGGGTGTCGTACGTCTCGATCCGGTGCGGCAGCGCCTCGTCGGGGCGGGGGAGGACGAACGGCGCGCGGGTCATCGACTCGCAGCCGCCGGCCAGGACGACGTCCGCCTCGCCCGAGCCGATCGCCCGGGCGGCCATGGTGACGGCCTCCAGCCCGGAGGCGCAGAGGCGGTTGACGGTGGCGCCGGGCACGGTGTCGGGCAGGCCCGCGAGCAGCACGGCCATCCGGGCGGCGTTGCGGTTGTCCTCGCCGGCCTGGTTGGCGGCGCCCCAGTAGACGTCGTCGATCCGGGCGGGGTCGAGGGTGGGCAGGTCGGCGACCAGGGCGCGCAGCACGGTGGCCGAGAGGTCGTCCGGGCGGACCGTGGCGAGCGCTCCGCGCAGCCGGCCGATGGGTGTGCGGCGGGCTGCGGCGAAGTAGACAGGACGCACGTCGTCGGGCTCCTTATCCGATGAGGGGCGGTCAGAAGGCGTTGACGCCGGTGAGCGAACGCCCGATGAGCAGTTTGTGGATCTGGCTGGTGCCCTCGTAGAGGGTCATCACCCGCGCATCGCGCAGGTACTTGCCGACCGGGTACTCGTCGATGAAGCCGTAGCCGCCGAACACCTGGAGCGCGTTGTTGGCGGCCCGCACGGCGGCCTCGCTCGCGAAGAGCTTGGCCACCGAGGACTCGGTGGCGAACGGCAGGCCGCGCTCGATGTGGTCGGCGACCCGCCAGGTGAGCAGCCGGGCGGCCTCGACGTCGACCGCGATGTCGGAGAGCAGCTCCTGCACCAGCTGGTGCGAGGCGATCGGCCGGCCGAACTGCTCGCGCTCTCCCGCGTAGCGGACGGCGGCCTCCAGGCAGGCCCGGGCGATCCCGACGCAGCCCGCGGCGACCGACATCCGGCCCTTGGCGAGCGCGGCCATCGCGACGCCGAAGCCCTTGCCCTCGGGGCCGAGCCGGGCGGAGTCGGGCACCCGGACGCCGTCGAAGGCGAGTTCGGCGGTGGCCTGGCCGCGCAGGCCGAGCTTGCCGTGGATCTCCGTCCGGGTGAAGCCGGGCAGGTCGGTGGGGACGAGGAAGGCGGTGATCCCCCGGTGGCCCTCCTCCCCGGTCCGGGCGAAGACCAGGGCGACGTCGGCCCACGTCCCGTTGGTGATGAACATCTTGGCGCCGCTGATCAGCCAGTGCGCGCCGTCCCGGACCGCCCGGGTGGTGAGGTTGGCGGCGTCCGAGCCGGTGCCGGGCTCGGTGAGCGCGAAGCAGCCGAGCGCCTCGCCGGAGGTGAGCCGGGGCAGCCAGTGGCGCTTCTGCTCCTCGCTGCCGTAGGCGTTGACGGACTTGGCGACCAGGCCGAGCGAGACCGAGACGATGCCGCGCACGGCGGAGTCACCCCGGCCCAGCTCCTCCAGGACCAGGCAGTACGCGAGGTGGTCGCCGCCGCTGCCGCCGTACTCCTCGGGGATGGTCAGGCCGAGGAAGCCCACCTTGCCGAGCTTGCCGACGATCGCGCGGTCGACGGACTCGGCGCGGTCCCAGGCGGCGGCGTGGGGCGCGATCTCGCGGTCGGTGAACCCCGCCGCGAGCTCGCGGACGGCGGCCTGTTCTTCGGACAGCTCCAGATCCATGGCGGCCTCGATTAAACTAGCGCTGCAAGTTTTACCGGGACTGTAGCGCCGACCGGGCCGCACTGGGAAGAGGCGCCTGCCAGAATCGGTCCACACCCCACTCGACCGGAGGAACCGCGACGATGGCCCGCCCGCGCACCCCCCTGCTCAGCCGCGAGCGCATCGTCACGGCCGCTCTGCAACTCATCGACGCCGAGGGCCTGGACGCCCTCTCCACCCGCCGGCTCGCCACCGGGCTCTCGGTCAGCGGGCCCTCCCTCTACAACCACTTCGCCACCAAGGACGAGCTGCTGGACGCCGTGGTGGACAGCGTGATGGGCGAGGTCGACCTGTCGATGTTCGCGGACGCCGCCGCACCCTGGCCGCAGGCCCTGCGCGACTGGGCCCGCTCCTACCGCGCCGCGCTGGCCGCCCACCCCAACATCGTCCCGGTGCTCGCCCAGGGCCCCGGGCGGCGGCCGAACGCGCTGCGCCTGGCCGACGCCGTCTTCGGCTGCCTCGTCCAGGCCGGCTGGCCGCGCGGGCAGGCCACCCGGATCGGCGCGCTGATGCGGTACTTCGTCACCGGCTCGGCGCTCGCCTCGTTCGCCGCGGGCTTCCCCGAGGACGCCGGGCTCTACGACGCCGCCGACTACCCGCACCTCGGCGAGGCGCACCGGCTGGCCGAGCACCGCGGCGCGATCGACGAGGGCGCCTTCGAGACCGGGCTCGAGGCGCTCCTCGACGGCCTCGCCCTACGCTACGAACGCACCGTCCCCGGGGCTCACCAGGGCGAGCGGGCCGTGAAGGCCGGGCGCAGCGAAGGGTCCACCGGGTCGTAGTACCGGTGGTAGACGGGGGTGAGCCCGCCGGAGACCGGGGGCACGATCCAGCTCCAGTCGGCGGGGGTGTCCCGGCCGAGCCGCCTCTCCTGGGCCACGTGCCGCAGGAACCGCTCCGACTCGGTGTGGTGGTCGGCCATGGTCACCCCGGCCTCCTGGAAGGAGTGCAGCACCGCCACGTTCAGCTCCACCAGCGCCCGGTCCCGCCAGAGCGTGCGGTCGCTGGAGGTGTCCAGGCCGAGCCGCTCGGCGACCTCCGCCAGCATGTCGTAGCGGTCGGCGTCGGCGAGGTTGCGGGCGCCGATCTCGGTGCCCATGTACCAGCCGTTGAAGGGTGCGGTGGGGTAGTGCACCCCGCCGATCTCCAGCGTCATGTCGCTGATCGCCGGCACCGCGTACCAGCGCAGCCCCAGCCGGGCGAACCAGGGGTGGTCGGGGTGGGTCAGCTCGACCTCCAGCGTGGTGTCGTCCGGCAGCTCGTACCACTGCGGCCGGGCTCCCGGGCGCTCCTGGACCAGCAGCGGCAGCACCTCGAACCGCTCCTCGCCGCACTTCCACCCGAGGTCCCGGGAGCGGGCGGCCAGGGCGGCGCCGGCCGGGTCCCCGACGAAGCCGCCCTCGACGGGGTGTCCGGCGTAGCGGACGAGCTGCTGGTTGAGGATGCGGGCGGCCGGGCGGCCCGGCCGGTCGGGGGCGAACACCGACACCACCGGGCGGATCCGGCCGCCGTTGCCGGCCAGCCGCAGGTGCTCGAAGCACTCGTCGGCGATGTCGTCGGCGGCGCTCAGGTGCCGCAGGTCGCGCACCACCAGGCTGCGCCAGTACAGCCGGCCGATGCAGCGGGCCGCGTTGCGCCAGGCGAGCTTGGCGCCGTACCCGAGCTCGGCGGCCGTGTGCGCGTAGGTGCCGGTGCGGTCGATCTCGTCGAGCACCGCGCGCACCCGCTCGACCGGGTCCCCGGCGGCGGGCTGCTCGCGGTGGAACTGCCGGATGAAGCCGGCGGCCTCGTCGGGGTCGGTGAAGTGCTCGGCCCGGGGCGGCGGTTCGGGCAGCCGCGGGGCCTCGGGAACGGTGTGCGCGTGGGCGTACGGGCAGCCGCCGGCCGGAGCCGCCGCGGGTCTGCGCGGGCCGCGGGTACGAAGCCGATTGAAGATCAAGGACACATCCCTCCTGGCGAACAGGAGTACCGGATGTGCGCACCCCGGCGCAGGGAGTGAGCGAATCGGCCCCCGCACCCGGGCGGATGACGCTAGGGTGCGGGGGCCGGTAGGCCGATCGGCTGGTCGGACTGTCGGATCAGCCCATGTCCTCCAGGCGGACACCCTTGGTCTCCTTCATGAAGCGGGCCACGAAGACGATCGACAGGGCCGCGAAGGCGGCGTAGACCAGGTACGTCGCCGACAGGTTCCAGCGTGACAGTGACGGGAACGAGACGGTGATCGCCCAGTTGGCGAGCCACTGCGCGGAGGCCGCGACGGACAGCGCGGCGGCCCGGATCCGGTTGGGGAACATCTCGCCGAGCATCACCCAGACCACCACGCCCCAGGACATCGCGAAGAACAGCACGAAGGCGTTGGCGGCGATCAGTGCGACGGTGCCCTGAAGGTCGGGCAGCACGACGTTGTCGCCGCTGCCGGTGGCCGAGGAGAACGCCCAGCCGCAGGCGCCGAGCGCCACGGCCATGCCGGCCGAGCCGATCAGGGCGAGCGGCTTGCGGCCGATCCGGTCGACCAGCAGGATCGCGACCACGGTGCCGAGGATGTTGATGACCGAGCCGATGAAGCTGATCAGCAGCGAGTCGCCCTGGTCGATGCCGACCGACTGCCAGAGGATCGACGAGTAGTAGAAGATCACGTTGATGCCGACCAGCTGCTGGAAGACCGAGAGGCCGATGCCGACCCAGACGATCGGCAGCAGGCCGAACCGGCCGCCCAGCAGGTCGCGGAAGCGCGGGCGGTGGTCGGAGGCGATCAGGCCCTGGATCTCGGCGATCCGGGCGTCGGTGTCGCAGCCCGTGCCCTCGACCTCGCCGAGCACGGTGCGGGCCTCGTCCAGGCGGCCGGCCGCGATCAGGTAGCGCGGGGACTCGGGGATCATCGAGGACAGCACGAAGTAGACGGCGGCCGGCACGACGCAGATGCCGAGCATCCACTGCCAGGCCTCCAGGCCGAGCAGCCGCCCGCGGGTGTCGCCGCCGGCGGCGTCCGCCAGCACCCAGTTGACCAGCTGGGATATCGCGATGCCGAGCACGATCGCGGCCTGCTGGAAGGAGGCCAGGCGGCCGCGGTACCTGGTCGGGGCGACCTCGGCGATGTAGGTCGGGGCGATCACCGAGGCGATGCCGATGGCCGCTCCGCCGAGGACCCGCCAGAGAGCGAGGTCCCAGGCGGAGAACGGCAGCATCGAGCCGACCGCGCTCACCGCGAAGAGCAGCGCGCCCGCCTTCATCACCTTGATGCGGCCGTACCGGTCGGCGAACCGGCCGGCCAGTGCGGCGCCGACCGCGGAGCCCAGCAGGGCGGAGGACACGATCAGCCCGGTCACGCCGTCCCCGACGGCGAACCGCTCCTGGATGCCGGAGACCGCGCCGTTGATCACGGAGCTGTCGTAGCCGAACAGGAAGCCGCCGAGGGCCGCGGCGGCGGTGATGAAGACGACGAAGCCGAGGCGGTCGGAGGGCCGGGCCTCCGCCGCCGCGGGCTCCGAGGGCTGCTTGGTGACGCTCACGAGATTGACTCCTGGTACTCAACGCTGAGCTTGGTAGCCGCGATCGTAACCCGTCAATGTTCAAGTGTTGTACGTGGGATGCCCGGCAAGTCCCTTTGTCTATTAGTAAAGTGAACTATCAAATGGGTCGGGCCAGCGACAGTCCGAACCGCCCCTCGTCGTCCGTCCACCAGTGGGCGAGCCGCAGGCCGGCCGCGGCCAGCTCCTCGGCGACCCGCTCCCGGCGGAACTTCGCGGAGACCTCGGTGCGCAGCTCCTCGTCCTTCTCGAAGTGGACCGGCAGGTCCAGGGCCGGGATCTTGACGGTCTGGGTGCGCAGCGAGCGCAGCCGCATCTCGATCCACTCCTGCTCGGCGTCCCAGCGCGCCACGTGCGCGAACGCCTCCGGGTCGAAGTCGGCGGCCAGCTCCCGGTTGAGCACGTTGAGCACGTTGCGGTTGAACTCGGCCGTCACCCCGGCGGCGTCGTCGTAGGCCGCGACCAGGACGTCCGGATCCTTCACCAGGTCGGTGCCGAGCAGCAGGAAGTCGCCCCGGTCGAGGGTCGCGCGCAGGCCGCGCAGGAAGGCCGCCCGCTCGGCGGGCAGCAGGTTGCCGAGGGTGCCGCCGAGGAAGGCGACCAGCCGCGGGCCGCCGTCCGGGGGCAGCGCGAGCCGGGCGGTGAAGTCGGCCAGCACGGCGTGCACGGACAGCCCGGGGTAGTCGGCGGCCAGCGCCTCGCCGGCGGCGGCCAGCGCGCTCTCGCTGACGTCCACCGGGACGTAGCTGTCCAGCGTCCCGAGGCCGCGCAGCGCGCTCAGCAGCAGCCTGGTCTTCTCGGAGGAGCCCGAGCCCAGCTCCACCAGGGTGCGGGCCCGGGTGACGGCGGCGATCTCGTCGGCCCGGGCGGTCAGGATGGCCCGCTCGGCGCGGGTCGGGTAGTACTCGGGCAGCCGGGTGATCTCCTCGAACAGCTCGCTGCCCCGCGCGTCGTAGAACCACTTCGGCGGCAGCCACTTGGGTTCGGAGGTCAGACCGTGCTGCACGTCGTGCCGCAGGGCGGTGCTGAAGTGGTCGGCGGGCAGCAGGCGGATGAGATCGAAGGTGCTCATGACAGGTGAGTCCTCTATTCACAAGGTGAAGGATGGTGGGGTGCGGACGAGGTCGCTCAGAGCGGCCGGACGGTGATCCCGTCCGGTCCGGCCAGCAGCAGCGAGCGGTCCGCAACGGCCGTCCAGGCCGGGTCGTCGTCGTACGGCTCGGAGGCGACCAGGACCGCGCCGCCGGGCAGGGTCCGGTGGTGCAGGGTGTCGCCCCAGGCCGTGGCGGCGAGCGTGCGGCCGTCGGTGAGCAGCAGGTTGAGCCGCCCGGTGGTGTGCGCGGCGGTGTCCGCGACGGCGCCGGCCAGTGCCTCGCCGAGGTCGGCGCCGGCCCGCAGGCGGTGCAGGGCCAGGCCCCAGAGCAGCGCCGAGTCGGTCCGGGCCTCCAGGGCGAGGAGCTCGGCGGGCGGCAGCAGCGCGGCGAGCGCGTCCAGCTTGGCCGGCCAGCCGTCGACCGCGCCGTTGTGGCTGAACAGCCAGCGCCCGGCGGCGAACGGCGCGGCCGCCGCCTCCCCGGCCGCGCAGCCCTCGGTGGCGGAGCGGACGGCCGCCAGCAGCGCCCGGGTGCGGATCACCCGGGCGAGGTCGGCGAAGGAGGCGTCCGCCCAGATCGGCCCGGCCCGCCGGTAGCGGGCGGGCACCTCGTCCCCGTCGGCGTACCAGCCGAGGCCGAACCCGTCCGCGTTCACGGTGCCGTAGCGCTGGGTGCGCGGCGCCCAGGACTGCCGGTAGAGCCCGAACGGCGGCTCCACCAGCAGCTCCCGGGGGGTCACCGGCGCGCCCAGGTAGGCGAGGTGGCGGCACATCAGCCGGCCTCCGGGTCGGCGGCGGTGCGGAACCCGGCGAAGATCTGCCGCCGGACGGGGTAGTCCCAGTTGCGGAAGGTGCCCCGGCAGGCGACCGGTGCCACCGCGAAGCAGCCGCCGCGCAGCACCTTGTACTCCGGGCCGAAGAACACCTCCGAGTACTCCCGGTACGGCCAGGCCCGGAAGCCCGGGTACGGACGGAAGTCGCTGGCCGTCCACTCCCAGACGTCGCCCATCAACTGCCGTACGCCGTAGGGGGACTCGCCGGCCGGGTAGCTGCCGGCCGGGGCCGGGCGCAGATGCCGCTGGCCCAGGTTGGCGTGTTCGGCCGCGGGCGGCTGGTCGCCCCAGGGGTAGCGGCGGGAGCGGTCGGCGGCCGGGTCGTGCCGGGCGGCCTTCTCCCACTCCGCCTCGGTCGGCAGCCGCCGCCCGGCCCACCGGGCGTAGGCGTCCGCCTCGTACCAACTGACGTGCAGCACGGGCTCGTCCTCGGGTACCGGCTCCAGCACGCCGAACCGGCGGCGCAGCCAGTCGCCGCCCTCGCGGCGCCAGAACAGCGGGGCGCTCAGCCCGGCCTGCAGGCGGTGCTGCCACCCCTCGGGCGCCCACCAGCGCGGGTCGTCGTAGCCGCCGTCGGTGATGAACCGCTGGTAGGCGCCGTTGGTGACGGGCGTGGTGTCCAGCCGGAAGGCGGGCAGCTCCACCCGGTGCGCGGGCCGCTCGTTGTCCAGCGCCCAGGGCTCGGTGTCGGTGCCCATGGTGAACGGCCCGGCGGGGACGAGCACCTCGGCGGGCAGCGCGGCCGCGTCCGCCGGGGCGGGCGGCGGCGGGGGAGCGGCCAGGGCGGGCTCCCCCGGGCGCAGCTGGTGGGTGATCAGCATGGTCTCGTCGTGCTGCTGCTCGTGCTGGGCGATCATGCCGAAGGCGAACCCGGCGTCCAGCAGCGGCGCGCCCTCCAGGGGGCTGGCGGCGAGCAGGTCGAGGACCCGGCCGCGGACGTCGTGGGCGTAGGCGCGGGCCTCGCCCGGCGGCAGCAGCGGGAGGCTGGGCCGTTCGGAGCGCGGGTGCTCGAAGGCGTCGTAGAGCGGGTCGATCTCCGGGTGCAGCGGATCGCGGCCGCCGACGTTGCGCAGCAGCCAGAGCTCCTCCTGGTTGCCGATGTGCGCGAGGTCCCAGACCAGCGGCGACATCAGCGGGGAGTGCTGGGCGGTGAGGTCCGGGTCCTCGACGCAGTCGGTCAGTGCGGCGGTGCGGGCGCGGGCGGTCAGCAGCTCGGTGGCGATCGTCTCGCGCAGGGCCTCCCGCGAGAGGTTCTCCCAGGGCACGGCGGCGGGCGGCGGGGTCTGCGTGAGCGCTGCGGCCGGGCTCGGGGCGCCGGCGGGGGCGCCGGTCGGGCGGGCGTCGTCGATCATGGTGCGGCCTCCTCCGGAGGAGTGCGTCGGGTGCCGGAGCGCAGGGCGTCCAGCTGGTCGTCGGCGGGGCAGCGGCCGCGCGCGGGGTAGCGCTCGGCGAACTCGCCGACGGCGGTGCGCAGGCCGTCGGCGCCGGGCAGCCGGCCCAGTGCGGCATCGGCGGCGGCGAAGCAGGCGAGCGCGGCGCGGCGCAGTGCGGGGTCCGCGGTGGCCAGCGTGGCGGCCCGGCGCCAGACGTCGTTGCGGGGCGGGCGCGGCCCGTCGGGGCGCTCCAGCGGCTCCAGGGCGGCCAGCGCGGCGTCGGCCGCGACCGGGTCGTCCAGCAGCGCGGTGACCAGGGCGGTGGGGACGATCCAGCCGTCACCGGGCTGGGCGTCGATCATCCGCAGCTCCAGGTGGCCGCGCGGGCGCACCGGCGGGAACAGCGTGGTGCGGTGGTAGTCCAGGTCGGCCAGGGTGGGCGGGCGCTCGCCCGCGCCGCGCAGCCAGTCGCGGAAGGTCAGTCCGACCGGCGCCGTCCAGGGCAGGCCCTCGGGGCGGCGGATGCAGAGCACCTCGGCGTCGAGCACGTACCGGGCCCAGGCCTCGCGCGGGTCACCGTGGTCCGGGTCCGGGGCGAGGGTGCGGGTCGGGTCCATCCGGGACCAGACGGTCTGCCGGGTGGACCGGTGGCCGGTCGGCCGGCCGTCCAGCAGCGGGGAGTTGGCGAAGGCGGCGACCAGGACCGGCCCCAGCGCGTGGACCAGCCGCCAGCGGCGGTCCATCGCGTGCGGGCCGCCCGCGGCGCCCGCGTCCAGGCAGACCTGGACGGAGGCGGTGCCGGTCATCATGATCCGGCCCCAGGGCCCGGCGGAGTTGAAGAATCGTTCCATCGCCAGATAACGCGGGTGGTCCAGGACCATCTGACGGGGGCGGGCCAGCGGATCGGTGCCGGTGCCGGTGAGTCGCAGGCCCTGCGCCGCGAAGGCGGCCCGCAGGGCGGCGAGATCGCGCCGGGTGTCGTCGACGCAGGCGGTGAGGCTGGTGGCGGGCGGGGAGCTGAGCTCGACCTGGCCGCCGGGCTCCAGGGTCAGCAGCGACCCGGAGGGGAGCGATGCGCCGTCCGGGCCGCCGAGCGGCAGCGAATCCATCGCGGCGTGCAGCCGCTCCGGTAGGACGGGGCCGGTGGGACATCGGTCGTCGTGGACGAACCACTCGACCTCGACCCCGACCAGCCGGGGCGGCCCGATCTTGAAGCAGACGCCGGCCACATGGCTGCGGGCGGCGGACTCGGTCAGCGGGGTCACCCCGCTCGGGGGCGGTCCGGCACTCTGCCGGTCGGTCGGACTGGTCGGGCGAACGGGTATCACCGGACTCACCATCCTCGGGATCACGATTGCGGCCCGGTCTACCCTGCCCAGTCTGCTACGGACCATGCCGGGCCGCCCCGCAAACATCCTGTGAACGGGTATCCATGCAGGTCAGGTGTGGTGCGATCGGGTGAAATGGTGGCGCCGCGGCGGTCGGACAGGGTGTCCGGGGGGTGTCACCCGAGCCGCCGCAGGCGCTCGGACACCGTCTCCAGGACGGGGCCCGGCAGGGCGTAGTTCAGCCGCAGCGAGCCCTCCCCGCCGGGGCCGAAGCCGGCGCCGTCGGAGGCCTCCAGACCGCACCGCGCCAGCAGCGCCGGGCCGGCGCCGACGGCCGGCAGACCGAGCGCGACGGCGTCCACCCAGAGCAGGTACGAGGCCTCCGGCCGGGACCGGACGGCCGGGCCGAGCAGCCCGGTCAGCCCGTCCCGGGCGGCGGCGAGGTGGCGCAGCAGGGCGTCCAGCCACGGCCCGCCCTCGCGCAGCGCCGCCTGCTGCACCAGCTGCTCGACCAGGCCGCCCTCCCACAGGCCGTACCCGGCCATCAGCTCGGTGAGGCGCCCGCGCAGCGCCGGGTCGGGGACGAGCGCGAAGCAGCTGGGGATGCCGGAGCAGTTGAAGGTCTTGCCGACGGAGTTCAGCGTGACGGTGTGCGCCCGCAGCCCGCCCGCCGCCACCACCGCGACGGGGTGCCGGCGGCCGGGGTGGGTGAGGTCGCCGTGCACCTCGTCGGAGACCAGGACGGCCCCGGCGCCCGCCGCGGCCTCGGCCAGCGAGCGGATCTCCCCGGCGGTCCAGACCCGGCCGGAGGGGTTGTGCGGGTTGCTCAGCAGCACCGCCCCGACCCGGCGGCCGGCGAACGCCTCCAGCGGCAGCCGGTAGCCCGCCCCCTCCCGGACCAGGGCCGGCTCCTCGTACGGCAGCCCGGCGGCCCGGCAGAGCTGCCCGAACCCGCCCCACTCGGGTGTCGGGAACAGCACCGGCCCGGTCGGGCGCAGCGCCTCCAGCAGCAGCCGCAGCGCGGTCCGCGGCCCGAACGGCAGCAGCAGCACCCACTCCGGATCCACCGCGGCGCCGTGCCGTTCGAGGTACCAGCGGGCCACCAGCCCCCGGCCCGCCGGGTCGCAGACCGTGTACCCGTACGCCCGGTGCGCGGCCCGCCGGGCCAGCGCCTCGGCCACGGCCGGCGGGCCGGGCAGGTCCATGTCCGCCAGCCCCATCGCGATCACCCCGCCGGCCCCGCCGCCGGCCCGGGCCCACTTGCTGCTGCCGGTGCCGGAGCGGTCGAAGGGGGCGTCGAAGCCGAACCCGTCCGGCGGTCGCGTCATGGCAGGGCCTCCCGGGCGGCGGGCGGGCAGCGCGGGCTGCCACGGCGGGTCGTCTGCCCACGGTAGCCCCGGGCCGCAGGCGGGGGCGGCGGCTACGGACGATCCGCCGAAACCGGCGGGCCGGGGCCCGCGACCGACCGCCCCCCCCGGCGGGATCCGGGCCCTCCGAGGGCTCAGCCCGCGCCCGCCAGGTACGCCCGCAGGCCGCGCCGCCCGCGCAGCATCATCACGGCGTGGTTGGCCCGGAACACCGGCCGGCCGGGGCGCGCGAGACGGCGCAGCAGCGGCTTGCCGGGGCGGGTCTCCTCCTCGAACAGCGCCCGGGTGCCGGCGCCGTCCGGGCGAACCGTCCAGCGCGACCAGCCGACCAGGTCGCCGTCCATGGCGACCTCCAGCACCCCGGCCGCCGGGTCGCGCCGCGCCGCCGTCAGCACCAGGACCAGCCGGTACGGCACCAGGGCCCGGATCACCACCTCCCCGGTGTCCGCGCCGGTCTGCCGCGCGGTGCGGATGTCCGGCCACCACAGCGGGTAGCGCGGCACGTCCTCAAGTGCCGCGTACACGGCGCGCGGTGGCGCGTCGAGGAGCCAGGCGCCGCTGAACCGGTAGTGGTTGGGGTCCACGCCGGCAGCCTACGCGGGCTCGGCCAGCGTGAAGGCGGTGTTGACCAACGCGACATGGGTGAACGCCTGCGGGGTGTTGCCGAGTTGGCGGCGGGCGTGCGGATCCCACTCCTCGGAGAGCAGCCCGAGGTCGTTGCCGAGCCCGACCACCCGGGCGAACAGCTCGCGCGCCTCGTCCGGCCGCCCGGTGGCGGCCAGCGCGTCGGCGAGCCAGAACGAGCAGGCCAGGAAGGCGCCCTCGCCGCCGGGCAGCCCGTCGGTGCGCTGGTGCGCCTGGTAGCGGCGGACCAGCCCGCCGTGGTCGAGGCCCTCGCGCACCGCGTCCACCGTGCGCACCACCCGCGGGTCGTCCGGCGGCAGGAAGCCGCTCTTGACGACGAACAGGGTGGCCGCGTCCAGCCCCTGGCCGCCGTAGTGCTGGACGAACACGCCGAGCCGCGGGTCGTACCCGTTGGCGCAGACGTCGGCGTGCACGGCGTCCCGCATCGCCCGCCACCGGTCGACCGGCGCCGGCAGGCCGGTGGCCTCGGCCATCCGGATCGCCCGGTCGGCGGCGACCCAGGCCATCACCTTGGAGTGGACGAAGTGCCGGCGCCCGCTGCGCACCTCCCACAGGCCCTCGTCGGGCTCCCGCCAGTGCTGTTCGAGGTAGGCCATCAGGGCCCGCAGCAGGCTCCAGACGTGCCGCTCCATCGGGATCCCGGCCAGCAGCGCGAGGTGCAGGGTGTCCACCACCTCGCCGTAGACGTCGAGTTGGAGCTGGTCGACGGCGGCGTTGCCGAACCGGACCGGCCGGGAGCCCTCGTAGCCGGGCAGCCAGTGCGCGACGGTCTCGCCGAGCACGCGCTCCCCGGCCACCCCGTACACGGTCTGCAGGTCGCGCGGGTCGCCGGCGATGGCGCGCAGCAGCCAGTGGCGCCAGGCGGCGGCCTCCTCGCGGAATCCGCCGCGCAGCAGGGCGGAGAGGGTCATCGAGGAGTCGCGCAGCCAGCAGAACCGGTAGTCCCAGTTGCGCAGCCCGCCGATCCGCTCGGGCAGCGAGGCGGTGGGGGCGGCGACGATGCCGCCGCTGGGGGCGTAGGCGAGCGCCTTGAGGGTGATCAGCGAGCGCAGGACGGCGCCCTGCCACTCGCCGCGGTAGCGGCAGCCGGCCGCCCAGTGCTGCCAGTCGCGGACGGTGGCCAGCAGGGCCTGGTCGGGGTCGGTGCGCGGGGTGGTGGCCAGGTGGGAGGGCTGCCAGGTGAGGACGAACGGGACGCTGCACCCGGCGGTGGCGGTGAAGTCCGAGGCGGTGACCCCGTCGACCCCGTAGGTGTGGACGCCGTTCGGCACCCGCAGCCAGGCCGAGTCCGGTCCGGCGACGGCGACCCGGTGGCGGCCGGTGCGGCGCACCCAGGGGTCGATCCGGCCGTGGTTGAAGCGCAGCCGCAGTTCGCCGCGCATCGGGACGCTGCCGCTGAGCCCCTCGACGATCCGGATCAGCTGCGGGGCGCGCCGGCCGCCCTGGCCGCGCTGCGGCATGAAGTCGACGACCCGGACGGAGCCGGAGGCGGTGTGCCACTCACTCTCCAGGACCAGGGTGTCGCCCCGGTAGCGGCGGGTCGAACAGTGGCCGGCGCCGACCGGGGCCAGCCGCCAGCCGCCGTGCCGCTGGTCGCCGAGCAGCCCGGCGAAGCAGCTGGGGGAGTCGAACCGGGGCAGGCACAGCCAGTCGACCGAACCGTCCCGTCCGACCAGGGCGGCGGTCTGCAGGTCACCGATGAGGGCGTAGTCCTCGATGCGTCCGGCCATCGGGTCCATTCTCCGGCCCCGCGGCCGCCCCGGCAGCGCGGGGAGTGCGGGCGGAGGGAGCGGGTGACTCCGCTTGCACGCGTTCGGCGTGCAGAGGAGGATCTTTTGTGCTTGTAGTCTCATCTGTCACAGCCGTCTCGTGAGTCGGCTACACCCCCATAACCGGAGCGAAGGAGTCCCGAGGATGCGGCGAGCGAACTGGGTACCGGAGGGCACGGACCTGGACAAACCGAACGCCGCGCGGGTCTACGACTACTACCTCGGCGGGTCGCACAACTTCGAGGTGGACCGGGAGATGGCCCGCAAGGCGATGGCCCTGTGGCCGGAGCTGCCCCAGATCATGCGCTCCAACCGGGCCTTCCTGCGCCGCGCGGTCCAGTTCACCGCCGAACAGGGCATCACCCGCTTCCTGGACATCGGCTCCGGCATCCCCACCTTCGGATCCGTGCACGAGATCGCCCGGGCGATCCGCCCCGAGGCCGAGGTGGTCTACATCGACCGCGACCCGGTGGCCGTCGCGCACAGCCGGCTGCTGCTGGAGGGCGACCGGCACAGCTGCGCCGTCCAGGCCGACCTGCGGGACATCGACGACCTGATGAGCCGCCCCGAGGTGACGGCGCTGCTGGCGGCCGGCGAGCCGGTGGCGGTGCTGCTGGTCGCCGTCCTGCACTTCGTCAGCGACGCCGAGGACCCCTGGAAGCTGGTCTCCGTCCTGCGCGACGCGCTGCCGCCGGGCAGCGCGCTGGTCCTCTCGCACGCCTCCCTGGAGGGCCGCCCGGACCAGGCGGAGGACCACCAGAAGCTGTACCGGATGACGCCCACCCCGCTCACCATGCGCACCCACGAGCAGATCAGCGCGATGTTCGCCGGCTTCGACCTGGTCGAGCCCGGCGTCGTCTACCTGCCGCAGTGGCGCCCCGACCTGCCGCAGGCCGTCGGGCAGCACCCGGAGCGGATGACCGGGGTGGCGGGCGTGGGGTTCCGTCCGTGACCGGAACACCGGTTCCCAGCAGCGCCGAACGGTTCCACGAGGACTGGGCGCGGCTGCTCTCCGGTGACCACGGCACGGCGGTCCACCCCGGCCTGCTCGGCCGACTGGTGTCCAGGACCGCCGCGCTGCTCCACCGCGCCCAGCAGGACGATCCCTTCGAGCCGCTGCTGGCCTCACAGGCCGGCGCCGAGCTGGTCGAGGCGCACTTCACCGACCCGGTGGTGCTGGCCCGGGCGGTCGAGCTGCTCCAGGAGCAGCCGGCCGTGGACGGCCGCGGGCCCGCCCTGTGCGGCGCGTTCGCGGCCGGCTGGGCGGCCGCCCTGCGCGAGCGCACGCTGCGGGAGCAGGAGGCGATCCGCACCGCCGCCGACTCCGCCCGGCTGGACGCCGAGCGGGCCCTGCGGGTCTCCGAGGCCCGGTTCCGCGCCCTGTTCGAGAGCGCCGCGATCGGCATCGGCATCGGCGACACCGACGGCAACATCCTGGCCGTCAACCGCGCCCTGCAGGAGCTGTTCGGGGCCGGCCCGGAGGACATGCGGGGCCGGCGGGTCGGCGACCTCGTCCACCCCGAGGACACCCCGGGCGTCTGGGAGGCGTACGAGGAGCTGATCAGCGGCAAGCGGGACTACTTCCAGTTCGACAAGCCGTACTACCGGCACGACGGCGAGGTGGTCTGGACGCACCTGACGGTCTCGCTGATCCGCGACGACGACGGCCGCCCGCAGTACCAGGTGGCGATGCTGGAGGACATCACCGACCGCTACCGGCTCCAGGAGCGGCTGCGCCACCAGGCCACCCACGACCCGCTGACCGGCCTGCCCAACCGCGCGGCCTTCTTCGAACGCCTGGAGAAGCTCTTCGAGGAACCCGACCCGGGCGCCCGGTTCGGGCTCTGCTACGTGGACCTCGACGGCTTCAAGGTGGTCAACGACAGCCTCGGCCACGACACCGGCGACCAGCTGCTCTCCGCCGTCGCCGCCCGGCTGAAGGCGGCGCTCACCCCGCTCGGACACCTGGTGGCCCGGCTCGGCGGCGACGAGTTCGTGGTGCTGCTGGAGAACTGCCGGGGCGAGCAGGAGGCCGTCGCCGCCGCCAAGACCGTCCTCAAGGCGCTGGCCGGGCCGGTCCTGATCGGCGACCACAAGCTGGCCGTCGGCGCCAGCGTGGGCGTCCTGGAGCGCAGGGTCTCCACCACCACCCCCGGGGCCGCCGTCCGGGCCGCCGACCTGACGCTGTACCGCGCCAAGGAGGCCGGGCGCGGCCGCTGGACGCTGTTCGACCCCAAGGCCAACGCCCGCGCGGTCAGCCGCTACGCCGTCTCGGTGCGGATGCCCGCCGCCCTGGACCGGGGCGAGTTCTTCATCGACTACCAGCCGCTGTACGCGCTGGCCGACGGCCGGCTCGCCGCCGTCGAGGCGCTGGTGCGCTGGCGCCACCCGCAGCTCGGCGTGCTCGGCCCGGACGAGTTCGTCACCACCGCCGAGGAGACCGGCCTGATCATGCCGCTCGGCCGCTGGGTGTTGGAGCAGGCCTGCGGCCAGGCCGCCGACTGGGCCAAGCGGTTCGGCGCCGACGCGCCGCAGCTCAACGTCAACCTGGCCGTCCGTCAGGCCCGCAGCGCAGCCCTGGTGACCGACCTCGGGCGGATCCTCGACGAGACCGGGCTGGACCCGGGCCTGCTCCAGCTGGAGATCACCGAGTCCACCGTGGTCGGCCCCGAGGACGAGGCGCTGCGCACCCTGCACGGGCTGGTCGGCCTCGGCGTCTCGCTCGCCGTGGACGACTTCGGCACCGGCTGGTCCAACCTCGCCTACCTGCGCGACCTTCCGGTGTCCGGGCTGAAGATCGCCGGCTCCTTCGTCGGCGACCTGCACGACCCGGCCAAGGACGAGTCCACCGGCTGGCGGATCGTCAGCGGTCTGGTGTCGATGGCGCACGCGCTCAACCTGACCGTCACGGCCGAGGGGGTGGAGACCCGGCGGGACGCCGAGCGGCTGCGCACGATCGGCTGCGACTGGGCGCAGGGCTGGCACTTCGGCCGCCCGGTGCGGCCCGGCGAGATCGCCCGCCGGATCGCCGAGGAGCCGGAGGGCCGGCCGGTCCAGAGCTGAACGGTCCGGCGCCGGACCGGGCCGGCGCCGACACCGCTCCGGAGTTGCCCCGTTCTGATTTCGGTAAAAACAGAAAGTAATGGGACAAACCCCCTTGACGTGACGCAGGTCACCTGGGCACGATGAGGCCCTGGCATACCCCGCACCCCCGGTGCGGGAGGCACGTTGGCCAGTTCGACACACCGGCGCCTCGGCGCCCGAGAGCCCGGCGGCCCGCACTCCACCCGCCGCCACGGTCGCTCTCCGTAGTTCGTCCCCCCAGGGACTTCCCTCCCGGGGCCCCGCCCCGGCGCTTTCCGTCGCGCCGCGGGACCGCCCCGTCACCAGGGGCCGCGCCGCTCTCCGGCGCCGCCCGCCGCCTCCCCCGGAGAGGCCGACCCCGATGAGTACCGCCCTGCCTCCTCACGTCCTCGCGTACGCGCCTGACGGCCATCCGCTGCGGCGGGCCGGCGACCAGGTCACCCTCCGGCGCCCGATGCGCCGCGCCGGGGACGGCGCCGTCAGCAGACACAGCGTCAGCCTGGTCGTCCCCGCCCGGAACGAGGCCCGCAACATCCCCTGGGTGTTCGAGCAGATCCCGCGCTGCGTCGACGAGGTCATCCTGGTCGACGGGTCGTCCGTGGACGCCACCGTCCCGATGGCCCGGCACTGCCTGCCGACCGTGCGCAGCGTCGAGCAGCGCGGACCGGGCAAGGGCAACGCCCTGCGGACCGGCTTCGCCGCCGCCACCGGCGAGTACGTCGTCATGATGGACGCCGACGGCTCCATGTGGCCCGGCGAGATCCCGCACTTCCTGCACTTCCTCGATCACGGCTTCGACTTCGTCAAAGGCTCCCGGTGCATCGCCGGCGGCGGCTCGCTGGACCTCACCAGGATCCGCTCGCTCGGCAACCGCGCCCTGCTCGCCGTCGTCAACCGCCTCTACGACGCGGGCCTCACCGACCTGTGCTACGGCTACTGCGCGTTCCGCCGCTCCTTCCTGGACGCCCTCGACCTGCGCTCCACCGGCTTCGAGATCGAGGCCGAGATGATCGCGCACGCGCTGCGTTCGGGACTGCGGATCGCCGAGGTGCCGAGCCTTGAACTTCCCCGCCGCAGCGGTCGATCCCACCTGCACGCCGTCTCCGACGGACGCCGGGTGCTGCGGACCCTGATCTCCGAGCGTCCCGGCGCCCGGTCCTCGGCGGCCGCCTCCACGGGGGAGCGATGATGAATGGCTCCGACCGGCGCACCGCAGCTGCCTGCCCGCGCCCTGCCGCCCGCGACTCGCTCTACACCCCCGTCCGCGTCGTCGAGCTGGATCTGGACGAACCGAGCGGGCTGCGCCCGCCCGGCGGTCTCGGCACCGTCGACCCGGCCGGCCGCGTGTTGGCGTTGGTGCGACTGCACGGACACCCGCTCGGCTTGGTCAAGGCCACCGGAACAGCCGGCGAAGGTGCCGCGCTGCGCCGGGCGCTGGTCGACGCCGCTCACCGGGAACTCCGCGTTCCCGCCCTGTCCACCGCGACACCCGCGGCGCGTCCCGGTCGGGTCGGCCGCGCCCGGGTGCCCGCGGGCCCGGTCACGGTCAGCGTGGTGATCTGCACCCGCAACCGGACCGATCAACTGCGGAGCTGCCTGGACTCCCTGCTGCGGAACGGCTATCCGCACACGGAGATCCTGGTCGTCGACAACGCCCCGCAGAGCGACGCCACCGAACGCCTCGTCGCCACGCGGTACCGCAACCGCGTCCGGTACCTGCGCGAGCCGGTGCCGGGCCTCTCCCGGGCCCGCAACCGCGGACTGTCAGAGGTGCGCGGCGAGGTGGTGGCGTTCGCCGACGACGACCTGATCATCGACGGCGCCTGGGTGGAGGCGCTGGCCGGCGCCTTCGGCGCGGACGACCGGATCGGCTGCGTCACCGGGCTCGTCCTGCCGGCCGAGCTCGACACCCCGGCGCAGGCCGCCCTCGAACAGTACGGCGGCTACTCGCGCGGCTTCGCCGCCCGCGACTGGTCGCTGCGCGAGCGCCCGGACGACCCGCTGATGCGGTTCTCGGTCGGCCGCTTCGGCTCCGGCGCCAACATGGCCTTCCGGACGGCCGTCCTGCGCGGCATCGGCGGCTTCGACCCGGCGACCGGCGCCGGCACCCCGGCCCGCGGCGGCGAGGAACTGCTGGCCTTCTTCCAGACCCTGGACGCCGGCCACACCGTCGCCTACCAGCCCGACGCCATCGTCTGGCACCGCCACCCGCGCACCTGCGACGCGCTGACCCGGCAGGTGTTCAACTTCGGCGTCGGCTTCGGCGCCTACCTGACCGCGGCCGTCTCGCACCGCCCCGGCATGCTCACCGCACTGCTGCGGCGGGTGCCCGGCGGCCTGCGGCGGTGGCAGACCGTACGCCACCACCGCGCCCGCTCCGGCCCGGCCGACGGCGAGTCCGTCCTGCTGAGCCTGGGGCGCCGCGAGTTCCGCGGCCTCCTGGTCGGCCCGTTCGGCTACCTGCTCAGCCTCTGGCACGAGCACACCGTGCGGACCGGCGACCACCGCGCGCGCACCGGAGGCGCGTCATGACCGGCGGCACGGCCACCGCGCCGTCGGCCACCACGCGACCGGCCACCGCCCTGCCCGTCCCCGCGCAGGTGGTCGAACTCGATCTCGACCGGCCCGGTGGGCCGTGGCGGCCCGGTTTCACGGCCCCGGTCCGCCCGCAGGGGTCCATCGTGGCCCTGGTCCGCCGGGCCGGCCGACCCCTCGGCCTGGTCACCCTCCCCCCGGACGCCCTCGCCCCGGACGCCTTCGCCCCGGACGCCTTCGCCCCGGACGCCGGGCCGGACGGCCCCCGGGACTGCGCCGAACTGCGCCGCCGCCTCGTCGAGGCCGCCGAACGGGACCTCGCCACCGGGCCGCCCGCCGCCGCACCGGCGCCCCCGCCCGCCCCCGCCCCACTGGTCAGCGTCATCGTCTGCACCCGCGGACGCCCCACCCTGCTCGGCGACAGCCTGAGCGCGCTGCTGCGCACCGACTACCCCGCCGCCGAGTTCCTGGTCGTCGACAACGCCCCCGAGGACGATGCCACCGAGCGGCTCGTGCGCACCCTCGCCCCCGGCCGGCTGCGCTACCTGCGCGAGCCCGTCCCGGGCCTGTCCCGGGCCCGCAACCGCGGCCTGTCCGCCGCCCGCGGCGAGTTCGTGGCCTTCACCGACGACGACGCGCTGGCCGACCCCGGCTGGGTGAGCGCCCTCGCCACGGCCTTCCGCACCGACCGCCGGATCTCCTGCGTGACCGGCCTGGTCGTCCCCGCCGAACTCGACACCGAGGCCCAGGCGGTCTTCGAACGGTACTGCGGCTTCGGCAAGGGCTTCACCGCCCGCGACTGGTCACTGCGCGCCAACCGCCGCGACCCGCTCTTCCCGTTCGCCGCCGGCCGCTTCGGCACCGGCGCCAACATGGCCTTCCGCACCTCCGTCATCCGCGGCATCGGCGGCTTCGACCCGGCGACCGGCGCCGGCACCCCGACCCGCGGCGGCGAGGACCTGCTCGCCTTCCTGCGCGTCCTGGTCGCCGGACACACCCTGGGCTACCGGCCGGACGCCGTCGTCTGGCACCGGCACCGGCGCACCATGGCGGCGCTGGACGCCCAGATCCAGGGCTTCGGCACCGGCCTCGGCGCCTACCTGACCGCCGCCGTCACCCACCGGCCCGGCCTGCTCGCCGAGCTGCTCCGCCGGCTCCCGGCCGGCGCCCGGTACACCCTGCGCCGGGCCGCCTCCGGACCGGGCGACGCCCCCGACCCGGCCCTGGCCCGGCTCGGCCGGCTCGAACTGCGCGGCCTGTGCTACGGCCCGTTCAGCTACCTGGTCAGCCTCCGGCAGGACCGCAGGTACCGGGCCGAGGACTGGTCCTGATGCAACTCCTCAGCACCCGGACCACCGCCCCCGCGCGGCGGCCCTGCTCCTGCCCGCTGCCACTTCCCTGCCAGTGCTCCTACCCGGCCCTGCTGCGGGCCAGGGTCCGGGCCGGCCGGGTCCACCTGGACAGCGAGCCACTGCTGCGCAACGGCCACATGCTGCTCGCCAGCTCGATCGTCGCGGCCGCCCTCGGCGCCGTCTTCTGGGTGTTCGCCACCCGCTGGTACAGCGCCGAGACGGTCGGCCTCAGCTACGCCGCCGTCTCCGCCGCCGGGCTGCTGTCCGCCCTCGGCCGCTTCAACCTCAGCAGCGTCCTGGTGCGCTTCCTGCCCGGGGCCGGCCGGCACACCCGCCGGCTGGTGATGCGCTGCTACCTCGCCAGCATCGCCGCCAGCAGCCTCGCCGCGATCCTCTTCCTGCTGCTGATCCCCTGGCTCTCCCCGAGCCTGGACTCGCTGCGCCAACCGGTGATGGCCGTCGCGTTCGTCGTCGTCACCGCCGGCTACTCGCTGTTCGTCCTCCAGGACGGCGCCCTCACCGGCCTGCGGCGCACCGGCTGGGTCCTCGGCGAGAACGCGATGTTCGCCGTCGCCAAGGCCGGCGCACTCGCCGTCTGCACCGTGCTCGCCGTCGGCACCGGCATCCTCGTCTCCTGGGCGGCGGCCCTGCTGGTCACCGTCCTGCTCACCAACGTCGTGCTGTTCCGCCGGGCGATCCCGGCCCACCAGCGGGCGGCCGGCGAGAGCGCACCGGCGCCCCCGCGGGTGGCCCGGTACGCGATGGCGGACTACCTGGGCAACATCTCCGGCATCGCCGCCTGCAGCGTCGTACCGCTGATGGTCCTCGCCATGCTCGGCGCCGAGCAGAACGCCTACTACTCGCTCGCCTGGGTGATCGCCGACAGCCTCTACATGGCCGCCTACAGCATGGGCAGCTCACTGGTCGTGGAGGCCGCGGACCGCCCCGACCGGCTCTCCGAGCACGCCCGCCGGATGCTGCGCCACACCGGACTGCTGGTGCTCGGCGCCGTCGTCGTGATCGTCGCCGGAGCGCCCTGGCTGCTCCAGTTGTTCGGCCCCGGATACGCCGAGCACGGCACCACGGTGCTGCGGCTGATGGCCCTCTCCGCACTGCCGAACGTCGTGCTGAGCATGGCCATCGACGTGGCGCGGGTACGCCGCGCCCTCGGCTGGATGATCGGGCTGCAGCTGGTCTACGCGGTCCTCGTCATCGGACTCACCGCCGTACTGCTGCCGGTCCTCGGCCTCACCGGCGTCGGCCTGGCCTGGCTGCTCGCCGGCACGGTCCTCGCCCTCCCGCTGCTGGTCGCCCTCCCGCGCTGGCTTCCGTCCCCCGATCGGAGATCGTGATGAACACCGTGCCGAAGCCCGGTCCGGGTACCGAAGAGAGCTCGCCGACCCTGTCCGTCGTCGTCTGCAGCTACACCCTCGACCGCTGGGAGGACCTGTGCGCGGCCCTCGACTCGCTCCAGGCCCAGCGGCTGAGGCCCGACGAGACCGTCGTCGTGGTGGACCACTGCCCCGAGCTCACCGCCCGGCTGGCCGACCGCCCGGGCCTGCGCCTGGTGGAGAGCCCCGAGGAACCGGGCGTCTCCGGCGCCCGCAACACCGGCGTCCGCACCGCCCGCGGCGAGGTGGTCGCCTTCCTCGACGACGACGCCGTGGCCGCACCCGACTGGACCGGCCGACTGCTGGCCGCCTACCGCGACCAGCGGGTGATCGGCGTCGGAGGCCCGGTCGAGTCCTGGTGGGAGACCGGCCGCCCCGACTGGTTCCCGCCCGAGTACGACTGGGTGGTCGGCTGCTCCTACCCCGGCGCCCTCGAGGCCACCGGCACGGTGCGCAACTTCATCGGCGCCAACATGTCCTTCCGCCGCGCCGAGGTGGTCGCCGCCGGAGGCTTCCGCGGCGACCTCGGCCGGATCGGCACCAGCCCGTTCGGCTGCGAGGAGACCGAGCTCTGCCTGCGGCTGACCGCCCGCCACCCCGGCCGCGAACTGCGCTACGAACCCGCCGCGGTGGTCCGCCAGCACGTCCCGCCGGCCCGCGCCACCTGGCGCTACTTCAGCGCCCGCTGCTACGCCGAGGGCCGCTCCAAGGCCGTCGTCGCCCGGCACGCGGGCACCCGGTCCGCCCTCTCCAGCGAGCGCCGCTACGTGCGGCACACCCTGCCCGCCGCCGTCGGCAGCGCCCTGCGCGCAGGCCGGCTGCGGGCCGCCGCGGCCCTCGGCACCGGCGCCTGCCTGGCGGCGGTCGGGTACACCACCGGCCGACTGGCCCGTCCCGGCCGCCCCGCCGACGGCCCCGCCGCCCCGACCGGGCGCCCGGCCCCCGCCGGCCCATCCGTGACGGGGAGGCGGACATGAGAGCGGTACCGGTCTTCCTCTACCACTCGGTGTCCGACAATCCGCCCCCGTGGATCGCCCCCTACACCGTGACCCCCGAGACGTTCCGCCGACAGCTCGACTGGATCGTCGACAGCGGCCTGCCGGTGGTACCCCTGCGCCGACTCGTCGCCGCGATCCTCGGCGGCCCGCCGCTGCCGCCCCGCGCCGCCGTGCTCACCTTCGACGACGGCTTCGCCGACTTCTACTGGACGGTCGCCCCGCTGCTCGCCGAACGGGGCCTGCCCGCCACCCTCTACGTCACCGTGGGCGCCGTCCACCCGCCCGGCGGCCGCCCCACCGGCAGCCTCTTCCCGCCCGCGGACATGCTGAACTGGCGCCAGATCTCCACCCTCGACGCGATGGGCGTCGAGATCGGCGGCCACTCCGTCACCCACGCCCAGCTGGACACCGTCTACGGGCAGCGCTGCACCGACGAGATCGTCGTCTGCAAGCAGCGGCTGGAGGACGCCCTGGGCCACGAGGTCGGCGCCTTCGCCTACCCGCACGGCTACTCCAGCCCCGCCGTGCGGCGCAAGGTCCGCGAGGCGGGCTGGACCTCGGCCACCGCGGTCGAGAACAAGTTCAGCTCCGCCTCCGACTCCGTCCTGCGGATCTGCCGGCTGATGGTCCGCAGCGACACCCCCGACCGGGTCTTCCACGACTGGGCGGCCGGCCGGGGCGCCCGGACCGGGCCCGTCCCCGAGAGCCTCTACACGCGGCTCTGGCGCAACTACCGCCGACTGCGCACCGCCGTCGGCAGTCCGGTCGGAAGGCCCTCCAATGGTTGACCAGGTGACCCGGGCCCGGACCCCGGCGGGCGGGGACGCACCGTCCCGCGGCCCGCGCGGCGGCGGGCGGCCGATCGGGCCGCTCGGCCTGTTCGCCCGCGGCGCCCTGCCCGCGGCGCTGCTGCTCTGGGCGCTCGCCCTGCCCCGGGTCCGGATCGACCGGATGGGCGACCTCGGCCTGCTCCAGGTCCTGCCGGTGCTCTACTGGGCCGGCCTCGCCCTGCTCGTCACCGGATTCGTCGCCGTCCTGCACGACCCCCGGATCCGCCAGCGCTGGGCGGCCGGCTACGTCCTCGCGCTCATCGCCTTCATCCACGCCACACCCACCCTGCTGTACCCGACGCTGCGCTACGCCTGGGCGTGGAAGCACGTGATGGTGGTCGACGCGATGCTGCGCCACGACGGCTCGGTGCCGCACGCCGGCGAACTCGACATCTACAACCAGTGGCCCGGCTTCTTCCAGCTGAACGTCCTGCTGCTGCGCGCCACCGGACTGCACTCCTCGCTGGGCTACGCCGCCTGGTACCCGGTGCTCGCCAACGTCCTGCTGCTCGGCCCGCTGCTGCTGGTCTTCCGGTCCGTCACCCAGGACCGCCGACTGGTCTGGGGCGGGATCTGGATCTACTTCAGCGCCTCCTGGGTCGGGCAGGACTACTTCTCCCCGCAGGCCTTCACCTACCTGCTGTTCCTCGCCGTCCTCGCCCTGGTGCTGCGCCGGCTGGCCGCCGCCCGCGCCGCGCAGCCCCCCGACGGGGCGCCGCCGGGGGAGGGCACCGGGGCACGGGCGGTGACCTGGGTCTCCGACACGCCCGCCCGGGCCGGCTGGCGGCCGCTGCCGTTCGCCCTGCTGCTGGTCCTGATCGCGGCCATCGTCTGCTCGCACCAGCTCACCCCGCTGATGCTGATCAGCACCCTGCTGATGCTCGCCCTGCGGCGCCGCAACCGCCGGGTGGTGCTGCCCGCCCTGGCCGCCGCCGTCGCCATCACCTTCGCCTGGGACGCCACGGTCGCGCGCCCCTACCTGGCCAGGAACATCGACAACCTGGTCGCCGCCCTGGCCTCCCCCGACAGCAACGCCCTCCCCGGCCTGCAGCGGCTCGCCCAGCCCGCCGCCGCGCAGGTGTTCGCGTCCTGGGTCGACCGGGGCCTGACCGCGGCCGTGCTGCTGCTGGCGGTGGCGGCCGTCGTGCGGCACCGCTGGGTGCGCCGCACCAACCTGCCGCTGCTGCTGTGCGCGCCCGTCCCGCTGCTGCTCGCCAACAACTACGGCGGCGAGATGGTCTTCCGCGCCTACCTGTTCGCGCTGCCCGCCGCCGCCCTGCTGGCCGCCACCCTGGTGATCCCGTCCGGCGCCCGGGCGCCCGTCCGGCCGCGCGGGGTGCGCCGGGCGCTGCCCGTCCTCCACTGGGGGCTCACCACGGCCGTCCTGTTCTCCCTGCTGGGCGGGCTGCTCTTCGGCTACTACAGCAAGGAGTCGATGAACAGCTTCACCCCCGGCGAGGTCGCCGCCCTGCGGTACGTCGCGCACACCGCGCCGCCGGGGTCGCGGATCATCTCGATCACCGCCGACCTGCCCGGCGGCGAGGAGCGGTACGACGAACACAGCCGCGCCGCGCTCGCCCTGGGCACCCCCGAGGACCGCCGGCACCTGCTGACCGACCCCGGCGCGGCCGTGGAGGCCGCGCTCGCCGACCCGGCCATCACCGGCCCCTCCTACCTGGTGCTGACCAGGGCCCAGATCGCCGAGTGCGAGCTGACCGGCATCCTGCCCGCCGACACCGTCGACCGGGTCAGGGCCGCCGCCTCGGCCTCGTCCACGCTGCGCGTGGTGTTCACCGACGGTGACGCGGTGGTGTACCGACACACCGCCCCGGTCGCCCCGGAGAGCCTCTTCAGCGAGAGTGGGACGCCATGAGGACGTCGCCGCGGACCGTGCCCCGCCTGCTGCTGGCCCTCTTCGGCTGGGTGGCCCTGGCGGCCACCGCGCTGCCGCCGGCCAACCCGCTGCGGGTCGCGCTGACCGCCGGCTTCCTGCTGGTCGGCCCGGGGACGGCCGCGCTGCTGGCGCGTCCGACCATCGCCCGGACGGCCGGCGGGCCTGACCGGATCGCCGCGGCCTCGCTCGCGGTCGCGATCAGCACCGCGCTGGCGACGCTGGTCGCCGTCGCGCTGCTGGGCTACGGGGCCTTCACGGCGGGCCGGGCGATCGCCGTCCTGGCCGTCGTCGGCACGCTGCTCGCGCTGCTGCCGCACCCCCCCTGGCCGGGCCGCTTGCGGGCGGGCCGGGCGGGCCGGGCGGAGCGGTCCGGGTCTGAGGGGGCAGGGCCTTCGCAGGCCGACCGCTCGGAGTCCGACCGCTCGAAGAAGGGGCGGCGCCGGCTGCGGCACGGTGCCGGCGGGATGGCGGTGGCCGCCCTGCTGGTCCTCGCCACGGCCTGTTCCGGCGCCACCGCGGGCTCCGGGCCGAGGACGGCGGTGGTGCAGCCGGGTTCGGGCCCGGCCGCCGAACAGCTCGGCGGAGCCCTGCCCGGCCAGCCGGCCGCCGCCGGCAGCTGGCGCCTGGCGTTCCAGGACGCGTTCACCGGATCCACCCTCGACCGGTCGGCCTGGACCACCTGCTACGACTGGAACGACAACGGCTGTACCAACGCCGGCAACCACGAGCAGCAGTGGTACCAGCCCGGCCAGGTCAAGGTCGGCGGCGACCGGCTCACCCTCACCGCGCAGCGCAGGGCCGTCACGGGCGGCGACGGCCAGGCGTACCCCTGGGTCTCCGGCATGATCAGCACCGGCCGGGACAACTGGAACGCCAAACCGCGGCACACCTTCACCTACGGCTACTTCGCCGCCTCGATCCAGGTCCCGGCCAACCCGGACGGCTTCTTCCCCGCCTTCTGGCTGATCCCGGCCGACACCCGCGGCACCCCGCCGGAGGTGGACGTCGCCGAGTTCCCCAACACCAGCCAGTACGCCCACATGAACCTGCACTGGCGCGGCGCCGACGGATCCGACCAGCACGTCGGCGACAACTGGGGGCCGACCGACTTCGCCTCCGGCTACCACGTCTTCGCCGTCGACTGGGAGCCGGACGCGGTGACCTGGTACATCGACGGCAGGCAGTGGTTCCAGGTCACCGACCCCTCGCGGATCCCGAACGTGGCCATGGAGATCGTCATCAACCTGGCCGTCGGGTACCTGCAGTCGCCGCCCGCCGGCACCGACTCGGCCGCGCTGGGCGTGCGCTGGGTCCAGGTGTGGCAGCACTGAGGAGGTGGGAGCGTCATGGCACACAGCCGTCCCGATGCGGACCGCACCGTTCCGGCCCTGCTGGTGAAGGTCGGCCACTACCCGCAGTCGCACAGCGCCGTCGGCGCCGCACGCACGCTCGGCCGGCTCGGCGTCCCGGTCTACGCGATGGTCGAGGACCGGTTCACCCCCACCGCCGTCTCCCGCTACCTCGCCGGGGCGATCGTCCGCCCCACCACCGGCTGCGAGCCGCCGGAGCGGCTGGTCGCCGCCCTGCGGGAGGCGGCCGGCGAGGTCCGACGGCGCACCGGGCGGCGCGCCGTGGCGGTGGCCACCGACGACGAGGCGGCGGTCCTGCTCGCCGAGCACGCCGCGGAGCTCTCCGCGGACCTCCTGCTGCCCCAGGTGGAGCCCGGCCTGCCCCGCAGGCTCGCCGACAAGGTCGGCCTGTACCGGCTCTGCAAAGCCGCCGGCACGCCCACCCCGGGCGCCTGCGCGCCCGCCGACTGCACCGAACTGCGGGCCGCCGCCGGCCGGTTCGGCTACCCGCTGGTCCTGAAGAACCGCGAGCCGTTCACCCGGCTGGAACGCCCCGTGGTCGGCCACACCACCGTCGTCCGCGACGAGGCCCGGCTGCTGGAGCTCTGCCCGCCGGGCGGCCCGCCGCTCGCGGTACTCGCCCAGGAGTACCTGCCCGCCGACCAGGCCCAGGACTGGTTCACCCATCTGACCTGCGGCCCCGGCGGCGCACCGCTGGTCCTCTTCACCGGCGTCAAACTGCGCTCCTGGCCCCCCGAGGCCGGCGTCACCACCCGGGCCCGCGCCGTCGCCAACCCCGAACTGGCCGAACTGGCCGAGCGGTTCTGCCGGCGGATCGGCTACCAGGGGATCGCCGACCTCGACTGGCGCCTCGACCTGCGGGACGGCCGCTACAAGCTGGTCGACTTCAACCCGCGCACGGGCGCCCAGTTCCGGCTGTTCGAGACGGCGGACGGCGTCGACGTGGTGCGCGCCCTGCACCTGTCGCTCACCGGCCGCCCGGTACCGCGCGGGCCGCAACTGGACCGCGGCTACACCGTCGGCCAGCTCGACCTGCTCTCGGCCGGCTCCGCCGCCTGGCGCCGGCGCCGCCTGCCGTGCGGCGTGGCGCCGCAGCGCGGCACCGAGCGGGCCTGGCTCTGCCCGGACGATCCCGCGCCCGCCGCCGCCGAGGCCGCCCGGTTCGGCGGCCGCGCCGCCCTGTACGTCGCCCGCCGGATCCGCTGCGCGGTGGTGGCCGCGGTCCGGCCCTCAGGCGCGCGGACCGCCGACCAGCGCGGCTGAGACCCGGCGCGCCGCGAAGCCCGTGCCGCAGACGAAGCGCAGCACCGGGCCGAAGCTGTTCGCCGCGGCCAGCCCGGTGAAGTACAGCCCGGGCACGGAGGACTCGAAGCCGTTCGACAGCCGGGGCGCGCCCTGCGCCGTCCGCACCGCCCGCCGCAGGCCCCGGTCGAGCACGTCGAGGCGCTCGACGTCCACCCGGTAGCCGGTGGCCGCCAGGACGTGGTCGACCTCCAGCTCCCCGGTGCGGCCGCGGATCCGCAGCCGCACCGATCCGCCGTTCTCCCGGGCGGACTCCACGGTGTGCCCGGTGAGCAGCAGGACGCCCGAGCCCTCCACCCGCTCGCGCAGCCACCACGCGCCGGCCGGCCCCAGGACAGTCCGGACCCGCTGGGCGCGGACGTCGTCCGGGAGGTGGCGGAAGGCCCAGGGCGCCCGGCAGTAGCTGAGCAGGTTCCACCCGGGGCCGAGGTCGGAGCCGGGGTGCCGGACCCGGGCCGGCAGCGGTCGCGCGCCCGGCAGGCCCGCCTCGGGCGGGCTGCCGAACAGCAGGCGGTCCGTGCGCGCCAGCAGCGTCGTGTCGGCCCCCGCCTCGTGCAGCAGGGCCGCGCTCTCCAGGGCCGACTGCCCGGCGCCGATCACCGCCACCCGGCGGCCGGCGAAGACGCCGAGGTCCGCGTGCTCGGCGGGGTGCGAGGCGAGGCCCGCCTCCCGTACCGCCGCCAGCTCCGCGGGCACGTGGGCGTAGGGCTGCAGGCCCGTCGCGAGCACCGCGGCGCGGCTCGCGACCTCCTCGCCGGTGTCCAGCCGCAGCCGGAAGACCCCGCGGTCGTAGCCGATGTGCCGGACGGCGGAGTGCTCCACCTCGGGGACGCAGGACTGCTGGAACCACTCGCCGTAGTCGATGAACTCCGAGATCGGCACGGGGTAGCGGTCGTTGATCGGCGGAAGGCCCCGCCACCTGCGGAAGTCCGCCAACCGGTGCCGCTCGGCGGGGTCGGAGATGCTCGACGCCCGCGGTGTGGACTTCAGGAACATCCCGGCCGGCATGTGGGCGCGCCAGCCGTCCATGGGCTCCCCGAACACCCGCAGAGCCGCACCCCGCGCCTTCAGATGGGCCGCGGTGGCGAGCCCGTACGGGCCGGCCCCCACCACCGCGACCGGCAGGTACTGCGTCGGCATGGCCGCCTCCAGGAACGCTGCGAAGTCCTTTTCAGGATGCGCTCCCGCCCGCCCGACGGCATCAGCTGAGGCCCGCCGCCCCGCTCAGCCGACCAGCCGGGACAGCTCGATCGAGTGGCCGGTGCGCTCCACCTTCGCCTGCAGGTAGCGGACGTTGCTCGCCGACAGGTGCACGCCGGTGGGCACCCGGCGTTCGACGGTGATGCCGAGGCCGGCCAGCTGGGCCGCCTTGTCCGGGTTGTTGCTCAGCAGGTCGATGCCGGTGGCGCCGAGGGCGGTGAGCATCTGGGCGGCGGCGGTGTAGTCCCGGCCGTCCTCGGGCAGCCCGAGCGCGGTGTTGGCGTCGTAGGTGTCCAGACCGGAGTCCTGGAGGGCGTACGCGTCGAGCTTGTTGTAGAGGCCGATGCCCCGGCCCTCCTGGCGCAGGTAGAGCAGGTAGCCGCCGGCCTCGGAGATCCGCTCCACCGACTCGCGCAGCTGCGGCCCGCAGTCGCACCGGTCGGAGCCGAACACGTCGCCGGTCAGGCACTCCGAGTGCAGCCGCACCAGCGGCGTCGCGCCCTCGCGGACGGTGCCGAAGGCGAGCGCCAGGTGCTCGGCGCCGTCGTCCAGGCCGTGGAAGGTGGACACCTCGGCCTCGGCGCGGAAGCCGTCCGGGAAGGTCAGCGGGATGCGCACACGCGAGCGCACCGTGGCGGTGCCGGGCTGCGCCGTGGCGGACTGCGGCATGGGCGGGCCTCCGTTACTGGGGTGGTGGATCGGTTGTCGACCGTACTAGGTAGTTCCAATTTGAACAACAGGAGTCGGATGTGACCTTCGCCGACCCCGCCCGTCCCACTGGCACCCGTCCCACCAGGCGCTTGGAACACCGCCGCCCCACCCGGTGTTCCCACCGGCCGCCCGGGCGCCGGGGAATCGCCCGACGAAGTTTCAGATGGTGGATGCCGCCGGAAATCTGCTGTTAACACTGCAAGACTTGTCTGTGCCGCAGCTCTCCCCGTACCTGCCGATCGCTTGACCACGAAAGGTCCTGATCAGATGCCGGCCACCCCCCGTTCCTCCGCGCCCAGCGCGACCGAGGTCCAGCTCATCGAGTCGCTCTACACCGAGGTGCTCCGCCGCAACCAGGGCGAGCAGGAGTTCCACCAGGCGGTGCGCGAGGTCCTGGAGACCCTCGGCCCGGTGCTCGCCCGCCGGCCCGAGCTCGTCGACGCCCGGATCATCGAGCGGATCTGCGAGCCCGAGCGCCAGCTGATCTTCCGGGTGCCGTGGTCGGACGACCGCGGCGGCATCCACGTCAACCGCGGCTTCCGGGTGGAGTTCAGCAGCGTCCTCGGCCCCTACAAGGGCGGGCTGCGGTTCCACCCGTCGGTCAACCTCGGCATCGTGAAGTTCCTCGGCTTCGAGCAGATCTTCAAGAACGCCCTGACCGGCATGTCGATCGGCGGCGGCAAGGGCGGCGCCGACTTCGACCCGAAGGGCCGCTCGGACGCCGAGATCATGCGGTTCTGCCAGTCCTTCATGACCGAACTCCACCGCCACCTGGGCGAGTACACCGACGTCCCCGCCGGGGACATCGGCGTCGGCGGACGCGAGATCGGCTACCTCTTCGGGCAGTACAAGCGGATCACCAACCGCTACGAGTCCGGGGTCCTCACCGGCAAGGGCCTCGGCTGGGGCGGCGCGCAGGCGCGGACCGAGGCGACCGGGTACGGCTGCGTGCTGTTCACCGCCGAGATGCTGCGCAGCCGCGGCGACAGCCTGGACGGGCGGCGGGTCGCGGTGTCCGGCTCCGGCAACGTCGCCATCTACGCGATCGAGAAGGCGCAGCAGCTCGGTGCGACCGTGCTCACCTGCTCCGACTCCACCGGCTACGTGGTGGACGAGAAGGGCATCGACCTCGCCCTGCTCAAGGAGGTCAAGGAGGTCCGCCGCGGCCGGGTCGCCGACTACGCGCAGCTGCGCGGCTCCCACGTGCGGTTCGTCGAGGGCCCCGGCGTCTGGGGCGTGCCCTGCGATGTCGCCCTGCCGTGCGCGACCCAGAACGAGCTGGCCGAGCCGGACGCGCTCGCCCTCGTCCGCAACGGCGTGCTGGCGGTCGCGGAGGGGGCCAACATGCCCACCACCCCGGAGGCCGTGCGGGTCTTCCAGGAGGCCGGGGTGGCCTTCGGCCCCGGCAAGGCGGCCAACGCGGGCGGCGTGGCCACCAGCGCCCTGGAGATGCAGCAGAACGCCTCGCGCGACTCGTGGACCTTCGCGCACTCCGAGCAGCGGCTCGCCGAGATCATGCGGCACATCCACGACTCCTGCCACGCCACGGCCGAGCGCTACGGCAGCCCGGGCAACTACGTGGTGGGCGCGAACATCGCGGGCTTCGAGCTGGTCGCGGACGCGATGCTGGCGCAGGGCCTGATCTGACGCAGGGCCTTATCTGACGCCCACTCAGGAACCGTCCCGGGGGTGAACTCCCGGGCGGGAGTGGGCCGAGCGGTGAACTCGGCCGGACCGATGGGGCGTTGGCCGCCCCGTCGGCCCGGCGGCCTGTTAGGGTCCGCGACATGACGAAGCGCGTGCCCTTCACGGGTGGGGAGAAGGAGAGCCTGTACGTGGCTCTCGACCGGCACCGGGACGCGGTGCTGTGGAAGCTCGAAGGCCTGGACGACGAGCAGCTGCGGCGCCCGATAGCCCCGTCCGGGACGAACCTGCTGGGGCTCCTCAAGCACCTCGGTGGCGTCGAACTCGGCTGGTTCTGCGAGACGTTCGGCCGGGAGACCGGCCCGCTCCCGTTCGACCTGGAGGAGGACGAGGAGTCGGACCTGAGGGTCGCGCCGCACGAGTCGACCGCCGACATCCTGACCTTCTACGCCCGTGCGCGGGCCGCCGCCGACCTGGTGATCGAGGAGCTCGACCTGGAGGACCGCGGCCGGTCCTGGTTCGGCGAGGAGGTGACGCTGCGCTGGGTGCTGATCCACATGGCGACGGAGACCGCCCGGCACGCCGGCCACCTGGACATCCTGCGCGAGCTGATCGACGGCCGGACCGGCGACCACAACCGGGGCTGAGCAGGCGGCGCGGCCCCTGGTCCGTTCGGCGCAGCGGCGGCGGGCCGGGGGCGGCGGGCGGCCGCATGCTGGGCGGGGGTGCAGCCCGCCTACCCGAGGAGTGCGATCAACGATGTCCAAGGCGTTCGGGTTCGTCGACTACGGCGGGCCCCAGACTCAGGAGTTCCTGGACCGCCCGGCACCGGATCCGGGGCCGGGACAGCTGCGGATCGCCGTCCGGGCGGCCGGGGTGAACCCCGTCGACTGGAAGATCCGCCGGGGTCTGCTCGGGCGGGGCCGCGAGCTGCCCGCCGTGCTGGGCACCGAGGCGGCGGGCGTGGTGGAGCGGATCGGCCCCGGCGTCGAGGGGTTCACCCCGGGCGACGAGGTGTTCGGGGTCACCGCGGCGGGCGCCTACGCCGAGCAGGCCCTGCTGGTCGCCGCACAGAGCGCGCGCAAGCCCGCCGGGGTCGGGTTCGACCAGGCGGCGGCGCTTCCGGTGGCCGCCGCGGCCGCCGACGACGGGGTCCGCGACGTCGGGCTCGGCTCCGGGCGGACCCTGCTGATCCTCGGCATCGCCGGCGGGGTCGGCAGCGCCGCCGCGCAGATCGCCCGCAGCCGGGGCCTGCGGGTGATCGGGACGGCGAGCGACGCCAACCGGGGCCACGTGGAGTCGCTGGGCGCGGTACAGGTGCGCTACGGCGCCGGGGTGGCGGAGCGGATCAGGGCGGCGGCACCGGACGGCGTGGACGGCATCCTCGACCTGGTCGGCGGCGAGGACCTGCGGGCCGCCGCCGAGACGCTCGCCGACCGCTCGAAGCTGGTCAGCACCGTGGACCCGGACACCGTCGCGGAGCTCGGCGGGCGCTACATCACCCGGAGCACCACCTCCGGGAGCCTCGCCGCACTGGCCGCCATGGTGGCCGCCGGCACGCTGGACCCGCACATCACCGGCCGCCATCCGCTGGCGCACGCCGCGCAGGCGCTGGCGCTGGTGGAGTCCGGGCACGTGCGCGGCAAGCTGGTCCTGGAAATCGGCTGAACGACCGAGGAGGGTACGAGGGATGAAGATCAACGAAGTGGCCGTCGGCGGACCCTGCTGGGTCGAGCACGGCAGCGCCGACCCGCAGGGCGCCCAGCGGTTCTACGGCGAGCTGTTCGGCTGGCGGGCCGAGACCGACGAACGGCCCGAGGCCCGCGGCTACACCTACCTGCGGCTGGACGAGGCGATCGCCGCGGCCGTCGCCCCGCTGATGGGGGAGGACCAGCCGACGGCCTGGACGGTCTCCTTCGCGGTCGCCGACGCGGACGCCTCCGCCGCCCTGGTCCGCGGGGCGGGCGGGAGCGTCCTCGTCGAGCCGACGGACGCGCTGGACCTCGGCCGGTTCGTGATCGCCGCCGACCCGTCCGGCGCGGTGTTCGGACTCTGGCAGGGGTACTCCCTGGCCGGTACCGAGGTGCTTAACGCACCCGGCGCGCTCGGCTGGGTCGAGCTGCTCACCCGGGATGCCGCGGGCGCCACCGCCTTCTACCCGGCGGTCCTCGGCTGGACGGTCAACCCGTCCGAGTCCTACACCCAGTGGGGCCTGGCGGGCCTGGACTTCGGCGGGATGCTGGTGATGGACGAGCGCTTCCCGCCGCAGGTGCCGCCGCACTGGCTGCCGTACTTCGCGGTGGCGGACGTGGACGTGTCGGTGTTCCGGGCCGGGAACCTCGGCGCCGACGTGCTGATGCCGCCGGTCTCGATGGCGGGCGGCCGGCGGGTCGCCGTCCTGCGCGACCCGGTCGGTGCGGCGTTCGCCCTCTACGCGGGCGGTCACGGGGGCTGAGGCCGCGGGCGGACCCGTCAGGGCCGGCGCCGGGCCGCGACCGCCGCGCCGGCCGTGACCAGCAGCGCCGCCAGCGGCACCACGTCGCCGACCCGGTCGTACCAGGTGAGCGCGCCCGGTTCGGTGAGCGCCAGCCGGACGGTCAGCGCGCCGGTGCGGTCGGTGCCGAGCCGGGCCAGCTCGCGGCCCTGGGCGTCGAAGGCCGCCGAGACGCCGGTGAGCGAGGCCTGGACGGCCGGGCGGCCGGTCTCGGCGGCCCGGATCGCGGCGAGCGAGACGTGCTGCTCGGGCGCCCAGGTGCGCTGGAAGGTCGACGTCGAGGACTGGTAGACCAGCAGCCGGGCGCCGTCCCGCGCGGCCGTCCGGGACATGTCGGGGAACGCCGACTCGAAGCAGATCAGCGCGCCGACCGGCAGCGGTTCGCCGTCGCGGCCGGTGGCCGGCAGCGGGTGGAAGGCCGTCCCGGGGGCGCGGTTCTCGCCCGCGGCCCGGCTGACCCCGGCGATCCAGCCGAGCAGCGGGCGCAGCGGGATGTACTCGCCGAACGGGACCAGGCGGATCTTGCGGTAGCGGTCGACGATGCCGGCCGGGGAGACGAGCACCGCGTCCTTGGAGATCCGCCCGTCGGCCTTGCGGGCGTCCTCCCCGGCCAGGACCATCGCGCCGGTGGCGGCGGACAGCCGGCTCAGCCGGGCCAGGGCCGCCGGGTCGCGGTCGAGGTCCGCGGTGGTGCTGCTCTCGCCCCAGACGACCAGGTCGACCGGCCGGCCGGCCAGCGCGGCGGTCGCCTCGGCACTCGCGTCGAAGCGGGCCTGCGGCTCGTCCACGATGCCGGGCTGGACGAGGGCGACGACGGCCGTCCCGGCGGGTGCGGGGGCCGCCCGCAGGGCGAACAGCAGCGGCCCGGCCGCCAGCACCAGCACGGTGGCGAGGGCGGCGAGCGCCCGGGGGCGGCGGCCGGCCGCGGTCAGCATGATCAGCACACCCGTGTTGACGGCCACGACGGCGGCGCTGACCAGCCAGATCCCGCCCGCCGAGGCCAGCGCGAGCACGGCCGGGTGCTGCCACTGGGTGGCGCCGAGCAGCGCCCACGGGCCGCCCAGGGCGTGCCAGGAGCGGGCGTACTCGGTGGTCAGCCAGACGGCGGGGACGACGACCAGGGCCGCCAGTGCCCGGGCGGTGGTCAGCGGCGGGTGCAGCAGCCGCCACACCGCCAGCCCGACCCCCGCCTGCAGTGCGCCGACGAGTACGGCGAGCACCGGCAGGGCCGGTCCGATGGACGGGATCAGCCAGTACATCGCGGTCAGGATGAAGCCCGCGCCGAACCACCAGCCGCGGACCGCCGCCTCCCGCGCGCCGGGCGCCCGCTGCATCAGGACCAGCCCGGGGACGAGGGCGACCCAGGCCAGGGCGGCCAGCCCGGGGGCCGGGAAGGCGAGCACCGGCAGCGCCCCGGCGGCGAGCGCCGCCACCCGGGCGGGGTAGCGGTGCGCGGCGGCCGGGGACGCGGGCCGGCTGGAGGTGCTGAGGGGAGGCGCGGGGCGCAGCGGCATGCCCCGTATTGTCCGCTTGGGCGGGGAATGCCACCAGCTGCCGCGTCACCCGAACGGGCGAAGCCCGGTCCGCCCGGACCTCGCCGGGCCGGCCGGGCCTCGCCCCGGCGTCAGCCCTCCTCACCCTCCAGGTCGCCCTCGGTCTCCAGGAACGCGGCCTGGAGCTGCTCGATCAGGGCCGGGTCCGGCTGCTCCCACAGCCCCCGGCTCGCCGCCTCCAGCAGCCGCTCGCTGATGCCGTGCAGCGCCCAGGGGTTGGCACCGGCCAGGAACTCGCGGTTGACCGGGTCGAGGACGTACTCCTGGGTCAGCTTCTCGTACATCCAGTCGGCGACCACACCGGTGGTGGCGTCGTAGCCGAACAGGTAGTCGACGGTCGCGGCCATCTCGAAGGCGCCCTTGTAGCCGTGGCGGCGCATCGCCTCGATCCAGCGCGGGTTGACCACCCGGGCGCGGAAGACCCGGGCGGCCTCCTCGGTCAGCGTGCGGGTGCGGACGGTCTCCGGGCGGGTCGAGTCGCCGATGTAGGCGGTCGGGGCCTTGCCGGTGAGCGCGCGGACGGTGGCGACCATGCCGCCGTGGTACTGGAAGTAGTCGTCCGAGTCCGCGATGTCGTGCTCGCGGGTGTCGGTGTTCTTCGCGGCCACGGTGATCCGCTTGTACGCGGTCTCCATCTCCTCCCGCGCCGGGCGCCCGTCCAGGCCGCGCCCGTACGCGTAGCCGCCCCAGACCGTGTACACCTCGGCGAGGTCGGCGTCGGTGCGCCAGTCGCGGCTGTCGATCAGCTGGAGCAGGCCGGCCCCGTAGGTGCCCGGGCGGGAGCCGAAGACCCGGACGGTGGCCTTGCGCTCGTCGCCGTGGACGGCGAGGTCGGCCTGGACGTGGGCCCGGACGAAGTTCCGCTCGGCGGGCTCCTCCTGGGCGGCGGCCAGGCGCACCGCGTCGTCCAGCAGGGCGACCACGTGCGGGAAGGCGTCCCGGAAGAACCCGGAGATGCGCAGCGTGACGTCGATCCGCGGGCGGCCCAGCTCCTCCAGGCCGATCGCCTCCAGACCGGTGACCCGGCGCGAGGCCTCGTCCCAGACCGGGCGCACGCCCAGCAGGGCGAAGGCCTCGGCGATGTCGTCGCCGGCGGTGCGCATCGCGCTGGTGCCCCAGAGCGAGAGGCCGACCGAGGGCGGGAAGGCGCCGTCGTTGTCCGCCTGGTAGCGCTCGACCAGGGACGCCGCGAGGGCCTGCCCGGTCTCCCAGGCGAGCTTGCTCGGCACGGCCTTCGGGTCGACGGAGTAGAAGTTGCGGCCGGTCGGCAGCACGTTGACCAGCCCGCGCAGCGGCGAGCCCGAGGGGCCGGCCGGGACGAAACCGCCGCCGAGCGCGTGCAGCACGGCGTCCAGCTCGTCGGTGGTGGCGGCCAGCCGCGGGACGACCTGGGTGGCGGCGAAGGAGAGCACCTCGGCGACGGCCGGGGCCAGCCCGGCGGCGACCTTCTCGACCGCCGACGGCGCCCAGTCCTCGGCCTCCATCGCCTCGACCAGGGCGCGGGCCTGCGCCTCGGCGGCGTCGGTGGCGCCCAGGGTCAGCGCGGCCTCGTCCAGGCCGAGCGCCTCGCGCAGGCCGGGCAGGGCGCTGACGCCGCCCCAGATCTGCCGGGCGCGCAGGATGGCGAGCACGATGTTGACCCGGTCGGTTCCGGCCGGCGCCTGGCCCAGGACGTGCAGGCCGTCGCGGATCTGGGCGTCCTTGATCTCGCAGAGCCAGCCGTCGACGTGCAGCAGGAAGTCGTCGAAGCCGTCGTCCTCGGGGCGCTCGTCCAGGCCGAGGTCGTGGTCGAGCTTGGCGGCCTGGATCAGCGTCCAGATCTGGGCGCGGATCGCGGGCAGCTTGGCCGGGTCCATCGCGGCGATGTTGGAGTGCTCGTCGAGCAGCTGCTCCAGGCGCGCGATGTCCCCGTAGGAGTCGGCGCGGGCCATCGGCGGGACGAGGTGGTCGACCAGGGTGGCGTGGGCGCGGCGCTTGGCCTGGGTGCCCTCGCCGGGGTCGTTGACCAGGAACGGGTAGATCAGCGGCAGGTCGCCGAGGACGGCGTCCGGGCCGCACTCGGCCGACAGGGCGGCGGTCTTGCCGGGCAGCCACTCCAGGTTGCCGTGCTTGCCGAGGTGGATCACCGCGTCGGCGCCGAAGCCGCCGTCGGCCTGCCCGGCCGCGATCCAGCGGTAGGCGGCCAGGTAGTGGTGGGAGGGCGGCAGGTCCGGGTCGTGGTAGATCGCGACCGGGTTCTCGCCGAAACCGCGCGGGGGCTGGATCAGGACCAGCAGGTTCCCGGAGCGGATCGCGGCCAGCACGATGTCGCCGTCCGGGTTCTGCGAGCGGTCCACGTACAGCTCGCCGGGGGCCGGGCCCCAGTGCTCCTCGACGTGGGTGCGCAGGGCCTCGGGGAGGGTGGCGTACCAGCGGCGGTAGTCGGCGGCCGGGATCCGGACCGGGTTGCGGGCCAGCTGGTCCTCGGTGAGCCAGTCCTGGTCGTAGCCGCCGGCCGCGATCAGCGCGTGGATCAGCGCGTCGCCCTCGTGCAGGTCCTTGCCCTCCGGCAGGGAGTCCAGGCCCGGCAGGTCCGAGCCGAGGTCCATGCCCTCCGCGCGCAGGCGCTCCAGCAGGCGCATCGCGCTGGCCGGGGTGTCCAGGCCCACCGCGTTGCCGACCCGGGCGTGCTTGGTCGGGTACGCGGACAGCACCAGCGCGAGCCGGCGCTCGGCGGCCGGGATGTGGCGCAGCCGGGCGTGCCGCACGGCGGTGCCGGCGACCCGGGCGGCCCGCTCGGGGTCGGCGGCGTAGACGGTCAGGCCGTCCTCGTCCAGCTCCTTGAAGGAGAACGGGACGGTGATCAGGCGGCCGTCGAACTCGGGCACGGCGATCTGGGTGGCGGTGTCCAGCGGGGAGAGGCCGTCGTCGCTGGCCTCCCACTGGGCGCGCGACCAGGTGAGGCAGAGCGCCTGCAGGATCGGCCGGTCCAGCGCGGCCAGCGCGCCCGCGTCCCAGGCCTCCTCGTCGCCGCCGGCCTGCGCGTCGGCCGGGCGGGTGCCGCCGGCCGCCAGCACGGTGGTGACCAGGGCGTCGGCCGCGCCCAGCTCGGCCAGCAGCTCGGGCTCGGCGCCGCGCAGCGAGGCGCAGTAGTAGGCCTTCGCCTGCGCGCCCTGGTCCTCGATCGCCCGGCAGAGGGTCTCGACGAACGCGGTGTTGCCGCTCATGTGGTGGGCGCGGTAGTAGAGCACCGCGACGGTCGGGCCCTCGGCCGTCCGGGCCTCGCGGACCAGCGGGCCCCAGGCGGGGGCGGAGGCCGGCGGGGCGAAGCCGTGGCCGGTGAGCAGCACGGTGTCGGAGAGGAAGGCGCCCAGCTCGGCCAGGTTGGCCGCGCCGCCGTGGGCGAGGTAGGCGTGCGCCTCGGCGGCGATGCCGGCCGGGACGGTGGACAGCTCCATCAGCTGGGCGTCGGGGGCCTGCTCACCGGTCAGCACGATGACCGGGCGGGGGCCGGCCAGCAGCGCGTCCAGGCCCTCCTGCCAGGCGCGGCGGCCGCCGAGCAGCCGGACCACGACCAGGTCGGTGCCCTCCAGCAGGGCGGGCAGGTCCTCGGGGGTCAGCCGGGCCGGGTTGCCGAGGCGGTAGCGGACCGGCCCCTCGGCGGCGCGGGCACTGAGCAGGTCGGTGTCGGACGTCGACAGCAGCAGGATCATGCGAAGGCCCTCCCGGCCTCGATGGCGGGCATGGGCACGAGCGACGGCGGGGTCGCGGGTGTGGGCACGTGCGACGGCGGGGTCACAGGTGGGGGCACCTGCGACGGCGGGGTCGCGGGCATGCGGCGGCGCATGGCGTCAAGCCTTCCTCGGGGTCCGCGCCCCGGGCCGGTGGAGGACGGCAGGAGTTCCTGGCTCCCGCGACTCCCCGGAGCTCCGGTGAACCGCGGTCACAGTGGCGGGACCGCACCGGGTTTGCACCGGCTTCCTCCCCTGCGCCGTCGCTGGCGTGCGGGCGGCCCGCGGGGGCCGCCCGGCAGCATCGTACGGGGTACGGCTGACCTGGGGGAGAGCGGTCGGGAGTGTGATCCGAGGTACGGCGGCAACCGATCGGATCATCTGTATGCTCGCGGCCATGCCACCGACACCCGACGCCACCGCGCCGGGCGCCGCCGTGCCCGACCGGGGGCGCGCCGACGCCTGCCCCGGCGCCCTGCGCCTGCACCAGGCCGACGACGGCGCACTGGCCCGGGTCCGGCTGCCCGGCGGACTGCTGACGACCCGTCAGGCGCTGGCGCTGGCCGACGCCGCGCAGGCGCTCGGCGACGGCGGCCTGGAGATCACCTCGCGCGGCAACGTCCAGCTGCGCGGCCTCGCTTCGCACTGCGGCGCCGAACTCGGCGAGCGGCTGCGCGCGGTCGGACTGCTGCCCTCGGACACCCACGAGCGGGTCCGCAACATCGTCGCCTCACCCGGCCCCGCCGGCGGCCTCGCCGACGTCCAGGCCTGGGCGCGCGAGCTGGACGCGAAGCTCTGCGCGGGCCCGTGGGCGGCCGCCCTCTCCGGCAAGTTCCTCTTCGCCCTGGACGACGGCCGCGGCGACGTGGCCGCGCTGAACGCCGATGTGACATTGATCGCAGGCCCGGACGGCGCCGCCCTGCTGCGCCTCGGCCGGTCCGCCACCGCACGGCCCGTCCCCGCCGGACAGGCCGTGGACGCCGCACTGGCGGCCGCCCGGGACTTCCTGGACGCGCTGCGCACCAGCGGCCGGCAGGCCTGGCACCTGCGGGAGGTCCCCGACCTGCTGGCGCCGGGCCCGGTGGAGCTGCCGGCGTTCGCCGGTGCGCCGCCGGCGCTCGGCGCGGTACCCGGCGGCCTGTCGGTCGCCCTGCGCTTCGGCGCGGCCCCGGCCGCGCAGTGGCGGGTGCTGGTCGACGCCGCCGAGGGGGAGCTGCGGCTCACCCCGTGGCGCGGGGTGGTGCTGCCCGGCGCCGGTGCCGAGCGGCTCGCGGACCTGGCGGCGGCGGGCTTTCGGACCGCGCCCGGAGCCGCGTGGGAGCGGGCCACCGCCTGTACCGGGCTGCCCGGCTGCGGGTCCTCGCTGGCCGACGTCCGGGCCGACGCGGCCCGGGCGCTGGAGGCCGCCGGGACCGGCGGCCTGCCGGTGCACTGGTCGGGCTGCGAGCGCCGCTGCGGCCACCCGGCCGGGCGGTGGGTCGACGTGCTGGCGACCGGGCAGGGATACCGGGTGGCGGTCCAGCCCGCCCAACCGGGGCGGGGCACCGCCCTGGACGTGACGAACGAGGAGATGGCCGAGGCGGTCGCCGAGGCCAGGAGGACCACGAAGTGATCGAGTACGAGAGGGACGGCGCGTCCATCTACCGCCAGTCCTTTGCCACCATCCGCGCCGAGGCCGACCTGGCCGCGCTGCCCGCGGACGTCGCCCAGGTCGCGGTGCGGATGATCCACGCCTGCGGCATGACCGACCTGGTCGAGGACCTGGTGTACTCGCCGGGCGTGGTCGCCTCCGCCCGTGCGGCGCTGCACGCAGGGGCGCCGATCCTCTGCGACGTGAACATGGTCGCCAGCGGCGTCACCCGCAAGCGGCTGCCCGCCGACAACGAGGTGGTCTGCACCCTCACTGACCCGTCGGTGCCGGAGCTCGCCCGCAAGATGGGCAACACCCGCAGCGCCGCCGCGATGGAGCTGTGGCTGCCGAGGCTGGAAGGTGCGGTGGTCGCCGTCGGCAACGCGCCGACCTCGCTGTTCCGGCTGCTGGAGATGATCGAGGCGGGCGCCCCGCGCCCGGCCGCGGTGATCGGCGTCCCGGTGGGCTTCATCGGCGCCGCCGAGTCCAAGGAGGCCCTGGCCGTGCACCCGTCCGGTCTGGAGCACCTGGTGGTGCGCGGCCGGCGCGGGGGCAGCGCGATGGCCGCCGCCGCCGTCAACGCGATTGCGAGTGAGGAAGAGTGACGGACAATCAGGCAACCACGGGCCGGCTGTACGGGGTCGGGCTCGGCCCCGGCGACCCGTCGCTGGTCACCGTCCGCGCCGCCGAACTCATCGGCAAGGCCGACGTGGTGGCCTACCACAGCGCCCGGCACGGCCGCTCGATCGCCCGGTCCATCGCCGAGCGGTACCTGACGGATGGTCAGGTCGAGGAGAAGCTGGTCTACCCGATCACGGTCGAGACCACCGACCACCCCGGCGGCTACCGGGGCGCGCTGGACGACTTCTACGAGGAGGCCGCCGCCCGGCTGGCGGCCCACCTGGACGCCGGCCGCGACGTCGTGGTGCTGGCGGAGGGGGATCCGCTCTTCTACGGCTCCTACCAGCACATGCACAAGCGCCTCGCGCACCGGTACCCGACCGAGGTGGTCCCCGGCGTGACGTCCGTCAGCGCCGCCGCCGCCCGGCTCGGGCAGCCGCTCACCGAGGCCGAGGAGACGCTCACCGTCATCCCCGGGACCCTGCCCGAGGAGGAGCTGACCGCGCGGATCGCCTCCGCCGACTCCGCCGTGATCATGAAGCTCGGCCGGACCTTCCCGGCCGTGCGCCGCGCCCTGGAGCGGGCCGGGCGGCTCGCCGACGCCCAGTACGTCGAGCGGGCCTTCATGGAGGGCGAGCGCGTCGTACCGCTGGCCTCCGTCGAGGCCGAGACCGTCCCCTACTTCTCGGTCGTCGTGCTGCCCAGCAAGGTCGCGCCGCTGCACACCCCGCAGCCGGAGCCGGACGGCCCCGGCAGCGTCACCGTCATCGGCACCGGCCCGGCCGGCCCGCTCTGGCTCACCCCCGAGGCGCGCGGCGCCCTCGCCGCCGCCACCGACCTGGTCGGCTACACCACCTACCTGGACCGGGTGCCGGTCCGGCCGGGCCAGCAGCGGCACGGATCGGACAACAAGGTCGAGTCCGAGCGCGCCGAGTTCGCGCTCGACCTGGCCCGCCGCGGCCACCGGGTCGCGGTGGTCTCCTCCGGCGACCCTGGCGTCTTCGCGATGGCCACCGCCGTCCTGGAGGTCGCCTGCGAGGACGGCTACCGGGACGTCCCGGTGCGGATCGTCCCCGGCATGACGGCCGCCCACGCGGCCGCCTCCCGGGCGGGTGCCCCGCTCGGCCACGACTACGCGGTGGTCTCGCTCTCCGACCGGCTCAAGCCCTGGGAGGCCGTCGCCAAGCGGCTGCGCGCCGCCGCCGAGGCCGACCTCGTGCTCGCGCTCTACAACCCCGGCTCGAAGTCCCGCACCACCCAGGTCGGCCGCGCCCGCGACCTCCTGCTGGAGTACCGGGACGAGGCGACCCCGGTGGTGATGGCCCGCGACGTCGGCGGCCCGACCGAGCGGGTCCGCACCGTCCGCCTCGGGGAGCTCGACCCCGCCGAGGTCGACATGCGGACCATCCTGCTGATCGGCTCCTCGCAGACCCAGGCCGTCGAACGCGGCAACGGCACCCAGGTCGTCTGGACCCCCCGCCGCTACCCGGAGGCCTGACCCGGGCGCGCGGCCGAGCGCCCGGGAGGCCGACCAGCCCTCCCGGGCCCACCGCCCCGACCCCGGCAGACCTCAGCCGCGGTAGCCCTCAGCCGCGGTAGACCTAGGACCGGTGCCCGACGCGGATCACCAGGACGACGAGCCGCCCGCCGTCGACGGTGTAGACCACCCGGTGGTCGCCGACCCGAAGCCCGCGGCGCGGAGCGCCCCGGTTCCGCGGCGGGCGGGGCCGCGGGGGAGCATGGGGGCGCCGGGGAGGTGTCCGGCGTCGGAATTCAGGTGTCAGGTGTCGGTGCGACGGGAAGCGGTGCGGTGATGGGCGAGGTCGGTGGGCGGGCCGGGCAGCTGAGGAGCAGCGGGCTGCGGCACGGCTGGACGACCGGCGCCTGTGCGACGGCCGCGACCAAGGCGGCGTACCAGGCGCTGCTGACGGGCGTCTTCCCCGATCCGGTGGAGATCACCCTGCCGAAGGGGCAGCGGCCCGGGTTCGCACTGGCCGCGGAGCAGCGGTCCGACGGCCGGGCGATGGCCGGCGTGGTGAAGGACGCCGGGGACGATCCCGACGTGACGCACGGCGCGCTGATCCGCTCCACGGTGTGGGCGGGCGAGCCGGGCAGCGGGGTGGTGTTCCGGGCCGGGCCGGGGGTCGGGACGGTCACCAAGGCCGGGCTGCCGCTGGCCGTCGGCGAGCCGGCCGTCAACCCGGTGCCCCGGCAGATGATCCGGGACGCGGTCGCCGAGGTGGCGGCGGAGTTCGGCGACGGCGGGGACGTCGTCGTGGAGGTCTCCGTGGACCACGGCGAGGAGATCGCCCGGTCCACCTGGAACCCGCGCCTGGGGATCCTCGGTGGCCTGTCCATCCTCGGCACGACCGGCATCGTCGTCCCCTACTCCTGCTCCGCCTGGATCGACTCCATCCGGCGCGGCATCGACGTGGCCCGGGCCGCCGGGCGCACCCATGTCGCCGGCTGCACCGGCTCGACCTCGGAGAAGACGGCCGTCGCCGTGCACGGCCTGCCCGAGGACGCGCTGCTCGACATGGGCGACTTCGCGGGGGCGGTGCTCAAGTACCTGAAGCGCCATCCGGTGCCGCGCCTGACCATCGCGGGCGGCTTCGCCAAGCTCTCCAAACTCGCCGCCGGCCACCTGGACCTGCACTCCGCCCGCTCCCAGGTCGACCCGGGCCACCTGTCCGAACTGGCCCGCACCGGGGGCGCCGGGCCGGAGCTGGTCGCGGCGGTCGCGGCGGCCAACACCGCCCTGGAGGCGATCCAGCGCTGCCGCGCCGCCGGAGTCCCGCTCGGCGACCTCGTCGCCGAGGCCGCCCGCGGCACCGCCCTCGGGGTGCTGGTCGGCTCGCCGGTCACCGTGGACGTCATCTGCATCGACCGGGCGGGCACGATCGTCGGCCGGGCGGAGCCGCTGGGGCCGTAGGGGCCGTAGGGCGCGCCCGGTACCCGCGTGGACCGTAACGGGAGTGTGGCGGTGATGTGCCGATGGCTCGTCAATCGGGAGCAGAAACGGACAAATGCGGTGCAATGTCAACCCCGGGTTCTGGCGCTATCTCAAGCATGAGATATGGTCTGCCGGGTGACAGGCGACTACCTCACCCGTATCGGCACCCTCATCCGCACCGCGCGTCAGCACCGCGGCTGGTCCCAGGCCCAGCTCGGCGAAGCCCTCGGCACCAGCCAGAGCGCGGTCAACCGGATCGAACAGGGCAAGCAGAATGTCAGCCTTGAGATGATCGCAAGGATCGGCGAGGCCCTCGACAGCGAGATCGTCTCCCTCGGCTACGCCGGACCGATGCACCTGCGGGTCGCCGGCGGCACCCGCCTCTCCGGCGCCATCGACGTCCGCAGCAGCAAGAACGCCTGCGTCGCCATCCTCTGCGCCTCGCTGCTCACCACCGGCCGCACCACGATCCGCCAGGTCGCCCGGATCGAGGAGGTCTACCGGATCCTCGAGGTGCTCACCAGCATCGGCGTCAAGAGCCGCTGGACCAACGACGGCCGCGACCTCGAACTCACCCCGCCCGCCGAGCTCGACATCGCCGCCATGGACGTCGAGGCCGCCCGCCGCACCCGCAGCGTGCTGATGTTCCTCGGCCCGCTGATGCACCGCGCCGAGCGCTTCGAAATCCCCTACGCCGGCGGCTGCGACCTCGGCACCCGCACCGTCCAGCCGCACCTGACCGCGCTGCGCCGCTTCGGCCTGGAGGTCGCCACCACCGCCGGCGCCTACCACGCCTCCGTCCAGCCCGGCGCCCCGATGGACCGGCCGATCGTGCTGACCGAGCGCGGCGACACCGTGACCGAGAACGCCCTGCTCGCCGCCGCCCGGCACGACGGCGTCAGCGTCATCCGCAACGCCTCCCCGAACTACATGGTCCAGGACCTCTGCTTCTTCCTGGAGCGGCTGGGCGTGCGGATCGAGGGCATCGGCACCACCACCCTCACCGTGCACGGCGTCCCCCAGATCACCTGCGACGTCGACTACACCCCCGCCGAGGACCCGGTGGAGGCGATGAGCCTGCTCGCCGCCGCCGTCGTCACCTCCTCCGAGCTGACGATCCGCCGGGTGCCGATCGAGTTCCTGGAGATCGAGCTCGCCGTGCTGGAGGGGATGGGCCTCGACTACGACCGCACCCCCGAGTACCGCGCCCACAACGGCTACACCCGCCTCGTCGACCTCACCGTGCGGCCCTCCAAGCTGACCGCCCCGATCGACACCATCCACCCGATGCCCTTCCCCGGCATCAACATCGACAACGTGCCGTTCTTCGCCGCGATCGCCGCGGCCGCACACGGCACCACGATGATCCACGACTGGGTGTACGACAACCGCGCCATCTACCTGACCGAACTCACCCGCCTCGGCGCGGACATCAAGCTCCTCGACCCGCACCGGGTGCTCGTCCAGGGCCCCACCCGCTGGCGCGCCGCCGAGATGGTCTGCCCGCCCGCGCTGCGCCCGGCCGTGGTGATCCTGCTCGCGATGCTCGCCGCCAAGGGCACCTCGGTGCTGCGCAACGTGTACGTCATCAACCGCGGTTACGAGGACCTCGCCGAGCGCCTCAACTCGATCGGCGCCCAGATCGAGACCTTCCGCGACATCTGACCGCCCCCGCCGGCCGGCCTCACTCGTCGAGTTCGGCCGGCGGCTCGTCGACGTCCATGCCGGCGGTCAGGTAGTCCACGAACAGCTGGTTGTTCAGCGCCCAGAGCGAGCGCCGCTCACGCACCAACCCGACGGCCTGGTCGGGTCGGTGGCCGAGTTCGACGAGGGCCTGGGCGACCACCAGACCGGAGCGGTTGTACCCGGAGTGGCAGCGCACCAGGACGGCGCGCCCCCGGCGGACGGCTTCGGCGGTGTGCGCCGCCGCCTCCCGGGCGGTCCGGAGCTGCTCCGGGGTGAGCGGCCCGTCCGGGATCTCCCGGACCAGGTGCTCCACCTCGGCCGCCGGTCCGTGCCCGGGCCGGGTGAAGAGGCTGACCACCAGGTCGAACTCCCGGTCCACCACGACCGGTTCGAGGGCGCGGCCGGGCGGGGCGGTGTAGTGCCCGCCCATCCACAGTCCGGGCGTGATCTCGTTCCACGGCTCCACGGGCCCGGGGGTTTCGTGGTCCTTCTGACGGGTGTGCATCGGCTCTCCCTTGGTGGGTGCGGGCCCGGCTACTCCCCGGTCGTGCCGTCGAGGTGCTCGCGGAGCAGGTCGGCGTGGCCGTTGTGGCGGGCGTACTCCTCGATCATGTGGGTGAGGATCCAGCGGAGCGAGAAGTCCTCGTCCCGGTGGTGTCCGAGGACGTCCAACGACTCGGCGGCGGCGACGAGTTCCCGGGCGTGGTCGCACTCGCCGCGCCAGACGGCGAAGGCCTCGGCGGGGTCGGCGTCGGCGACGTCGAACTCGGCGAAGGAGTCGTCCGCGTGCTTCCAGAACGCGGGCCGGTCCTCGCGGGCGAACACGTTGCGGAACCAGCCGCGTTCGACCTCGGCGAGGTGGCGGACGATTCCGAGCAGGGAGAGCGCGGACGGCTGGAGGACCCGCTCGCGGAGCTGTTCGGTGGTCAGCCCGGTGCACTTCATGGCGAGCGTGTCGCGCTGGAAGTCCAGGAAGCTCACCAGGGTGGCGCGTTCGTCGGCGGTCTGCTCGGTGCGGGTGCGCTGCTCGTCTCTCATCGGGCCATGATGGCAGCGCCGGGCCGGGTCGTCGTCCGGTTTACCGGAGGGTGGGACCGCGTGCGGCGAGCCAGCCGACCGCGGCCGCCACGTCCTCGGCGACCGGGACGCCGGGCGGTACCGGCGGGCGTTCCACGATCACCACGGGCAGGCCGAGTTCGCGTGCGGCGGTGAGCTTGGGGGCGGTGGCGGCGCCGCCGCTGTCCTTGGTGACCAGGACGTCGATCCGGTGTCCGCGCAGCAGGGCCCGCTCGCCGTCCAGGGTGAACGGCCCCCGGTCCAGCAGGACTTCGGTGGCGGCGGGCATCGGCGGCTCGGGTGCGTCCACCGAGCGGGCCAGGAAGTGCAGGCCGTCGAGGTGGGCGAAGGCCCCGATGCCCTGGCGGCCGCTGGTCAGGAAGACCCGCCGGCCGAGGGCGGGCAGCAGCGCGGCCGCCGCGTCGAGCGAGCCGACCCGGTGCCAGCGGTCGCCGTCCACCGGCGTCCAGCCGGGGCGGCGCAGGGCCAGCAGCGGGACGCCGGTCGCCTCGGCGGCCAGGGCGGCGTTGTGCGACATGGCGGCGGCGAACGGATGGGTGGCGTCCACGACGGCGTCCACCCGCTCGGCGCGCAGCCAGGCGGCGAGCCCGTCCGGCCCGCCGAAGCCGCCGATCCGGACCTCTCCGACGGGCAGCCGGGGCTCGGCCACCCGCCCGGCGAGCGAGCTGGTGACCCGCAGCGGTGCGTCGGCCAGCGCCGCGGCCAGCGCCCGCGCCTCCGTGGTGCCGCCGAGGACGAGCAGGTGGCGCATCACGCCCCGCAGGGCTCGTGCGGGCGCTCGCGGTCCGCCGAGTAGAGGTGGCTGTCGCGGAACTGCTCGGCGGCGAGCGTGCGTCCGACGATGATCACCGCGGTGCGGACCACGCCGCTGGCCTTCAGCTGCCCGGCGATGTCGGCGAGGGTGCCGCGCAGCACCAGCTCGTCCGGGCGGCTGGCCATCGCGACCACGGCGGCCGGGCAGCCGGCACCGTAGTGCGGCAGCAGCTGCTCGACCACGTCGTCCACGTACCCGGCGGCCAGGTGCAGCACCAGCAGGGCGCCGCTGCGGCCGAGGGTGGCCAGGTCCTCGCCCTCGGGCATCGGGGTGGCCCGCTTGGCGATCCTGGTCAGGATGACGGTCTGGCCGACGGTCGGCACGGTCAGCTCGCGCTTGAGCGCGGCCGCGGCGGCGGCGAAGGCGGGCACGCCGGGGACCACCTCGTACGGGACTCCGGCCGCGTCGAGGCGGCGCATCTGCTCGGCGACGGCGCTGAACACGGACGGGTCGCCGGAGTGCAGCCGGGCCACGTCCTGCCCGGCCTCGTGGGCGGCGACCAGCTCGGCGACGATCTGGTCCAGGTTGAGCTGCGCGGTGTCGATCAGCCGGGCGCCGGGCGGGCACTCGTCCAGCAGCTCGCGCGGCACCAGGCTGCCCGCGTACAGGCAGACCTCGGCGCGGGCGAGGATCCGCTGGCCGCGCAGGGTGATCAGGTCGGCGGCGCCCGGGCCGGCTCCGATGAAGTGGACGGTCACGAGCTCGCTCCTGGATCGGTCGAAGGTTTGACGGCGGACCACTGGGTGACCGGCATCGCCTGGCGCCAGCCGGTGAAGCCGCCGACCGGGACGGCGTGGGCGACGCCGAGCCGCAGCAGCTCACCGCCGTGCCGCCGGTACCACTCGGTGAGCAGCGCCTCGGACTCCAGGGTCACGGTGTTGGCGACCAGCCGGCCGCCCGGCGGCAGCGCCGCCCAGCAGGTGTCCAGCAGGCCGGGGGCGGTGAGCCCGCCGCCGATGAACACCGCGTCGGGGGTGGGCAGGCCGGCCAGCGCGGCGGGGGCGGCCCCGGTGACCACCTGCAGCCGGGGCACGCCGAGCGCGGCCGCGTTGCGGGTGATCCGCCCGGCGCGGACGGCGTCCCGCTCGACGGTGACCGCCCGGCAGTCGCGGTGGGCGCGCAGCCACTCGACGGCGATCGAGCCGGAGCCGCCGCCGACGTCCCAGAGCAGCTCGCCGGGGGAGGGGGCGAGGGTGGCCAGGGTGGCGGCGCGGACGTGCCGCTTGGTCAGCTGGCCGTCGCTCTCGTAGGCGGTGTCGGGCAGGCCGGGGACGAGGGAGCTCCGCGGGCCCTCGCCGAGCTCGACGGCGATGACGCTCAGTGGGTCGCCGGCCGGGTGCGGCCAGCCGTCCGCCGGGCCGTCCAGCCGCCGCTCGGCGGGGCCGCCGAGCTGTTCCAGCACGTGCAGCCGGGCGGTGCCGAAGCCGCGCGCGGTGAGCAGCGCGGCGACGGCGGCGGGGGTCTGCGCGTCGGCGCCGAGGACGAGCAGTCGGCGGCCGGGGTGCAGGGCGAGCGCCAGCGTGTCCAGCGGCCGGCCGACCAGGCTGACCACCTCGGCGGCGTCCAGCGGCCAGCCGAGCCGGGCGCAGGCGTAGGAGACGGAGGAGGGGTGCGGCAGGACCCGCAGCCGGTCGGGGCCGACGGTCTCGGCGAGGGTGCGGCCGATGCCGTAGAACATCGGGTCGCCGCTGGCCAGCACCGCCACCCGGCGGTCGGCGTGTCCGGCGAGCAGCCCGGGGACGGCCGGGCGCAGCGGGGACGGCCAGGGCACCCGTTCGGCGGCGACCTCGTCGGCGGGGAGCAGGGCCAGCTGGCGCGGTCCGCCGATCACCACCTCGGCCGCCCGCAGCGCCGCCCGCGCGGTGCCGGCGAGTCCGGGCCAGCCGTCGGCGCCGATCCCGACGACGGTGATCGGCGGTGGCAGCTCGGGCACCGGTGGCTCCTCGTTCGGTGGGCGGTCGGTCTTCGGGAGGCGCCCGGTCGGCGTCCCGGACCAGTCTCCCGGCCAGGCTCCCGGCCGGCGAAGGCGTGGCCGGGGCAGCCTACCTGGCGGTCCGCGGAACCCCCCTGGCCAGGGTGCATGCCCCGGGCCTCAGCAACGGGTCCAGTCCCCGGAGCGGATGAGCGCCGGGCGGGCGCGCAGCCGGGCGGCGGCGGCCGGGCCGGCCAGGTAGACCCAGGCGTCCACCGGGCCTGCGCCCGGGTCGGTCCAGGCGTCCACCCGGCCCTCGTCCGGCCGCTCGACGGGCCGGACGGCCATCCGCCGCCGGACGTACAGCCCGGTGCCGTCCGCCCGGCACTCCTCCAGCAGGTCGAGCGCGGCCAGCACGCGGGCGTAGGCGCCGGGGCGCACGGTGATCAGCTCACCCGTGATCCGGCGCTCCCGGTCCGGCACCGCGTACGGGAAGCCCGGGCCCTCGTGCAGCGCCGCCCCCTCCAGCACCGCGGGACGGACCGCCGCACAGTGTCCGGCCAGGTGGGCGGCGTGGTTGCGCCCGCCGGTGCGCAGCGTCCCGTAGACGAAGAACGGCAGGCTCTCGGGCGGCTCGGCGGGCATGCGCCCACGGTACGTCCGCCGTACCGCCTGGTGATACCCGCTGGCCCCCGGGCCGTTGATGCGCTGTCATGGCGGGTAGCATGCCAGCACCGTTCTAGGGGGACACACATGACAGCATCGGCTTCGCCTCGTTCCGGGGTGGCCCCCCGCGATGCCGTTCCGGCGCCCGCGAAGCTGGGCGGGGCGGTGTGGGTGGCGCTGGCGCTGGTGTACGTGGTGTGGGGGTCGACCTATCTGGCGATCCGGATCGCGCTGGAGACGATGCCCTCGTTCCTGTCCGCCGGGGCGCGGTTCCTGTGCGCCGGACTGCTGCTGGCCGGCTTCGTCGCCGTCCGCCGAGGGCCGGCCGAACTCCGGGTGAGCCTGCCGCAGTTGGGGTCCTCGGCGCTGGTCGGCGGACTGCTGCTGACCGGCGGCAACGGGCTGGTGGTGCTCGGCGAGAACTCCATCCCGTCCGGGCTGGCCGCACTCCTGGTGGCCGCGGTGCCGCTGTGGATGGTGCTGCTGACGGCCACCGTCGGCGAGCGCCCGAAGCCCGTCGAGCTGGCCGGTGTGCTGCTCGGGCTGGCCGGGCTGGTGGTGCTCTCCGCGCCCGCGATCGGCGGGGACATCGCCCCGGTCGGGGTGATCGCGGTGATCTGCGCCACGCTGACCTGGTCGGCCGGGTCGTTCGCCGCCAAGCGGATCCCGATGCCGGCCAGTGTGCTCGCGGCCAGCGCCTACCAGATGCTCGCGGGCGGGCTGGGCAATGTGCTGATCGGGCTGGCACGCGGCGAGGAGCACGGGCTGAACCTCGCCGAGGTGTCCGGCCGGTCCTGGCTGGCGCTCGGCTACCTGGTGCTGGCCGGCTCGCTGGTCGGGTACACCGCCTACGCCTGGCTGCTGAAGTCCGCGCCGCTGACCCTGGTCGCCACCTACGCGTACGTCAACCCGGTGGTCGCGGTCCTGCTCGGGTGGCTGGTCCTGGCGGAGCCGCTGACCGGCCCCACCCTGGCGGGCGGGGCGATCGTGGTCGCCGGCGTGTGCCTGGTGGTGAGCGTCAGCCGACGGCCCGCCAAGGCGCCCGCGCGCCGCTGAGCCCGGCCCCGGGGGCCGGCCTCAGTGCGCGGCGGCGAGCAGCTCCCTGGTGTAGTCGGTGTGCGGGGCGGTGAACAGCCGGTCGCGGTCGGTGCTCTCGACCAGGCGGCCGTGGTGCATCACGGCCACCCGGTCGCAGAAGTGCCGGACCACCGCGAGGTCGTGGGAGACGAAGAGGAAGGCGACGCCCAGCCGGTCGCGCAGCTCCATCAGCAGGTTGAGCACCTGGGCCTGCACCGAGACGTCCAGCGCGGAGACCGGCTCGTCGGCGATGATCAGGCGCGGCTCGGGTGCGAGGGCCCGGGCGATGCCGATCCGCTGGCGCTGGCCGCCGGAGAACTCGTGCGGGTAGCGGTCCAGGTGTGCGGCGGTCAGGCCGACCTGCTCCAGCAGCTCGGCGGAGCGCTCCCGCCGCTCGCTTGCGCTCAGGGAGGTGTGCAGCCGCAGCGGGGTGTCCAGGGTCCGGGCGACGGTGCGGCGCGGGTTGAGCGAGGCGTACGGGTCCTGGAACACCAGCTGGATCTCCCGGCTGAGCCGCCTGCGCAGCGCCCGGTCGGGGCGGGTTGCGTCCACGCCGTCGTACCGCAGCCGTCCGGCGGTGGGGGTCTGCAGTCCGGCCAGCACCCGGGAGGTGGTGGACTTGCCGGAGCCGGACTCGCCGACCAGGCCGAGCGTCTCGCCGGGCGCGATCCGCAGACCGACGTCCTCCACCGCCCGGACGGGCGCGCCCCGCCGGCCGCCGGGGCCGCGCCGGCCGGGGAAGTGCACCGAGAGCCCGGCCGCCTCGACCAGCCAGCGCTGCGGCGGGGCCGTCGGGCGTTCGGCGAAGGAGAACGAGGGGGACGGCTCGTCAACCGTCGGCAGCGGGGTGCCCGGCACCGTCTCCAGGGTAAGCGCGGCGCCCACCAGGGCCCGGGTGTAGGGCTGTTGCGGCGCCGCGAGCAGCTCGGCGGTCGGTGCCGACTCGACCTGCCGGCCGTCGCGCAGCACCAGCGTGCGGTCCGTGGTGCCCGCGACCACGCCCAGGTCGTGGCTGACCAGCAGGACGGCCGTACCGTGCTCGCGCTGCAACTCCCCGAGCAGGTCGAGGACCTGGCGCTGCACCCGGGCGTCCAGCGCGGTGGTGGGCTCGTCGGCGATCAGCACGTCCGGGTCGTTCATCAGCGCCATCGCGATCATCACCCGCTGGCGCATCCCGCCGGAGAACCGGTGCGGGTAGTCGCGGACCCGGGCGGTCGGGATGCCGACCCGGTCGAGCATTGCGGCCGCCCGCCCGCGGGCCTCGGCCCGGCCCGCACCCGGGTGGTGCAGCCGGTACATCTCGGCGAGTTGGGCGCCGACGCCGTGGAACGGGCTGAGCGAGGTGAGCGCGTCCTGGAAGACCAGGGCCACCCGGCCGCCGCGCACGCCGCGCAGCACCGGTTCGGGCGCGCCGACGAGTTCCCGGTCGCCGAGCCGGATCGAGCCGGTGACGGTGGTGGTGCGCGGGTCGTGCAGGCCGAGCACGGCCAGCCCGGTCGCGGACTTGCCGGAGCCGGACTCGCCGACCAGGCCGAGCACCTCGCCCCGGGCGAGGTCGAAGGAGAGGCCGCGGACGGCGGCGACGGGGGCGCCGCCGCGCGGGTCGGCGAAGGTGACGGACAGGTCGCGGACGCTGAGGACGGGAGCGCCGGAGAGGGTGGCGCCGGAGAGGGGAGAACCGGAGAGGGTGGCGCCGGAGAGGGGAGAACCGGAGAGGGTGGCGCCGGGGGCGCTGGGGCTGGCAGTCATGGCGGGGGCTCCGAACCGGGGAGGCGAGGTCAGCTGAGGCGGATGCGCGGGTCGAGCCAGGCGACCGCGAGGTCGGCCAGCGCGACGAACAGCACCACGAAGCAGGCGGCCAGCAGGACGGCGCCGACCACGGCCGGCAGGTCCTGGCCCGCGACCGCCTCGGCCGCGAAGGTGCCGACGCCGTTCAGCCCGAACACCGTCTCGGTGATCACCGCGCCGCCCAGCAGCGCACCGGCCTCCAGGCCGAGCAGCTGCACCAGCGGTCCGGCGGCGCCCCGCGAGGTGTACTTGAGGTGGGCGCGCAGCCGGCCGAGGCCCTTGCCGCGAGCGGTGCGGACGTACTCCTCGTTCATCGTCTCCAGCAGCTGGGAGCGGGAGAGCCGGGCGAACACGGCCGAGTTGACGAAGCCGAGGACCAGCCAGGGCAGCAGCATCCCGCCCGCCCAGGCACCCGGATCGTCGGCCGGCGGGGTGTACGAAGGCAGCGGCAGCAGGCCTGTGGAGTACACCAGCGCCCACTGGGCGACGTACCCGAGGAAGTAGATCTGCACGCTCGCGCCGACCAGGGTGAAGCCGGACAGCAGCCGGTCGGTGCGGGTGCCGTGGCGCAGCGCGGAGACGAACCCGGTACCGAGGCCGAGCACGAGCAGGACGGCCAGGGCGCCCGCGGTGAGCGAGAAGGTGACCGGCAGGTGGTCGACCAGCGCCTCGGTGACCGGCTGGTGCAGCCGGTAGGAGTAGCCGAGGCAGGGCGCGCCGCAGCGGATGACCGAGCCGTCGACGTCGCTGATGTCCCGGCCGGCGACCACCCCGGTGAGGTAGTCGGTGTACTGGGCGAGCAGCGGCTGGTCCAGGCCCATGCTCTGGCGGACCGCCGCGACCTGGCCGGAGTCGCAGCGCGGGCCGCAGGCGGCGCGGGCCGGGTCGGCGGGGGCGGCGTAGAAGAGGGCGAAGGCGGCGGCGGAGACCGCGACCAGGACGGCGAGGGCCTGGAGGGTCCGCCGCAGGGCGAAGGAGAGCATGGCCGGTCCGGGGTCGTCGGGGCGGAGGAGGAGGCGGGGAGGGCGGTGCGGTGCGGGGGAGGAAACGGGGGTGGTGGCGGGAGTGGCGGCCCCGGCCGCGTCAACGGCCGGGGCCACCAAGGGGATCGAACCGGAGGAGCCCGGGGCGATCAGGACTTCAGGTACACCCAGCCCAGGCCGACCGTCCCGTAGATCGGGTGGATGAACGCCCCGCCGAGGTTGCTCCCGTGCAGCTGGTTGATGGTCGGGTAGGCGAACGGCAGCACCGGCAGGTCCTTCATCACGGTCTGCTCCAGCGCGTACAGCTCCTTGGCCTTCTGCCGGGGCTCGCCGATCTGGTTGATCCGGTCGATCTCCTTGTCCACCTCGGCGTTGTGGTACCGGGCGGAGTTGAGGTCGCTGTTGGCACGGCCGTCGAAGGAGAACGGGACCAGCGTGGAGGGCGTCGGCCAGTCCACCGAACTGGTCTCCTCGAACAGGTCGTACGGGGAGTCGGGGCGGTGCGCCTCGTCCAGCAGGGCCTTCGGGTCGACCGGCTTGGGCACGATGGTGATGCCGGCCTTGGCGAAGCCCTCCACCAGCACCTGGGCGACCCGCTGCCCGTTGGGGGTGTTGGCGTACGCGTAGGTGAGGCTTGCCGGCGCCTGCCTGGCCTTGGCCAGGGCCTGCTTGGCGGCCTCCGGGTCGCCCTCCGGCTTGGCCGGGTACAGGTCGTACTTCTGCCAGTCGACCAGCGCGGGCGAGCTCAGCGTGGTGGCCAGCTCGCCGACCCGGCTGCCGCCCTGGACCTGCCGGGCCTGCTGGCGCGGGTAGGCGAGGTGCAGGGCCCGGCGGACCTCGACGTCCGGCACCCGCTCGTTGTTGACCACGAGCTGGGTGACGAAGGCGCCCTGCCGGCCGAAGGCCACCAGCTCCCTGGCCTTCGGGTCGGTGTCGACGGTCTGGTACAGCTCGGGGGAGAGCACGGTGGAGACGGTGGTGGCATCGGCGCCGCCGTCGCGGCCGGAGAGGATCTCCTGGTTGATGTTGAGCGCCTCCTTGCCGAAGCTGAAGACGAACCTCTCCGGGTACTGGCTGCGGATCGGGTCGGTCTCCGGCTTCCAGTGCGGGTTGCGCTCCAGCACCATCCGGGTGTTCTGGACGTGCTCGGCGATCCGGTAGGGACCGCTGGAGAACGGCAGCCGGTCGTAGTCCGTCCCGGTGTCCTTGTCCTGGCGCACCGGCGAGGAGGAGGACTGCGCCGCCATGTACGGCACGTCGGCCTGCGGCTGCGGGAAGTGGAAGACGAGGGTGCGGTCGTCCGGGGTCTCGATCGCGGCGAGGTCGCCGTCCTGCGGGCCGGCGTACTTCTTGCGGGCGTCCTCGTAGCTGGCCTCGCCGGTCAGCCACTGCGGCCAGTACGGCGGGCCGACCTCGTAGCCCTTGCCGAAGCTGCGCTCGATGCCGTACCGGACCTGCTGGGAGGTGATCGGCCGGCCGTCCTCCCAGGCCACGCCCTCCTTGAGCCGGTACGTCCAGGTGCGGCCGCCGTCGGCGGACTGCCCGGTGTCGGTGGCGAGGTCGCCGACCAGCCTGGCCTTGCCGTCCACCACCTGGTACTGGGTCAGCTGCCGGCCCCAGAGCAGCGAGGTGTTGTACGCGGCGCCGGCGTACACCTTCTGCGGGTCGAGGTGGCGGAAGTCGGTGGCGTTGTAGACGTTGACCGTGCCGCCCGCGCGGGCCCCCGGCACGGCGGGGGCGGGGCCGGCGCTCTCCTTCTCGGTGCCGAGCGCGGCGGTCAGCGGGGAGGTGTCCTTGGCGGCGGTGCTCCCGCCGGTGCTGGAGCCCGCGCCGGCCGAGCAGGAGGTCGCCAGCAGCGCGGTGGCGAGGACGGCAAGGGACGGTTTGATCCAGCGCATGGCGAATCTCTCCTTGCCCCGGGATGCGGGGCGGCTAGGTGAAAAGGGGAGCCGGGCGAAAAAGAAGGAGGAGGGGGAGGGCCGTCAGCGGCCGGCCCGCGGATCGAGCGCATCGCGCACCGCGTCCCCGAGCAGGTTGAAGGCGAGCACGAACAGCAGCAGCGCCACACCGGGGAAGAACATGTACGTCGGGTCGGCCTGGAAGACCTCGGACCCGCGGGCGATCATCCGGCCCCAGTCCGGGACCGGCTCGTTGATGCCGACCCCGAGGAACGAGAGCACCGCCTCGGTGGCGACGAACGTCGGCACCGCCATCGTGGCGTGCACCAGCAGCTGCGCCCGGACGTTCGGCAGCAGTTCGCGGAAGACGATATGGAATCCGCTCGCCCCCTGGGCCCGGGCGGACTGCACGAAATCCCTTTCCCTAAGCGACCGCACGGAGGCGCGCAGGGAAAGCGCGAGCGGAATCCAGCCGAACGCGGAGAACACCAGGATCAGGATCAGGAACTGCATCCACTCCGGTTCCGCGGCGCCCGGATCGACCAGCCGGGACTGGATGACCGGACTGAGCGAGAGCAGCAGCAGAAGCGTCGGAAAGGCCAGCAGCACATTCGAGAGGAAACCGAAGAGCCGGTCCGTGATCCCGCCGAGGTAGCCCACCGCGACCCCGGCCAGCACACCGAGCGCGGTGGTGACGGCCGCCGCGGCGAAGGCGATCAGCAGCGAGGTGCGCATGCCGTAGAGCAGCTGGGTGAACACGTCGCGGCCGAGCCCCGGCTCCAGGCCGAACCAGAAGTCCGCGGAGATCCCGCCGTTCGGCAGGACCGGCAGTCCACCGTCGCTGAGCAGGCCGGGAGTGTTCTGGCCGTAGTGCTCGACCGGGTTGCGCCCGTACAGCGCGGCGATCAGCGGGGCGGCCAGGGCGAGCAGCAGGAGGAGCAGGACGACGGCGAGGGCGGCGGTGCCGGTCCGGGTGCGGCGGATCCGGCGCAGCAGGCCCTGCGGGGCCGGTGCGGCGGCCGGCGCCTGGGCGTCCGGCTCTGCGACTGTCTCGACCACTGCCATGAGAGGCGTACTCCCCGAATTCTCCGCCGCCCCGTGGGTGAGGGTGCGCTGATGTGCATTTCCGGACGGGTGCCGGGGGTTTCCCGGCGGCCCGTCGAACGTCATCAGATCGGATGCGCCGGGCGTTTCGCAAATCATTCCGACCCGAACTCTCCGGCAATGTTGCGGGGATTGTGACGGCTTCATTCCGCCGCAATACTGCCGTCGCAATAGAACGGACATTTAGTGGCAAAGGGCGCGCCCGGGCGGGTCCCGTCCCGCATGTTGAGATCTCCACCACAGCGCGCCGGGCGTTGGTACGATCCCGGTGAGCCGCGACTGGCGCGCAGGGATGGAATCAACCATCGGGAAGCGGCTCCGTGAATCCTCACGTCAGTTGCCGTGCGCCTGGGCCGTCCGCATCCCGATGAGGAGACAGCCTTGGCCACCCCCGGCACCCCCGACGCCGCGCAGCAGCCGCACACCGCCGCGAGCGCCACCGCCAACACCGCCTTCCGCAGCGCCCTCGACGTCGTCCGCGAGGTCGAACCCCGCATCGCCGCCGCCATCGGCCAGGAGATCGAGGACCAGCGCTCCTCGCTCAAGCTGATCGCCAGCGAGAACTACGCCTCCCCCGCCGTCCTGCTCGCCATGGGCAACTGGCTCAGCGACAAGTACGCCGAGGGCACGGTCGGCCGCCGCTTCTACGCCGGCTGCCGCAACGTCGACACCGTCGAGTCCCTCGCCGCCGAGCACGCCCGCGCCCTGTTCGGCGCCGACCACGCCTACGTCCAGCCGCACTCCGGCATCGACGCCAACCTCACCGCCTTCTGGGCCGTGCTCTCCCAGCGTGTGGAGAGCCCCGCCCTCAAGCGCGCCGAGGTCCGCAACGTCAACGACCTCACCGAAGAGGACTGGGCCGAGCTGCGCCGCGAGCTCGGCAACCAGCGGATGCTCGGCATGTCCCTGGACACCGGCGGCCACCTCACCCACGGGTTCCGCCCCAACATCTCCGGCAAGATGTTCGACCAGCGCAGTTACGGCACCGACCCGGCCACCGGCCTGATCGACTACGACGCACTGCGCGCCACCGCCCGGGAGTTCCGCCCGCTGATCCTGGTGGCCGGCTACTCGGCCTACCCGCGCCGGGTCAACTTCCGCCTGATGCGCGAGATCGCCGACGAGGTCGGCGCGACCCTGATGGTCGACATGGCGCACTTCGCCGGCCTGGTCGCGGGCAAGGTCCTCACCGGCGACCACGACCCCGTCCCGCACGCCCACATCGTCACCACCACCACCCACAAGTCGCTGCGCGGCCCGCGCGGCGGCATGGTCCTCTGCACCTCCGAGCTGGCCGAGCACGTGGACCGCGGCTGCCCGCTTGTCCTCGGCGGCCCGCTCTCGCACGTGATGGCCGCCAAGGCCGTCGCCTTCGCCGAGGCCCGCCGCCCGGAGTTCCAGGACTACGCCCGCCGGGTCGTCGACAACGCGCAGGCGCTCGCCGAGGGGCTGCTGCGCCGCGGCGGCCGCCTGGTGACCGGCGGCACCGACAACCACCTGGTGCTCGCCGACGTCTCCGGCTACGGCCTGACGGGCCGTCAGGCCGAGTCCGCCCTCCTGGACTCGGGCATCGTCACCAACCGCAACTCCGTCCCGCAGGACCCGAACGGCGCCTGGTACACCTCCGGTGTCCGGATCGGCACGCCCGCGCTGACCACCCGGGGCCTGGGTGTCGCGGAGATGGACGAGATCGCCGGCCTGATCGACACCGTGCTGCGCGGCACCACGCCGGCGGCCGGCCCCGGCGGTGCGCCCTCCAAGGCCCGGTACGTCCTGGACGAGGCGCTGCGCGACGGCGTCGCCAAGCGGGCGGCGGACCTGCTCGCGGGCTTCCCGCTCTACCCGGGCGTCGACCTGGTCTGACGGTGCGACCGTGTGCGGCCGGACGGCCGCACACGGTCGGGTGCGCGGGGGTGGGGGGGGGGGGGGCCCCCCCCCCCGGGGGGGGGGGGGGGCCCCCCCCCCCCCCCCCCGGCCCCCCCCCCCCCCGGGCCGGGCCCCCCCCCCCCGGGGCCGGCGGGGGGCGCCCCGCGGGCG
>NZ_JBITZW010000002.1:0-81849 GCF_044547105.1 Kitasatospora sp. NPDC052868 | reverse complement strand
GAAAGTGTGGGCCCTCGACCGGCCGGGGGCCTTTAGTATCGCGGTCAAGGGGGGGCGTTGGGGGGGGGGGGGGCGCCCGGGGGGGGGGGCGGCCCCCCCCCGGGGGGGGGGGGGGGGGGGGGGGGCCGGCCGCCCCCCACCCCCGTTGTGCGTTGTGCGCCACCGGGCCCCGCGAGCGGCGGAGATCATTCCGGCGGATGGTGACAAACCGGGCGCGAGGCGGCAGGATGGAGAACTGCGTTCGCGTTGCCGTGTTCACCGTCCGGTCGTGAAGTGACGGTCTACGAAACTCTCTCGCCGAAAACCGCCTCACAGCCGATCGCAGAGCTGTAGATTGCAGCGAACTCGGGCGCGTGGGACTACTGTTGCCGTTGGGTTGAAGTGGCGTGGACTCCCTCAGAACGGCATGCCACCCGGACCGCAGACGGGGTGTCCCCGCCGCCGGAAAGAGTCGTCGAAGAGAGTCCGAGACCGTTCCCGCAGGTCCTCCGTACCGCGTAAGGAGCATCCCAGTGACCGACACCGCGTTGACCGGTGAGCAGCCACGGCTTGTCGAGCCCGCCGTGCTGGACGATGTACCCGGTTGGTTCTGGGACCACGACCGCCATCTCTTCGAATGGTTCCTGAGCCGGCAGGAGAAGGCCGGGGTCACCGGCGACCTGCTGGAGATGGGCGCCTACCTGGGCCGCAGCGCCATCGTGATCGGCGAGCACCTGCAGGACGGCGAGACCTTCACGGTCTGCGACCTGTTCGACTCGGACGCGCCGGACGACGAGAACGCCGCCGAGATGGACATGTCCTACCGCAAGACGCTCACCCGGTCCGCGTTCGAGTCCAACTACCTCTCCTTCCACGAGCGGCTGCCGGAGATCATCCAGGCGCCGACCTCGACCCTGGCCGGCGGCCGGGTGGCGGCCGGCTCGTTCCGCTTCATCCACATCGACGCCTCGCACCTGTACGAGCACGTGGTGGGCGACCTCCAGGTCGCCCGGGTGGCGCTGGACCCGCAGGGCGTGGTGGTCCTGGACGACTACCGCTCCGCGCACACGCCCGGGGTCGCCGCCGCGACCTGGGAGGCGGTCTTCAACCACGGCCTCAAGCCGATCGTGCTGACCGAGTGCAAGTTCTACGGCACCTGGGGGGACCCGGACCAGGCCCAGCTGGACCTGCTGCACGGGGTCGACCTGGCCGAGGGCTGTCAGCTCAGCGTGGAGACCCTGAACGGGCGGCGCGTCCTGCGGATCACCGGCACCTCGGAGGGCATCGAGCCGTTCCGCGCCTCCCGCCACTACGACCGGCTGAGCGCCGAGGCCGCCCGCCGCGAGGCCGTCGAGGCCCGCCGCGAGGTCGAGCGGGCCCAGGAGCAGGCCGCCGAGGACCTCGCGGAGCGCCGCGCCCGGGCCGCCGAGCGCCGCCGCCCCACCAACGTCGCCAAGCGCGTCGCCGGGGACCTGCTGCCGCCGGTGGTCACCTCCGCGATCCGCCGCGCCCGCCGGGGCTGAACCCGGCCGGATACGCCGCATGCGCCGACCGGGCCCGCCCGGTCGGCGCATGCGTGAATACCCCGCACCCGGGCCGGATCAGACCCGCGCGGCCTCCGGCTCGCCGGCCGGCCGCTGCGCGCCGTCGCCCGCCGCGCCCGCACCCTCCGCCGGGGCGGTGAGCTCCTGGCGCACCTGCGCCAACGAGGGGTTCTGCCAGGCGCTGCGCACCCCCCACCGGTAGAACGCCAACGCGATGACGGCGACGGTCAGCAGGTCCCAGCCCGGCGCCAGGTAGCCGCGCCCGCCGAACTCCGTGCCGCCGGCCCAGGACACGCCGGCCATGACGAACAGGTAGGCGATCACCCAGACGCCGGCCAGCAGGTGCGGCCTGAGCTCCGCCCACGGCTTTCGCAGCTCGTACCAGGCCCAGATCGGCAGACCGGCGGCCATCAGCAGGATGACCTTGCCGGTCAGCGGCCAGCGCGCCCAGTACAGCACCAGCGAGCCGAACACCATCGCGATCGGGGCGATCACCGGCATCGCCCGCAGCTTCACCGGGCGCGGCAGGTCCGGCGCGAGCCGGCGCAGCGCCATCACGGCGACCGGGCCGGTGATGTAGGAGATGACGGTCGCGACCGAGACGATCTCGGCGAGCGAGCCCCAGCCGCGGAAGACCGCCAGGAACAGGAAGGCGATCAGCAGGTTGAGCAGCAGGGCCGGCCGCGGGATGCCGGTCCTGCGGTCCACCCGGCCGAAGAGCGCCGGCAGGTGCCCGTTCTCCTGCACCCCGTGGATCATGCGCGAGGTGGTGGCGGCGTAGATCATGCCGGTGCCGCTGGGGGAGACGAAGGCGTCCGCGTAGAGCAGCAGGGCGAGCCAGTTGAGGCCCCAGGCGATGGACAGGTCGGCCAGCGGCGAGGTGTAGCCGAGGCCGCTCCACCCGTTGGCCAGGTCGGCCGTCGGCACCGCGCCGAGGAACGCGACCTGCAGCGCGACGTAGATCACCAGGGCGATCAGGATCGACCCGATCACGGCCTTGGGCAGCGACTTGCCGGGGTTGCGGGCCTCCCCGGCCAGGTTGAGCGGGGACTGGAACCCGTTGAACGCCCAGACGATGCCGGAGACGGCCACCGCCGTGAACACCGCGCTCCAGCCGTTCGGGGCGAAGCCGCCGTGGTCCTGGAAGTGGGCGGTGTCGAAGTGCGCCAGCAGCAGACTGCCGGCGGTCAGCGCGGGCACGACCACCTTGAACACGGTGATCGCGGTGTTGGTCTTCGCGAACAGCGTGATCGCGAACCAGTTCAGCAGGAAGTACCCGACCAGCAGCACGCTGGCCAGCGCCACTCCCGTGATCGTCAGCTCCTCGCCGTCGAACAGTCCCCGCGCCCACCCGAAGTGCCAGGAGCTCATGTACTGCACCGAGGCGGTGGCCTCGCCCGGGATCACCGAGACGATGGCGATCCAGTTCGCCCAGGCGGCCAGGTACCCCGCCAGCGACCCGTGGGAGTACTGCCCGTACCGCACCATCCCGCCGGCCTTGGGGAACATCGACCCCAGCTCGCTGTAGGTCAGGGCGATGGTCAGCGCCACCACGGCGCCGATCACCCACGCGACGATCGACGCCGGCCCGGCCAGCCGGGCGGCCCGCTCGGCCCCGAAGAGCCAGCCCGACCCGATGATCGAGCCCAGACCGACAGCGGTGAGGCTGATGGTTCCGAGCGAGCGGCGGTAGTTCTGGTGGGATGCCGTCGTCGACTCAGACGCGCTCAACTATCAGTCCTCCATCTGGGTGAATTCCGGGCAAACGGAAAACACCCTATGAGGAAGAAACGGGCGAAAGCCTCAGATCGAGCTCAGATGACACCGATCGTTGCTGTCTCGTGTCCGGATATCGGACACCCGAGGGCAGGGAAAACAAAAATTCCCCGTGGGCTCCAAGAGCCTCACGGGGAATTCCTTTGGTGTCCGAGGGGGGACTTGAACCCCCACGCCCGATAAAGGGCACTAGCACCTCAAGCTAGCGCGTCTGCCATTCCGCCACCCGGACAGGGTGTGTGCTTCGGGGGTTTCTCTCGGCGCCCCCTTGGCGACAGAGAGAACATTACCAGGGTTCTGGAGTGCTTCTCACCTGCGTTTCTTGGCGGCCGGGAGGCGGTGGGAGCGCTGCCCGGCCGCCGGGGGGATCCGGGCCCGACGGGGCCGCGGAGGGAAGGAAGAGGAAGGAAGCGGTCGGGTTGGGCGCGGGGGGCGGTCAGGATCCGACAGGAGTGGTCCGACACGGGCAAGTTGTCGACGCTGCCGCGGCGCCGGGGGCCGCTCTCCTAGCCTCTGTGGACCAAGGGCGCCATGAGCGGAACGCCTGATTCCCGGGGTCGCGGACGAAGGGCGGCTGGACGTGGAGCAGATCAGCGGGGCGGCGAAGGCCGAGCCGAGACGGGGGGCGGCCGGACCGGCCGAGGGGGTGTGGCGGTTCCGGGTGCCGGCCGTGGAGGCCTCGGTGCCGCGGACCAGGCACGCGGTGCGGGACCGGCTGCTGGCCCAGGGGATGGCCGGGGTGCGCTACCAGGAGCTGGTGGACGACCTGCTGCTGATCGTCTCGGAGCTGGTCAGCAACGCGGTGACCCACGCGGCGGAGCTGTCCCCCGAGGTGACCACGGAGCTGTTGGTGCAGCGCGGCTGGGTACGGGTCTCGGTCGAGGACGGCGACCCGTACCGGCCCAAGGCGCTGGAGAGCGACACCGGACGGACCGGCGGACGCGGACTGCTGCTGGTGAAGAGCGTGACCCTGCAGGCCGGCGGGGTCTGCGACGTGGAGCGGACCGGGGAGGGCGGCAAGGTGATCTGGGCCTCGCTGCCCGTCCCCCCGGACACGGACGCCTAGGACGACGGGACACCGCCCAAGCGCCCGCGGGCCCGCCCTACCAGTCGTGGCCGGCGATCTCGCGGATCCCCGGCAGGGCCGCCTCGAAGACGGTCTGGAACCAGACCGAGAACGGCCGCTCCGCCTGCAGCTCGCGCAGCTCCTGCGCGCTGACGAAGGCGTAGTCGTCGACCTCGTCCGGATCGGGCACCACCGGGGCGGTGACCAGGCCGACGAACAGGTGGTTCCACTCCCGCTCGATCAGGCCGGAGGCCTCGTCGGGGAGGTCGTAGCGCACCGTCCCGGCCTCACAGAGCAGCGCCGGAGCGACGCCCAGCTCCTCGGCGGTGCGCCGGGCGGCCGCCACGAAGGGGCGCTCGTCCGGGTACGGGTGGCCGCAGCAGGTGTTCGACCAGACACCGGGGGAGTGGTACTTGCCGAGCGCGCGGCGCTGGAGCAGCAGCCGGCCCTGCCGGTCGAAGAGGAACACCGAGAACGCCCGGTGCAGCCGGCCGGGCTGCTGGTGGGCCCAGTGCTTCTCGGCGGTGCCGATGGTCGCACCCTCGTCGTCGACCAGCTCCAGCAGGATCTCGGTGGAGACGGAGCCCGGACCCGAGCCGACGGCGGAGTCGGCGGCGGCCGCAGCGGCCGGGAGGTCGGTCTCCACGTCGAGACCGGTGTCGATCTCCGCGCTGAAGTGCGTCGGGTTGGTCGGCGGACTCTGGGGCATGAGGCCTCTTTCGGGGGCGATCGGAGCACCGGTGGCGTCGGGCTCCAGTCTGCCGTATGGGTGGCGGTGCGTACGGGTCCGACGCACAACGGGGCGGATCATGGCGCTTCACGGCCGATTCCGGCCATCGGAATAGCAGGAGAGTTCGGTACGCGTTCGTAGTCCGTTCGATCAGGGGCCGGAAAGCGCCCGAGGCCGGCCGAACGAACACCGCGGCGCCACCCCTCCTCCACAGCGATCACGCCGATCCGCACCACGCGCGCCGCCCGCCCACCGCTTCGCCCCGCCGCGCGGCCCCCCGGCCCCCGGACCCCGCGCACAGCCCCCGGCCGCGTTCCGGCTGGTCGCCACGGTCGCCTACCATCACATACGACACGGTGCCCGCATCTGCGGCGGGACCGGCGCGCCACCCGAAGGGCTCGACCCCGTGGACGCCGGGCACACCAGCGCACAGCACGACGGATCAGGAGACACCGCATGATCGGCCTCGTTCTGGCAGCCGGCGCCGGCCGCCGGCTGCGCCCGTACACCGACACCCTTCCCAAGGCGCTGGTGCCGGTCGACGGGGAGCGGACCATCCTGGACCTCACGCTCGGCAACTTCGCCGAGGTCGGCCTGCGCGACGCGGCGATCGTGGTCGGCTACCGCAAGGAGGCCGTGTACGACCGCAAGGCGGCCCTGGAGCAGAAGTACGGCGTCAAGCTCACCCTCGTCGAGAACGACAAGGCCGAGGAGTGGAACAACGCCTACTCCCTCTGGTGCGCCCGCGAGCTCTTCACCGAGGGCCTGCTGCTGGCCAACGGCGACACCGTCCACCCCGCCTCCGTCCAGACCACCATGCTGGAGGGCAACCGCCGCCTCGTCGAGGCGGGCGAGACCCCCGGCATCCTGCTCGCCCTCGACACGGTGAAGAAGCTCGCCGACGAGGAGATGAAGGTCGTCGTCGACCCGGCCACCGGCATGCGGCGGATCACCAAGCTGATGGACCCGGCCGAGGCCACCGGCGAGTACATCGGCCTCACCGTGATCAACCCCTCCGCGGCCGCCGACCTCACCGACGCCCTGCGCGCCACCTACGAGCGCGACCCGCAGCTCTACTACGAGGACGGCTACCAGGAGATGGTCGACCGCGGCCTGCGGATCGCCGTGCAGCCGATCGGCGAGGTCTCCTGGGTCGAGGTCGACAACCACGACGACCTGGCGAAGGCGCGGGAGATCGCGTGCCAGTACTGACCCGGCTGGTTCCGTCGCCGGTCTTCGTCGAGATCCGCGCCGGGGCGCTGGACGCGCTGGCCGGCATCCTCGCCGACCAGCGGCTGTCCGCCTCCGGCCGGATCGCGGTGGCGATCAGCAACGGCTCGGGCACCGTGCTGCGCGAGCGCCTGGAGCCGGCCCTGCCCGGCGCCGACTGGTACAACGTCCAGGACGGCAGCCTGGACAGCGCGGTGCGACTGGCCGACGAGATGCGCGGCGGCCATTACGACGCCATCGTGGGCCTCGGCGGCGGCAAGATCATCGACGCCGCCAAGTACGCCGCCGCCCGGGTCGGCCTGCCGCTGGTCGCGGTCGCCACCAACCTCGCCCACGACGGCATCTGCTCCCCGGTCTCCACCCTGGACAACGACGCCGGACGGGGCTCCTACGGCGTGCCCGGCCCGATCGGGATCGTCGTCGACCTCGACGTCATCCGCCAGGCCCCGCCCCGCTTCGTCGCGGCCGGCATCGGCGACGTCGTCTCCAACATCTCGGCCTGCGCGGACTGGGAGCTCTCCCACGCCGAGACCGGCGAGCCGGTGGACGGACTGGCCGTCGCGATGGCCCGCTCGGCGGGCGAGAACCTGCTGCGACACCCAGGAAACCTTCAGGATCAGGACCTCCTCACGGCCCTCGCGGAAGCCCTGGTACTGTCCGGCATCGCGATGAACATCGCGGGCAGCACCCGGCCCTCGTCGGGCGCCTGCCACGAGATCTCGCATGCCCTGGACGTGCTGTATCCCAAGCGGTCCGCCCAGCACGGAGAACAGGTCGGCCTCGGGGCCGCCTTCGCCAGCTTCCTGCGGGGCGAGCGCGAGCTGACCGGTCTGATCGTGGAGCGCCTGGCGCGCCACGGGCTGCCGGTGACCGCGGCTCAGATCGGCTTCACCGAGGCGGAGTTCACCGAGGCGGTGCACTACGCTCCGAACACCCGCCCGGGCCGCTTCACCATCCTTGAGCACCTCGACCTCTCCCCATCAGCAATCAGGGACGCGTACGCCGACTATGTCCAAGCCGTCAACAGCTGACCCCTCCACCACGGGCACCCAGACCGCCACCCCGCCCCCCGTGGACCTGACCCGCCGGCCCTCCATCGAGGAGCTCCGCTCGGTCATCCACCCGGAGGGCATGCTCCAGCGCCGAAGCGCCGAGCACTGGGCGGGCCGCCTGTACATGCGGAAGATCTCGCTGCGGATCACGCGCGTGCTCTCCACCGTCACGGCGATCACGCCCAACGGCCTGACCTACCTGATGATGTTCACCGGCATCCTGGCCGGTGCCGCCCTGGTCGTCCCCGGCATCACCGGCGCCGTCCTCGGCGCCCTGCTCATCCAGGTCTACCTGCTGCTCGACTGCGTGGACGGCGAGGTCGCCCGCTGGCGCCGGCAGACCTCGCTGACCGGCGTCTACCTGGACCGGGTCGGCCACTACATGTCCGAGGCGGCCCTGCTCACCGGCCTCGGCCTGCGCGGCTGCGACCTGTTCCACAAGGCCGGCGACGCCTCGCACTGGGAGTGGGCCTTCCTCGGCACCCTCGCCGCGCTCGGCGCCATCCTGATCAAGTCCGAGACGGACCTGGTCGACGTGGCCCGCGCCCGCAGCGGGCTGACGGCGGTCGAGGACAGCGCCTCGGTGCCGCGCTCGGCCGGAGTGGCCAAGGCCCGCCGGGCGGCCTCCCTGTTCAAGTTCCACCGCCTGGTGGGCGCCGTCGAGGCCTCGCTCTTCATCCTCGCCGCCGGCATCGCCGACGCCGTCCACGGCGGACTGTTCTTCACCCGCGTCGCGGTGGTCGTACTGGCCGCGATCGCCATGCTGCAGACCGTGCTGCACCTGCTGAGCATCGTCCTGTCCAGCAGGCTCCGGTGAGCGCCGTGACGCAGCACCCCCGGACCGAGGCCGCCGCCTTCCGGCTCGGCGCGGTCATCATCACCATGGGCAACCGCCCGGCCGAGCTGAACGCCCTGATCGAGTCCGTCCGCGCCCAGGAGGGCCCGGCCGTCGAACTGGCCGTGGTCGGCAACGGCGCCCCGCTGCCGCCGCTCCCGGCGGACGTGCGCGGCGTCGAGCTGCCGGAGAACCTCGGCATCCCCGGCGGGCGCAACGTCGGCATCGAGCTGTTCGGCAAGGACGGCCGGGACGTCGACGCCGTCCTCTTCCTGGACGACGACGGCCGGCTGCCGGGCACCGACTCGGCCCGGCTGCTGCGCGAGGCCTTCGCCGCCGACCCGGAGCTGGGCATCGTCAGCTTCCGGATCGCCGACCCCGACACCGGCGTCACCCAGCGCCGGCACGTCCCCCGGCTGCGCGCCAGCGACCCGCTGCGCTCCTCCCGGGTGACCACCTTCCTGGGCGGCGCCAGCGCCGTGCGCTGCACGGTGTTCGAGCAGGCCGGCCAGCTGCCCGCCGAGTTCTTCTACGCGCACGAGGAGACCGACCTCGCCTGGCGCGCGCTGGATGCCGGCTGGGCCATCGACTACCGGGCGGACGTGGTGCTGCACCACCCGACCACGTCCCCCGCGCGGCACGCCTCGTACTTCCACAACGTGGCCCGGAACAGGGTTTGGCTCGCAAGGCGGAACCTTCCGGCCCTGTTGGTGCCTCTCTATCTGGGAACCTGGTTTCTGCTGACCCTGGCCCGCCGCCCCTCCCCGGAGGCGCTGAAGGCCTGGTGGGGCGGGTTCCGGGCGGGCTGGCGCGAACCCTGCGGTACGCGGCGGCCCATGCGATGGCGTACCGTTTGGCGACTGACCAGGCTGGGCCGACCGCCGGTCATCTGACCGTATGGTCGGGCGGCTATGCGGTGATTTGAACCGCGCGGTTCAAACGTCGTACGGTCGTCCGATCGCAGCGGCCGGTGACCACACACCGGCCGGACTCCCCCGTGATCCGAGTGGATCCCCCTCGGCGCAAGGCCGGCGGACCCCCGCCGACCGGCCGCCCCGACCCGATCCCGCGCGAAGGACGAATGTGTCGACAGTGAGTGAACCCGTCAGCCTCTCAGCCCCGAGGGGGGCGGACGCGGGCCTGACCCCCAAGCAGCTTGCGGACAAGTACGGTCTGGCGGTCAGCGGCAGACGACCGGGCCTCGTCTCCTACTCCAAGCAGCTGTGGGCCCGCCGGCACTTCATCTGGGCTTTCGCCACCGCCCGCCTGGTGGCCCAGTACACCGACGCCAAGCTCGGCCAGCTCTGGCAGGTCGTGACCCCGCTGCTGAACTGCGCGGTGTTCTACCTGGTCTTCGGTGTGATCCTGAAGAGCAAGGACGGCTTCCCGGACGGCACCTACACCGCGTGGCTGTGCATCGGTGTCTTCGTCTTCCAGTTCACCCAGAACGCGGTGCAGTCCGGCACCCGGGCGATCTCCGACAACCTCGGGCTGATCCGCGCGCTGCACTTCCCCCGGGCCTCGCTGCCGATCGCCTTCACGGTGATCCAGCTCCAGCAGCTGCTGATCTCGATGGTCGTGCTGGTCGGTGTCGTGCTGGCCAGCGGTATCGAGCCGGGCCGGACCTGGCTCGCGGTGGTCCCGGCGCTGCTCCTGCAGTCGCTGTTCAACACCGGTGTGGCCCTGGTGATGGCGCGGGTCGGTGCCAAGACCAGCGACATCTCCCAGCTGATCCCGTTCGCGATGCGCGCCTGGATGTTCCTCTCCGGCGTGATGTTCAGCATCCAGGACAAGATCAGCACCTGGCCGGAGTTTTGGCAGAAGGTGATGCAGTTCAACCCGGCCTCGGTCTACATGGACCTGGTCCGGCACGCCTTCGCGCCGGTCATCTACAACAAGCACGTCCCCCAGCACCAGGAGTTCCCGCCGCACCAGTGGACGTACGGCATCGCCTGGGCGGTCGGGATGTTCGTCATCGGATACGTCTTCTTCTGGAAGGCCGAGGAGGAGTACGGCCGTGGCTGACACCGACCTGCGAAAGGGCCTGACCGTGCAGGACGCCGACGTCGCCCGCGAGCCCACCGTCGTCGTCGACGACGTGCACATCGTCTACCGGGTGCACGGCGCCGGCTCCGGGAAGGGCAGCGCCACCTCCGCCGTCAGCCGCATCCTCAGCCGCAAGCGCTCCGCGGGCGTCCGCGAGGTGCACGCGGTGCGCGGGATCAGCTTCACCGCGTACAAGGGCGAGGCGATCGGTCTGATCGGCTCCAACGGCTCCGGCAAGTCGACCATGCTGGCCGCCATCGCGGGCCTGCTGCCGACCGAGAAGGGCGGCATCTACACCAACGGCCAGCCCTCGCTGCTGGGCGTCAACGCGGCGCTGATGAACGAGCTCACCGGCGAGCGCAACGTCGTCCTCGGCTGCCTGGCGATGGGGATGACCCCGGCCCAGGTACGCGAGCGCTACCAGGAGATCGTCGAGTTCTCGGGCATCAACGACAAGGGCGACTTCATCTCCCTGCCGATGCGCACCTACTCCTCCGGGATGGGCGCCCGCCTGCGGTTCTCCATCGCGGCCGCGAAGACCCACGACGTGCTGCTGATCGACGAGGCGCTGGCCACCGGCGACCAGGCGTTCCAGCAGCGCAGCAAGAAGCGGATCGACGAGCTGCGCGGGTCCGCCGGTACGGTCTTCCTGGTCAGCCACGACAACAGCTCGATCCGCGAGGTCTGCGAGCGGACCATCTGGATCGAGGCCGGCGAGCTGGTGATGGACGGCCCGACCGAGGAGGTCGTGAGCCGCTACGAGCGCGGCGAGCGCCCGTAGCGCGAACAGGCCCGTACCGAGGGGCCGGCGCCGGGGGAATCCGCCCGGCACCGGCCCCTCGTCGTGCGTCCAGCACTTTGCAAAGTGCCCGGGGGCACCGTCACGCCCCCGTGGCACCCCCTCGGGGCACTTTGCAAAGTTTCCAACTGTTTGCAAAGTGTCCTGCCCGGGCTGCCGCGGCCGGGCGGGCGTGCGCCCCCCGGCGAGCGGGGGTGCCCGGTCGGCCGTCGGCTGTGCGGGTGAGCGCCCCGTGCGCCGGGCGGGGCGCCCTTCTCGGGCGAGCCCGGTGGTGTCAGGCTGTATGCGGGGGAGTGGTGTGCCGGGCGGGGCGGCCGAATCGGACGCGTGTCCGAGTGGGGTCGGCGGCTCGGAGCGGTGTAGAACGGGGGAGTGACAGCAGTGTCGGCTTCGGCCCAGCCCAGTAGTGAGTCAGCAGACCGTTCGGCGGATGGGACGCTGCACAAGGCGGACGCGGAGAACTTCCCGGTCGCCCCGTTCTTCCTGCCCGCCGCCTGGCGCGGCGACCTGATGGCGGTCTACGGCTTCGCCCGGCTGGTGGACGACTCCGGCGACGGCGACCTCGCCGACCCGGCCGGCACCGCCCGCCTGCTCGGCGTCGAGACGGCGCCCCCGACGCCCCCGGCGCCCGCCGCCACCCCTTCGGCCCAGCCGGGCCCGCCCGGTCCGGCGGAGGTCGCGTTCCGGCTCGCGCTGCTCGACCGGCTGGAACAGGACCTCGACCGCGTCTTCGAGTCGGCCCTGCACCCCGCCGCCGCCGAGGCCCCCCGCCACCCGCTGATGCGCTCCCTCGTCCCGCTGGTCGACCGGCACGGGCTGACCCCGGAGCCGTTCCGCCGACTGATCGAGGCCAACCGGGTGGACCAGACCACCACCCGGTACGCCAGCTACGAGGACCTGATCGGCTACTGCACGCTCTCCGCCGACCCGGTCGGCCGCCTGGTGCTGTCCATCGCCGGCGTCTCCACCCCGGAGCGGATCGAGCTCTCCGACGCCGTCTGCAGCGCCCTCCAGGTGGTGGAACACCTCCAGGACGTCGCCGAGGACCTGGCCTGCGGCCGGATCTACCTCCCGGCCGAGGACCTCGCCCGCTTCGGCGTCACCGAGGAGGACCTCGCCGCCCCCGTCGCCGGCGCCGCCGTGCGCGAGCTGGTCGCCTTCGAGGTCGCCCGGGCCCGCACCCTGCTCGACCGGGGTGCGCCACTGGTAGGTACGGTTCGGGGGAGGCTTCGACTGCTCCTGGCGGGATTCACCGCAGGCGGCTACGCGGCCCTGGCGGCCATCGAGGCCGCCGGGTACGACGTGCTCGCCCAGCAGACGAAGCCTGACAAGCGCCGCCTCGCAGCGAAGGCGGCGGCCATCTTCGCGAAGGGAAGGTGAACGCCCGAGTGGCGGCATCACCACTGGCGTCGGCGCAGGTCATGGCGGCGTACCGGTACTGCGAGGCAGTGACCGGCCTGCAGGCCCGCAACTTCAGCTACGGCATCCGTCTGCTGCCCGAGCCGAAGCGGCTGGCCATGTCGGCCCTGTACGCCCTGGCCCGCCGGGTCGACGACATCGGCGACGGCGAGCTCCCCGCCGACCGCAAGGCCGAGGCCCTGCTGCGCACCCGCGAACTCCTCGACGAGATCCGCAGGGGCGTGGTCGCCGAGGACGACACCGACCCGATCAAGGTCGCCCTGGCGGACACCGCCCGGCGCTTCCCGATCCCGCTCGGCGGCTTCGACGAGCTGATCGACGGCGTCGAGATGGACCTCAAGGGCGCCGAGTACCAGACGTACGAGGAGCTCAAGGTCTACTGCCGCTGCGTGGCGGGCGCGATCGGCCGCCTCTCACTCGGCGTCTACGGCTGCGAGGACCCGGAGCGCGGAGCGCAGTACGCCGACACCCTGGGCCTGGCGCTGCAGCTCACCAACATCCTGCGCGACCTGCGCGAGGACGCCCTGAACGGCCGCACCTACCTGCCCACCGAGGACCTGGTCCGATTCGGCTGCGAGCAGGGCTTCGCGCTGCCCAGGCCGCCGGTCGGCGCGGACTTCACCGGACTGGTCTCCTTCGAGGCCGCCCGCGCGCAGGCCGCCTTCGAGGAGGGCCTGCGGCTGCTGCCGATGCTCGACCGGCGCAGCCGGGCCTGCACCGCGGCGATGGCCGGCATCTACCACCGGCTGCTCGGCCGGATCGCCGCCGACCCGGAGTCGGTCCTGCGCGGCCGGGTCTCGCTGCCGGGCTGGGAGAAGGCGTATGTCGCGCTTTCCGGGCTCGCCGGGGGGCGTTCTTGATTCTCGCCGCAGTTCTGTCACGCTGTGTCAGCGGGGAATCACTGATGCGTGGGGCCGTGTCGACCACGTCGGTGGGGACCACGACCCTGCCGACCACGAGTGCGCCGGCCCCGAGCGGGCCGGGCGCCGGATGCGAGGGGGAGGGCCGATGACCGGGCGAGCCGATGCCGCGCGCCCGGCCGCCGTCGTGGTCGGCGGCGGCCTGGCCGGGATCACCGCCGCGCTGCGGCTGGCCGAGGCCGACCACCGGGTCACCCTGGTCGAGGGCCGCCCGCGACTGGGCGGGCTGGCCTTCTCCTTCCAGCGCGGCGAGCTGACCGTCGACAACGGCCAGCACGTCTACCTGCGCTGCTGCACCGCCTACCGGGGCCTGATCGAGCGGCTCGGCGCGAACCGCCTGGTCCACCTCCAGGACCGGCTGGACGTCCCCGTGCTCGGCGTCTCCGGGCCCTCGGGCGCCCCCGTGCGCACCCTGGGCCGGCTGCGCCGGGCCGCCCTGCCCGTCCCGCTGCACCTGGCCGGCAGCCTGGCCCGCTACCCGCACCTGGGCCCGGCCGACCGGGCCCGGGTGGTGCGCGGCGCCCTCGCCCTGCAGGGCCTGGACCTCGCCGACCCGGCGCTGGACGCCGTCTCCTTCGGTGACTGGCTGCGCCGCAACGGCCAGAACGAGCGGACCCTCGCCGCCATGTGGGACCTCGTCGGGGTCGCCACCCTGAACGCCCGGGCCGACCAGGTCTCGCTGGCGCTGGCCGCGATGGTCTTCAAGACCGGACTGCTCTCCGACCCGGGCGCCTCCGACATCGGGATGGCCGCCGTCCCGCTCGGCGCGATCCACCACGACGCCGCGCTCGCCGAGCTGGAGCGGGCCGGCGTCAAGGTACGGCTGCGGGCCCGGGCGGCGGAGCTCAAGCCCGGCGCGCCGCAGCACGCCGTCCGCCTGGAGGGCGGCGAGCTGCTCGGCGCCGACACCGTGGTGCTGGCCGGCGCCCAGGACGCCGCCGCCGCGCTGCTGCCGCCCGACGCTGTCGACGGACAGCACCGGCTCACGGAGTTCGGCACCGCGCCGATCCTCAACGTCCACGTGGTCTACGACCGCAAGGTGCTGCGCCGCCCGTTCTTCGCCGCACTCGGCTCGCCGGTGCAGTGGGTCTTCGACCGCACCGGGCACTCCGGGCTGGCCGGGACGGACCTCGGCCGGTCCCACCCCGGCGCCCAGTACCTGGCGCTGTCCCAGTCCGCCGTGGAGAGCGAGATCGAACTCCCGGTCGCCGAGCTGCGCCGCCGCTACCTGCCGGAGCTGGCCCGCCTGCTCCCGGCCGCCGGCGGCGCCGAGGTGCTGGACTTCTTCGTCACCCGCGAGCGCACCGCCACCTTCGACCCGGCCCCCGGCTCGGCCGCGCTGCGCCCGCAGGCCCGTACGAAGGTCCCCGGCCTGCTGCTGGCCGGCTCGTGGACCGCCACCGGCTGGCCCGCGACCATGGAGGGCGCCGTGCGCAGCGGCCACGCCGCCGCCGACGCCGCCCTCGCCGGCCTCGGCACCCGCCGTCCGGTGGACCGGGGCGACGGGAGGTGGCCCAGGTGACGCCGGGCCCCGCCGCCGGTGACCCCGGCGACCCAGCGAGATCCGGTGGCCGCGCCGCCGGCCCCATCGATAGCGCAACCGCCCGGCCGCCGAGCGCGGCCCGGCACCACCAGGGAGAGGGAACGTACGTGGAGTCACGCACCGGCACTGCCGTCGGAGGCACGGCACACGCCGAACCGGTCTCGGTGCCGGAGCTGCTCGCCCGTAGCCGCGCGCTCTGCACCCCGCCGCTGAAGGCCACCGTCGCCCGTTTGGCGGCACCGATGGACACCGTCGCCGCCTACCACTTCGGCTGGATCGACCGGGACGGCACGCCGTCCGCGGGGGACGGCGGCAAGGCCGTCCGGCCCGCCCTGGCGCTGCTCTCCGCCCAGGTGACGGGGGCCCCGGCGGAGGCCGGTGTGCCGGGTGGGGTCTCCGTTGAACTGGTGCACAACTTCTCGCTGCTCCATGATGATCTGATGGACGGTGACGAGACCAGACGCCACCGGGCCACCGCCTGGACGGTCTTCGGTCCGGCCCAGGCGATCCTGGTCGGCGACGCCCTGGCGACGCTCGGCACGGAGGTGCTGCTCGACGCTGCCGTGACCGGTGGCGCGAGCCCCGTCGACGCCGCGCGGGCCGTCCGTCTGCTCACCACCGCCACCCGGCGCCTCATCGACGGCCAGGCCATGGACGTCGCCTTCGAACAGCGCGACACCGTGACGGTCGCCGAATGCCTGGAGATGGAGGGCGGCAAGACCGGCGCGCTGCTCGCCGCCGCCTCGGCGGTCGGCGCCGTGCTAACCGGCGCCGACGACCGGGTGTCCGACGCCCTCCAGCGCTACGGCCACCACCTCGGCCTGGCCTTCCAGGCGGTCGACGACCTGCTCGGCATCTGGGGTGCCACCGAGGTCACCGGCAAGCCGCACTGGGGGGACCTGCGCCAGCGCAAGAAGTCCCTGCCGGTCGCCGCGGCGCTCGCCGAGGGCGGCGCGGCCTCGCGCCGGCTCGCCGACCAGCTGGCCGACCCGAAGGGGCGCGGCGAGGAGGGCGAGCCCGAGCTCGCCGCCCGCGCCGCCCTGATCGAGGACGCCGGCGGCCGGGCCTGGACCCAGGAGGAGGCCCGCCGCCAGCACAGGACTGCCCTCGCCGCCCTGGACGAGGTGCCCATGCCCGACGGGGTGCGCGAGCACTTCGTCGCACTCGCCGAGTTCGTGGTGGTACGAGAGAGGTGACGTTACGTTGACAGCAACCGCGGACGGCCGGCTCGACCCTGAGTACGATTCCGAGCCGGTCGCGGTGGGCGACCGCCCCCCGGCCCTGCCGAGTGCCGGGCGGTGGCAGCCCGAAGGGTCCGAACCGCTCCGGCCAGACGGCCGGGACCAACAGCAGTCCGGGCCCGCCTCCGCCGAGGAGGCGCTGGCCCGCGCCACCACCCACCTGCTCTCGCTGCAGAGTTCGGAGGGCTGGTGGAAGGGTGACCTGGAGACCAACGTCACCATGGACGCCGAGGACCTCCTGCTGCGGCAGTTCCTCGGGATCCGAACGGAGGAGCAGACCAAGGCCACCGCCGAGTGGATCCGCTCCCAGCAGCGCGAGGACGGCACCTGGTCCACCTTCCACGGCGGACCGCCCGAGCTGTCCACCACCGTCGAGGCGTACGTCGCCCTCAAGCTCGCGGGCGACGACCCGGGCGCCCCGCACATGCTCGCCGCCGCGCGCTACGTACGGTCCGCCGGCGGGATCGCGGCCGCCCGGGTGTTCACCCGGATCTGGCTCGCGCTCTTCGGCTGGTGGCCCTGGGCGCGGTTGCCCGAGATGCCGCCGGAGATCATCTTCCTGCCCAAGTGGCTCCCGCTGAACATCTACGCCTTCGGCTGCTGGGCCCGGCAGACCATCGTGCCGCTGACCGTCGTCTCGTCCCACCGCCCCGTCCGCCCCGCGCCCTTCCCGCTGACCGAGCTGCACACCGACCCGGAGAACCCCTTCCCCGAGCGCCCGCTCGCGCCGGCCACCACCTGGGACGGCATCTTCGAGCGCCTCGACAAGGTGCTGCACGCCTACCACCGCCGCGCGCTGCGCCCGCTGCGCCGGCTGGCCGTCTCCCAGGCCTGCCGCTGGATCATCGAACGGCAGGAGGCGGACGGCTGCTGGGGCGGCATCCAGCCCCCCGCCGTCTACTCGCTGATCGCCCTGCACCTGGAGGGCTACGAGCTGGAGCACCCGGTCGTGCAGGCCGGGCTGACCGCCTTCGACCGCTTCACCGTGCACACCGAGGACGGCCGGCGCTGGCTGGAGGCCTGCCAGTCCCCGGTCTGGGACACCTGCCTGGCCACCATCGCGCTGGTCGACGCCGGTCTGCCGGCCGACCACCCGGCGCTGGTCTCCGCCGTCGACTGGATGCTGGGCGAGGAGATCACCCGGCGCGGCGACTGGTCCGTCCAGCGCCCCTCGCTCGCCCCCGGCGGCTGGGCCTTCGAGTTCGAGAACGACACCTACCCCGACATCGACGACACCGCCGAGGTGGTGCTCGCACTGCGCCGGGTCGCCCACCCCGACCCGGCCAAGGTGGCCGGCGCGGTCGACCGGGGCGTCGGCTGGAACCTCGGGATGCAGTCCAAGAACGGCGCCTGGGGCGCGTTCGACGTCGACAACACCAGCACCCTGCCGAACAAGCTGCCGTTCTGCGACTTCGGCGAGGTGGTCGACCCGCCGTCCGCCGACGTCACCGCCCACGTGGTGGAGATGCTCGCCGAGGTCGGCAAGGGCGGGGACCCGCGGACCAGGCGGGGCGTGGAGTGGCTGCTGCGCAACCAGGAGGCCGACGGCTCCTGGTTCGGCCGCTGGGGCACCAACTACATCTACGGCACCGGCTCGGTGCTGCCCGCCCTGGTCGCGGCCGGGGTCCCGGAGGGGCATCCGGCGATCCGCCGCGCCGTCCGCTGGCTGGAGGACCGGCAGAACGCCGACGGCGGCTGGGGCGAGGACATGCGCTCCTACGAGGACCCGGCCCGCTGGGCCGGGCGCGGTGACTCCACCGCCTCGCAGACCGCCTGGGCGCTGATGGCGCTGCTCTCGGTCGGCGAGGGCCCGGACGGCCGGGCCAACCCGGCCGTCGAGGGCGGCGTCGACTGGCTGGTCCGCACCCAGCTGCCGGAGGGCACCTGGGACGAACCACAGTTCACCGGCACCGGCTTCCCCTGGGACTTCTCCATCAACTACCACCTCTACCGACTGGTCTTCCCGGTCACCGCGCTCGGCCGCTACCTGCACGGCAGCCCCGCCACCGGCCGGGACACCGCCCCCGGCGCCAAGGGCACCCCTGCCACCGGCACCCCGGCGATCGGGGCGGCCCGGTGACCACCGCCCCGCTCCTGGTGCTCTGCGCGCTGGGCCCCGAGGTCTGGGCCCTGCGCGGCGGGGACTGGCGCGGCCCGGTCGGCGGCCCCCCGGTGCTGGTCCGCACCGGGGTGGGCCGGCGGCGGGCCGCACACACCGTCAGACGGCTGCTCGGTTCGGCCCCCGGAGGCTACGGCGCCGTCGTGGTGGCCGGCTTCGGGGCCGCCGTGGCGCCGGGCATGGCCCCCGGCGACGTGATCGTCGCCAACGGGGTGCGCGATGCCGAAGGCCACCTCTTCGCGATCGACTCCGGTCCGGACCTCACCCGGGCGCTCAAGGTGCGCGGCCTGACCGTCCACACCGGAGTGCACCACACCGCCGACCACGTGGTGCGCGGCCTGGAGCGGCGCGCACTGCACCTGCAGGGCGCGCTGGCCGTCGACATGGAGGCCGCGGCCGTGCTGGCGACCCTGAAGGAGCTGCGCCCGGCGCTGCCCGCGGCCGTCCTGCGGGTGGTCGTCGACACCCCGGAGCGGGAGCTGTTCCGCCCCGGCACCCTGCCCGCCGGCGTCCGCGCCTGGCGGACCCTGCGGGCGACCGTGCCCGCCCTGGTCGCCTGGTACCAGGAGAGCCGCCCGGCGGATCCGCGGCCGGACACCATCCACCACCCCACACCCTCGACGCTCCCCCAGGAGGCGAGCTAGCCATGGCCATGCCGTTGCGCCAAACCGTGCGGGTCGGCACCTACCTCATGCAGCAGAAGCTCAAGCGGCGGGACAAGTTCCCGCTGATCGTCGAGCTGGAACCGCTGTTCGCCTGCAACCTCGCCTGCGAGGGGTGCGGCAAGATCCAGCACCCGGCCGGGGTGCTGAAGCAGCGGATGCCGGTGGCACAGGCGGTCGGCGCGGTACTGGAGTCGGGCGCCCCGATGGTCTCGATCGCGGGCGGCGAACCGCTGATGCACCCGCAGATCGACGAGATCGTGCGGCAGCTGGTCGAGCGCCGCAAGTACGTCTTCCTCTGCACCAACGCGCTGCTGCTGCGCAAGAAGCTGGACAAGTTCAAGCCCTCGCCGTACTTCACCTTCACCGTGCACATCGACGGGCTGCGCGAACGGCACGACGAGTCGGTCGCCAAGGAGGGCACCTTCGACGAGGCGGTGGCGGCGATCAAGGAGGCCCAGCGGCGGGGCTTCCGGGTCACCACCAACAGCACCTTCTTCAACACCGACACCCCGCAGACCATCATCGACGTGCTGGACTACCTCAACGACGACCTGAAGGTCGAGGAGATGATGATCTCCCCGGCGTTCGCCTACGAGAAGGCCCCCGACCAGGAGCACTTCCTCGGCGTCGAACAGACCAGGGAGCTGTTCCGCAAGACCTTCGCCGGCGGCAACCGGCGGCGCTGGCGGCTCAACCACAGCCCGCTCTTCCTGGACTTCCTGGAGGGCAAGGTCGACTTCGAGTGCACCGCCTGGGGCATCCCCAACTACTCGCTGTTCGGCTGGCAGCGCCCCTGCTACCTGATGTCCGACGGCTACGTCCCCACCTACCGCGAACTGATCGAGAAGACCGACTGGGACAAGTACGGCCGCGGCAAGGACCCGCGCTGCGCCAACTGCATGGCGCACTGCGGCTACGAGCCGACCGCCGTCCTCGCCACCATGGGCTCGCTCAAGGAGTCGCTGCGCGCCGTCACCGAGACGATCAGCTCCAACCGCGGCCACTGACCGCACCGCGCCCGGCACGGGAGGCGTCTCCCGTGCCGGGCGACCCCGCCACAGGGGGGGCCATCGCACTGCTCCGAGTCGTGAGGTGAACGCATGTCACTGCTCTCCAGCGTCAAGTCCCCGGCCGACCTGCGGAAGATTCCGGCCGCCGACCTCCCGCTCCTCGCCGAGGAGATCCGCGGCTTCCTGATCGACGCCGTCACCAGGACCGGCGGCCACCTCGGCCCGAACCTCGGCGTGGTCGAACTGACCATCGCACTGCACCGGGTGTTCGACTCCCCCTATGACCGCATCGTCTGGGACACCGGCCACCAGAGCTACGTCCACAAACTGCTCACCGGTCGCCAGGACTTCTCGAAACTGCGGGTCAGAGGCGGCCTCTCCGGCTATCCCTCGCGCGCCGAGTCCGAACACGACCTGGTCGAGAACTCGCACGCCTCGACCGCGCTGTCCTACGCCGACGGGCTCGCCAAGGCCGCCCAGCTGCTCGGCCAGCACGACCGGCAGACCGTCGCGGTGATCGGCGACGGCGCGCTCACCGGCGGCCTCGCCTGGGAGGCCCTCAACAACATCGCCGAGGCCCGCGAACGCCCCCTGGTCATCGTCGTCAACGACAACGAGCGCTCCTACGCCAGGACCGTCGGCGGCCTCGCCAACCACCTCGCCACGCTGCGCACCACCCAGGGCTACGAGCGGTTCCTCGCCCTCGGCAAGGGGGCCCTGCAGCGCACCCCGCTGGTCGGCCAGCCGATCTTCGACGCACTGCACGGCGCCAAGAAGGGCTTCAAGGACGCCTTCGCCCCGCAGGGCATGTTCGAGGACCTCGGGCTGAAGTACCTCGGCCCCATCGACGGCCACGACCTCGCCGCCGTCGAGCAGGCGCTGCGCCAGGCGCGCGGCTTCGGCGGCCCGGTCATCGTGCACTGCCTGACCGTCAAGGGCCGCGGCTACCGGCCGGCCGAGCAGGACGAGGCGGACCGCTTCCACGCCGTCGGCCCGATCGACCCGTACACCTGCCTGCCCATCTCGCCCAGCGGCGGGGTCTCCTGGACCTCGGTGTTCGGCGAGGAGATGGTGGCGCTCGGCGCCGACCGGCCGGACGTGGTCGCGATCACCGCCGCCATGCTCCAACCGGTCGGGCTCGCCAAGTTCGCCAAGGCCTACCCGGAGCGGACCTTCGACGTCGGCATCGCCGAGCAGCACGCCGTGACCAGTGCGGCCGGGCTGGCCACCGGCGGACTGCACCCGGTGGTCGCGGTCTACGCGACCTTCCTGAACCGGGCCTTCGACCAGGTCCTGATGGACGTCGCCCTGCACCGCCTGGGCGTCACCTTCGTGCTGGACCGCTCCGGGGTGACCGGGCCGGACGGCGCCTCGCACAACGGCATGTGGGACATGTCGATCCTGCAGGTCGTCCCGGGCCTGCGGCTGGCCGCCCCGCGCGACGCGGACCAGCTCCGCGCCCAGCTGCGCGAGGCCGTCGACGTGCCGGACGCGCCCACCGTGGTGCGCTTCCCCAAGGCGGACATCGGGCCCGCCGTCCCGGCCGTCGAGCGGATCGGCGGGGTGGACGTGCTGCTGCGCACCGGGGAGCTGCCGGAGGTCCTGCTGGTCGCCGTCGGCACCACCGCCGCCGCCTGCCTGGACGCGGCCGCGCTGCTGCTCGCCGAGGGGTTCACCGCGACCGTGGTCGACCCGCGCTGGGTCAAGCCGGTGGACGCGGCGCTGCCCGCGCTGGCCGCCGGGCACCGGCTGGTCGTCACCGTGGAGGACAACGGCCGCACCGGCGGGGTCGGCGCGGCGATCGCCCAGGCGCTGCGCGACGCCGGGGTGGACGTCCCGCTGCGGGTCCTCGGGCTTCCGCAGGAGTTCCTGGGCCACGGCTCCCGGGGAGAGATCCTGGAGGAGACCGGCCTCACCGGGACGGGGGTCGCCGCCCAGACCGCGGTCTTCGCCAAGCACCTGCTGCCGACCCGAGGAGTGAACCAGCGCCATGCCGGCTGAACCCGACAGCACCGAAGCCCGCTTCGACCTCGCCGCCCTGATCGCCGAACGGGGCTCCGAGCGTTACGAGTTGCACAGCCGCTACCTCAATCCGCAGCTGCCGCGGATGCTGCACACCATCGGCTTCGACCGGTACTACGAGCGCGCCGAGGGCCCGTACTTCTACGACGCCGAGGGGCACGAGTACCTCGACATGCTGGCCGGGTTCGGCATCTTCGCACTCGGCCGCCACCACCCGGTGGTGCGGTCGGCGATCCAGCAGGTGATGGACCTCGACCTGCCCGACCTCGTCCGCTTCGACTGCTCCCCGCTGCCCGGCCTGCTGGCCGAGCGGCTGCTCTCCTACGCGCCCGGACTGGACCGGGTGTTCTTCGGGAACAGCGGGACGGAGGCGGTCGAGACGGCGCTCAAGTTCGCCCGGTACGCGACGGGGCGCAGGCGGATCCTCTACGCCGACCACGCCTTCCACGGGCTGACCACCGGGTCGCTCTCGGTCAACGGCGAGAGCGGGTTCCGCAAGGGGTTCGACCCGCTGCTGCCGGACACCGCCATCCCGCTGGGCGATCTCGGCGCGCTGGCCAAGGAGTTGAAGAAGGGCGATGTCGCGGCGCTGATCGTGGAGCCGATCCAGGGCAAGGGCGTGCAGGCCGCCCCGCCCGGCTGGCTGCGCGCGGCGCAGGAGCTGCTGCACGACCACAAGGCGCTGCTGATCTGCGACGAGGTGCAGACCGGCATCGGGCGCACCGGGGAGTTCTTCGCCTACCAGCACGAGGAGGGCGTGCTGCCCGACCTGGTCTGCGCGGCCAAGGCGCTCTCCGGCGGCTACGTGCCGGTCGGGGCGACCCTCGGCAAGGGCTGGATCTTCGAGAAGGTGTACTCCTCGATGGACCGGGTGCTGGTCCACTCGGCCAGCTTCGGCGCCAACGCCCAGGCGATGGCGGCGGGGCTGGCGACCCTGGAGGTGCTGCGGGACGAGAAGGTGGTGGAGAACGCCCGCCGGATCGGGGACCTGTTCCGGGAGCGGCTGGCCGCGCTGGTCGACGGGTACGAGCTGCTGGCCGAGGTCCGCGGCAGCGGCCTGATGATCGGCATCGAGTTCGGCCGGCCGCGCTCGCTGAAGCTGCGGACCGGCTGGACGGCGCTCCAGGCGGCCCGCAAGGGGCTGTTCGCGCAGATGGTGGTGGTGCCGCTGCTGCAGCGGCACCGGATCCTCACCCAGGTGTCCGGGGACCACCTGGAGGTGATCAAACTGATTCCCCCGCTGATCATCACCGAGCGGGACGTGGACCGGTTCATGGACGCCTTCGTCGACGTCATGGACGACGCGCACCGGGGGAGCGGTCTGATGTGGGACTTCGGACGGACCCTGGTCAAGCAGGCGGTCGGCAACCGCTGAGCCCCGCCGTGGTGCGGGTGGGTGCCTCAGGCCGTGTCCGGTGCGGGCGGGGTGGGAGGCCGGCGGGGCCGGTTTCCCACCCCGTGGGAGACGCCGCGTCAGAGCTCGGTCCGGCGGCGGCGGATGACGACCACGAGATCGACCACGGCGAACAGGGTGAGAATGCCGCAGGCCACCGCGAAACCGGTGAGGGTGCCCCGGCTGGGGGCGCCGTTCTCGGGGGCGGCGGCGGCCCAGATCGCGAACGCCGCGGTGGCGATCGCGAACAGCGGCGTGAAGGTGAGCGACAGCAGATAGCGCAGCTTCAGGTCGCTGCGGGCGGTGGCGGGCTCGGTGCCGCTGCGCCAGCGCCTCGGAGTGGTGGTGCGCACGGGTGTCCACCTCCCGCCCGTGGGGTGCGGTCTACGATTCCAGCGTACGTCCGGGCGACCAGTTGGAGGGGCGATGACGGACGCCGACGCTGAGGGCTACGCGGGGCTTCGGGTGGAGCGGGCCGAGGAGCTGGCCCGTCGGCACGGCTGGGCCTCGGTGCGGGTGCTGCCGCCCGGGGCGGCGATGACCATGGACTACCGGGAGGGGCGGCTCAACCTCGCCGTGCGCGACGGGGTGGTGCAGCGCAGCTGGGAGGGGTGAGCGGGCCGCGGCCGGATGCGTGGTGGTGGCGGGGGCGGCGCCGTTCCGGGGGGAATTCCCATTCGCCGGGGAAATGCCATGGCGGTCGGAAGTCGGCTGGTCAGGGGTGGTTTTCCGATATCCGGCGGTCGAATTTTCCGGTGGTTCCCGAATGCCGATCCGGTGGGGTGGGGAAAGCGGACGGAGTGGGAAGTCGGCCGGGCCGGCTTCCCACTCCGTGGTAACCCTGGGTAGGGCGCGGGGCTCAGTCGAGCGGGCCGCCGGCGACGTAGATGACCTGGCCGGACACGAAGCCGGCGCCCTCGCCGGCCAGGAACGAGATGGTGTTCGCGATGTCCTCGGGCACCCCGACCCGCTGCACCGGGATCTGCGAGGCGGCGGCGAGCTTGAAGTCCTCGAAGTCCATGCCGACCCGGGCGGCGGTGGCGGCCGTCATGTCGGTGGCGATGAACCCCGGTGCGACTGCGTTGGCGGTGATGCCGAACTTGCCCAGCTCGATGGCGAGGGTCTTGGTGAAGCCCTGCAGACCGGCCTTGGCGGCGGAGTAGTTGGCCTGGCCGCGGTTGCCCTGGGCGGAGGAGGACGACAGGTTGACCACTCGGCCGAAGCCGGCGTCCACCATGTGCTTCTGGACCGCGCGGGTCATCAGGAAGGCGCCGCGCAGGTGAACGTTCATGACCGTGTCCCAGTCGGACTCGGACATCTTGAAGAGCAGGTTGTCGCGCAGTACGCCCGCGTTGTTGACCAGGACGACCGGGGCGCCGAGTTCGGCCGCGATCCGGTCCACGGCAGCCTGGACCTGTCCGGCGTCGGAGACGTCGGCGCCGACCGCGAGGGCCCGGCCGCCGGCCGCGGTGATCTGCTCGACGGTGCCCTGCCCGGCCGCCTCGTCCAGGTCGACCACGGCGACGGCGTAGCCGTCGGCGGCGAGGCGCAGGGCGGTGGCGGCGCCGATACCGCGGGCGGCGCCGGTGACGACCGCGACCTTCTGGGCGGTGCTCTGCTCGGTCATGCTCGCTCTCGTCTCTCTCGGAGGGTGGACGGCTGAGGGTGCCATACCCTACCGGCGAGTAGGGTTCGCGGCCAGAGCAGAGAGTCGCAGGTGACCGTGGGTAAGGACCGACCGGTCGGCTTTCTCCTGCGAACGGGTTACCGCCGGTGTGGCACGGCGCGTAAATATGCCAATGTTGCCGAACCTGCGTCTACTATCCGCCCCTGCCTGCCAGCGAGGGCCTGCCGTTTGTATAGTGTCCGCCAGCAGCCACCGGCTGCACGGCTGGAGCGCCCTCCCTCATAGCGGGACGCCCACTCGCCGTTACTGCCCCACCCGGGTGTCCCACACACACCGGGTGTGACATCGGGACGGATACATGGTGCTGGGGGAGATCCCGACGACCCGCGTGTCTGCGCGACTGCAGCAGTCGCCCGGACACCTCATCCGCGTTGCACAGCAGGTTCACACCCGTCTGTGGTCCGAACATGTCGGAGCCGATCTCACGGCTCCGCAGTTCGCCGTACTGCTGGTCCTCGCCCTGGAACCGGGTGCTGACCAGCGGACGGTCGGCGAGCGTGCCTCGCTGGACAAGGCCACGATGGCCGAGATGGTCGCGCGGCTGGTCCGCCGCGGCCTGGTGCTGCGAAGGCGCGATCCGGCCGACGGCCGGCGCAAGCTGCTCGCGCTTTCGCAGAACGGCGCCCAGGCGGTGCGCGAGGCCACCGGCGGAGTGGTCCGCGTGCAGCGCACGCTCTTCGAGCCGCTCACGGCCGAGGAGCAGCTGGAAATCGTTCGCGTGATGGCCAAGATAGCCAGGCTGGAGCCCGCCGCGGTCGCCGTTCTCACCGACGCGCGACCGATGCTGGACGCCCAGCGGGCGATCGGCTACCTGATCAGGGTGAGCCAGCAGGTTCACACCAAGCTCTGGTCGGAGCACGTCGGTTCGGAGCTGACGGCGCCGCAGTACGCGGTGCTCGACGCGCTCGAGCTGGAGCCGGGCGCCGATCAGCGCACGGTGGGCGAGCTCGCCTCGCTGGACAAGGCGACGATGGCCGAGATGGTCAGCCGTCTCGTCCGCCGTGGCCTGGTGCAGCGCCGGCGCGACCCCTCGGACGGGCGGCGCAACCTGCTGTCGCTCTCTCCGGCGGGCCAGGACCTGCTGCACCGCTCGGCTGCGGGCGTGGCCCAGGTCCAGCGGTTGCTGCTCTCTCCGCTGGAGGAGGAGGAACACGAGCAGGCCTTGGCGCTGATTGCCAAGGCAGGCCGGCTGTAGGCTCCGCCTTTCGAGCCCCAGCCAAAACGATTCGCCAACATACCGAAGGCCGTCGACCCGTAAGCGGGAAGGCGGCCTTCGGTGTTGACGCGGCCCAGGGGCGGCTGGACGCGGGCCTGCGGCGGCTGAGGGCGGTGGCGGGCGCGGCGCTGGGCGCCCGGGGCGGACGGCAGGCCGGAGCCGGACCGGGCGGCGAACCGGGTGGTGCCGGGGATCCTGCTCACGGGTGCCCTTCTGTTCGTCCGGTGTGCTCGTCCGGTGTCTTCGTCCGGTCTGTTCGTCCGGACGGCCTGCTCGTCGTCGGTCGGCCGTGCGCCTGGCTGCTGCCCGACCGCCGACCTGATCGTTCAGATCTGTGCTTCTTAAGGGAGTTCTCATGTAGCCAACCGGTGGCGGTCCGGATTTTGTTCCCGGACCGATCGGGATTCTCCGCGGGCCCGTACCGGTGGGCGGGTGGACCGGATCTCCTCCCCGGCGGCGGGGAGCGTGCTCCGGGGGTGCCGTGCTGGTCGGGGGCGGATCCCGCGCCACGGGGGGCGTGTGGGGGGCGTGCGGGCCGGTAAAACCTGTTGCGCAGGTCACATCGGGATTGGCAGGCTCGCTGCCATGACCTCCTGACCAACACCCCGCCAGAGCGGCTGTGACCACACCGGCCGCCTGCCGCGCCACGCCCTCACGCCCGCGCCACCGTGCCCGCGCCACCATGCCCGTGGTGCGACGCCCCGACGCCACCCGACGTCCCGACACCACCCCACGCCGCGCCGCCGTGCCCGAGACCCGGGCCCGCGCGTGCCCGGCGCGTGCACGCGCCACCCGCCCGCACCCTCCCGCAACGGAGCGTCATGCCGCTCAAGACCCTGCCGCTGGCCGATCCCGGCAGCCCGGACCTCTCCTCACCGCTCGCCTTCCTGCGCTGGCTGCAGCGCAGCCAACGGCGCGGCCAGGTGCTCTCCACCTGCTGGGCGCTGCTGGAGATGGGCGGCCAGGCCGCCATGCCGGTACCGCTCGGCCGAGGCGTCCAGGCCGCCGTCGACGGGGACGGCGCCGGCATCTGGCGGGCCGGCGCCGCCGCCCTCGTCCTCGCCGTGCTCTCCGCGGTCGGCAGCGTGATGCTGCACCGCCAGGCGGTGTGGAACTGGATCACCGCCGCCACCCACGTGCGCCAGCTGGTGGCCGGCCAGGCCTCCCGGCTCGGCGCCGGACTCTCCCGCCGGATCGCCACCGGTGAGATCGTCGCCGTCGGCAGCGGGGACGTCGAGAAGATCGGCTGGTACGTCGAGCTGGTCGCCCGGGTCCGCGCCGCGGTGCTCGTCTGGCTGGCCGTCAGCTGCGCCGTCCTGGTGACCCAGCCGGTGCTCGGCCTCGCCGTGCTGCTCGGCGTCCCGGTGCTCGCCGCCGCCGTCTGGCCGCTGCTCGGACCGTTCGAGCGGCGCTACTCCGAGCAGCGCGCGCTCGGCGGCAAGGCCACCGAGCTGGCCGCCGACACCGTGGCCGGGCTGCGGGTGCTGCGCGGCATCGGCGGCGAGGAGCTGTTCCTGGACCGCTACCGGGCCGCCTCCCAGAAGGTCCGCGCCGCCGCCGTCCGCTCGGCCCGGCTCTGGTCGCTGATGCAGGCCCAGCAGGTGCTGCTGCCCGGACTGTTCGTGGTCGGTGTCACCTGGTACGGCGCCCATCTGACGGCCACCGGGCGGATCGGCATCGGCACCCTGGTCGCGGTCTACGGCTCCACCGCGTTCCTGGCCGCGCCGCTGCGCATCCTCGGCGAGGCTGCGCACGCCTGGAGCGTCGCCCGGGTCTCGGCCGGGCGGGCCGTGCGGGTGCTGTCGCTCAACCGGACCGACGGCGCCGCCGAGGCGGAGCTGAACCGGCCCGGGCAGGGAGACCTCTACGACCCGGCCAGCGGGCTGACCGCCCGCGCGGGCCGGCTGACCGCCGTGGTCTGCGGCGACCCGGACTACGCCGGTGCGCTCGCCGAGCGGCTCGGCGGGCACGTCCCGCTGGCCGAGGGAGAGTCGGCGCAGCCCTCCGCCCGGCTCGGCGGCATCGAGCTGGACACCGTCCCGCTGGCCGAGGCCCGCGCCGCGGTGCTGGTCCACGACAAGGAGCCGGTGCTGCTCTCCGGCACCCTGGCGGAGCTGCTGGACGTCCCCGCCTCCGGCCGGGTCGAGGCCGCCGACGCGCTGGCCGCCGCCCGTGCCGAGGACGTCCTGGAGGCCCTGGTGGACGGCTCGCCGGACTGCGGCGGGGATGCCATGCGGGCGCGGATCACCGAGCGCGGCCGCTCGCTCTCCGGCGGCCAGCGCCAACGGCTGGCGCTGGCCCGCTCGCTGCTGGCCGACCCGCCGGTGCTCGTCCTGGACGAGCCGACCAGCGCGGTCGACGCCCACACCGAGTCCCGGATCGCGGCCGGTCTGCGCAAGAGCCGCGAGGGGCGCACCACCGTGGTCTTCGCGACCAGCCCGCTGCTGCTCGACCAGGCCGACCGGGTGGTCCTGGTCCAGGACGGCCGGGTCGCCGCGACCGGCGGCCACCGGGAGCTGATGCGCACCGAGCCCCGCTACCGCGCCGTGGTCACCCGCGACGAGGAGCCGGCCCCGGTCGGGGAGGGCGTGTGAACCCCAGGACCGCCCACCGACCCGCACACGGCACGGAACGCCGGACCGCACACCGACCCGCACCGTCGAGGAGTACGCCATGAAGCCCCCCGTCCACCGGGAGCAGGGGCCGACCACCACCCTGCCGGTCGGCTCCCCGGCCGCCGTGCGGTCCTACCTGGGGCTGCTGGCCCGGCGCCACCGGGCCGGGTTCTCCGCGGTGGTGGCGCTGCACTCGGTGGCCACCGTGGCCGGGCTGGTCGGGCCCTGGGTGCTCGGCACCCTGGTCCAGTCGCTGGCCACGGACACCGCGGAGAGCACCATCGCGGTCGCCGTCGGCTGGTACGTGCTGGCGCTGCTGGTGCAGTCCGCCTTCACCTGGTGGTCCCGGCTGCGCGGCAGCGTCCTCGGCGAGCGGGTGCTCGCCGACCTGCGGGAGGACTTCCTGGTCCGCTCGGTCGCCCTGCCGCCCGGGGTGCTGGAGCGGGCCGGCACCGGGGACCTGGTGTCCCGGGGCACCACCGACATCGACCGGCTCGACAAGTCCGTCCGCGAGGCCGTGCCCGAGCTGGCCGTCGCGGTGGTCTCGCTGCTGCTGGTGCTGGGCGCCCTGGTGGTCACCTCGCCGCTGCTCGCGCTCACCTCGGTGATCGGCCTGCCGCTGCTGCTGGTCAGCTCCCGCTGGTACTTCCGGCGCGCCCCGCAGTCCTACCGGAACGAGTCGGCCGGCTACGCCGCGGTGAACACCGTGCTGGCCGAGACGGTGGACGCCGGGCGGACGGTCGAGACGCTGCGCCTGGGCGACGACCGGATCCGGCTGACCGACCGCAAGCTCGGCGAGTGGCTCGCCTGGGAGCGCTACACGCTCTGGCTGCGCTCGGTCTGGTTCCCGACCATCGACGCGGCCTACACCCTGGCGGTGCTCGGCACCCTGGTGATCGGCGGGCTGTTCACCCTCCGGGGCTGGATCACCGTCGGCGAGCTGACCACCGGCGTGCTGTACGCCCAGGCGCTCACCGGCCCGGTCGACCTGATCCTGCGGTGGTACGACGAGCTGCAGGTCGGCCAGGCCTCGCTGGCCCGGCTGGTGGGGGTACGGGAGGTGCCCGAGCACGAGGGCGACCAGGACATGCACCCGAAGGGGCGCCAGGTCGAGGCCAAGGACGTCCGGTTCGGCTACCGGGAGGGCTCCGACGTCCTGCACGGCATCAGCCTGGACGTCGCCCCCGGCAGCCGGGTCGCGCTGGTCGGGCCGTCCGGGGCGGGCAAGTCCACCCTCGGCCGGCTGCTGGCCGGGATCTACGCGCCCGGCCGGGGCACCGTGACGCTGGGCGGGGCGGCGCTGTCGCAGATGCCGGCCGAGCGGGTCCGGGCCCAGGTCGCGCTGGTCAACCAGGAGCACCACGTATTCGTCGGCACCCTGCGGGACAACCTGCGGCTGGCCGCGCCGGACGCGGACGACACCGAGCTGCGCAGCGCGCTGGACGCGGTGGACGCCGGCGAGTGGGTGGACGCGCTGGCGGAGGGCCTGGACACCGAGGTCGGCTCGGGCGGCGCCGTGCTGACCCCGCCGCAGGCGCAGCAGCTGGCGCTGGCCCGGCTGGTGCTGGCCGACCCGCACACCCTGGTGCTGGACGAGGCCACCTCGCTGCTGGACCCGAGGGCCGCCCGGCACCTGGAGCGTTCGCTCTCCCGGGTGCTGGAGGGCCGGACGGTGATCGCCATCGCGCACCGGCTGCACACCGCGCACGACGCGGACGTGATCGCCGTGGTCGAGGGCGGGCGGATCAGCGAGTACGGCAGCCACCCCGAGCTGGTGGCGGCCGGGGGCCCGTACGCGGCGCTGTGGCGCTCCTGGCGGGACGAACGGTAGGCGGGCGGCCAGACCGGTGGGGCGGGCGGCGGCCCCGCGCGGGAAACCCGTGCGGGGCCGTGTTGCCCCGTGCGGGTTACTCCCGGGCGCGTAACCGGACATAGCGGTCGGTAGGCCCGCAGACTGCGCGTGTGACCAAGATTTCAGACGGATCGTCCGGTTCGAAGCGCAGCGAGATCGGGGGAATCCCCACCCGGTACATCGGGATCGGCGTCATCGTCGTCCTCGCAGTGTGGTTCCTGTTCGCCAACCTCGAAAAGGTGAAGATCCAGTTCTGGGTGTTCACGGTGACCGCGCCGCTCTGGATCGCGCTGCTGGCCACCCTGGTCGCCGGGGGCGCGCTGGGCTGGCTGCTGAAGGGCCGGAGCGGGAGGTGACCGCCCCTGCCGTCCCGTCCGGCGCCGGGACGTCCGCCTTCACGCCGCTGATCGAGCTGCGCGGCGTGAACAAGCACTTCGGCGAGCTCCACGTGCTGCAGGACATCGAGCTGACGATCGGGCGCGGCGAGGTGGTCGTGGTGATCGGGCCCTCCGGCTCCGGGAAGTCCACCCTCTGCCGGGCGATCAACCGGCTGGAGCCGATCGAGGCCGGCAGCATCGTGATCGACGGCCGGCCGCTGCCCGAGGAGGGCAAGGGGCTGGCCGGTCTGCGGGCGGACGTCGGGATGGTCTTCCAGTCCTTTAACCTGTTCGCGCACAAGACGGTGCTGCAGAACGTCTCGCTGGCGCAGATCAAGGTCCGCGGCCGGTCCAGGGCGGAGGCGGACGCCAAGTCCCGGGCGCTGCTGGACCGGGTGGGGCTCTCCTCGCAGGCCGACAAGTACCCGGCGCAGCTCTCCGGCGGCCAGCAGCAGCGCGTGGCGATCGCGCGGGCGCTGGCGATGGAGCCGAAGGCGCTGCTCTTCGACGAGCCGACCTCGGCCCTCGACCCCGAGATGATCAACGAGGTGCTGGACGTGATGCGCCAGCTCGCCCACGAGGGCATGACGATGGTGGTGGTCACCCACGAGATGGGGTTCGCCCGTGCCTCGGCGAATCGGGTGGTCTTCATGGCCGACGGGCGGATCGTCGAGGACCGCGCCCCCGAGGAGTTCTTCGGCGCCCCCGAGAGCGAGCGCGCCCGGGACTTCCTGTCCAAGATCCTGAAGCACTGAGGCCGCCGTGAAGAGGATCACGACCGCCGCGGTCCTGGTGCTGCTCCTCGCCGGCTGCGGCAAGGACGGCACTCCGCCGCCCAAGGGGCCGCAGCCCAGCGCCCTGCCCAGCTACCAGGTGCGGAGCGGCGCGGAGATCACCGGCTCGCCCACCCTGGACGCCGCGCGCAGCCGCGGCCACCTGGTGGTCGGCGCCAAGGAGGACCAGCCCTACCTCGGGCAGAAGAACCCGGCCACCGGCGAGTACTCCGGCTTCGACATCGAGATCGCCAAGATGGTCGGCGCCGACCTGGGGTTCGCGCCCGACCGGATCGAGTTCAAGACGATCGCCTCGGCCAACCGGGAGACCGCGCTGCAGAACGGCCAGGTGGACTACTACGTCGGTACGTACACCATCAACGACAACCGGAAGAAGCTGGTCGGCTTCGCCGGGCCGTACTACCTGGCGGGCCAGTCGCTGCTGGTGCGCAGGAACGACGACACCATCCACGGGCCCGAGGACCTCAACGGGAAGAAGGTCTGCTCGGCGGCGGGCTCCACACCGGCCCAGCGGATCGAGAAGCAGTATCCGAAGGCCAGGCTGATCACCTACGACACCTACTCGGCCTGCGTGGACAACCTGATCACCGCCCAGGTGGACGCCGTCACCACCGACAACACCATCCTGATGGGCTACGCGGCCAAGGTGCCGGACGAGCTCAAGGTGGTCGGCCCGCTGTTCTCCCAGGAGCCGTACGGGATCGGCACCCCGAAGAACGACACCGTGCTGCGCGGCGCCCTGAACGACGCGCTCGCGCACCACGAGGAGAACGGCGACTGGCGCAGGGCGTACGACGCCACCCTCGGTCTGTCCGGGGTGCCCGCGCCGACCCCGCCGCCGATCGACCGGTACTGAGAGGAGCCGCGCTGTGAAGACGCTGACCGACAACTGGTCGACCTACTGGCACGGCTTCGTCGGGACGCTCTGGCTGTTCCTGGTGAGCGCCGCGCTGTCGCTGGTGCTCGGCGTGCTGATGGCGAGCTTCCGGGTCTCGCCGGTGAGGCCGCTGCGGGTGTTCGGCACCACCTGGGTGACGCTGCTGCGCAACACTCCGCTGACCCTGCTGTTCTTCATCGTGGTGCTGGGCCTGCCGCGGTTCGACATCACGCTGCCGTTCTTCACCTTCGCGGTGCTCGCGCTCGGCTGCTACACCTCGGCGTTCGTCTGCGAGGCGATGCGGTCGGGCGTCAACACCGTGCCCATCGGGCAGGGGGAGGCGGCCCGCAGTCTGGGCATGACCTTCGGCCAGACGATGGGCCTGGTGGTGCTGCCGCAGGCCTACCGGTCGGTGGTGGCGCCGATCGGCAGCGTCATGATCGCGCTGGCCAAGAACACCGCGATCGCGGGCTCCTTCAGCGTGACCGAGCTGCTCGGCTCCTATCGGACCATCAACGAGCTCGGCTACGGCATCGTCTGGACCTTCGTCTGGATCGCCGTCGGCTATCTGATCATCACGCTGGCCATCAGTGCCGTGTTCTCCCTGATGGAACGACGACTGGCGGTGTCGCGATGACGGCGGAATCCTCGGCGCTCTACGACATCCCGGGGCCCAGGGCGCTCGCCCGGCACCGGCTGTACGGCGCGATCGCGCTGGTGGCCATCCTGGGGCTGGTCGGGTGGATCGTCTACATGCTGTTCCACACCGAGCAGTTCACCGCGGAGAAGTGGACGGCCTTCGAGTACAAGGGCGTCCAGGAGCTGCTGCTGCGCGGCCTCGGGAACACGCTGAAGGCCTTCGGCTGGACGGTGCTGTTCGCGCTGCCGTTCGGCGCGCTGTTCGCGGCCGGTCGGCTCTCCGACCACCGGGTGGTGCGCTGGCTCTCCACCCTGGTGGTGGAGTTCTTCCGGGCGATGCCGCTGCTGGTGATGATCTTCTTCATCTTCGTCGCGCTCAAGGTGGAGCCGCTCTGGGCGCTGGTGGCCGGGCTGGTGCTCTACAACGGCTCGGTGCTGGCCGAGGTGTTCCGGGCGGGCGTGCTGGCGGTGCCCAAGGGGCAGAAGGAGGCGGCGTTCGCGCTCGGCATGCGCAAGACGCAGGTGATGGCCTACGTGCTCGTGCCGCAGGCCAACCGGGCGATGCTGCCGGCCATCATCAGCCAGCTGGTGGTGGCACTCAAGGACACCTCGCTGGGGTTCCTGATCACCTACGAGGAGTTCCTGCACGCCGGCAAGCTGATCGCCACCAACCTGGACTACGACCTGCCGTTCATCCCGGTGGTGATGGTGATCACCCCGATCTACATCGGGATGTGTCTGCTGCTCTCCTGGCTGGCCCGGTGGGTCGAGCGCCGCAGCCGGCGCAGCCCGAGCATGCGCGGCGGGGCCCCGGTGGCCAGCGCCGAGGTGTCGATGGGCCTGCCGCCGGCCCCCCGGCAGTGACGGGGCGGACGGGTCGCCGGTAAACCATAGGTGCTGCCGGGGTTATCTCCGAGACCTCCAAAATCTGCTTATGATTACGCCGAACGGGGGCGGCGGACGGATGGTCGGAGGGTCAATGGAGCCGGTGTTCGACTCACGGCACATCAGGACCTTCCACGAGGTCGTCCGGGCCGGCTCCTACTCGGCGGCCGCCCGCGAGCTCGGCTACACCCAGCCGGCCATCACCCAGCAGATGAAGGCCCTGGAGCGGACCGTCGGCGTACCGCTGTTCACCCGGGCCGGGCGCGGACTGCGGCTCACCGAGGCCGGCGAGGCGCTCTCCCGGCACGCCGAGGTGATCCTCGGCAGCCTCTCCGCCGCCCAGCAGCAGCTCGCCTCACTGGCCCGGCTGCGCGCCGGCCGGGTCCGGGTCTGCGCCTTCCCCAGCGCCAACGCCACCCTGATCCCCGAGGCGATGGCCCGGCTGCTCGCCGAGCACCCCGGGGTCCGGGTCGAACTGCTGGAGGCCGAACCGCCGGACTCCCTCCAGCGGCTGCTGCGCGGCGAGTGCGACATCGCGCTGGCCTTCCGCTACCCCGGCGCGCCCGCCGAGCCGCCGGACGGGCTGGACGAGATCCCGCTGATGGAGGACCTGCTCACCGTCCTGCTGCCGGTCGGGCACCCGCTGGGCCGGCGGCACGCCGTCCGGCTGGCCGACCTGGACGGCGAGCGGTGGATCGCCGGCTGCCCGCGCTGCCGCGCCAACCTGCTGCACGTCTGCGCGGAGGAGGGCTTCGCGCCCGACATCGTCTTCTCCACCGACGACAACCTCGCCGTGCAGAGCCTGGTCGCCGCCGGGGTCGGGATAGCGCTGATGCCCGCGCTGGTGCTCTCCTTCATGTGCCACCGCAAGGTCACCGGCCGGGCCGTCGAACCGCATCTGCGCCGCCAGGTCAGCGCCTACGTGCTGCGCGAGCACCGCCGGATCCCGGCCACCGCGCTGGTGCTGGACCACCTGCGGTCGGCGGCGGCCGCGCGGGTGGGCTGCTGACGCCGCAGGCGCCTGGCGGAGGCGTCGGCCGGGTTCGTGGATCGGGGCCGTGGGCCGGGGCGCGGGTCGGGGCCGGTCGGGACCGGGTCGGTGCGGCTCGGCAACCCATAAGCTGAATTTAGAGGATGGCGAAAGAACCCTCGTTGGACGTGATAGGTCCGCCGGGGCGAACCTGCTGCCATGACACCCTCAGCCACGGTCGGCAGCGACCGGCTCACCGAGCGTATGACCGCCCTGGTCGGGGAGATCCGCGCGGTCGTGGACCGCGGCCTGCCTCCGGAACTCACCGCCTACCTGGTCGGCGAACGCCTCGCCCCGCACCTGGGCGACCCCGGACTGCTCACCGCCGCGCAGCGCGAGGGCGACCCGGACCGCTACCGCCAGCACGTCCTGCACGCCGAGGAGGACGGCGGCTTCTCCGTCGTCGCGCTGGTCTGGCTGCCCGGCCAGCAGACCCCGATCCACGACCACGTCTCCTGGTGCGTGGCCGGCGTCCACCAGGGCCAGGAGAGCGAGACCCGCTACCGGCTGGTCTCCGACGGGCGCACCGCCCACCTCGTCGAGACCGAGCACGTGGTCGGCCCGGCCGGCAGCGTCGCCGCCTTCGCCCCGCCCGGCGACATCCACCTGGTGCGCAACGCCTGCAGCTCCACCGCCATCTCCATCCACGTCTACGGCGCGGACGTCGCCCGGCTCGGCACCAGCATCCGCCGGGTCTACCGGCTGCCCGCCGACCAGCAGCGGTGAGCGCGGCGTGGCACTGACCATCCGGGAGCGGCGCACCCGCACCCGCCTGCTGCCCCCGCTCGGCGGGGACGCCCCCGGCCTGCTGCTCGCCGCGCTCGGCGTGGCCGCCGCGGTCGCCGTCCACCAGGCCGTCCCGGCCGTGCCCAAGCTGACCGCCGCCGTGGTGCTCGGCATCGCCGCCGCCCACCTGCCCGGGCTGCGCCCGGTGGTCCGCGGCGTCGCCCGGCCCGGCCTCTCCACCGCCGGACGGCGGCTGATGCGGATCGGCATCGTGCTGCTCGGCCTCAAGCTCGGCCTGGACGACGTGCTCGGCCTCGGCTGGGCCACCGTCCTCATGGTGCTCGCCGTCGTCGCCGCGACCTTCGCCGGCACCTGCTGGCTCGGCCGCCGGCTCGGCCTGCCCGGCGACCAGCCGCTGCTGGTCGCCACCGGGTACTCGATCTGCGGGGCCTCGGCGATCGGCGCGGTCAGCCAGGCCGCCGGCAGCGAGGAGGAGGACGTCGCCGCCTCCGTCGCCCTGGTCACCCTCTGCGGGACACTCGCCATCGCCGTGCTGCCGCTGCTCCAGCAGCCGCTCGGGCTCGGCGAGGCCGAGTTCGGGCGCTGGGTCGGCGCCAGCGTCCACGACGTCGGACAGGTGGTCGCCACCGCGCAGACCGGCGGGGCCGGGGCGCTGCGCGAGGCGGTGCTGGTCAAGCTGATGCGGGTGGTGCTGCTGGCGCCGCTGGTCGCCGGGGTGGCCGTCGCGATGCGGCGGCGGGCGCGGCTCGCCGGGGAGCAGGCCAAGGACGGCAAGCGCCCGCCGATCGTCCCGCTGTTCGTGGCCGGATTCCTGGCGATGATCGTGCTGCGCTCCACCGGGCTGCTGCCGGACGGGGCGCTCACCCTGGCCGGCGACGCCCAGGAGCTGCTGCTGGCGGCCGCGCTGTTCGGCCTCGGCAGCGCCGTCCACCTGCCCACCCTGCTGCGCACCGGCGGGCGGATCGCCCTGCTGGGGCTCGGGTCCTGGGTGGTGGTCGCGGGCGTCTCGTACGCGGGAGTGCTGCTCACAATGTGACCGGAGCGGGTGCGGGCTCCGCTATTGTCGGGCGGGTAGTCCGTACCCGAGCCCTCCGAGGATGACCGTATGGCCACCACACTGCCCGACCGGGACGGCCTGGACGCCGTCGTCACGCTCGACCGGCGGGAGGGCCCGTACGGGGAGGTGGCGCTGCGGCGGCGCGGGGACCACTTCGAGATCATCGCCAACGGCTGCTTCCTGATGGACACCGCCGACGGGCGCTCGGAGCGGCTGCTGGTCCAGGCCGCGCTGGATGCGCTCGACCCCGCCGAGCAGCGGCCGGCGGTGCTGATCGGCGGCCTCGGGGTCGGTTTCTCGCTGGCCTACGCGGCGGCCGAGCCGCGCTGGGGCCGGATCGCGGTCGTCGAGCGCGAGGGCGCGATCATCGAGTGGCACCGCGGCGGTCCGTTGGGCGCCTTCTCGGCGGGCGCGCTGGCGGACGAGCGGGTGGCGGTGCTCCACGCCGACCTGCTGGAGTACCTGGCGGCGGCGGACGGCGAGCGCTACCATGCGCTCTGCCTGGACATCGACAACGGCCCGGACTGGACGGTCACCGAGGCCAACGCGGGGCTGTACGGCAGGGACGGCCTGGCCGCGCTCTGGCACCGGCTGCTGCCGGGCGGGGTGCTGGCGGTCTGGAGCGCGCAGCCGTCCCCGGCCTTCGAGGAGGCGCTGCGCGCGGCGGGCTTCGCGGACGTGGTCACGCACGAGATCCCGGTGGTCCGCGGGGTGCCGGACGTCGTGCACCTGGCCCGCCGCACGCGGTGAGCGCACGACGGGCCAGGCGGGTCTGAACGGTCCGGCCCGGCTTCGGGCCGGACACTCAGGGGGAGGGCTACTTCAGGCCGTTGTCCACGGCGGCCATCAGCTCGCCGTTGGCGGTGTCGCCGTCGAAGGCCCAGACCATCGCGCCGGCCAGCCCCTGGGACTTGATCCAGGCGGTCTTGCGGGCGATCTCGGTCGGGTCGTCGTAGGTGTAGAAGACGGACCCGTTGTAGATGTACGCGTGGCCGGCCACCGGATCCCGGTAGATGGTGTAACCGCCGCCGGTGGCCATCTGCTTGAGCTTCTTGTAGTCCTCGAACCCGGCCTCGTAGGTGCCCGGGCCGGGGCCGGTGGCGGGCTGGAACAGGCCGTTGGTGGTGCCGCGCGCCACGCCCGTCCAACCGCGTCCGTAGAACGGGATGCCGAGGGTCAGCTTGCTCTTCGGAGCGCCGCCGGTGACATAGGCGCCGATCGCGATCTCGGAGCTGAACTGGCGGTCCGGGGTGCTCGGGTCGCCGGCCGCGAGCTTGATGGCGGACTGCTGGTTGGTGCTCATCTCCCAGCCGCCGTGGTAGTCGTAGCCCTGGATGGTGGCGAAGTCGAAGGCGCCGAAGAGGCCGGGGATGTCGATGCCCGCGGTGATCTTCGCCGGGTCGGCCGGGAGGAAGGCGCTCAGCGTGTAGTGCTTGCCGGCGGTGGTGCCGAGCGCGTCCAGCTGGCGGCGGAACTCCTGGGCCAGCAGGGTGTAGTTGGCCTTGTCGGTGGGCCGGAAGATGTTCCCGTCGTGCCCGCCGGAGGCCGGCCACTCCCAGTCGAGGTCGATGCCGTCGAAGATCCCGGCCGCGCTGCCCGCGCCGCCGCGGCCGTCGATGACCGGCAGGTTGCCCTTGATGTACATGTCGATGCAGGAGCTGACCAGCGCCTTGCGGGAGGCGTCGGTCGCGGCCGCGTCGGAGAACCACTTGCTGTACGACCAACCGCCCAGCGAGATCTGGATCTTGAGGTTGGGGTACTTGGCCTTGAGCTGCTTCAGCTGGTTGAAGTTGCCGGCCAGCTTCTGGTCCCAGGTGTCGGTGGTACCGGCCACCGAGTTGCCCGCGTCCCAGCCCTTGCCGAAGTCGGCCCAGGCGTCACCGGCGCCGTCGCCCGCGTTCGGGTCGTTGTCCGGCCCGGCCGCCTTGTTGGTGATGAAGCACTGCTTGGTGGTCGGGTGGATGTTGGCGAAGGCGTAGTTGAGCGTGGTGAGCCGCCCGGCCGAGCCCGAGGTGTCGAGCTGCTTCACGCTGTAGCCGCGGGCGTAGATGCTCCACTGGGTGAAGTAGCCGATCTTCAGCGCGCCGGGGTTGCTCCCGCCGGGCTGGGTCTTGCCGGTCACCGGGTTCGAGGCCGCGGAGGCGTTGCCGGCCGCGTCGCGGGCCTTGACGGTGAAGGTGTACGAGGTGTCCGGCGCCAGGTTGCCCACCGTGGCGGACGTGCTGGTGACGGTCGCGGCGAGCGCGGTGCCGTTGTAGACGTCGTAGGCGGTGACGCCGACGTTGTCGGTGCTGGCCCCCCACGTGAGCGAGATGCTGTTGGCGTCCGAGCCGGTGACGACCGGGGTGCCGGGGACGCTCGGGGCCTGCTTGTCCGGGTCGACCGGGGGCTTGGTGGTGGCGCTGACCGGGCCGGCGGCGGCCGAGCGGTTGCCCGCGGCGTCGAACGCCTGGACGGTGAACTGGTAGGCGGTGCCGGCGGTCAGGCCCTGGACGGTGACGCCGGTGGCGGAGCCGTCCGTGGTGGCCACCTTGGTGGTGCCCTGGTACACGTCGTAGCCGGTGACCGCGACGTTGTCGGTGCTCGCCGTCCAGGACAGGTCGACCGTGGTCTGGGTGGTGTTGCCGGCCTGGAGGCCGCCCGGCACGCTCGGTGCGGTCTGGTCCCCGCCGGTGCCGTCGCACGGCTGCCCGTTCAACTTGCAGTTGGCCAGCGGCTTGTAGGCACCGGAGTAGGCGATGTTGAAACCGAAGTTGTACGTGCCGCCGGGCGGCAGGGTGGCGGCCCAGCCGGGGTTCTTGACCGTGACGTGCGAGGCCGCGGTGGTGTAGCCCGCGTTCCACAGCGAGGCGATCGTGTTGCCGGAGGGCAGGTCGAACTCCAGGGTCCAGCCGTTGACCGGGGCGCTGGAGCCGTTGGTGATGGTGTAGCCGCCCTCGTAGCCGCTGCCCCAGTCGCTGCCCTTGGTGAAGGTCGCGGTGGCGGAGCCTGCGGCGTGGGCGGCGGTGGTGGGGAGGGTGACGGCGAGCAGCGGGACGAGCAGTGTCCCGGCCGCCAGGAGCGGCAGCTTGATCCGACGTCTGCGCATGGGTGTGGCTCCTGTCCTGGGGCCTCCGGGCATGCCGGGTCGCCCCGTTACCTGTGGGGAGGTGTCAGGTGCGTGGAGCAGCGTGCGGGCGCTCCGGCCGTGGGGTGGCGCGGAGCGGGACCTCGGGCCGTCGGGGTGCCGCGGAGGATCCTGTGCTCCCCGAGAGTAGGGAGCCGACCGTCAACTGGCAATAGGTCTGTACCAGTTGTCGGTCGTGGGCATGGCAGGACTTGCGGGGCCGGGCAGTTGACCTGGGCGGACGGTGGCCGGACCCCCGGACGGTCTCGGGTGCCGGTCGGGCGGCGGTGCCGGGAACGACGCCGGCGGCCGCCCTCCTCCGGAGAGGGGGACGGCCACCGGGGTGTGACGGGCTGGAGGCCTCGGGCGATCGTTAGCCGAACGGGCTGGTCTCGGGTGCGGCGGTCGGGGCCGGCTCGGGCTCGGCCGGGGTCGGCAGGGCCTGCGGGGCGAAGGGGTTGAAGTCCGGCGGCGGGACCATCACCGGGGTGCCCTTGGGCTTGCGGTCCGGGTCGTCCGGGTCGTCCGAGTTGTCCGGCTCGGCCGCGGCGCGCGGAACCGGGACGGTCGGGGCGGGCACGGCCGGCGGCGCGCTGGGCGGCGGCGGGACGGCCGCGGGCTGCTGCGGGATGGTGGTGCCGAACGGGTCGACCGACTGACCGGCCATCACCGTGCCGAACGGGTCGGCGGCCTGGACGGCGGTGGCGGCCGGGGCCGCGGCGGCGGTCTCGGTCAGGGTCGGCAGGGCCTGCGGGGCGAAGGGGTTGAAGTCCGGCGGCGGGACCGTCACCGGGGTGCCCTTGGGCCGGCGCTCCTCGTCCTCCTGCGGCGCGGTGGTGTCGGTGAGCGTCGGGGGCTGCGGGGCGAAGGGGTTGAAGTCCGGCGGCGGGACCATCACCGGGGTGCCCTTCGGGCGGCGCTCCTCGTCCTCCTCCTCCGGCCCGGCGGGCGCGGCCGACGGGGTGTCGGCGATCGGGGCGAAGGGGTTGAAGTCGGCCGGCGGGATGCGGACCGGCGTGCCCTTGCGCACCGGCTGCTCCGGCTCGGCCGCGACGGGGGCGACGGGGGCGGCGGGTACCGAGGCGAGCACCGGCACGGCCGGGGCGACGGGTGGTGCGGGGTCGGCGGGCGGTGCGGCGACCGGCGGCGCGGGTGCGGGTACGGCGGCCGGGGCGTCGGCCTCGGCCAGGACGCCGTGCGGAGGCGTCGCGACCGCGACCGGCACGGGCGCGGCGGTGGCGGTGGCGGTGGCGGTGGCGGTGGCGGTGGCGGGAACCGGAACGGCGACGGGTGCGGGTGCCGCCGTGGGCACCGCGACCGGCACGGAGGCCGGCTCCGGGAGCCTCCCGGCGACGCCGTCCCAGCCGAACTGCACGCTCTTCAGCAGCTCCGCGAAGACGTCGGTGTACAGCTCCCAGTCCTGCGGCTGCGCGGTGGACAGCTGGACGCAGAGCACCGAGACGCCGTCCGGCAGCGGCACGAAGGCCTCCACGACGGAGGTGACCACCCAGCGGCGCAGCCCGTCGGCGGCCAGCGGGCCCGGCACCGGGACGCTGCGGCCCTCGACCAGGACGTTGGCCGGGCCGGCCGGCAGCAGGACCGTCCAGACCTCCGCGTGCCGGCGCAGGGTGGCCAGTTCGGTGGCGAGGCCGGTGACCGGCAGCGGGTGCCGGGCGAGCGAGACCACCAGGGTGGCGTCGGCCGCCCGGCCGTCCACCTCCAGTGCGGACACGCCCGCGTAGACCACGCCCGCGTCGGTGATGACGTCGGCCAGGGCTGCGGCGATCACCGCGAGGTCGCGGCGCGGTGCCGGGCCCGTCCCGCTGAACAGCTCCTCGGCGACCTCGGCCAGATGCGCCGTCAGCTCGGCGGCGGCCGCGCCGGTGGCCGGATCCGTACCGTTTCCGGTGATCGGGCCGGTGGGGACCGTCCGGGCCGAGACGCCCGCCGGGCCGCCCGGGGAGGTCAGCGCGTGGAAGCCGGGCGGGACCACCAGGCGGACCTCGGCGCCGGAGCCGGTGGCCAGCTCGACCGGCTGCCTGGTCTGCTGCCCGGAGGCGAGCGCGGCCAGGGCGGCGGTGAAGGGCGGCCGCAGCTTGGGGTCGGCGATCTCGCCGGTCACCGGCAGTTCGAACAGCGCCGCCGTGGGGGCGCCCTGCCCGGGGGTCGTGCCGCGTACCGGCTCGCCGCCGTACCGGGCGAGCAGGGCGGTGGCGGCCAGGCCGGACACCCGGGCGCCGCTGCCCGGGCGGGCGGTGCCGGCGGTGACCACGGTGCCGAGCCGCGCGACCGCCGCGTGGACCGGGCCGTTGGGCGCCAGCGGCAGGCCGAGCAAGGACTCGGCGGACGGGTGCGGGGCCGCGCGCAGCGCGGTCAGCGAGGCCGCCGGGTGGCGCGAGGTGCGCTCGTCGAGGAGCGCGTCGGTGAGGGTGCCGAGCGTCGCGGAGACCCGCTCCGCAGCCGTGAAGGGGCCGGCGTCCACGGCCTCCGTGCTGAACTGGCCGTCCTGGGTCAACTGATGAGCCCCCCGCTCTTGCTGCGTGCGTTCGGTGGTCCTGGGGATGCGGGCGGCGCCGAGCGATCGGTGCCCCGTCAGATCCGTGCACATTCCTATCAGAGGCCGCCGTCACGGCAGAACCGGCCACCGGGTCGGCGGGGGCCGCCGGGCGCCCGGTGGAGGTCCGGTGAGGGGAGGTCAGTCCTGCGGTGAGGGTTCCGCGGACAGCGCGGCGACGGCCTCGGCGATGCCGGGGACGGCGAACAGCCCGGCGAGGTCGCGCACCAGCCGACCGGTCGGGCCGTCCGGGCGCTCCCCGGCGAGGTAGCCGGAGAACTCGGCGGCCAGCGCGGGATCGCGGGCCGCGGTGAGGGCCAGCGAGGCCGTGAACTCCTGGACCAGGTGCAGCTGCAGCTCCTCCAGCGGCACCGAGCGCTCGGCGAGCCACTCCAGCGAGGTGATCTCGGCGTTGGCGATCCAGGCCCGGACGGTGAGCCGCAGGGCCGGGCTGGCCTTCGGGACCGCCAGGTGGGTCAGGATCTGGTCGTGCGCGGCCTGCCGGACCTCGTCGATCACTGCCGAGGTGCCCGCACTCGCCGCCACCGAGCCGCCGCGTAGCAGCGCCGCGAAGCCCGGGCCGTGGCTCTGCACGAAGTCCAGGTAGCGGCCCATCACCCGGTACAGCCGCTCCGAGAGCGGGCCGTCCAGCGGCTCCTCGAACCGGCCGGCCAGCTCCCGCCCGGCCCGGCGCAGCGACTCCTCGTACAGCGCCTGCTTGCCGGGGAAGTAGTGGTAGACCAGCGGACGCGAGGCGCCGGCGGCCGCCGCGATGTCGTCGATCGACACCTCCTCCGGCGGGCGGCGGCTGAACAGCTCCAGCGCGACGGCGATCAGCTGCTCGCGCCGCTCGTCCACGCTGAGCCGCCGTCGCGGGCGGTCGCCGGCGGCGGGCGCGGGCGTGGACGAGGGTGCGGCGGTCGGCGGCGCCGACGGCCTACGGGAAGCCATGGCCGCCACCCTATCCGGCCGGTCCGACGCGCCGGGGCGGATCGTGCGGCGGCGTCGGCCGGACTAGAGCGAGTGGAACTCCCGGTAGCGGCGGTACGCCTCCAGGCCGTCCGCGACGAACTCGTCGCGGGTGATCCGCTGCGCCAGCTCCTGCGGGGTCAGCCAGGCGTGCCAGGCCACCTCCGACTCCTGCGGGGCGACCGGGCCGGCCCACTCGGCCTCGTACATGTCGCACCACCAGGAGAGGCGGTCCTGGCGGAACAGGAACTTGAACAGCGGCCGCGGCTCGATCCCGCTGACCCCCAGCTCCTCCTCGGCCTCCCGGACGGCCGCGCTCGCGTACGTCTCGCCGGAGCCGACCACGCCGCCCACGAACATGTCGTACGCACCGGGGGCGAACAGCTTGGTGTCGGTGCGCCGGTGCACGAAGATGCGCCCGGCCGGGTCGCGGACCAGGATGAACACGCAGCGGTGGGTCAGGCCCTGGCGGTACACCTCCCCGCGCAGAGCGGTCCCGGTCACCCGGTCGTGCTCGTCGACGACGTCCAACAGCTCTTCGGCAGGATCGGTCATGACCCACAGGTTAGGGTTTCGGGTCGGCTGACGGACACATGCACGGACAGGGTGAGGGCGGCGCGGTGGTGGAGATCTGGGGTGAGACGGCCGAAGGCTTCGAGCCGGTCCGGGCGGCCTTCGCCCGCAACTTCGACCTGCACGGGGAGCTCGGCGCGGCCTTCGCGCTGTACGTGCGCGGCCGCAAGGTGGTCGACCTGTGGGGCGGCGACGCCCGGCCCGAGGTCGGCGGGCGGCCCGCACCGGCCGTGCCGTGGACGGCGGACACCGCGCAGGTGCTGCGCTCGGTGACCAAGGGCCTGACCGCCACCACCGCGCTGCTGCTCGCCGAGCGCGGGCAGCTCGACCTGGACGCCCCGGTCGCCTCCTACTGGCCGGAGTTCAAGGCGGCCGGCAAGGAGCGGGTGCCGGTGCGGTGGCTGCTCTCGCACCAGGCCGGGGTGCCCGCGCTGGACGTGCCGCTGCGCCTGGAGGACGTGCTCACCTGGGAGCGGGCGGCCGCGGCGGTGGCCGCCCAGACGCCCGCCTGGGAGCCCGGCACGGCGCACGGCTACCACCCGTACACCTTCGGTTGGCTGGTCGGCGAGGTGGTCCGGCGGGTCAGCGGACGGACCGTCGGCCAGTACTTCGCGGAGGAGATCGCCCGCCCGCTCGGGCTCGACCTGTGGATCGGGCTGCCCGCCGGCGCGGCGCCCCGGGTCGGGCGGCTGGTCGACCTGCCCGCGCCGGAGGCCGCCCGGACCGGGCCCAGCGGACTGCGGCTGCGTCCCAAGCAGGCGGTGCGGGACGCCTACCAGGACCCGGCCTCGCTGACCGCCCGCGCCTTCGCATCGGTGCGGCCCGGGGTGGATCTCAACGACCCGGCCGTGCAGGCCGCCGAGATCCCCGGCGCCGGCGGCATCGGCACCGCGCGCTCGCTCGCCCGCTTCTACGCCGCGCTGATCGGCCAGGCCGACCGGCACGGCGGCGCGCCGGGCGAGCTGCTGCCGCCCCTGCTGGGCGCGCCGGTGCTGACGCAGGCGGTCGGACCGGTGGTCAGCGGGCCGGACCGGGTGCTGATCGTCAGCTCCACCTTCGGCCTGGGCTTCTTCCGGCACGGCCCGACCGCCGTGATGGCCTCCCCGGCGAGCTTCGGCCACCCGGGGCGGGGCGGCTCGCTCGGCTTCGCCGACCCGGACCTCGGGGTCGGGTTCGGCTATGTCACCAACGGCATGCAGCCCGGGGTGACGGGGGACATCCGCTCCCGCACGCTGATCCGCGCGGTCCGGGAGTGTCTCGGCGTGTCCGGCTGAGCGCGCACCCCCGGGCGGTCGGCCCCCGGCCGGCCCGGGGTCAGGCCGCGGGGGTCAGGCCGCGGGGGTCAGGCCGCGGGGGTCAGGCCTGGCCGGTCTCGAAGCGGCTGATCCGGCCGTCCTCGACCACGAAGCGCCAGGCGGTGCGCATCTCGCCCCAGGTCTCGTTGCTGTAGTTGGCGACCAGCGCCCGCCCGTGGTCCGACTCGCTCTGGACGTCGATGTGGCCGCGGCTGGTGAAGATCTCCCGGTCGATCCACTCGTTCAGGTCGCGGTCCGAGCCGTCGTCCGACATCGTGGCGCCCTCGGTGAGCAGGGCCACGAAGGCGCCCCGGTCGCCCGCGTTGATGGCGGTGACGGCGGCGCGCACGGTCGGGTCGGAGAGCTTGGCGGTGGCGATGGTCATGGGTGCCTCCCAGAGGCGGGGTACGGGTGTGGACCTCCTGTTTATTGCGTCCGCCGGGCGTGTCCGGGAATGTCGGCGGCGCGTCGAGGATTTCCGATATTGGTGTGCTTAGATCCCGATATGGGTGATTTGCGCACCGAGGGGAGTCCTGCATGGGTCCGGCCGAACTGCTCGTCCTGACGTTCCCGCAGCAGACCGTCACCGTCGAGGCCGCAACCGCGCTCGGCAAGCTGCGCACCGGGGGCGACATCCGGGTGATCGACTCGCTGGTGGTCACCCGCCACCCCGACGGGGAGGCGACCTACGGGGAGCTCGCCGACTTCGAGCATCTGGCGGGGGTGGTCTCCAACGGCCACGCCGAGCTCCCGCTGATCGGTCCGGAGGACGCGCAGGAGGCGGCCGAGCTGCTGGAGCCGGGCACGGTGGCCCTGCTGGTGCTGATCGAGCACGTCTGGGCGCAGGAGGCCGCCGAGGCGCTGCGCGCGGTCGGCGGGCGGATCGCCTCCGGGGTGCGGATTCCGCCGGAGCACATCGAAGAGGCCGTTCGCGCCGCGCAGGCACACCGCGCGGCCGGGAAGTGAGGACGCCATGTTCCGACCCCTGCGCCCGATCCGGCCGATGCGGGTGATGCGTCCGGTCGGGGCGCCGCTGGTGCGCGGCCTGGTGGTGGGCGGCGCCGCGTACGCGGCGGGCCGCAGCGTGGCGAACGGCCGCCGCAACGAGCAGGACCAGAACGAGGCGATCGCCGAGCTGCAGGCGCAGCAGGCCGCGCCGCCCGTCCAGGCGGCTCCGTCCGCCCCGGCGGCGCCCGCGGCAGGGGCGGACATCGCCGACAAGCTCGCCCAGTTGGGCCGGATGGTCCAGCAGGGCCTGCTCACCCCCGAGGAGTTCGCGACGGCGAAGGCGCGGCTGCTCGGGGGGTGAGTGCGGGAGAACCGCGGACCGGCGCCCGTGAGGGCGTCGGACCGCGGACCACGGGGAGTGGTTGCGGAGTGGGAAGTCGGCTGGTCCGACTTCCCACTCCGTGTGTCCGGGCCCGGTGGGCGCTCCGGCTGTCGGGTGGCGTTCTCGACCGGGCCCTAGAAGAAGCCGACGGCGTTCGGGGAGTAGCTCACCAGCAGGTTCTTGGTCTGCTGGTAGTGCTCCAGCACCGTCTTGTGGTTCTCCCGGCCGATGCCGGAGTTCTTGTAGCCGCCGAACGCCGCGTGGGCGGGGTAGGCGTGGTAGCAGTTGGTCCACACCCGGCCGGCCTGGATGGCGCGTCCGGCGCGGTAGGCGGTGTTGCCGTCCCGGGACCAGACTCCGGCGCCGAGCCCGTACGGGGTGTCGTTGGCGAGTTCGACCGCGTCGTCGAAGTCGTCGAAGCGGGTGACGGCGAGCACCGGGCCGAAGATCTCCTCCTGGAAGATCCGCATGGAGTTGACGCCCTCGAAGACGGTGGGCGTCACGTAGTAGCCGCCGGCGAGCGCCCCGCCGAGGTCGGCGCGCTCGCCGCCGGCCAGCACCTTGGCGCCCTCGGCCTGGCCGATCTCCAGGTAGGAGAGGATCTTCTTCAGCTGCTCGTCGCTGGCCTGGGCGCCGACCTGGGTGTCGGTGTCCAGCGGGTTGCCCTGGCGCATCGCCCGGACCCGCTCCAGCCCGTCGGCGAGCAGCCGGTCGTAGACCGAGGACTGGATCAGCGCCCGGCTCGGACAGGTGCACACCTCGCCCTGGTTGAGGGCGAACATCGCGAAGCCCTCCAACGCCTTGTCGTAGAAGGCGTCCTGTTCGGCGGCGACGTCGGCGAAGAACAGGTTGGGGCTCTTGCCGCCGAGCTCCAGCGAGACCGGGATCAGGTTGCCGCTGGCGTACTGGGAGATCAGCCGGCCGGTGGTGGTCTCGCCGGTGAAGGCGATCTTGCGGATCCGGCTGCTGGAGGCCAGCGGGCGGCCGGCCTCCAGGCCGTAGCCGTTGACCACGTTGAGCACGCCGGGCGGCAGCAGGTCGGCGGTCAGCTCGACCAGCAGCAGGACGGACGCCGGGGTCTGCTCGGCGGGCTTGAGCACCACCGCGTTGCCGGCCGCCAGCGCCGGGGCGAGCTTCCAGACCGCCATCAGGATCGGGAAGTTCCACGGGATGATCTGGCCGACCACGCCCAGCGGCTCGTGGAAGTGGTACGCGACGGTGTCCTCGTCCAGCTGGGAGAGGCCGCCCTCCTGGGCCCGCAGCGCGCCGGCGAAGTAGCGCAGGTGGTCGATGGCGAGCGGGATGTCGGCGGCCAGCGTCTCGCGGACCGGCTTGCCGTTCTCCCAGCTCTCCGCGACGGCCAGTTCCTCCAGGTGGTCGGCCATCCGGTCGGCCATCCGCAGCAGCACCTGGGCGCGCTCGGCGGGCGGGGTGCGGCCCCAGGCGGGGGCGGCGGCGTGGGCGGCGTCGAGTGCGGCCTCGATGTCCTCGGCGGTGCCGCGGGCGATCTCGGTGAAGACCTCGCCGGTGACCGGGGTGGGGTTCTCGAAGTACTCGCCGCGGACCGGCGGGCGCCACTCGCCGCCGATCCAGTGCTCGTAGCGGGGGCGGTAGGCGACGATGCTTCCGGGGTGTCCGGGGGGCTGGTAGACCGTCATGCTCGGGTGTCTCCTCGCGACGTCGGGGGCACCACCCCGGCGCGCGGGCCGGGGTGGTGCGCCGGGCCGCGAACCGGGCGGCCCGGCGAAGGGGCGAACGCACAAGCGGGTGCAGAAACGGGCACGGGGTGCGGTGGCGGAGGGCGGTTCGAGGACGGCGCGGCCGGGCCGGTGAGCAGTCCCGTGGCCGGACGCACCGCGGCACGCGTGGGCGCGGGCGGTGGTCGGGCGCCTCCCCGGGGCCGTCCGCCGTCGAGCACCCTAGCCCGGGACGGCGGCCACGGCTACGGTGCGTGCAGCCATCGCCCACGGAGGGTGGCGCGTTCCGGCCGCCCGGTACGGGCGGCCGGGCGGTCGCGGTCCGCGCCGCGGTTCGTCGGTGCGACTGCGATCGCGACCGCGGCCGTCCGGGCCGCTGCGCCCGGGTGCCCCGGTCAGGCCGTCTGGTAGCGCCCGGTCCTGGACTCCCAGCTGAGGTAGCCGGCCAGCCAGGTCAGCAGCCCGTCCGCGTACCGCTGCGCGATGATCCGCTCCACCCGGGCCAGGCCCAGCTCCCGGTAGACGTCGGGCAGTTGGACGTACAGATGCTGGCAGCGCTCGACCATCAGCTGGGCCTCGGCCGTCACCACCGCGCAGGCCTCCTCGGCCGAGCAGTGGCGCTCGCGCTGCACGATCATCACCAGGTTGTTGACGTCGCCGCGCGGGGCCTCCAGCGGGAAGGACCGGACGTCGTTGCTCAAGGAGGGGATGTCGGCGGCGAGTTGGCGCAGCTGGCGGAGCACAGGGTGGTGCAGGACGGCGGCGGGGACCTCGAAGCGGCCGAGCCGCTCCACCATGTCGAAGATGGTCTCCATGGCGGCGGTACCGCGTCTGAGGACCAGGTACCCCTCGCGGTCCGGCGGGCGCTTGGAGATCCGCCCGGCCGCCTCGGCGGGGTGGCTGGCCAGGTACCACTCCCAGTTGTAGGCGGCGCGGGACTGCCAGCGGGCGGGCATGCCGCGCACGCTGCGCGCCCAGAGGTCGGCGAAGGCCGTCTCGGCCGGCGAGCCGGGATCGGGGTGGGCGCCGTGCAGGACGGCGATCAGCCGCTCGCAGATCGGCGTCACCTCGGCGGGGCGGCGGCCCAGGGGGCCGTCGAACTGGTCGTCGAAGAGGAAGTAGAACCCCATCAGGTCTGCGGCCAGGGCGAGTTCGTCCGGACCGGCGTCGGGGTAGCCGAGCGCGGCGAGTTCCACCACCTCCCAGTGCGCGTAGGCGGGGTGGGAGGGGTCGGCGAGCAGGGGGTGGCGGGTGAGCCAGTCGCGGTGGAGCGCGGTGGCGTACGGGCCGTGGGAATTGCGGCGGTGCGGGAACGGGATCTGAAGTGAGGTGTCGTCAGACATCGGACTCCCGGTGCTGCGGAGGGTGGGGGCGCTGGCGGTTCGAGGACTGATCGCGGGGGAGTGGTGCGGTACGGCTCGACAGACGGGCGCGGGCATGGCAAGATCAACTCTGCCTCGCGGGCCGTAGAGTATCTGATGCAATGATCCGACGTTAGGGATATAGGGCAATTGCCCCCGGCAAGGCGTCCGAACCCTCAAACTCGGCCCCAGCCTGGGCGAATGCCGCACGACGCCGCTTCGCCGACGCTAATCTCGGCTGCACGAGCAGGGAACGGCGAGGCGGAGGCGCGACGGTGACCGAGCAGGGACACGAACTTCGGGCAGCGGGTGGCTCCGGCTCCGGCCGCGAGGGTGACGCCGTGTCACCCCGGATCCGGCTGCGCGACCGTGACTCGGAAATCCGCTCCGCGGAGACGGCGGTGGACAAGCTCTGCCGCGAGTTCGCCGCCGGCGGCACCGAGATCGGCGAACTGCTCACCTTCTCCGGTCGGCCCGGTATCGGCAAGACCAGCCTGCTGCACGAGGTCCGCCGGATCGCCAAGCTCCGACCCGGCGCCACCGTCCTGTTCGCCCGCGGCGGCGAACGCCAGTTCAACGAGCCCTACCACGTCCTGCGCCAGCTGCTCCAGCCCGTCCTCGGCAGCCTGGCCGCCGACGAGCTCAAGCAGGTGATGGGCACCTGGGAGGAGGTCGTCGGGCCGGCCATGGGCCTCAAGCAGCCGAAGGCCGGCGCCCGCCGACTCGACCCGCAGGGCGTCCGCGACGGCCTCGACTACGTCCTCACCCAGCTCGCCCCGCGCCGCGCGCCGCTCGTCATGATCGTCGACGACCTGCACTGGGCCGACCTCGAATCCCTCAGCTGGCTCACCCAGTTCGCACTGCGCGCCATGGAGCTGCCCGTCCTGCTGGTCTTCGCCTACCACGACGACGAGGAGGACTGGGACAGCGAGGCCCAGAAGCGGCAGAAGGAGATCGCCAAGCTGGCGACCCGCAAGCACGAGCTCAACCGGCTCACGCTGGTCTCCGTCACCGACATGATCCGGGCCGAGCTCGGCGACGCGGCGGAGGAGGCCTTCTGCTACGAGTTCTGGAACGTCGTCAACGGCAACCCCTACGAGGTCACCGCCCTGCTGGAGCAGATCCGCGACCAGGACCTCGACCCGGTCGAGGAGAACTCCGTCCAGCTGCGCGAGCTCGCCGTCGACGCCACCGGGATGACCCTCAAGGGCTGGCTGGACCGGCTCGGCGCCACCACCCTGCGGTTCGCCTGGGCCGCCGCCATGCTGGGCACCGACATCCGGGCCGACCTCGCCGCCCGGATCTCCACCCAGACCACCGAGGGCTCCCGCGAGTCCATCAAGCAGCTGCGCAAGCAACGGGTCCTCACCGTGACCCCCAACGGGAACCTGGAGTTCGTCCACCCGCTGATCGGCAGCTCCATCTACAACACCATGCCGGACTCGGCCCGGACGGCCATGCACGGGGTCGCCGCCGCCGAGATCGAGAACGCCGGGCTCGGCCTGCTCGCCGCCTCCCGGCACCTCGTCGAGACCATCCCCGGCGAGGGCGACGACCGCACCGTCCGCAAGCTCCGCCGGGCGGCCGGCGAGCACCAGCTGATCGGTGCCCCCGAGGCCGCCCAGCGCTGCCTGAACCGCGCCCTGGCCGAACCGCCCGCCGACGAGATCCGCGCCGAGGTGCTGTACGAGCTGGGCTGCTCCGCCCTGCTCACCGACCCGGTCGCCACCGTCAACCAGCTGAAGCTCGCGCTCGACCCCGAGGAGGGGCCGCTCCGCCCCGAGCTGCGGGTGGACGCGACCTTCCGGCTCTCCGAAGTGCTCGCCCACAGCGGCGAACTCGGCCAGGCCGCGCTGGTCTGCCAGCGGGAGGCCGAGCAGACCGTCGGCGACCCGGCGGGCAAACTCCGCCTGCAGGCCGCGTCGTTCATGTGGCACGCCTACCGCAAGTCCGAGGAGAACGGGCCCGCCCGCTCCCGGCGGCTGGGTGAGCTCAGCGCCAGCCTCACCGGCCGCGACGCCGCCGACCGGGCCGTCCTCGCGATGCGCGCCTGGGACCTCACCCTGCGCGGCGAGCCCTCCGCCGAGGCGCTGCGCCACGCGGACCAGGTGCTCGACCACGGCCGGCTGCCCAAGGGCCTCGGCTGGACCGACAACACCTGGGGCTTCGAACTGCCCGGCACGCTCGGCCTGGCCTACACCTACAACGACCGCATCGCCCAGGCCGAGCGGTTGTTCGGGGACGCCATCATGCAGTTCGAGGTGGCCGGTTGGAGCGGCGCCCACCGGGGCTTCGCCTACTTCCTGATGGGCCTGGCGCGCTTCCGCCGCGGCCTGCTCGCCGAGGCCGAGGACTTCCTGCGGCGCTCGCTGCGGCTGTCCGAGCGGATCGGCTCCAAGCTGCCGCTCGCCTGGGACGCCGTCGGCGTCCTGGTCGACACCCTGCTCGCCCGCGGCCGGGTCGACGAGGCCTGGGACCTCGCGATCGGCTTCGGCTTCAACCCGCCGTACCACGCCACCGCGATGGTGCTGCCCGACGCGCCCTCGCTCTACGGCAAGCTGCTGCTCGCCGTGGGCCGGCCCGCCGGGGCCGCCGCCGCGCTCATCGAGGCCGGCGCCCAGCTCGACGCCCGGGGCTGGCACAACACCGTCTGGGCGCCCTGGGCCAGCCACCTCGCCATCGCCCTCGCCGAGGACGAGCCCGACCGCGCCCGCGAGTACGCCCAGCGGTCCGTGCGCGACGCCCGCAGGTTCGGCACCGCCTCGGCGATCGGCACCGCGCTGCGGCTGTCCGCCCAGATCGAGGACGGCCAGCAGGCGGTGGAGCTGCTGGAGCAGTCCGTGCGCCACCTCGGCCAGTCGCCGGCCGGGTACGAGCACGCCGTCGCCCTGGTGGAGCTCGGCGCCGCGCTGCGCCGGGTCGGCCGGCTGGAGGACGCCCAGGAGTACCTGTACCAGGGCATCGAGCTGGCCCAGCACTGCGCCGCCGACGGGCTGGTCGAGCAGGCCCGCCGGGAACTGGCCAACTACGGCCTGCGGCCCAACCGGCTGGACGACTTCCCCGAGACGCTCAGCCAGTCCGAGTGGGACGTCGCCCGGCTCGCCGTCGAGGGCCTGCCGCCGCAGCGGATCTCCGAGCGGCTGGGCGTCGAGCTCAACCTGGTCAACCGCCGGCTGGCGGCCGTCTACCGCAAGGCGGGCAGCGGCCCGGACGGCCTCGCCTCGGCCCTCGGCATCCCGCCGGAGCAGCGCAGGGGCGCCGAGGAGTGACGCGCGGCGCGCGGGGGCGTTCAGCGGCCCCCGCCGGTTCGCTGACTAGGCTGAAACAGCCGGGCGCCGCCGCGACGGACCCCGGACCGGATTCGGAACCAAGGCGGACGCGGCGCGCCGTGGCCGCCAGTGAGGAGCAGGCCATGGCGACGCCCCCGGCGGACGGGCCGCAGACGACCAGCGTGCGGCACGAACCCTTCGACCCCGCGGGTGCGGGCGCCGCGATCGAGCGCTGGATCCTGCAGGCGGGCCCGTACGAGGCGAGCGTGCTCACCCTCGGCGCCACCCTGCACACCCTCTCCGCCCCCGACCGCACCGGCCGGTCGGCGCAGATCCTGCTCTCCACCGACCGGTTGGCCGAAGTCCTCGGCCCGGCCCGACACTACGGCGCCCTCGTCGGCCGGTACGCCAACCGGATCGACGGCAGCCGGATCACCCTCGACGGCGAGGAGCACCCGCTCGCCCCCACCGGCGGCGGGATGACCATCCACGGCGGCCCGGACGGCTTCGCGCACCGGATGTGGGAGGCCGAGCCGCTGCCCGCGGGCGTCCGGCTGCGGCTGCACAGCCCGGACGGCGACCAGGGCTTCCCCGGGGGGCTGGACATCACCGTCGACTACACGCTCTCCGCCGCCGGCGAACTGGCCATCGCCTACCACGCGGTCACCACCAGGCCGACGGTCGTCAACCTGACCAACCACGCCTACTTCAACCTCGCGGGTGAGGGCTCCGGCGACATCCTCGGCCACCTGCTCACCCTGGACGCCGACGCGTACACCCCCACCGACGAGCGGCAGATCCCGTACGGGCGGACCGAGCCGGTGGCCGGCACGCCGTTCGACTTCACCTCGCCGCGGCCGATCGGCAAGTCGGTGCACGACGACCACCCGCAGCTGACCGGCCCGGGCGGGTACGACCACAACTGGGTGCTGCGCGAGCGCCCGGCCGACGGCGCCCCGGTGCGCGCGGCGCTGCTGGAGGACCCGGCCAGCGGCCGCACCCTGGAGGTGCTGACCACCGAGCCGGGCGTCCAGGTGTACACGGCCAACGGCTTCCGGGGCGCGGTGACCGGGGCGAGCGGGGTGGCCTACGGGCCGTTCTCCGGGGTCGCCCTGGAGACGCAGCACTTCCCCGACTCCCCGCACCACCCGGCCTTCCCCAGCACCGAGCTGCGCCCGGGGGAGGAGTTCCGCTCGACCACGGTGCTTCGGCTGGGGGTCGGCTGAGCGGGCGGCCCGTGCCGGGCCCGGGGCGGCCGAGCAGACGCCGCCCGCCGGGCCCGGGGGTCAGCCGAGCTCCTTGCGCATGCAGAGCCTGGGCCAGCGGTCCAGGCCGTGCGCGGCCTCCTGGCGGCGGATCTCCCGCAGGCCGGGCGTGAGCTCGCCCTCGGCGAGCGGGCGGAACCCGCAGCGGGCGTAGTAGGGGGCGTTCCACGGGACGTCGGCGAAGGTGGTGAGGGTGAGGGCCGGCGCGTCGGTGCCCGCCGCCAGGTGGTTGATCAGCGCCCGGCCGATCCGCCGGCGGGCGTGGCCGGGGTGGACCGAGACCTGCTCGATGTGCAGCGCGCCGTCCACCGGCTCGGCCAGCAGGTACCCGACGGGCGCGCCCAGGTCGTCCAGGGCGACCAGCGCGGTGCCCTCGTCCAGGTAACGGGCCAGCTCGGGCAGGGTGGGCGGCTCGTCCTCGGCGATCTCCGGCATCCCGATCGCGGCGAACGGTGCCCCGGCGGCGCGTTCGAGCGCGGCCAGCAGCGGCAGTTCTTCCCTCGTGACGGCTCTGATTCGCATCCGCCCAGTCTGCTGCAAGCGGCTTGCGGCAACCCAGCGTATTTCCAGCCCCGGGGGAACGCGGGGACGAACCGGACAAACCGTGGCAAGACCTTCGCCTGTCAACTACCGTGCGGCAACGTCAAGGACACGTGGGCGTAACGATCGCCGTTTCTTGCAGAAACTTGCTGCAAGGACTTTCCGTGGCGATTGCGCCGCTGTTAACTTCCTTCCGAGCCCGACGGCCGGAACGGCGCAGTCGGCACGAGGCAGCCATTATGCGCCTGTCTCCCCCCATCTCGGGCACCCCCACCCTCCAAGGAGTTCTCATGCGGCGTGGCATCGCGGCCTCTGCCCTCGTTGTGGCCCTCGCGGTCTCGATGGCTGCCTGTGGCAGCAGCGGCTCCAGCTCGGACGGCAAGGCCGACGGGCCGGTCACCCTCACCTACTGGGACACCTCGAACGCCACCAACGAGGCGCCGAACTACCAGGAGCTCGCCAAGAAGTTCGAGGCCGCCAACCCGAACGTCAAGGTCGACTTCGTCAACGTGCCGTTCGACCAGGCGCAGAACAAGCTCCAGACCGCCATGGGGGCCAAGGGCGCTCCGGACGTGTTCCGCTCCGAGGTCGGCTGGACCGCCGCCTTCGCCAAGGCCGGCTTCCTGGAGCCGCTGGACGGCACCCCGGCCGCCGCCGACTCCGCCGCCTTCCAGCCGAGCCTGATCCAGCAGGCCAAGTACGAGGGCAAGATCTACGGCGTGCCGCTGGTCACCGACACCCTCGGCCTGCTGTACAACAAGGAGCTCTTCACCAAGGCCGGCATCACCGCCGCCCCCAAGACCTGGGACGAGCTGAAGACCGCCGCCGCCGCGGTCAAGGAGAAGGCCGGCGTGGACGGCTTCTGGCTGCGCGCCGCCGACGGCTACTACGCGATGCCGTTCCTCTTCGGCGAGGGCACCGACACCGTCGACGCCGCCGGCAAGAAGATCACCGTCGCGTCGCCGGAGGCCGTCAAGGCCATCGAGACCTACAAGTCGATGTTCACCGCGCCGGGCACCGCCAAGGCCGACGTCACCACCGACGCCTACGCGCACATGATGGACGCCTTCAACAGCGGCAAGGTCGCCGCCATCATCCAGGGCCCCTGGGAGATCACCAACATCTACAAGGGCTCCGCGTTCTCCGACAAGACCAACCTCGGTATCGCCGCCGTCCCGGCCGGCTCCGCGGGCAAGGCCGGCGCCCCCACCGGCGGCCACAACATCTCCGTCTACGCCGGCGCCGACAAGGCCCACAAGGCCGCGGCGGAGAAGTTCGCCGCCTTCATGACCTCGGCCGAGAGCCAGTCCTTCATCGCGACGAAGAACTCCACCCTGCCGACCCGCGCCGACGCCTTCACCCCCGCGGTCAAGGCCGACCCCGGCATCGCCGGCTTCCAGGCGGTCCTCGACAGCGCCAAGCCGCGCCCCGAACTGCCGGAGTACAGCTCGCTGTTCGCCTCGCTGGGGACCAACCTCGGCAAGGTGGCCCAGGGCGCCGGCACCCAGGACGGCCTGAACACCGTCGCCACCGACTACGCCAAGCTCCTCCCGGGCTTCGCCAAGTAGGCAACGGGGGCCCGTCCGACGGTTCGCGCCGCAACTGCGCGCGGTGGCAACCGTCGGACCGGCCCCGGGCCGTCCGGCCCGCCGCCACCTCCCGGCGGGCCGGACGGCCAGACCCGTAGCAGCAGTCGCCGCAGCGAGGCGGCGGACCTCCCCGAGAAGGTGTCGAACAATGTCAGTCGCCGTGCAGGGCGCCACCGGCCAGGGCAGCCGGGAGCGCGATCCGCGTCCGGGCCTGATGGAGCGCGTCAAGCGCTCGTACGCCAAGCACTGGTACGCCTACGCGATGATCGCGCCGGTCGTGCTGGTCCTCGGCGTCCTGGTGCTGTACCCGCTCGCCGAGGGTCTCTGGCTGACCCTCACCGATGCCAACAGCCTCAACGCCGCCCGCACGATCGGCGTCAACGAGATCCCGGCCAGCTACCAGTTCGTCGGCTTCGACAACTACGCCGACATCCTCTGGGGCCCCGGCTCGTACGACCGCTTCTGGTCGCACTTCGTCTGGACGATCACCTGGACGGCGCTCTGCGTCTTCCTGCACTACACCGTCGGCCTCGGCCTCGCCCTGCTGCTCAACCAGAAGCTGCGCGGACGCGCGGTCTACCGGATGCTGCTCATCCTGCCGTGGGCCGTCCCGACCTTCGTCACCGTCTTCTCCTGGCGCCTGATGCTCGCCGACGGGGGCGCCGTCAACGGCGTCCTCGCCGCCCTGCACCTGCCCGAACCCGGCTGGCTGGACGACCCGTTGGCGCAGAAGGCCGCCGCGATCCTGGTCAACACCTGGGTCGGCGTGCCGTTCATGATGATCTCGCTGCTCGGCGGCCTGCAGTCGATCCCGGCCGAGCTGTACGAGGCCGCGGAGATGGACGGCGCCACCGCCTGGCAGCGGTTCCGCCACGTCACCCTGCCCGGGCTGCGCACCGTCTCCTCGACCGTGGTGCTGCTCGGCGTGATCTGGACCTTCAACCAGTTCGCCGTCATCTTCCTGCTGTTCGGCGCCAACGGCGCTCCCGACGCCCAGCTGCTGGTCACCTGGGCCTACCGGCTCGGCTTCGGCCAGCAGCCGCGGGACTACGCGCAGTCCGCCGCGTACGGCGTGATCCTCCTCTCCATCCTGATCGTCTTCACCGCCTTCTACCGGCGCTGGCTCGCCCGCAACGAGCAGGCCAACGGCTGACCCCGGCGACTCCAGCGACCACGAAGGCAGGTACCCCCCGATGAGCACCACCACCGACCGACCCACCACCCTGGCCACGGGCCCCGCGGCGCCGGCCGCCGCCCGCCCGGCCAAGGTCCGCCGCCGCGGCGAGGCGAGCCCGCTGGCCCGGGCGCTGTCCCACGGCGCGCTGATCCTGGCCAGCCTGATCGCGCTCTTCCCGGTGGTCTGGATCCTCTACGTCTCGCTCGGTCCGGACAAGACGGACTACCTCCACCCCGGCGAGATCCTCGACAAGATGACGCTGTCGAACTACGACAAGGTGCTGTTCGACACCGACTTCTTCCGCTGGTTCGGCAACGCCTTCCTGGTCTCCGGCATCACCACCGTCTTCGGTGTGCTGATCGCCGCCACCACGGGCTACGCCGTCTCCCGGATGCGCTTCCCCGGCCACAAGCCGCTGATGTGGTCGCTGCTGGTCACCCAGATGTTCCCGATCGCGGTGCTGATCGTGCCGATGTACACGATCCTCTCCGAGATCGGCCTGCTGGACAGCTACCTCGGCCTGATCCTGGTCTACTCGACCACCACCGTGCCGTACTGCGCCTGGCTGCTGAAGGGCTACTTCGACACCATCCCGGTGGAGATCGACGAGGCCGGCCGGGTCGACGGGCTGAACCCGTTCGGCACCTTCTGGCGGCTGGTGCTGCCGCTGGCCCGCCCGGGCCTGGCGGTGGCCGCGTTCTACTCCTTCCTCACCGCCTGGGCCGAGGTGGCCTTCGCCTCCACCTTCATGCTCAGCTCCGACAAGTACACCCTCGCCGTCGGCCTGCAGACCTTCGTCAGCGAGCACGACGCGCAGTGGAACCTGATGGCGGCGACCGCCGTACTGATCGCGATCCCGTCCTCGGTCCTCTTCTACCTGGTGCAGCGTCACCTCGTCACCGGCCTGACCGCCGGTGCCTCGAAGTCCTGACCTGCCGCCCGCTCACCGCCTAGTCCCCAAGGGATACCGTCCATGACCCAGAACCTGGCCGACACCTCCCGGCCCGCCGCCGACGCCACCGCTCACAAGGCCAGCGCCGGCGCGTCCAGAGGCTGGTGGCGGGACGCGGTCATCTACCAGGTGTACCCGCGCAGTTTCGCCGACTCCAACGGCGACGGCATGGGCGACCTGCCCGGCATCCGCAGCCGCCTGCCCTACCTGCGGGACCTGGGCGTGGACGCCGTCTGGCTCTCCCCCTTCTACGCCTCCCCGCAGGCGGACGCCGGCTACGACGTCGCCGACTACCGTGCGGTGGACCCGATGTTCGGCACCCTGCTGGACGCCGACGCGCTCATCCGCGACGCCCACGCGCTGGGCCTGCGGATCATCGTGGACCTCGTCCCCAACCACTCCTCGGACCAGCACGAGTGGTTCCAGCGCGCCCTGCGCGAGGGCCCGGCATCGCCGCTGCGCGAGCGCTACCACTTCCGTCCCGGCAAGGGCGAGAACGGCGAACTGCCGCCCAACGACTGGGAGTCCATCTTCGGCGGCCCGGCCTGGACCCGCTCGGCGAACCCGGACGGCACCCCGGGCGACTGGTACCTGCACCTGTTCGCCCCGGAGCAGCCCGACTTCAACTGGGACAGCCCGGCCGTCGCCGACGAGTTCCGCTCGATCCTGCGCTTCTGGCTGGACATGGGCGTCGACGGCTTCCGGATCGACGTCGCGCACGGCATGGTCAAGGCCCCCGGCCTGCCCGACCTCGGCGGCGCCGACCAGCTCAAGCTGCTCGGCAACGACGTGATGCCGTTCTTCGACCAGGACGGCGTGCACGAGATCTACCGCAGCTGGCGCAAGATCCTCGACGAGTACCCGGGCCAGCGGATCGGCGTCGCCGAGGCGTGGACCCCGACCGTCCAGCGCACCGCCAACTACGTCCGCCCCGACGAGCTGCACCAGGCCTTCAACTTCCAGTACCTGGGCACCTCCTGGGACGCCGCCGAGCTGCGCGAGGTGATCGACGTCTCGCTCGACGCGATGCGCCCGGTCGACGCCCCCGCCACCTGGGTGCTCTCCAACCACGACGTCACCCGGCACGCCACCCGGTTCGCCAACCCGCCCGGGCTCGGCACCCAGATCCGCACCGCCGGCGACCGCGCCCTCGGCCTGCGCCGCGCCCGCGCCGCCACCCTGCTGATGCTCGCGCTGCCCGGCTCCGCGTACCTCTACCAGGGCGAGGAACTCGGCCTGCCGGACGTCACCGACCTGCCCGACGAGGTCCGCCAGGACCCGTCGTTCTTCCGCCAGGCCGGCCAGGACGGCTACCGCGACGGCTGCCGGGTGCCGATCCCGTGGTCCGGCACCGAGGCGCCGTACGGCTTCGGGCCGACCGTCGGCGGCCCCAGCTGGCTGCCGCAGCCCGCCGAGTGGGCCGGGCTCAGCGTCGAGGCGCAGACCGGCGACCCGACGTCCACGCTGGAGCTGTACCGCAGCGCGCTGGCCGTCCGCCGCGCGCGGGCCGACCTCGGCGCCGGCACCGCGGTCGAGTGGCTGGACGGCCCCGAGGGCACCCTGGTGTTCCGCCGCGGCTCGTTCGTCTGCACCGTGAACACCACCGCCGAGCCGGTCCGGATAGCCGCGCCCGGCCGTCTGCTGCTCTCCTCCGCGGACGCGGTGGTGGACGGCGGCGAGACGGTGCTCGCTCCGGACAGCACCGACTGGTGGGCGGTCTGACGTGGTTGCAATAAGCTCTGGGACCGTGACTACGGCGCGACTTTCAGACATCGCGGCGCAGGCGGGGGTCAGTGAGGCCACCGTCTCCCGCGTACTCAACGGCAAGGCGAACGTGTCCGCCGCCACCCGGCAGACCGTGCTGGCGGCGCTGGACGTGCTCGGCTACGAGCGCCCCACCCGCCTGCGCCAGCGCAGCGCGGGCCTGATCGGGCTGATCACCCCGGAGCTCAGCAACCCGATCTTCCCCGCGCTGGCGCAGGTGATCGAGCAGGTGCTGAGCCGGCACGGCTTCACGCCGGTGCTCTGCACCCAGACGCCGGGCGGTTCCACCGAGGACGAACTGGTGGAGATGCTGGTCGACCGGGGCGTGGCGGGCATCGTCTTCGTCTCCGGCCTGCACGCCGACACCACCGCCGACCACGACCGGTACGCCCGGCTGACCGGCCGCCAGGTGCCGTTCGTGCTGATCAACGGCTACAGCGAGAAGATCGACGCGCCGTTCATCTCGCCGGACGACCGGGCCGCGATGTGGATGGCCGTCCAGCACCTGGCCGAACTCGGCCACGAGCGGATCGGGTTGGCCGTCGGGCAGCGGCGCTACGTGCCGGTGCTGCGCAAGATCGAGGGCTTCACGGCCGCGATGCGCGAGGTGCTCGGCCGGACCGCCGAGGAGGCCCAGGACCTCGTCCACCACACGCTGTTCAGCGTGGAGGGCGGGCACGCGGCGGCCGGCGCGCTGCTCGACAAGGGCTGCACCGCGATCGTCTGCGGCAGCGACATGATGGCGCTCGGCGCGATCCGCGCGGTGCGCCAGCGCGGGCTCTCGGTGCCGCAGGACGTCTCGGTCGTCGGCTTCGACGACTCGCCGCTCATAGCCTTCACCGAGCCGCCGCTGACCACCATCCGCCAGCCGGTCGAGGCGATGGCCACCGCGGCCGTCGACGCCCTGCTGGAGGAGGTCGGCGCGAACGCCGTCCAGCGCGGGGAGTTCATGTTCCAGCCGGAGCTGGTGATGCGCGGCTCCACCGGCGCCAGGGCCAGGTGAACCGACGAGGGGCCCCCGGAGAGCAGCCGCTCTCCGGGGGCCCCTGCGCGTGCCTGCTCAGCCCTCCTGGGCGGTCGGGCGGTCCGGGGCGACCCGCCGGCCGTCCTCGGAGTCACCGGTGAGGCTCTCGGTGCGCCGGCCCCGGGCCAGGTAGTCGCGCAGGACGAGTTCGACCGCGTCCTGCGGGTTCCTGGTACCGGAGAGCATCATCGCGTCGATGGCGAGATTGGCGTCGAGCGTGACGGTGACCTGGGCCATGGTGACTCCTCCTCGGGGCCGAAGCAGCAGCATGCCCGCTGCGGGCCGATTTGACCATGGCCGAGGGCAGGCCGCGACCCCCGGGGAGGAGCCGACCGGACTCTCCCCGGGGGTCGCGGCGGTTCGGGCCCGTGCGGCCCTACCGCGGGGTGGTCAGACGCGGCCCGCGAAGTCCGGCGCCCAGTTGGCGATGGTCTGGGTGCGGACGCCCGAGCTCGGGTTGGCGGCCTCGACGTACTTGCCGTCGCCGATGTACAGCGCGACGTGGTAGACGCCCGAGTCCTGGCCGTTGTTGGACCAGAACAGCAGGTCGCCCGGCTTGAGGCTGTCCAGCGAGACGTGGGTGCTGGCGGCGGCCTGGTCGGCGGCGACCCGCGGGACGGAGATGCCCGCGGCGCGCAGCGCGGCCTGGGTCAGGCCGGAGCAGTCCCAGCCGCCGTTGCCGGTGCCGCCGTAGACGTATGCCTGGCCGACCTTCGACTGGGCGAAGGAGACCGCGGCGGCCATGCTGCCGGTGGCGGCCTGGGCCGGGGCCGGGGTCTCGGCCTGGGCGGCGGGCTTGGCGGCCGGGGCCTGGGTCTGCGCGGCCGGCTTGGCGGCGGTGGAGCCGGCGGCCTGGTCCGAGGTCGAGGAGGAGCGGTTGAACCAGTCGAAGTTCTTGCCGGACTCCTCGGACTGCTGGGCCTGGCCGCGGTCGCGCAGGGCCAGGTGCTGGCCCGGGTAGATGACGTGCGGGCCGTCGGCCAGGACGTCGCGGTTCAGCTCGTAGAGCCGCTCCCAGCCGCCCTGGACGTTGTTCTTGTCGGCGATCGCGGAGAGCCAGTCACCGGCGATGACGGTGTACTCGGCGGACTTCGCCTGGCCGTCCTGCTGGCGGTACTGCTGCCAGTTCCGGCCGCCCTTGGCGGAGTCGGAGGCGGCCGGCTTGGCGGCGTCCGCGGGGGCCTGGGCCGCGGGCTTGGCGGCGGGGGCCTGGGCCGCGGGCTTGGCGGCGGGGGTGGCCGGCTTGGCGGCCGGGGCGGGGGTCTGCGCGGCCGGCTTGGCGGCGGTCGCACCGGCCGAGGTGTCGACGGCGGCCGGGGTGCCGCCCTTGGTCAGACCGGCCTGGACGGAGCAGACCGGCCAGGCGCCGGGACCCTGCGAGGCGAGCACCTTCTCGGCGATCGAGATCTGCTGGTCCTTGGTGGCCTGGTTGGCCTGCGCGGCGAAGGCGGTGCCGCCGAAGGCGGCCCAGGTGCTGGAGGTGAACTGGAGGCCGCCGTAGAAGCCGTTGCCGGTGTTGATGCTCCAGTTGCCGCCGCTCTCGCACTGGGCGACCTTGTCCCAGGTCGCGACGGAGGCGGCGGAGGCGGTGCCGGAGGTGAGGCAGGGAATCGTGAGGCCGATCCCGACGACGCCGAGGGTGGCGATCGCGCGGCGGGTACGGCTGGACAGGCTGGTGCCGTTGCTGGGCAGCATGGTGACGCGGTCCTCTCCCACGCCTGCGAGGTGAGCTGTCGGATTCGGGCTGGAGTTGCCCGGCCGCGCTGTGGACGCGGCTTCACCCCTAGCCCTGGACCGGTACGGGACCGGTCGAGGGCGACTTACCTGTGGGTCCCCCGCTCCTGCCGTGGTGCGTTCTGCGCTGCCAGCGCAACCGACGGCAGGACTCGGCGTTGCGGATGAGCTGGGTCCGTGTGGCCACGAACGGGGAGCACGTTAAGCAGACTTAAGTTCAAACCGCAAACATGTGTGATGAGCGCCACAGTGTGCCGGTCTGGCCTTTTGTGCCTGTCCATCATGATCAGAAATGACCGTTTTCGAGCAACGCCCTTGCGGGTGAGTGCAACTGCCTATGCTTCAGAGCGTCGCGACCGACGCAGCCGTCTGGGGGGAGGGCTACGCAACGATGGCCATGGACGAGGACCCGCGCGCCGAACGGCCGACCGTCGGGGTGCGGGGAGCGCATCGCCGGGCAAAACGCCACAGTCCGGACATTCCGTCGGCGGCGGCCCGAACTCCCGTACCGCGCCGGACGATGCTGCGCTGGCTCGCCGTCGGCACGGTGTTCTCCGCGATCGCCGGCGAGGAGGTGCTGCGCCGCTCGCTGACCGGGCCGACGCAGCCGGTCGCCGCCACCGGGGCCCCGGCCGCCGGGGAGGCGCCCGGCGGACACCGGCACGGCGGGCCCGCCACCGCCGACCCGTCCGGCCTGTCCGCCGGACCGCCCGAGGGCGGCGGCGACGGCACCGCCGCCGCCCAGGCACCGCCCGGTCAGCCCGCCGCCGCACCCACCGTCGACCAGGGCGGCCGCCGCTGGTCGGATCCGGCCGGCTGGGGCGGCGCCGTCCCCGGCCCGGGGAGCGCCGTCCGGATCACCGACCGGGTGCTGCTCGACACCGACGCCACCGTCGCCTCCCTGCTGGTCGAACCGACCGGAGCGCTGACCTTCGCCGCCGACCGCACGCTCACCCTCGCCTCGGCCGGCAACGTCGAGATCCGCGGCACCCTCGCCCTCGCCCCCGACGGCGCCGCCGTGCACACCGTCCGCTTCCCCGCCGTCGACGAGCGCCGCTTCCAGGGCGACGGCATGCAGGTGGTCGACACCGACACCGGCCTGTGGGTGACCGGCGCCGGCTACCTGCGGCTGGACGGCGCCGCCAAGACCGCCTGGGTGCGCGCCGCCGGCGGCCTGCGGGCCGGCGACGCCTCCGTCAGCCTGGCCGCCGCACCCACGGGTTGGCTGCCCGGCGACGAACTGGCCGTCACCCCGACCGGCCCGCCCGACGAGGACGGCTTCTCCACCCGCTACGACCTGGCCACCGTCCGGTCCGTCAACGGAACCACCGTCACCCTGGACGCCCCGCTGGCCCACCCCCACCCCCGGGTGGCCGCCGGAGGGGGCGTCACCGTCGGCGCCGAGGTGCTCAATCTGACCCGCAGCGTCCGGGTCGAGGGCACCGCCAAGGGCCGCGCCCACGTGCACCTCACCAGCTCCCGGCGCGCCGACGTCCGGCACGCCGCGCTGCGCTGGGTCGGCCCGCGCGCCGACACCAGGGCGACCTGGAACGGCCCGGACGGCGCCGCCCCGGTCACCGCGCCCGTACTCGGCCGGTACGGGCTGCACTTCCACATGCTCGGCGACACCACCCGCGGCACCGTCGTCGAGGGCGTGGTGGTCCGCGACGCCGGCAGCCACGCCTTCGTCCCGCACGCCAGCCACGGCATCACCTTCCGCAGCTGCATCAGCCACGACACCTGGGAGGACGCCTACTGGTGGGACGGCCCGCTGGACACCCGGACCCCGCAGCGCCCGTCCGACGACATCGTGTACGAGTCCTGCGTCGCCTCCCGGACGGTGCTGGAACCGGCCCCCCGGGCCTACCGGCTGACCGGCTTCAACCTCGGGGCCGGCACCGGCGGCAAGGCGCTGGACTGCATCGCGGTCGGCGTCCAGGGCGCCACCGGCGCCTCCGGCTACGAGTGGCCGGAGAACAGCGAGGGCGTCTGGACCTTCCAGCGCTGCCTGGCCCACAACAACCTGCAGGACGGCATCTTCGTCTGGCTGAACGCCCGGCACCACCACGTGGTCACCGAGTTCGCGGCCTACCACAACGGCGGCTGGGGCATCGAGCACGGCGCCTACCTCAACGACTTCGACTACACCGCGAGCGTCCTGTACGGCAACGGCGCCGGTGGAGTGGCCCTGCACGCGCTCGGCCGGGACAGGGGCAGCCTCTTCGACGGGCTGCTGATCGACGCCGCCGGGCAGAGCGACTTCGCCGTGGCCACCGCGAAGCACCAACTCGCGGGGGAGGCCGTCACCTTCAGCCGCAGCCTGTTCACCGGCTACCGCAGGGCCGGCGTCGCCTTCCGGGCCACCGGCGACGGTAAACCGGACGACATCGCGGTACTGGACTGCGAGTTCGGCGGCAACGAGCTCTGGATCGACCCGGAGTCCCAGCCGCCCAGGAGTATCGTGCTGCGCCGGGCCGGGCGGTCCGAGGCCGTCCAGGTGGGCCGGGCGGACGGCGGCGGGGCGGCGCAGCCGCAGTGGAACGCCGTCAGCAACCCGGCCCCGGCCCCCGCCGTGCAGCCGCGGCCGGTACAGCTGCCCGCGCTGCGGCTGAAGGACGCGGCCGCGCCCACCACCCGGGTCGGCGGCCGCGCCTGACCGGCGGGGCCTGTGCGTCGGGTGCTGTGCGTCGGGTGCTGTGCGTCGGGTGCTGTGCGCGTCGGCGGTCCTGCGTCGGCGGGGGTGGAGACGGCCGAAGGGCCCGGAGCGGGGTGCGCTCCGGGCCCTTCGGTCTGCCGGGTGGGCAGGGCTGGACGGCCCTACTCGGCGACGGGCTCCGCGGCCTCGTCGACGGGCGCCTCGAAGACCCGGGCCGGCAGCGCGGCCAGATAGGTGGAGGCGATCAGCTGACCGACGGTCGGGTACCCGCCGAGCGGCGCGGCGCTCGGGCAGCCGGTCTCCTCGGCCGCCGTGGCGAGCAGCTCGGAGTCGGCCTCCGGGCCGATCACCAGCGGGGCCAGCGCCGGGCGCTGCGAGCCGGTCTCCTTGAGGTGGTTGACGGCGGCGGCCACCGAGCCGGGCACGTCGAGCGCGGCGGCGACGACCGGCACGGCCAGCCGGGCGGCCAGCAGCACACCGGTGATCCCGGCCGCGGCGGCCGCCTCCTCGCCACCGACGGTGGTGAGCACGACGCCGTCCGCGGCGGTCGCGATGGCGAACAGCCGGGCGCGGTCGGCGCGGGCGAGGTTGGCTTCGGAGAGCCGCACGTGGACGGCCTCGGCGAGCAGCGGGTGCGGGCCCAGCACATCGGTGACGGGGGCGCCGTAGTGGGCGGCCAGCTCGTGCAGCTCGGTCAGGAAGCCGTGCGGGCCGGGCACGAGGGGAACCACGATCGGCGCGGGCAGCCCGGCCTCGGCGGCGTGGGCCAGCAGCTCGGCGACGGTGAAGTCCTCGCCGGCCCGCTCGCCGTCGGTGCCGCCCGGGAGGTAGCCGGCCGCCGTCTGCACGCCGCTCTGCTCGCTGCGCACGATCGAGAGCAGTTCCTCGACCACGGAGCGGGACTCGGGCCCGGCGGCCGCGGGCACGGCGAGCACCAGGGCCGGGGAGCCGGCGGGGATCTCGGGACGCTCAGGGCGGCGGTGGCGCCCCCGCGCACGGGAGCCTGGGTTGCGGACGGGCAGTGGCGCGCCCGGGATGGCTGCGGTGCTCATGGCGGAGATCGTAGGACATTGACCGGCCGGGCCTGCAGTCGGCTGCCGTTTCGGGAGGGTCTGGATGTTGAAAATCCGGACATTTCCCAACCAATCCCTGCTAGGCCCCCGGTGTCCCTCTTGACGCGTCGGGACGGGTGGTCCGTTGCACCCCGGGTGAGTGAGATGTCTCACAGGGTCCGCGCTGGCTGACGGAGGGTCACGGCGGTGCGACTCCGGGCGTTCGAAGATCAACATTCAGCGGGTGGTCGCCTACGGGCGGTTATCGGCGGCCTGTCGATTCAGTCGACTATGTCCGCTTACGTGCCGTCAGAACGGTCACCTGTGGAGAGTTCCAGTTTGGCTGCGAAGAGCCCGTGCACCTGCAATGTCCCGTGCTGATGCACGTGCACTGGAGCTATCATCACGTCAAGTGAGGCGTTGTGCCGGGCCGGTACGGGGCCGGCCCAGCCGTTGCGGCTGAGGCCGGGGCGCCGAGCTGGACGACCACTCCGGAGCTCTTCGGGAGATTTCTATGCACGACATGTACGACGCGTACAACGGGATGGCGGCTGCAGACCTCAAGGATGTGGTCTGGCAGAAGAGCCTCCACAGCAACTCTCAGGGCAACTGTGTCGAGTTCGCCGCCCTCCCGGGGGGCGATGTGGCGATGCGCAACTCGCGCTTCCCGGACGGTCCGGCGCTCATCTACACCCGAGCCGAGATAGCGGCGCTGCTGCTGGGGGCCAAGGACGGGGAGTTCGACCACCTGGCGGTCTGACCGGCCGTCGCCTTCGCCATCGGGGGGCCGTCGTGGGTGCTGACACCGCGACGGCCTTTAGTCTTTCGGTCACTGCCCGGACCGGCGCCTGCGGTGGCGCCCGCGGTGCTGTCCGGTGGGTGTGACCGTCTCCGGCGTGGCCCGCCCGTGCGCGGCTGCCCGTCGCGCCGTGCGCCCGGAACGGTGTGGTGCGTCCCGGTCCTGCCACTGCCGTCGTCCGTCCGTCCGACCGCCGTCCCCGCCGCTGCTAGGCGGAGCGCCGGTGTCGACCGCCGATCTCCGGTGCCGCGCTCTCCTCCGCCTCGAACAGCGCCCAGACCACCTTGCCGCCGCCCAGCGGATGCCAGCCCCAGGAGCGGCTGAAGGAGTCCACCAGGTGCAGTCCGCGGCCGGATTCGGCGACGAAGTCCGCCTCCCGCGCCACCGGCCCGATACTGCTGGGGTCGCTCACCGCGCACACGATCTGGGGGGCCCGGTGGACCAGGCTTATTCGGATCGGTAGCCGCCCGTCCGGCAGGGCCGGCCCGGGGAGGGCGTCCAGCGCGTGGCCCGACAGGTCGGGCCTGGCGCCGATCGCGTGCCGCAGGGCGTTGGTCACCAGCTCGGAGGCCACCAGTGCGACATCGTCGAACAGCTCGCCCAGTCCCCAGCGCTGAAGAGCGGTCCTGGCGAATTCGCGTGCGGTTCTGACGGCTTCGTAGCGGGGAGCGAGCGTACAGGTGACCACATGGGGGTCGACTGCCAAAGCCGTACCGGTGCTCATGAAGAGCTCCTCCCATAAGGGGGCGGACACGGCTGGACCCGCCGGGGTCATGCCGGTCACCTCCGACTCGCTCGGCCGCACGGCCGCCCCCTCGACCAGGCGCGCGCGCACACGAAGGCCCGGTAACGCGGATGCGCTGCCGGGCTGGTGCACGGAGTCGCGCGTTCGGTCGACGCGGAGCCCGCGGGATTGCCAGGGATGTGCAGGTGCACGTGCACCATGGTCCTCTGCGCTCACTGCAGATGCAAGAGTCGATTCACGTGCAGTCGCACTATTGGCATATGCAAGCGCCGAATGCACGTGCATCCTGGTGTGCGGAGTGCAGAACTGATAGGAACATCCGTCAGTATCGGCACCGTCAGCGCTCAACTGATGGCAGACTGTGCGCTGTTTGCCCTAGGTGGAGGTTTCGACCGCATGACCACAGTTCAGCCGGGCGGCGGCTCGATGGTCCGCCGGATCCTCCTCGGTTCCCAGCTGCGCCGGCTCCGCGAGGGGCGCGGCATCACCCGGGAGGACGCCGGATACGCCATCCGCGCCTCCGAGTCCAAGATCAGCCGCATGGAGCTCGGCCGCGTCAGCTTCAAGGAGCGCGACGTCGCCGACCTGCTCAGCCTGTACGGGGTGGACGACGGCGGCGAGCGGGAGGCCCTGCTCGGGCTGGTCCGCGAGGCCAACAAGTCCGGCTGGTGGCACAGCTTCAACGACGTTCTGCCGGGCTGGTTCCAGACCTACGTGGGTCTGGAGGAGTCCGCCGCGCTGATCCGCACCTACGAGGTGCAGTTCATCCCCGGACTGCTGCAGTCCGAGGAGTACGCGCGGGCGGTTTTCGGCCAGAGTCGGCCGGTCATCTCCGAGGAGGAGCTGGAGAAGCGGGTCAGCCTCCGGCTGCGCCGCCAGAAGCTGCTCGCCGAGGGCAACAGCCCGCGGCTCTGGGCCGTCATCGACGAGGCCGCGCTGCGCCGGCCGGTCGGCGGGCCCAAGGTGATGCGCGGTCAGGTGCAGTACCTGATCGACGTCGCCGAGCAGGCCAACGTGGTGATCCAGGTGATGCCGTTCCGCTTCGGGGCACACGCCGGGGAGTCCGGGGCGTTCACCATCCTGCGGTTCCCGGAGCAGGACCTCGCCGACGTGGTCTACCTGGAGCAGCTCACCAGTGCGCTGTACCTCGACAAGCGCGACGACGTGGACGCCTACATCCAGGTCATGGAGCGGCTCTGCGTGGACAGCCTGACGCCCGAGCGCACCATCGACCTGCTCGCCTCGATCCTCAAGGAGCGGTAGGCCCGGGATCCCGGGGGCTGGTCCCGTCCGGCCGGACAGGACCAGCCCCCGACGGGCGGCGAACGGCCGCCGGCCCGGGTTCACCCCCGGGCCGGCGGCCGTTCGCGCTCCGGCGGCAGCGACTGCGGCGGGCAGCCGAGCGCCCAGGCGAGGCCGTAGAGGCGGAACAGGTCGGCCCGGATCAGCGGCAGCGGAAGCTCGGCCCCCGGGAGCAGCAGGCCTATGCAGCCGCCCATCAGCGCGCTGCGCAGCACCGCGTGCTCGGCGATCGGGTCCGTCGCGCCCCACTCGCGCACCAGCCCCTGGAGGATCGCCGCCACCTGCTGCTGCTCGGGGTCCTGGACGAAGGTCCCGGTGTCCGGGTCCAGGATCAGTGCCAGATGCGAGCGCATCACCCGCGGGTGGTCCAGCGCCAGGCCGAGGACGGTGTCGATGCCCCGGGCCAGCCGTGCGTCCGGCGAGGCGTCCGCGGGCAGTTCGCCCAGGTTCGCGGAGAGCGCCTGGTGGATCATCCGGTGCGTGGCCGACTGCATCAGCAGCCGTTTGCCGTCGAAGTAGTAGGAGAGCAGTCCGCGGGCGAGCCCGGCCCGCTCTGCGATGTCGGTCAGCGTGGTTCCCGCGTATCCGTGCTGGTCGACCAGCTCGACGGTGGCGCGCATGATGCGCCGGCGGGAGCGTTGACGCATTTCCTCATTGACCGAATCCCCGCGAGGTGCCATCGTGTCAGCTCCGTAGGTTCGTTGGCTCTCGGCCAATATACTGGCGGAGCGAGCGGTCGAACCGGTGAACCCCGTAGTCGGGGTGCCGCGGGCCGGCTCGTACGGAGGTGCCGGCTCCACCAACACGGGGGTTTGGTGGAGTCGGCACCCTTTTGTCTGCGGGCGGGGCTGAAACCGGGACCTCGGGCCCGGGCCCGGGCCCAGGCCCAGGCCCAGGCCCGGGCCCGAGGTCCCGGGCCCGGAGCCCTGGTCAGCTCTTGCTCAGGACCTCGCCGCGGTCGTCGGCCAGATCCACCGGCGGGTAGTCGTAGTCCGGCACCGACACGGGGGCCGCGCCCTTGCGCCGCCGGTCGAGCACGGCGCCCACGGCGGCGATCACGAAGCCCAGCAGGGCGACCGCGGTGACCAGGACCAGCGCGGGCCGGTAGCCGTCCAGTTGGGCCTGCGGGCTGTCGCCGCCGCCGCTGCCGGCGGTGATCATCGCGGTGCCGCCGGCGAGCACGACCGCGGTGCCCACCTGGATCGCGGTGTTGACCAGCCCGGAAGCCAGGCCCTGCTCCTTGTCGTCGACGCCGTCGGTGGCGGCGATGTTCACCGAGGGGAAGGCGAGGGCGAAGCCGACGCCCAGCAGGAGCATGGACGGCAGCACCAGGGCGACATAGGAGCTGTGCTCGTCCAGCCGCAGGAACAGGGCGAAGGCGGCGGCCAGCGACAGCAGGCCGATCGGCAGCAGCCGTCCGGTGCCGAAGCGGTCCACGACCGGTCCCATGAAGGGGGCCGACAGCGCGATGAAGGCGCCGGCCGGCAGCAGTCCGAGGGCCATCTCCAGGGCCGACCAGCCGAGCAGGTGCTGCAGGTAGAGCGTGACGACGAACTGGAACCCGCCGTAGGCGCCGGTCATGGCGAACGCGATCACGTTGGCCCGGGCGACCGAGCCGTTGCGGAAGATCCCGAGCCGGACCAGCGGGTGCGCGGTGCGGCTCTCGATCGCCAGGAAGGCGGCGGCGAGCAGGGCGACCACGGCGAGCGAGCCGAGGGTGCGCAGGCTCAGCCAGCCCGCGCCCTGGGCCTCGGTGACGGTGAAGACGAGCAGCAGCACGGTGAGGGTGCCGGTGATGGCGCCCGCCACGTCGTAGCCGCCCTTGGCGCGCTCCTCGACCTGGCGCGGCAGCAGCTTGACGGCGAAGGCCAGGGCGAGCAGGGCGACCGGGACGGGCATCAGGAAGGTCCAGCGCCAGCCGACCGAGGTGAGCAGGCCGCTGAGCACCAGGCCGAGGGAGAAGCCGCTGGCGCCGCAGGTGGTGTAGATCGACAGCGCCCGGTTGCGGGCGGGGCCCTCGGCGAAGGTGGTGGTGATGATCGACAGGCCGGCGGGCGCGGTGAAGGCGGCGCTGACCCCCTTGAGGAAGCGGGCGGCGATCAGCAGGGCGCCGTCGTCGACCAGGCCGCCGGCCAGCGAGGCGGCGGCGAACACGGCCAGCGCGACCAGGAAGACCCGGCGGCGGCCGAGCAGGTCGGCGGCGCGTCCGCCGAGCAGCAGCAGGCCGCCGTAGCCGAGCACGTAGCCGGAGACCACCCACTGCAGGGTGGAGGTGGAGAGGTTCAGTTCGGAGCCGATGGACGGGAGGGCTACGCCCACCATGGAGACGTCCAGGGCGTCCAGGAACATCGCGGCACAGAGCACGATGAGGGTGCCCCAGAGGCGGGGAGTCCAGGCTGGCCCGCTGGTTGATGGGCCGTCAGATCGGGTGGCGGTCGCGGTGGTCATGGGGAGGACACTACATGCACATGCATTCAATGCAAGTGAATAAGATGTTAACGCATTAAGTGCTTCTGCATGTGGTACTGTGGACAGGTGACTGAACTCGACTCCGACGCGGATGTGGACCTGGTCGCGTCCTGGCGCGCCCTGCTGGCCCGGCATGCCGCCACGTCCTGCCTGCTCGACCGCGAGCTGGGGGAGAAGCACGGCCTGGGCATGAGCGAGTTCGAGGTGCTGGAACGCCTGGTCGAGGAGCGGAACGCGGACACCGCCCACACGCTGCGGGTGCAGGAGCTGGCCGACACCGTGCACCTGAGCCAGAGCGCGCTCTCCCGGCTGATCGGCCGGCTGGAGAAGGCGGGGCTGGTGACGCGCACGATGTGCCCGGACGACCGGCGCGGCATCCAGGTCGCACTGACCGAGGACGGCTGTCGGCGCTACGCCGAGGCCCGCCCGCTGCACCGCGAGGTGCTCGCGCTCACCCTCGGCGGACCGCTGGAGGGCGGCTGCCGGCAGGGCTCTTGACGGTTGGGCCCCTGACGGCAGGACCCCTGACGGCAGGACTCCCGGCGGCAGGGCTCCCGGTGGCGCCCGAACCGGCCTGACGGTTCGTCTGTTCCCTTACCGGATCAGGCTGGAGAGCCCCGGAGCGGCGGCCAGCAGCACGGCCGTCGCGGGTGCGCCGAGGGCGGCGACGGTCAGCCGGAGCCGGTGCACCACGGGCAGCCGGGGCTGACCGGCGAGCAGCCGGTCCACCCGCTTCGGGGACTGCGCCAGGCCGGGCGGGCAGGAGCCGAACACCCCGCGGTCCAGGTTGAGTTCGGCCAGCGCCAGGGCCGTGGTGTGCCGGCCGTGCCGGCGGGCCGCCCGGTCGTCCGCGGCGAGCTCCACCAACTCGCCCACCTGGTCCCGGAATGCGCTGAACACCCCGACTCCGGGGAAGCCCGAGGCGAGCGCCTGGGCGCACTGCGAGAGCCAGTGGTGCCGGGCGCGGACGTGCCCGCGCTCATGGCTCAGCACGGCGGCCAACTCCCGGTCGGTCAGCTGCTGGAGCGCGCCCGTGGTGACCACCAGCCGGGAGTTGTGGCCGGGCAGTGACCAGGCCTCCGGGCGGACGTTCTCCAACACCACCAGGCGCTCCCGGCGTTGCCGAACGCTCTCCATCGACTCCGGCAGAGCGGGGGAGCGGCTGGCCAGTTGGGCGTGCCGCCGGTTGCGCAGCGCCTTCGCCGAGCGGACCTCGCGGGTCAGCGCCAGCAGCGTCTGCACCCCGCCCGCCGCCAGGACCGCCGCGCACAGCCGGCCCCAGCCCTCGGCCTCGTGCAGCCCGTAGGCGGCCTCCACACCGTGCGGCGCACCCGCGAACACCAGGGCGCGCAGCTCCGGCAGTGCCGCCGAGGCGGCCAGGACCAGGCTCAGCGCGCAGCACAGCAGGACGGCCACCACCAGGCACTGCCACGCCAGCAGCGCCAGCACGGGCTCCCGCTCCGCCCAGCGGGCCCGGGCCAGCAGCCGGGGCGCCACGGTCGAGAGCAGCAGTCCGAGCAGCAGCAGGCCGAGCAGGGCCGTCATGGCATGGGCTCCCCGAGTACGCACGGAACGCGACAACGCGCTCCCTGCCAACCTACGGGCTGCCGACGCCCGGTGGAACGCCTTTCGGCCGCCCAGTGACCAACGCCACGCGGGGGGTTCACAAGGTCAGCAGCATCGCGAACATGCCGATCCCCATCGACAGGCGGCAGGCCCGGGTCAGTCCGGCGGCGCCGGAGAGCAGCCCGCCCGCCGGGGTGGTCAGCAGTCTGCTTCCGGTCCAGAGGGAGTAGCCGCCGAAGTACAGCAGGAGCACGCCGGTGAGCAGCGGTGTGCCCGCGGCCGCGCTGTGGTGGGTATGGGTGCCGGCGGGCGCGGCGGCCATGGCGAGCGCCATGTACGTCATCGCCAGCGCCCCGACCGCATGGTGCAACCGGTGCGTCCGCCGGGCCGGTGCGGTCGGCGCCGTCGGTGTGGCCGGTGCGGTCGGCGCCGTCGACACCGTCGGTGCGGCGGCGCCGAGCAGGAAGGCGACGGCCGGTACGCCGAACAGCCAGGCCCAGAGCGTGGCCGGCACCACCCCTCCGGTGACGGCCATCGCGGCCATGCCGAGGCCCATCAGCGCCTCGGCGGCGTCGGACTCGTGGGCGAGCAGCCGGTGCACGCCGCGGCCCGGCCCGGACCGGCCGGCTCCGCCGCCGTGTCGGTCGCCGCCGTGTCGGTCGCCGCCATGCCGGTCGTCGGCGGGCCGGTGGTCGGCGAGCCGGTCACCGTGGGCCGTACAGGGTGAGCGGCGCAGCCGGGTCAGGCAGTAGGCCCCGGAGGCCGCGGTGAGAGCGGCCAGCAGCCAGCTGACCAGGACCGGTCCGTGCAACGGCGTCCTCCCCCGAGCGGCGCGTACGGGCGTACCGTCCACGATCACCGCTCGGGGCCCCGCTGAGCAGGGCGTGCGCAGGGCGCACGGTGGCGCCCGTCGGAGTGAACCCTCCGGCGGGCGCCGTCCACGGTTACGGGTGCAGCCGCCCGGAGGCGACGATCCGGCTGAGGAACCGTCTGGTCCGCTCCTGCTGCGGGTCGCCGAACACCTGCTCCGGCGGCCCCTGTTCGAGCACCACCCCGGCGTCCAGGAAGCAGACCTGGTCGGCGACCTCGCGGGCGAAGCCCATCTCGTGGGTGGAGAGCACCATCGTCATGCCCTGCTCCTTGAGGTCGCGGACCACCGCCAGCACCTCGCCGACCAGCTCCGGGTCGAGCGCGGCGGTGATTTCGTCGAGCAGCAGCAGCCGGGGCCCGGTGGCCAGCGCCCGGACGATGGCCACCCGCTGCTGCTGGCCGCCGGAGAGCCGGTCCGGGTACTCCCGGGACTTCGCCGCCAGCCCGAGCCGCTCCAGCAGCTCCAGCGCCCGCCCCTCGGCCTCGGCCCGGGACAGGCCGTGCACCCGGCGCGGGGCCAGGGTGATGTTCTCCAGCACGGTCATATGCGGGAACAGGTTGTACGACTGGAACACGACGCCGATCCGGCGGCGTACGGCGTCCTCGTCCGTCCGCGGGTCGGTGATCTCCTCGCCGTCGAGGAAGATCGCGCCGTCGTCGATCTCCTCCAGCAGGTTGGCGCACCGCATCAGCGTGGACTTGCCGGAGCCGGACGCCCCGATCAGGGCCGTCACCGAGTGCTCGGGCACGGCCAGGTCCACGTCGCGCAGCACCACCTGGGTGCCGAAGGCCTTGCGGACCGACTCCAACCGCAGGACCGGTCCGGCGGCCGGAGTCGGGTCCGCCGTCCCGGCCCGGTCGGCCGCCCCGGCCCGGTCCGCCGGGACACCGTTGTCGGTGGTCACACCGCACCTCCCTGGTGCTGACGGCGGTTCATCCGGGCGGTCATCCAGTCGGTGAGGCGGGTGAGCGGGATGGTCAGCGCGATGAACACCAGCGCCGCCACCACGTACGGGGTGTAGTTGAACGCCCGGGAGGCGATGATCTTCGCCGCGTACACCGCGTCGATCGCCCCGCCGATGGACACCAGGCCGGTGTCCTTCTGCAGGCTGACCAGGTTGTTCAGCAGCGGCGGCACCACCCGGCGCACCGCCTGCGGCAGCACCACGTACCGCATCGCCTGGGCGTTGCTCAGGCCCAGCGACCGGGCGGCCGCCCGCTGGCTCGGGTGCACCGAGTCGATGCCGGCCCGGAACACCTCGGACACGTACGCCGAGTACGTCAGCACCAGCGCCGCGCCGCCGAGCAGCAGCGGGTCGGTGGTCACCCCCGCCAGCCGTAGCGCCGGCACCCCGGTGATCATGATCAGCAGGCAGATGATCATCGGCAGGCCGAGGAAGAAGTCCACGTACGCCGTGGCCAGCAGCCGGACCGGCAGGAAGACCGGTCCGCGCAGTGTCCGCAGCACCGCCAGCAGCAGGCCGAAGACCAGGATCAGCGCCCCGCAGCCGAGCATCAGCTCCAGGTTGATCCGCAGGCCCTTCAGCACCTCGGGCAGCGCCCGGCGGGCGTACTCGGCGTTGAAGAAGGTCTCCCGGGTGCGCTCCCACCCGGGGGAGCTCACCACCAGCAGGTACAGCGCGACCGCCGTCACCAGGGTCGAGGCGCCGGCGATCAGCGCCGAGCGGCGGGCCCGCCGCCGCCGGTACGCCTGGTGCGCCAGCCGGCGCTCGGACGGGCGGTAGTCGTCGTCCGGCCCGGTCGGCGCCTCCTTGCGCAGGGCGCTCGCGGACTCGGTGCCCATCGCGGCGTCGCTCACTTCAGCACGGGCGCGGCGACGGCGTCGGAGAGCCACTGCTTCTCCAGGCCCGCCAGCGTCCCGTCCGCCCGCAGGGCGTCCACCGCCTGCGTCACGCAGCCGGTCAGCTTGGAGCCCTTGTCCAGCACCAGGCCGAACTGCTCACCCTGCGAGCCGCCCTGCGACGAGCCCGGTGATGCGCTCTGCGACGATCCCTGTGACGAGCCCTGCGACGCGCCCTCGAACTGGCCGACCACCTGGGCGTCCGTCACCTCGGCGCCGGTGATGTAGAAGGCCGTCGGCAGATCCACCACCAGCGCCTCGACCTGGCCGTTCTTCAGCGCGGCCTTCGCCAGGTCGTTGGAGTCGAAGACGGCGGGCTGGGTGCTCGGCTTGATGGTGTCCGTGACCACGTCCAGGCTGGTCGTGCCGACCTGCGCGCCCAGCTTGGCGCCCTTCAGGTCGGCGATGCTCCTGGCCCCCGCGGCCTTGGAGTTCTTCAGTGCGATCACCGCCTGGCGCACGTCGTAGTAGCCGGAGGAGAAGTCCACCGCCTGCTTGCGCTCGGCGCTGATCGACACCTGGTTGATGTCGAAGTCGAAGTCCTTGGCACCGGGCGTGGTCGCCTTGCCGAACGGCGCCACCACCCAGGTCACCTTCTCCTTGGGGTAGCCCAGCTTCGCCGCGACCGCGTACGCCACCGCGGACTCGAAGCCCTTGCCGTTCTCCGGCTTGTCCTCGGAGAACCACGGGTCGTACGCGGGCTTGTCGGTGCCGACCGTCAGCGTGCCCGCGGTGCGGGTGGCCAGTGCACCCGGCGCGCAGCCGCCCGCGCCGCCCGAGGCGGCGGTGTCGGAGTTCGCGTCCTGCGGGGCGCACGCGGTCAGCGCGGCCGCGGCGGCCAGCAGTACGGCCGGCGGCAGTGCGAAGAGCGGCTTGCGGAGGGAGGACATGGCAGGCTCCAGGGAGAGGACCGGGCAAGGGGGAGGCGGTGCGATGCGGTGCTGTGCTGTGCAGGGCGGTGCAGTGCGAGGCGGTGCAGTGCGGTGCGAGGCGCAGGGGGCGCTGTGGGTGGACCGCGCCTCGGCGGGTCACTTCCCCCCGGTGGCGGCGCCGGAACACAGGCGGCATGGTCGGCGTACGGGGCCGCATCCGCGGTGCCCCCCGAGCCGGATCAGCAGCAGCGGCAGAGGCCGCGCGCACAACCGCAGGCGTGACAACACGAGGGCACCCGGTGCAGGTCGATGTGGCGCCGGGCCACCAGGATCACCGCCGGGAACATGGCGGGAGGTTCGCATCCCCACGGTGTCGCTGTCCAGAACATCCAGATACCTGTCCACATGCCGGACATCCGGTGCAGGCCCCCGCCGCAGGGGCAGCCTCGGGACGATTGCCGGTGGAGCCCCCCTTGAACAGCAGAACCTTTCGTACTTATGGTGTTCTCGTTGAAATAACTCCTGTCGAAGTGAGTCCACGATGCAGAATCTTTCGCCAAGGCTCGCTGCGGCGGCCGACGCCCCGCTCTCGAACCACGCCGGCCACCCGGCCTGGCTGCGCCTCAAGGACGCCGTCGAGGGTCTGCGCCCGCTGCAGTCCAAGGACGGCTCGATCGACCTGGCCGCCGTCCAGCGGCACGCGGTCGACCCGCTGGTGGCCACCGTCCGCAGCGCCGTGGAGGAGCTCGCCCCGCTCTTCCCGCACGATGCCGCCTACCTGGCCGCCGTCGACTCCGACCTCGCCAAGTGGGCCGACACCGGCTACCGGGAGCCCGACTTCCTGGACTCGCTGCTCGCCTTCCAGCCCGCCGAGCAGCGCGAGGACGGCCTGGAGCACCTCGTCGTCTTCCCGATGTACACGCAGAACGGCAACCCGGACCGCAACCTCGAGGCGGTCCTGCTGCGCGTGGTGTGGCCCGACTGGCTGGCCGAGCTGGAGCGGACCCGCTTCGACAACCCGATGTTCGTGCCGATCACCTTCACCGACTTCACGGCCGGCTACGACACCAACTCCGCCGTCCTCTTCCCCGAGACCGTGGCCGTGCGCAAGGCGCCGGAACGTTTCACCTGGGGCGGCATCTTCTGCGACCGCGAGGCCGCCCGCTTCCGTGCCGTCTCCACCAGCGCCGTCCAGCTGCTCGGCCTGGAGATCCCGGCCGACGCCGAGGGCCTGCTGCAGGACCAGGAGCGCGCCCAGCAGACCTTCGTCCTGTGGGACCTCGTCCACGACCGCACCCACAGCCACGGCGACCTGCCGTTCGACCCCTTCATGATCAAGCAGCGCAGCCCGTTCTGGATGTACGGCCTGGAGGAGCTCCGCTGCGACCTCACCGCCTTCAAGGAGGCCGTGAAGCTGCAGGCCGAGGGCTACGACCAGGGCCGCGACGTCCAGTACGCGATCCTCTTCGACCGGATGTTCCGCTTCCCGGTCAGCGGCGACCGCGTCCGCAACTACGACGGCATGGGCGGCCAGCTGCTCTTCGCCTACCTGCACAAGCACGACGCGCTGCGCTGGCGTGACAACCGCCTCAGCATCGACTGGGACCGCGTCGCCGAGGTCACCAACGCGCTCTGCGGCGAGATCGAGACCCTGTACCGCGACGGCATCGACCGCCCCAAGACCGCCCACTGGATCGCGGCCTACCAGCTGGTCTCGCGCTACCTCACCCCGCACCCCGCCTCCACCTGGGCGAAGGGCACCGACGCGCTGCCGCTCGACATCTCCGAGGGCAAGGCGCTGAACAAGGCCCTGTGCGACGCCGTCCACCCGGACGAGTTCCCGCTGAGCATGTTCTACGAGGCCCTTTCCAAGAAGCTCAGCGGCGTCATCGCCGCCACCACCGGCATCACCGGCGCCGGCATCCAGGGAGTCGCCGCATGACCACCGCATCCGCCAAGCCCCTCACCGGCAAGGTCATCGCCGTCGCCGGAGCCAGCGGCCCGGCCGGCCAGGCCGTCCTGCGCCGCCTCGCGGCCGACGGCGCCACCGTGATCGGCGCCGACATCGACGCGCAGCGGCTGGAGAAGGCGCTCGACGCCGTGCGCGGGGCCGTCCCCGGCGCACGGGTCAGCGGGCAGGTCATCGACCTGCTCGACCCGCAGGAGGTCCACGACTGGGCCGACCACCTGGAGGCCGAGCACGGCCACGTCGACGGCCTGTTCCACCTGGTCGGCGGCTGGCGCGGCAGCAAGAGGTTCTTCGACACCCGGATCGACGACTGGGACTTCCTGCACGACACCGTGGTGCGCACGCTCCAGCACACCTCGCTGGCCTTCCAGCCGGCCCTGGTCCGCAGCGAGTCCGGCCGGTACGCCATGATCTCCGCCTCCTCGGCCCACAAGCCGACCTCCGGCGGCGCCGCCTACGCGGCGGCCAAGGCCGCCACCGAGGCCTGGACCCTCGCCATGGCCGACTCCTTCAAGAAGGAGACGACCTCGGCCGATGGCGAGCCCACTGCCGCGGCTGCGATCCTGGTGATCAAGGCGCTGGTCAGTCCCGAGATGCGGGCCGAGAAGCCGGAGGCGAAGTTCGCCGGTTTCACGGACACCGCCGACCTCGCCGACCACCTCGCGGGCCTCTGGGACCGCCCCGCAGCAGCACTGAACGGACAGCACCTGTGGCTGACAGCCCGATGACCGACCCCACCTCCACGACGGAGTCCCGTACGGACGCCGTACGGCGGCACGACCCCTCCGTCCGCGGTTTCGCCAGCGACAACTACGCCGGCGTGCACCCGGAGATCCTCGCCGCGATAGCCCTCGCCAACGGCGGCCACCAGGTCGCGTACGGCGAGGACGACTACACGGCGCACCTGCAGGAGGTGTTCCGCAAGCACTTCGGGGACAAGGCCGAGGCGTACCCCGTCTTCAACGGCACCGGCGCCAACGTCACCGCCCTCCAGGCCCTGCTCCCGCGTTGGGGCGCGGTGATCGCGGCCGACAGCGCCCACATCAACGTGGACGAGGGCGGCGCCCCGGAGAAGATGGGCGGCATCAAGCTGCTCACCGTTCCCACCCCGGACGGCAAGCTCACCCCCGAGCTCATCGATCAGCAGGCCTGGGGCTGGGGGGACGAGCACCGGGCGCAGCCGCTGGTGGTCTCGATCACCCAGAGCACCGAGCTCGGCACCCTCTACACCGCGGACGAGATCCGGGACATCGTCGACCACGCCCACCAGCACGGCATGCTGGTCCACGTGGACGGCTCGCGCCTGGGCAACGCCGCCGCCTCGCTCGGTCTGCCGCTGCGGGCGTTCACCACGGACGTCGGCGTGGACGTGCTGTCCTTCGGCGGTACGAAGAACGGCCTGCTGTTCGGCGAGTGCGTGGTCGTGCTCAACCCCGAGCAGGTCCGGAACATCAAGTACCTGCGCAAGACCTCGATGCAGCTCGCGTCGAAGATGCGCTTCGTGTCCGTGCAGTTCGAGGCGCTGCTGACCGGCGACCTGTGGCTGCGCAATGCGGGGCACGCCAACGCGATGGCCCGCCGGCTGGAGACCGCCGTCCGGGAGATCGACGGCGTGACGATCGTCCGCCCGGTCGAGGCGAACGCGGTCTTCGCGATCCTCCCGCGCGAGGTGAGCGAGCGGCTGCAGAAGCGTTACCGCTTCTACTTCTGGAACGAGCACACCGGAGAGGTGCGCTGGATGTGCGCCTTCGACACCACGGAGGCCGACATCGACGCCTTCGCGGCGGCCATCGTCGAGGAGATGGGCCGCGCCTGACGGCGTTCGAGCAGCTGATCGTCCCGTCCCGCGTATGTGGGGCGGGACGATTTGCTTGTGACGGTCCCGTCCCCGTACAGTTCCGGAGTCGCACCGAGAGGGGCGGCGGAAAGCAAGTCCGATGAATGAAACTCCGGAAAACGGGGCGGAAAACATCTGATAAGCTTCAAACACGAAAGAACGAAGCGCCCGGAGGGCCCGCTGGAAGGCGGTCCGAAGGAAGTGTCCGTTCCTTGAGAACTCAACAGCGTGCCAAAAGTCAACGCCAGATATGTTGACATCCCCGGCCTCGATCGTCTGATCGGGGTTGGAGATTCCTTTTGAAGTAAAACACTAGCGAGGACGCAGTGCGCGGGATCACCCTATTCCGGTGGTTGCCGTGCCGCTCGACGCGAGTGCTCGCCGGATTACCGGCAGACATTCACGGAGAGTTTGATCCTGGCTCAGGACGAACGCTGGCGGCGTGCTTAACACATGCAAGTCGAACGGTGAAGCCCTTCGGGGTGGA
>NZ_JBITZW010000001.1:638850-829815 GCF_044547105.1 Kitasatospora sp. NPDC052868 | reverse complement strand
GGGGGGGGGGGGGGGGGGGGGGGGGGGGGGGGGGGGGGGGGGGGGGGGGGGGGGGGGGGGGGGGGGGGGGGGGGGGGGGGGGGGGGGGGGGGCGGGGGGGGGGGGGGGGGGGGGGGGGGGGGGGGGGGGGGGGGGGGGGGGGGGGGGGGGGGGGGGGGGGGGGGCGCCCCCCCCCCCCCCCCCCCCCCCCCGCCGCGCGCGTTCTCACACCGGCCTCAGCGGGTGCGTCTCAGGCGGTACGTCCCAAGCGGTACGCCTCAGGGCGTGCGCGCCGCGAGGCCGTCGAGGAGTAGCCGCAGGGCGAGCTCGAAGCCCCGCTCGTCCAGGCCGGACGCCCCCGCACCGGGTGCGCCGCCGCGTTCGGCGGAGGCCTCCAGCGCCCCGGCCAGGGCCGGGTAGCGGGGGCGGTAGTCGGCCGAGCCGCGGGTGAACCCGGCGGTGAAGGTCTCCAGCGCCGAGCCGAGCACCAGGTAGTCGAGCGCGGCGGCCGCCTCGGCGGCGTCGGCAGGCCCGAGACCGGCCCGGCCGAGGGCCCCGAGCAGGGTGTCGTAGCCCAGCAGTTGACGCTCCGCCTCGACCCGGCGGCGGGCGAGCAGCGCGATGGTGTTCGGGTGGCGCAGGAAGACCGCGCGGTACCCGCGGGCGTAGGCGGCGACGCCGTCCCTCCAGTCGGCGTCTCCGGTCCGGGTGAGCGGTTCGAGGTCGATCTCGGCGTTGACGAGTTCGGCGAGCGCGTCGATCAGCTCGTCCTTGCCGCTCGTATGGTTGTAGAGCGAGGCCGCCTTGACGCCCAGCCGGTCGGCGAGGGTGCGCATGGTGAGGCCGTCCGGGCCCTGTTCGTCGACCACGTCGAGGGCGGCCCTGGCGATGATCTCCCTGCTCAGCAGCGCCCTGCTCGGTCGTCCCACGGTGCTCCGCCCCTCGCCGCCCACTGTCAGGCCCTTTCCGGACAGGACCTTAAGCCCCTGCGTCGCCCCACGTTATTACAGCCTGGTGTCGGCTCTTCCCCTGCCCGGGGGGCACGGGCTACGGTCCCGAACTAACAAAGTTAGTTTTCCGTGGCGGGCCTCCCCCCGCACGGCGGGAAGGCGGACCGCAGCATGACCGAGAACCCCCCGAGATCCGGGACCAGCACGGGCCCCGGCCCCACGACCACCCCGAACGGGACCGCACCCGGGCCTGCGGGCGGGGCTCCGGGCGCGGTCGGCGACGCCGACCGGCTCGCCGCCCTCGGCTACCGCCAGGAGCTGCGCCGCAGTCTGGGCGTCCTCGGCAACATCTCGATGGGATTCGCCGTCGTCTCCCCCGTCGTCGGCCTGTACGCCGTCAGCCAGGTCGGCCTGAGCGTGGCCGGCGGCGCCTGGGTGTGGGCGCTGCCGGTGTGCCTGCTCGGCCAGATGCTGGTGGTGGCGGTCTACTCCGAACTCGCCTCCCAGTGGCCGCTGGCCGGCGGCGCGTACCAGTGGAGCAGGCGGCTGGCGGGCCCGACCTTCGCCTGGCTCACCGGGTGGATGTGGCAGTTCGCCGTGATGTTCGCCAACACCACCGTCGCCTACCTGGCCTCGCCCTGGTTCTTCGCCCTGTTCGGGCTGACCCCGACACCCGCCCGGCTGGTGCTGGTCTCGGTGCTGTTCATGCTGTTCTGCACCCTGGTCAACGCCTACGGCATCAACCTGCTGCGCTGGTTCGTCTCGCTCGGCATCGCCGCCGAGCTGATCGCCTCGGTGCTGGTCGGCTTCGCCCTGCTGCTGTTCTTCCGGGTGCACGGCTTCGGCCTGCTGACCGACCTCCTGGACGCCCCCGCCACCGCCGGGGTCTCCACCGGGGCCGCCTTCCTGGCCGTGGTCGCCGTCGGCGGCTGGGCGTTCATCGGCTTCGACGCCTGTGTCTCCACCGCGGAGGAGACCAGGGACGCCGGCCGCCAGGTGCCGCGCGCGATGTGGTGGGCGCTGCTGAGCGTCGGCGTGGTCGTCATCCTGAACGCCGTCTCGGTCGCGCTCGCCCACCCCGACCCGGCCGCGGTGGTCGCCGGCCAGGACCTCGACCCGGTCACCACCGCCGTCACCACCGCCTTCGGCGACTGGTCGGCCAAGCCCTTCGTGGTGGTCGTGCTGATCTCCTTCACCGCCTGTCTGATGGCCTCCCAGGGCGGCGCCGCACGCGGCCTCTACTCGCTGGCCCGCGACGGCGTCTTCCCGTTCTCCGCCCAGGTCCGCCGGGTCAACCGGCACAAGGCGCCGATCGGCGGACTGGTCGCGGCCACCGTGGTCAGCGCGGCCGCGCTGCCGCTCGGGCTGGAGGCCACCGCGATGGGCAGCCTGATCACCTTCGGCACGGCCGCCACCTTCCTGCCGTTCTTCCTGCTCAGCGTCGCCGCCCTGGCCGCCCGGCTGCGCGGCACCTGGCGACCGTCCGGCGAGGTCTCCTACGGCCGGGCCGGGACGGTGGTCAACGCCCTCGCGGTGCTCTGGACGGGGCTGGAGGTGGTCAACATCTGCTGGCCGCGGGCCATCCTCGCCCCGCCCGGCGCGCCCTGGTACCAGGTGTGGGCGGCCCTGCTCGGTGTCGGCCTGGTCGGCCTGGCCGGCCTCGGCTACCTGCTGGTCCGGCGGCCGCAGCGGCTGATGCGGGACGGCGCCTTCAGCGAGCGGCCCGGCGACGAGCTCGCCCCGGCGGTGCACTGACCCGCCCGGATCCGGGCCCGGGCAGGTCGGAAGGCCTGATCCGGGCCCCGGGCGCGTCGGCCGGCCGGATCACACGCCGGCTCCGGGCCCCGCGGGTCGGACGGCCCGCATCAGCCGATCGGCGGATGCCCGCTCAAGCGCGATGGGCGATGCGGGGCCGGGGCCCGGCCCGTGATCATCGGGCCATGCCCATCATCGAAGTCACCGGACTGCGCAAGTCCTACGGGGGCCGGCCCGTGGTCGACGGGGTGTCCTTCGCCGTCGAGGAAGGCGAGATCTTCGGCGTGCTCGGCCCGAACGGCGCAGGCAAGACGACCACGGTCGAGTGCGTCGCGGGGCTGCGGACCCCCGACTCCGGGCGGGTACGGGTGGCCGGCCTCGACCCGCTCACCGAGCGTCAGGACGTCACCCGGATCCTCGGCGTGCAGCTCCAGCAGAGCGCGCTGCAGGAGAACCTGACCGTCCGCGAGGCGCTGCAGCTCTACAGCGCCTTCTACCCGGCCCCGGCCGACTGGCGGCCGCTGGCCGAACGGCTCGGCCTGGCCGACCGGCTCGGCGCCCGCTTCGGCGCGCTCTCCGGCGGCCGGCGCCAGCGCCTGTCCATCGCGCTCGCCCTCATCGGCGCCCCCCGGGTCGTGGTGCTCGACGAGCTGACCACGGGCCTCGACCCGCGCGCCCGGCGCGACACCTGGAAGCTGATCGAGGACGTGCGGGAGTCCGGCGTGACCGTCCTGCTGGTCACCCACTTCATGGAGGAGGCCCAGCACCTCTGCGACCGGATCGCCGTCCTCGACGCGGGCGGGGTCGTCGCGCTCGACACACCCGCCGGGCTGATCCGCCGCACCGACGGCGCCACGGTCGTCACCTTCACCCCCTCCCGCCCGGTCGACGGCCTCGACCTGGCCGCGCTCCCCGCCGCGGTGTCCGTGCGGCACGCCGAGGACGGCCGGGTGAGCGTGTGCGGCACGGACGAGACGGTCGCGGCGCTGATCGCCCTGCTCGCCGGGCACGGGATCACGGCGCACCGGCTCCGGATCGCGAACCCCACGCTGGACGACGCCTTCCTCCGGCTCACCGAACGGGGGGTCTGAGATGTCCGCGTCCACCGCCGTGCTGCGGGCCGAGGCCCGCCTCATCGGCCGCCACCGTGCGGGGGTGTTCTGGGTCGTGGCCTTCCCGACCCTGCTGCTGACCGTCCTCGGCCTGCTGCCGGCCTTCCGCACGCCCGACCCGGCGCTCGGCGGGCTGCGCATGGTGGACGCCTACGTCCCCGTGCTGGTGCTGCTCGCCGTGATCATGTCCGGCACCCAGGTCATGCCGGGGTTCCTGGTCGGCTACCGGGAGCAGGGGATCCTGCGCCGGATGTCCACCACGCCGGTACGGCCGCTCACCCTGCTGACGGCACAGATCGTCCTCCACACCGTCGTCGCGCTCGGCTCCGCCGTCCTGGTGGTCGCCGTCGGCCGGCTCGTCCACGGCGTGGCGCTCCCGCGGCACCTGCCCGGCTACACCGTGGCCCTCGCGCTGGCCGCCCTGGTGGCGCTCGCGCTGGGGACGGTCCTCGCCGCGTTCGCCCCGAACACCAGGCTCGCCACCACGGCCGCCACGGTCGCCTTCTTCCCGCTGGCCGTCTCCGCGGGGCTGTGGGGACCGGTCCAGGTGCTGCCGGAGACCGCCCGGCGCGTCCTCGGGTTCACCCCGTTCGGGGCAGGCGCCCGGGCGCTCGACCAGGCGATGCGCGGCGACTGGCCCGACTGGTCCCTGCTGGGGGTGACGGTGCTGTGGACGCTCCTCCTGGTCGCCACCGCCGCCCGTTGGTTCCGCTGGGAGTGACCGACTCGGAGAATGGCCCCATGACGCACGACGCGGTGGCCGTGGACGTCCGCTGGGAGCAGTTCTACCGGTGGTCCCCGTACCTCCTGCTGGGCATCGCCTCCGCGGGGGCGGCGGCCAACGCCGACCTCGGAGGGCCCGGCGGGCCGTACGGGGCGGTGGCGCTGGTGGGCGCCGCGCTAGCGCTGCACCTGTGGTGGCACCGGACGGCCCCCGGGGCGGCGGGTCCAGGGGCAGCAGGTGCAGGGGCGGCGGGTCAGGCGTACTACGCCATCCGGTACGTGCTCTCCTTCGCGCTCTGCTGGCTGACCCCGGCCTTCCTCGTCTACGCGGTGATCGGGTACTACGACGCCGTCCGCTGGCTGCCCGCCCGCCTGGCCCGCGTCGGCCTGCTCGCCACGGCCGTGCCGATGTCCGCCGTCAGCGTCGGCGGCCCCCCGCTGAACGGCCCCGCCCAGTGGGCCGGTTTCGCGGCGGTCTACGCGGTCAGCGGTTCGATCGCCCTGCTGCTCCACCACTTCTCGGTCAGGGAGGGCGAGAGCGCCCGGGCCAAGACCGACACCATCGCGGAACTGCAGTACGCCAACGCCCGGTTGGCGGAGGCGCTGCGGGAGAACGCGGGCCTGCACGCCCAACTCGTCGTCCAGGCCAGGGAGGCGGGCGTCCACGACGAGCGCCGCCGGCTCGCCGCCGAGATCCACGACACCATCGCCCAGGGGCTGGCCGGCATCGTCACCCAACTCCAGGCGGCGGCCGACAGTTCGACGCCCGCCACCGCCCGGGACCACGTCGGACGGGCGGCCGCGCTGGCCCGGCAGAGCCTCGGCGAGGCGCGCCGCTCGGTCCAGGACCTCGGCCCGGCCCCGCTGCAGCACGAGGCGCTGCCCGAGGCGCTGCGGACCATCGTGGCGGCCTGGTCCGAATCGACCGGCGTACGGGCCGACTTCACCGTCACCGGCCCCGTGGAGCCGCTGCACCACGAGATCGAGGCCGCCCTGCTCCGCATCGCCCAGGAGGCACTGGCCAACGCCGGCCGGCACGCGCACGCCACCAGGGTCGGCGTCACCCTGTCCTACTTCGACGAGGAGGTGAACCTGGACGTCCGCGACGACGGCCGCGGCTTCGACCCGCTGCACCCGCCCGCGCGCGGTGCGCACGGCGGTTTCGGGCTCGACGGCATGCGCGCCCGGGCCGAGCGCGTGGCGGGCGCCGTCGAGGTCGAGTCGGAGCCGGGCACCGGCACCGCCGTCTCGGCCCGCGTACCGCTGGTGCGCCATGACCGTACTGTTGGTGCGCCATGACCGAACCGCCCATCACCCTGCTGATCGTCGACGACCACCCCGTCGTGCGGCACGGACTGCTCGGCATCTTCGCCGCCTCCGGTGCCGGCTTCGAGGTCCTCGGCGAGGCCGCCGACGGCGTCACGGCGGTCGCCCTGGCCGAACGGCTGGACCCGGACGTGGTCCTGATGGACCTCCGGATGCCCGGCGGCGGCGGAGTCGAGGCGATCAGGGAGCTGGCGCGCCGCTGCCCGCGCTGCCGGGTGCTGGTGCTCACCACCTACGACACCGACCACGACACCATCCCCGCGATCGAGGCCGGGGCCACCGGCTACCTGCTCAAGGACGTCCCCCGCGACGAGCTGTTCACCGCCGTGCGCGCCGCCGCCGAAGGCCGCACGGTGCTGTCCCCCGCCATCGCCGCCCGCCTGGTGTCCCGCGTACGGTCGCCCCGCAGCGCCGCCCTGAGCGCCCGCGAGGGCGAGATCCTGCGCCTGGTCGCCAAGGGCACCTCCAACCGCGAGATGGCCGCCGTCCTGTTCATCAGCGAGGCCACGGTGAAGAGCCACCTCACGCACATCTACGGCAAGCTCGGCGTCAAGGACCGCGCCGCGGCGGTGGCCACCGCCTACGACCGCGGCATCCTCGGCTGACGTCCGGGGTGATCCGCCATACCGTCATACCGTCAGCCCGGCCGCCTCACCGGTCGTCCGGGTCGCTCCACCCCGTGAGGCGGGCGGCGAGCGCCCGGACCTCCTCGCGCAGGGCGTCCGGCCGGCGGATGGCGAACGGCCAGCCGAGGCCGGCCAGCATCATCGCCATGCCGTCGAGGCGCTGCGCCCGGGCCCGCAGCAGGACCAATCCGTCGTCCGTCCCGGTGAGCGTCCCGGCGGTGGGCGGGATGCGCTGCCGGGCCTCGGCGAGGGTGGTCGTCAGCACCACCTCCACCTCGTGCGTCCACGGCACCGCGGCCAGCGACTCCACCACCCGCTGGACCGGGTCGAAGTCCTCCGGCGGCTCGAATGCGGTCGCGCGGGGCTCGGCGGCCTCGATCCGGTCCAGCCGGAAGGTGCGCAGCTCGCCGCTGCGGTGGTCCAGCCCGGTGGTGTACCAGCGGCCGGAGTGGAAGACCAGCCCGTACGGGTCGAACTCGCGCTCGCTGGGCTCGCCCGTACGGTCCCGGTAGGCGAGCCGGACCCGGCGCCGGCGGCGGGCCGCCTCGGCGAGGGCGAACAGCGCGGCCGCGGCCGGACTGGGCCCGGCCGCGGGCGCGGCGGTCAGTCCTAGGGTCTGCTCGACCGCCGCGACGCGCTCGCGCAGCTGCGGGGGCAGCACCCGCTGGATCTTGGCGAGCGCCGACTCCGCGGCCTGCTCCCCCACCGACAGCCCCGAGCTGCGCCCGGCCAGCAGCCCGAGGACCACCGAGGCGGCCTCGTCCCCGGTGAGCATCAGCGGCGGCAGCCGGTACCCGGGGAGCAGGCGGTAGCCGCCGTAGCGGCCGCGGTCGGCCTGCACCGGGATGCCGAGGTCCACCAGGCGGGCGGTGTAGCGGCGGACGGTGCGCTCGTCCACCGACAGCCGCTCGGCGAGTTCGGCGCCGGTGAGTCCCGGCCGGGCCTGGAGCAGTTCGAGCAGGGCGAGGACCCGGCTGACCGGGTGGTCCACGGCGCCTCCTTCCACCTGCTTTTGCCACGCCGGTTATCCGGGCGGGATCTGTCCGGATTCGATCCTAGAGTCGTTCGTGACGGTTCCGCCTACCAAGGAGCGCCCCCCATGAGCACGTTCGTACTCGTCCCCGGTTACTGGCTCGGCGCCTGGGCGTGGGACGCGGTGGCCGAGCCGCTGCGCGCCGCCGGACACACCGTGCACCCGGTCACCCTCACCGGTGTCGCCGAGCGCTCCGGCGAGGGCGGGCCCGCGGTCGACCTGGACACCCACATCGCCGACCTCACCGACCTGCTGACCCGCGAGGACCTCTGGGACGTCGTGCTGGTCGGCCACAGCGGCGGCGGCGCCCCCGTCACCGGCGCCGCCGACCGGATGCCCGAGCGGATCCGCCGGGTCGTCTACCTCGACAGCGGCCCGCTGACCGACGGCGCCGCGCTGCGCGACCTGTGGGAGCCGGAGTACCGCGCCCGCGCCGAGGCCTCCGTGGTCGACGGCTGGCGCTACCCGATGCCGTCCTGGGCGGAGCTGGCCGCGTCCGGGGCGCCCCTCGACGGCCTGGACGAGGCCACCCTCGCCCGGATCCGCGAGCACGCCACCGACCAGCCCGCCGGCGGGTTCGCCCAACCGCTGCGGCTGACCGGCCGGGGGGACGGGCTGGCGAAGGCCCTGATCTCCTGCTCCTTCCCGTTGGAGCAGGTCCGGGGCATGATCGCGAGCGGCCACCCGTACTTCGCGCCGCTCGCCGGGCCGGAGTGGGAGCTGCGCGAACTCCGGACCGGCCACTGGCCGATGTTCTCCCGCCCGGAGGACACCGCCGCGCTGCTGGCGGAGCTCGCCGCGCAGTGACGGCCCCGCAGTGACGGCCCCGCAGTGACGGCCGGGGGGCGGCGGCCGTAGGGCGGCCCGGGCATCACGCCGGGCCGCCCTGTCGGGCGCCTTGCCGTCCACGTGCGTGTTCGACCGCGTGTTCGGCTGCGCCCGGTAGCCCGGACGGCGCAGGATGGGCACGGCGCCGCGGATCCGGCGCCGCGCGACACCACGAACGAGAGCGAGGCGTGCCCGCCATGAGCCAGACCCCGACCGGCGCAACGACCACCGAGAGGGCCGCGGGCGCAGCGGAGTTCCGACGCGTCACCACCGCCCTGGTGACCGGCAGCGCCACCACCGTGCCCTTCCACGTGGAGATCAAGGCGGGCACCCACCAGCTGACCGCCGACGAGCCGGAGCGCCGGGGCGGAGCGGACAGCGGCCCGGAGCCGTTCGCCCTGCTGCTCTCCTCGCTCGGCTCGTGCACCGCCATCACCCTGCGGATGTACGCGGCGCGCAAGGAGTGGCCGTTGGAGGCCGTCCGGGTCAGGCTCGGATACGAGACGAACGGGAGCACCGGCCGGATCTCCCGCCGGGTCGCCCTCACCGGCGCGCTCGACGCGGACCAGCGCGCCCGGCTGCTCGACATCTGCGAGCGCACACCCGTCACCCTCGCCCTGCGGGCCGGGGTCGCGATCGAGACCACGGAGGACCACGCGTGACGACCACACCGGAGGAGTACGACGTCATTGTGGTGGGTGCGGGCCCGACCGGCGAGAACGTCGCCGACCGGACCGCCGCCGCCGGGCTGCGCACGGTGATCGTCGAGGCCGAACTGGTCGGCGGCGAGTGTTCGTACTGGGCCTGCATGCCGAGCAAGGCGCTGCTGCGCCCGGTGGCCGCGCTGGCCGACGCCCGGGCGGTGGCCGGTTCGCGGGAGGCGGTCGGCGGCGGGCTGGACGCCGCGGCCGTGCTGGCCCGGCGCGACTCCTTCGCCTCGCACTGGCAGGACGACGGCCAGGTGAAGTGGCTGCGCGACACCGGGATCGACCTGGTCCGCGGGCACGGCCGGCTGGCCGGCGAGCGGACGGTCACGGTCGAGGCGGAGGACGGCAGCGAGCGGGTGCTCACCGCCCGGCACGCCGTCGCCGTCTGCACCGGCAGCCGGCCGGTGCTGCCGGAGGGCGTCCCCGGTCTGGCCGAGGCCCGGCCGTGGACCAACCGCGAGGCGACCGGGGCCCCCGCGGTGCCCGGCCGGCTCGCGGTGGTCGGCGGCGGCGTGGTCGGCGTGGAGATGGCGACCGCCTGGCGGGCGCTCGGCGCGGAGGTCGTCGTGCTGGTGCGCGGCGACGCTCTGCTGCCCCGGATGGAGCCCTTCGCGGGCGAGCTGGTCGCGGACGGGCTGCGCGCGGCCGGGGTGGAGCTGCGGTTCGGGGCCTCGGTGGCCTCGCTGGAGCGGGTGGACGGCGCCGGGGTGGTGCTGGTCCTGGAGGACGGCGAGCGGCTGACCGCCGACGAGGTGCTGTACGCGACCGGGCGGGCGCCGCGCACCGCCGACGTCGGGCTGGAGCAGGTCGGTCTGAAGCCCGGCGGCTGGCTGGACGTCGACGACAGCTGCACGGTGCTCGGGGTCGACGGCGACTGGCTGTACGCGGCCGGGGACGTCAACCACCGTGCGCTGCTCACCCACCAGGGCAAGTACCAGGCCCGGATCGCGGGCGCGGCGATCGTCGCCCGGGCCGAGGGGCGGACGCTGGACACCGCGCGGTGGGGCGCGCACGCCGCCTCGGCCGACAGCGCCGGCGCCCCGCAGGTCGTCTTCACCGAACCGGAGGTCGCGGCGGTCGGGCTGACCCTGGCCGCCGCCGAGCGGGCGGGCGTGCGGGTCAGGACGGTGGACCACGACCTCGGCGCGGTCGCCGGGGCCTCGCTCTACGGCGACGACTACCGGGGCCGGGCCCGGGTGGTCTTCGACCTGGACCGCCAGCTGCTGATCGGCGCGACCTTCGTCGGGCCGGGCGTCGCGGAGCTGCTGCACTCGGCGACCATCGCGGTGGTCGGCGAGGTGCCGATCGACCGGCTCTGGCACGCGGTGCCGGCGTACCCGACGATCAGCGAGGTGTGGCTCCGCCTGCTGGAGGGGTGCCGGGGCTGACGCCTGCCGGGCGCCGGGTGCCGGGCCTCCTGGGTCGGCCGCCCCGCCGGGCCGGGTGACCGGCGCGGCGGGGCGACCGGCGCGGCGGGGGGTTGGCACGGGGCCGTTGGAGGGAGACTGGCCGACGGAGGGGTTGTCCCGGCGGGGGCCGTTTTACCGACCAGGTGGTGTGTGGCATGACCGAGGTGCTGTTGGCCGTCGGAACCGAGAAGGGGCTCTTTCTCGGCCGTAGCCGCGACCGGCTGAACTGGGAGTTCAGCGGGCCGCACTTCCCGATGAACGCGATCTACTCCGTCTCCATCGACCGCCGGGCCGGCCGGGTCCGGTTGCTGGTCGGCGCCGACAGCAGCCACTGGGGGCCCGCGGTCTGGCGCTCCGACGATCTCGGCGCGAGCTGGTACGAGCCGCCGAAACCCGCCATCCGCTTCCCCGAGCACACCGGCGCCTCGCTCACCCGGGTCTGGCAGCTCCAGCCGGCCGGGGACGAGGCGCCCGGTGTGGTCTACGCGGGCACCGAACCCGCGGCGCTGTTCCGCTCGGAGGACGGCGGCGAGAGCTTCGCGCTGGTCGAGTCGCTCTGGGAGCACCCTCAGCGGACCGAGTGGGGTGCCGGCTACGGCGGCCAGGGGCTGCACACCATCCTCACCGACGCGCGCGACGCCGAGCGGCTGGTGGTCGCGATCTCCAGTGGCGGCGTCTACCGGAGCAAGGACGGCGGCGGCACCTGGGAGCCGTCCAACACCGGGCTGCGGGCGGAGTTCCTGCCGGAGGAGAGCCAGTACCCGGAGTTCGGCCAGTGCGTGCACAAGATCGCCCCGGACGCCGTCAACCCGGACCGCCTCTACCTGCAGAACCACGGTGGCGTCTACCGCAGCGACGATGCGGGCCTGAGCTGGCAGTTCGTCACCGACGGGCTGCCCGCCGACTTCGGCTTCGCCGTCGCCGCCCACCCGCGCCGGGCCGACACCGCCTACCTCTTCCCGCTCGGCGGCTCCGGGGACCGCATGCCGCCGGACCACCGCTGCCGCATCTACCGCACCGAGAACGCGGGCGCCAGTTGGCACCCGCTCGCCAAGGGCCTGCCCGGCGAGGACCACTACGGCGTCGTCCTGCGCGACGCCCTGCGCACCGACGACGCCGACCCGGCCGGCATCTACTTCGGCAACCGGACGGGCGACGTCTACGCCAGCCCCGACGAGGGCGAGAGCTGGTCGCTGCTGATCTCCCACCTGCCGGACGTCCTGTGCGTGCGGGCGGCCGTGGTGGGGTGAGGCACCCCCCGGAGCGGGCGCGGGCGTTGGTGCCGGCGGCCGCTCCGGGGGTGTCATTGCGGGGGTGTCATTGCGGGGGTGTCACTGTGGGGCCTCACTGCGGGTGCCGCTGTGGTGCCGCTGTGGGCTGACGGCCGGGCAGGTGGCGGGGCAGGTGGCCGGGGGAAAACGGCTCGCCAGGGGCGCGCGTCGGCTGGCAGGGTGCGCTGCATGTCAGCCCAGCCAGCCCTGTACCAGGTCCGTGCCGACCACGACGCCCGGTCGATCGTGGTCTACCAGGCGTACCCGCCCGCCGTGGCCGATCCGGCGGTCCGGGCGCAGCGGTTCGTCCCGCCGTTCTCCTTCAACCGGATGACCTGGATCAAGCCCTCGTTCCGCTGGCTGATGCACCGCAGCAACTGGGCCCGGAAGGCCGGACAGGAGCGCGTCCTCGCCGTCCGGATCACCCGGGAGGGGTGGGAGGAGGCGCTCTCCCAGGCCGTGCTGACCAGCTCCGATCCGGCGTCGGTCGCGCGGGCCGCCGTGCACGTCCAGTGGGATCCCGAGCGCTCGCTGCGGGGGGCCGCGCTCAACCACTACAGCATCCAGGTCGGCGTCGGCCGGGGGCTGATCCGGACCTTCGCCGAGGAGTGGGTCGTCGGGATCACCGATGTCACTCCGCAGGTGCGGCGGGTGGCCGAGCTGGTCCAGGGCGGGCAGGCCGCGAAGGCGCAGCGCCTGCTTCCGCCGGAGCGGGTCTACCCGTTGCCGGAGCCGACCGGCCGACGGCTCCTCCCCGGCGCGGGGTAGGTTTCCGAACCCGGGGCGGGGGCGTTGCCGGGGCTGCCGGGGGCTTCCGCCTGCCAGGACGTCCCGAGCCCCCGACGGCGGCGGCGGGCTCGGTTGTGACGCACGTCACGGGAACTCGCTCCCGGGTGCCGGACAGCCCATTGGAGTGATCACAGATATGCGAACCCGGGTACGGGCCGGGGACCCGAGCGTCTTCGCGGAGCTGTTCGAGCGCTACGCCCGAACCGTCTACAACCACGCCTTCCGCCTCACCGCGGACTGGGCGGCCGCCGAGGACGTCATGTCGGCGACGTTCATGGAGGCCTGGCGGCTGCGCGACAAGGTGGCCGCCGAAGGAGGGTCGCTACGGCCCTGGCTCCTGGGCGTCGCGACGAACCTCGCCCGCAACCAGTGCCGCGGCAACCGGCGCTACCGCGCCGCGGCCGCCGCACTCGCCGCGACGGGCCCTTCGGCGGTGGAGACACCCGACCACGCCGAGGACGTGGCCGGCCAGGTCGACGACCGGCGCCGGATCGCCGTCACGATCGCCGCCATGGGCTCGTTGCGCCGGCCCGAGCGCGAAGTCCTGGTCCTGTGTCTGTGGGAGGGGCTGGAGTACGCCGAGGCCGCCGAGGCCCTGGGCATTCCCCTCGGGACCGTCCGCTCCCGTCTGTCCCGCGCCCGTACCAGGCTGCGCAAGCTCGCCCATGCGGAACTGACCGCGGAGAAACGGGAACCCGCCCGCCGTACCCGACAGACAAACGGCGACCGCGCGACAGCGGTCCGGCCCGTACCGGAAGGACACCGATGAACGCCAGCCCCTCCCAGCCGCACCCGGCTGAGTGGCCGGAGGCCGATGGGCTCCTGCCGACCGTGGAGCGGGATCTGCCGACGGGCCGCCACGAGTTCCACAAGGAGCGCCTGATGGCCCGGATCCACGAAGACCTCGACAACGCCGCCGCCGACCCCGTTCGGACCAGTGCCCCCAAGCCGCGCAACCCGTTCCTGCGCCGCGCGGTCCTCCTGCCCGTCGCGGCCTGCGCCCTGACCGGCGCCGTCCTGGCCGGAGTCGGCCTGAGCGACGGCGGCGACCCGGAGCAGGCCACCGCCCTCGGCACCGGCCCCGCCCTGACCACCACCGTCGGCGCCTCCGACGCGCGCGGAGTCGTCCAGCTGCTCGACCGGATCTCCCTGGCCGCCCAGGAGACCCCCGCCCCGAAGGCGGGTGCGGGCCAGTTCATCTACATCGAGTCGAAGGTCGCCGGCACCTATGTGCGGACGGTCGGCGACAAGAGCTCGCTGGTCAGCGACGGACTGGACACCCGCCGGAGCTGGAAGTCGCCGGACGGCCACCGGGGTTGGCTGATCGATCAGCGGCACAAGGACGGCACCTCCCTGGACACCACGGTCGACCCGTACCTCAACGCGCCGTCCTACGACTACCTGGCCGCCCTCCCCACCGACCCTGACGCCCTGCTGAAGAAGATCTACACGGAGACGGCGGGCCACGGCCCCGGCCCGGACGCCGAGGCGTTCACCACCATCGGCGACCTGCTCGTCGAGAGCCACCCCTCCTCCCAGCTCTCGGCCGCGCTCTACAAGGCCGCCTCCAAGATCCCCGGCGTGGTCCAGGTGGAGGACGCGGTCGACGCCGCCGGCCGGCACGGGGTCGCGGTGGCCCGGTTCGAGGCGAAGACCGGCCAGCGCACCGAGTGGATCTTCGACAAGTCCTCGCTCTCCTTCCTCGGGGAGCGCACCGTCCAGGTCGAGGGCAGTTCCGGAGACCACGACCTGATCAAGCCCGGCACGGTCGTCTTCACCCAGGCCATCACGGCGCGCGCGATCGTGGACGGCATGAAGCAGACGCCTTCCCAGTCCGCCTGACGCCGGGCCCGTCCGGCCGGGCCTGCAGCGACCTGGGCCGGGCGGCGGCCCGGAGCTGCGGCCCGGACGTGGCTGCTCAGGGGTGGGCGAGCTCCAGGACGGCGATGCCGGCCAGGACGGCCGCACTGGCGGTCATCCGCAGCCGGCCGAGCCGCTCACGGAAGACCACCGTGGCGATCAGCGCGGCTATCACGATGCTGGTCTCGCGCAGCGCAGCGACCGTCGCCAGGCTGCCCCGGGACTGCGCCCAGACCACCAGTCCGTAGGCCGTCAGCGACAGCACCCCGCCGACGATGCCCACCCCCGCCACCGGCCGCAGCCCGGTGGCGAGTCCGCGGCCCCGCCGGACCCAGGCGATCAGCGCCAGCACCGGCCCCTGGAGCAGGAACAGCCAGGCGACGTAGCCGCCGACGGTACCCGCGTGCCGGACTCCACTGCCGTCCAGGACGGTGTACCCGGCGATCATCACGCCGGTGCCGGCGGCCGCTCCGAGCGCGGGCAGCTGCGCCCGCCCGGGTATGCCCTTGGCGAGGGCGAGACCGATCAGGCCGCAGGAGATCACCGCGACGCCGAGCAGTTCCCCGGCGGCGAGGGACTGGCCGAGCACCGCCACCGAGAGCAGGGCCACCAGCAGCGGCGCGGAGCCGCGCGCGATCGGGTACATCTGCCCGAAGTCCCCCAGCTGGTAGGCCCGCAGGAGGAGTATCTGGGACGTCACCTGCATCACCACCGAGGCGATCAGGTAGGGCCAGGCGGCGGCCGCCGGCAACGGGTTCAGCGCGACCAGGACGACCGCGCAGGCGGTGTAGGTGAGGTTGATCAGGGCGAAACCGACCAGCTTGTCCTGGATCCGGTGCGCCAGACCGTTCCAGACGGCGTGCAGGACCGCGGCGACGAGGACGACCGCGGGCACCGCCACCGTGCCGCCCGGCGACGGGACTGCGAGTGCGGACATGGCGAAGCTCCCCCCAACGGGTCTGGAATCGAATTCCAAGTTACCCTAGATCCATGGAAGAGCGTTCCGAATTTTCGGTACTGGAGTCCCAGCTGGCCGCCCACATCCGCGCCCGGGTCGGCGACCTGCGCGGTAGCGAGGCCCGGGTGGCCCAGGTCGTCCTGGACAAGGGCGTCGACCTGGTGCGCCTGAGCGTCAGCGACGTCGCCGCCCTGGCCGGCACCGCCCCCTCCTCCGTGGTGCGGGCCTGTCAGCGGCTGGGCTTCCGGGGCTACCAGGAGCTCAAGATCGCGGCGGCCAGGCAGGCCCCGCACCCGGCCCCCTCGGCGGCCGAGGAGCAGGATCCGGCGGCCCGGGCACTCGCCGACACCGTCCGCGCCGCCCGGGAGGCCCTCGACGGCATCGCCACCACGCTCACCGCCGACGACCTGCGGGCGGCGGCCGCCGTGCTGCACGGCGCGAGCCACGTGGTGGTGGTCGGCGCGGGCCTCTCCGGCGCGGTGGCCCTGGACGTCGCCTACCGGCTGCGGGCCCTCGGCATCCTCGTCGACTCCCCCGCCGACCCGATCACCGCCCAGCTCGCCGCGGCCCAACTCCCCGCCACGGCCGCCTGCGTGGCCGTCAGCCACACCGGCGCCACCTCGACCACCGTCGACGCCGCCCGCCGGGCGCGAGCCGCGGGCGCCGCCGTCATCGCCCTCACCGGCTACGCCCGCTCCCCGCTGAGCGAGGCCGCCACCCACACCCTCGTCGCGGGCGGCCAGGACTTGGTGTTCGGCCTGGAGACCACCGCCAGCCGCCTGGCCCACCTCACCGTGGTCGACGCCCTCACCCTGACCCTGCAGTCGCTGCGCGGCCCGGCGGGCGAGCAGGCCCTCAACCTCTCGGCGGACGTGACGGCGGATCACACCTACTGAGGGCCGGGCCCTGGACCACGGTCGCACCGGCTTGAGCCCTGCCGGGGCGACGGTGCAGGCTGGGCGCATGACATGGACGGCACCGAGGGTCGAGCGCACCACCCGGCTGGGCGACTTGGGCGAGCTGCCCGAACGCCGGATGCTGGAGGGCTGGCTGACCTGGCACCGGCAGACGCTGCTGGCCAAGGCCGCCGGGCTGGAGCCGGGCCAACCGGCCCGGGCGACGGTGGAGCCGTCGGACCTCACCCTGCTCGGACTGGTCCGCCACATGGCGGAGGTGGAGCGGTGGTGGTTCCGCCGGAGCTTCGCGGGCGAGGCCGTCGGCGAGGTCTTCACCGGGCCGTCGGACGGCAACGAGGGGCTCGACGGCGTCCACCCGGCCGATGCGGAGCGGGACTTCGGCCTGTTCCGGGCCGAGGTCGAGGCGTGCGACGCGGCGGTGGCGGGGCGCGGGCTCGACGAGACGTTCACGTCCCCGCGCGGGGTGCCGCTCAGCCTGCGCTGGGTCTACCTGATGATGATCCAGGAGTACGCCCGCCACAACGGCCACGCCGACCTCCTGAGGGAGCGGACCGACGGGGTGACGGGCGACTGAGGCCGCAGGCGGCCGGGTGCCCCGGTCAGGCCTGGTTCCGGCTCGCCTCGCGGCGCTGACGCTTGCCGAGCGGGGCCTGGGAGAGGTCCTCGGCCTGGGAGCGCAGGTTCTTGTAGCCGTAGCCGCGCCCGGTCAGCCAGGCCTCGGCCGCGGCCTCGGCGCGCTCGGTCGCGAGGAGGATGTCCTCCTCCGCCTCGCCCTCGTCCAGGAAGCGGAAGGTGAAGGCGGACCGGGCGGCGATCTCGTAGCTGAGGTGCCCCTCGGGGGTGAAGGCCGCGTGGAGCACGTCGTGGTCCGCGGCGCGGGCCTGCAGCTCGGCCCGCTGGTCGGCGTCGAGCCCGTCGAAGACGCCGCGGACGGTGATCCGGAAGGTGCGAGTGCTCATCCCCGGACCATAGACGGCGGGGGCGGCCCGGTTCCACCGGGTTTCGTGCCGGACCCGGGTGGTCGGCGCGGTCAGCCGCCGCGGACGAGTTCGGCGGCGAGCAGGTCCATCAACAGGGCGTCGTGCCACGTGCCGTCGAGACCGCGTTCGTACTGGCGCATCGTGCCCACCGGCCGGAACCCGACCTTCTCGTAGCAGCGGATCGCCGCCGCGTTGTCGGCGGCCGGGTCGATGATCAGCCGGTGGTAGTGGTGCCGGTCGATCAGGTGGCGGGCCAGCACCCGGACGGCGTCGGTGCCCACACCGCGGCCGTGGCAGGCCGGATCGAGGTAGATGTCCAGGCCCGCGTGGCGGTACTCGTCGTCGTTCTCGGCGTACCACTGGATGGCGCCGACCACCCGGCCGCCCAGCTCGATCGCGAAGATCTCGGTGTCCGGGTCGTCGAGGTCGGAGGCGACCTCGTCGGCCAGATCGTCGCCGCCGCGCCAGCGGGCATAGACCTCGGGCGTGCCGCGGATCGCCGACAGGGCCGGGGTGTCGTCGGCGGTCGCCGGGCGCAGTGTCACCAGAGTGCCGTGCAGTGTCGTCCCCACATAGGCATGTTTGCACGGAAAAGGGTGTTCGGCGAGCCGTTTCCTCATTGCGCTCACCTCCTCCCACCAGCGATGATTCGCCCCCGTGACCGTGACATACGCGCTGGCCGCCCTGGTGGCCCTTCTCGTCATCCTCATCGTGAAGAAGTCCCGCCGCTCCAAGGGCGCGGAATGGGCCAGGACCAGCTTCGATCCGGCCGCCTACGGCCTGGTCCCGCGCGAGCGGCTCACCGCGGCCCGGGGCGGGCCACCGATATCCGTCGAGCGCCGCAGGGAATCCCAGGCCATCGCCGACGCCGCCTGGGGCGGTAACTGGCGGCCGGCCGCCGCACACGTGGAGGCGGCCGGGCAGGACTGGGACGAGCGGTGGTCGCGGCTGGAGCTGCTGGCGAGCATCGCGCAGGAGAACGACGGCTGGCTGGCATCCTGGCGGACGGCCGACCCCGACAGCTGCGACGCGGCCGTCCTGGAGGCCAAGCACATGGTGCACAACGCCTGGGAGATCCGGGGGTACGGGTACGCGCCCGACGTCCCGGCCGCGAACATGGCGAGGTTCCGGGAGCTGCTGCCCGCCGGGATCGAGGCGGCCCAGCGGGCGGCGCTGCTGGCACCGCAGGACCCGGCCCCCTGGGTGGTCATGGTGACGGCGGCACGCGGTGCGCAGTACAAGCCCGCACAGTTCAGGCCGCTCTGGGCCGAGCTGACCGCACGCGCCCCGCACCACTTCGAGGGGCACTGGCAGGCCATGCAGTACTGGTGCGCCAAGTGGTTCGGCTCCGACAAGAAGATGCTCTCCTTCGCCAAGCGCGCCATGGACCGCGCGCCCGCCGGCAGTGCGCTGCCGGGCATCTACCTGTTCGCGCTCAGCGAGCTGGAGAAGCGGAACACCCTCGGCACCGTCCTGGACGGGGAGTTGGGGAGGCAGCGGCTGAGGAAGGTCTCGGCGGCCCTGGCGGGCCTCCCGGCGGACGACGAGCGGCTGCCGACGATGCGGCACCTGCTCGCGCACTACTGCGGCCGGGCCGGGCTGTACACGAAGGCGCTGGAGCAGTTCCGCCTGATCGGCCGCTGGTGCGGCGCGGCGCCGTGGACGGACCACCCCGACCCGGTGGCGGCGTTCGACCTCGCCCGCGGCATGGCGGTGAAGCTGTCGAACGCCCGGCCACTGCCCCCGGAGATGCGGCCCGCCAAGGCCGACGCCCATCACTACAAGGTGTAGTCACTTCATTCCGGGGCGTGCCTGACGGGGCGTCATCGGGGCGTAGCCTCCTGGCTACCGAGGGGGTCGGGGGGCCCTTGACGTACCGTAGCCGGGGCGCGCAGCCTGGAGTTGCCAGGGATTCCCTGCCGGGATCCGGCGCGTACGTACACATCGACGCGACCGGAGAATTCCACATCGAGGCGATTACCGTGGGCAGCTATACGCGACCCGTCATCTTCGTCACCGGCGACCCGACGATCGACTGGGCTGTCGAGATTCCCGAGACCGGATTACCGGAGATCGGCCAAAGGCTCAAGGTCCCGACCATACCGTGCTGGCACTACGGGGGAGCGATCCTGCTCCACAGGATCGTGAAGCGGTCCGTCGACCGCCTGGACTCAAGCGAAATGCGAGAACCCCCCAAGGTCGCCCGGTCACCGTTCAAGGGCATGAACGAGGTAGGCGACGCCGATAAACTCCACCACACCTACAACACCGTCCGAGAGGTCTCCCGGACGGCGGACGCCCATGGAGTCCTTTGGCGGAGATTTCGAATAAACCAGTTCTTCGGGGTGACCCACGCCGAGGAACTCGGTGGATACAGCAACAAACCTGCCAAGCCGAAGGCGAGGCAACGCCTGGCCGTCGTGGTCGTCGACGACGCGGGCCTGGGTTTCGGCAACAGTGCGGCCGCAGAGGAGATCCTCACGCTCGGAGACGCCGATCCTCCCTGGATTCTCTACAAGCTCGGCTGTGCCACCATCGGCAGCGCAGCGAAGAACTCCCTCTGGGGCCGGATCGGCCGTGAGCTCAAGCGACCGGGAAGCGAACTGGCGTCCAGGCTGATCGTCGTGGTCAAAGCCACCGGCCTGCGCGAGGCGGGAGCGGGGGTGAGCACCGACCTGTCCTGGGAGAGATCGGCACAGGACGTCCTGGCCGAGATCCGACGAAATCCGGCGCTGAAGACCCTCAAGAGGTGCAAGCGGCTCATCGTGTCCTTCGGACCGGTGGGCGCCCTGCTGATCGACGACTTCCCGCCCGACGCGAAGAGCCTCTACTTCGACACCCTGTTGATGGAGGGGCCGTGGCAGTGGAAGCGCAAGGGCAAGGGCCACATGTTCGGTTACGGGGCCACACTGGTCGCCGATCTCGCCGCGGAGCTGTCGATCTGTCCGCCACCGGCCCGGCTCCCGAAGCCAGGCCCAACGGCGAGGTCGAGGTCGCTGCACCGTCACCTCGAAAGAGGAATCAGGTCGGCTCTGGAGGACATGGCCGCCATCGACGACGGCTTCGCGACGAACGGCGGTTCGGAGCTCGTCTTCCCCCTGATCTCGGACGCCCCTCCGCCCGGCACCGGGAAGGCCCCCAGTCCGCCTGTGATCGGGGTGGCCCGGCGGATACCCGATCCGGTCCTCACCTACCCGCCGCCGTCCACCCCGTGGTCGATCCTCGACAGAAGGCTCCGGAAGGGTGACCCGTACGATCTCGCCGGACGTATCGTCCGTGACGGGCCGGAGGCCCTGGACAATGCCCCGATCGCGAGGTTCGGGGGGCTGATCACCGCAGATCGCAGCGAGATAGAAGGCCTCAGATCCCTGCGCAAGCTCATCACCGAGTACTGGGACGACGACACGAAGACCAGGCCCAGGTCGGTCGCGGTTTTCGGTGCTCCCGGCGACGGCAAGAGCTTCGCCGTCAGCGAGGTCGTCAGATCACTGCAGAGTGAACGGGACGGGAGCGCGACGCCGCTGGATCCGCTGGAATTCAACCTCTCCCAGTTCACCAAGCCGGACGATCTGATCGACGCACTCCACCAAGTCCGCGACCGGTTCCTCCACGGCGAGATCCCACTCGTTTTCTGGGACGAGTTCGACACCTCATTCCAGGGTGAACGGCTGTCCTGGCTCCGGTACTTCCTCGCCCCGATGAACGACGGGCGCTTCCAGCAGGGGCAGATACTGCACCCCGTCGGTCGCGCCATCTTCGTGTTCGCCGGAGGGACCTTCCACAGCTTCGACGACTTCAGGTCGGCGGCCCGTCTGCCCGGCTACCGCGAGTCCAAGGCGACCGACTTCATCAGCCGGCTGTCCGGGTACCTCGACATCGCCGGACTGAACGCGAGGGACGGCAAGCTCATCGACGAGCCCAGTCGCATCATCCATCGCGCACTGCTGGTCCGCGCGCACCTGGAGCGCCTCATGAAGGCCGGGCTGATCGCCGACGTGAAACGGGACGTCGACTACGGGGTCGTCCGCGCGTTTCTGGAGATCCCGCGGTACCGCTACGGCGCGCGGTCCATGCGCGCCATCATCGACATGAGCGACCTGCACCGGGGGGAGGTGTTCTCGCGCTCCTCCCTTCCGCCTCCCTCCCAGCTGCGGCTGCACGTCAACGCGAAGAAGTTCGCCTGGATCGCCGGACACCCCGGGAAGTGGCCGGACAACCCCTAACCGGCTCCCGGGGCACCCTCAGGCGTGCGCCGGCGCGGCACACGCGGGGCGGGCGGCGGGCTCCAGTTGGAGGGTGGTGTGGGCGATGCCGAAGTGGTCGGCGGCGCAGGCGCGCAGGCGGGTGAGGAGGTCGGCGGGGGCCTCGGCGGCGACCACGTGGGCGGTGAGGACGGGCATGCCGGAGGTGATCGTCCAGGCGTGCAGGTCGTGGACCTCCTCGACGCCGTCCTCGGCCAGCAGGTGTGTCCGCAGGGCGGCCAGGTCGACGTCCTTGGGGGTGGCCTCCAGGAGGACGTGGAGGGCGTCGCGGAGCAGGAGGTAGGCCCGCGGGAGGATCATCACGCCGATCAGGAGGGAGGCGATCGGGTCGGCGTACTGCCAGCCGGTGAGCTGGATGACGACGGCGGCGGCGATCGCCGCGACCGAGCCGAGGGCGTCGCCCAGGACTTCGAGGTAGGCACCGCGCAGGTTGAGGCTGTGGTCCTTGCCGCCGCGCAGCAGGGCCACGCCGACCAGGTTGGCGGCCAGGCCGACGAGCGCGACCACCAGCATCAGGCCGCCCTGGACCTCCACCGGCTGGCCGAGGCGCCGGACGGCGCCGTAGGCGACCCAGGCGAAGACGCCGATCAGCAGGAGGGAGTTGGCCAGCGCGGCCAGGATCTCCAGGCGGTAGTGGCCGAAGGTCCGCTGGAGGGTCGGCGAACGCTGGGCGATCTGGACGGCGATCAGGGCCAGCGTGACGCCGGAGAGATCGGTGAGCATGTGCCCGGAGTCGGCGAGCAGGGCGAGGCTGCCGGAGAGCAGGCCGCCGACCACCTGGAAGACCAGGACGGTGGCGGTGACGGAGATGGTCAGCAGCATCCGGCGGCGGTAGGCACCGCTGACGGTGGCCGGCGCGGTGGCGGGGGCGTGGTTGGCACCCATGTCAGTGCTCCTCCCGGGCGGGGTCGAGCGGCAGGACGGCTTCGAGCAGGTCCCGCAGGGCGTGCGCCAGCCGTTCGTCGGCCAGGTGGTAGCGGGTGCGGCGGCCTTCGGGGACGGTCCGCACCAGGCCGCAGTCCCGCAGGCAGGCGAGGTGGTTGGAGACGTTCGCCCTGGTCAGGCCCAGCTCCTCGGCGAGGTCGGCCGGGTAGTGGGGGTCGGCGAGCAGGGCGAGCAGGATGCGGCGCCGGCTGGTGTCGGCAAGGGCCTTGCCGACCCGTTCCATGGCCGCCTCCTGCGCCTCGGAGGGGAGGTGCGGGATGCGGGTGGGGCTGGTCGGTTCCATGCCTCAATAGTACAGTCACCACTGAATTCAGCAAGTACTGAACCGTTGGCAACCCGCAGCTGCAAGGGCGGCGCGCGACTTGCCCCGGCAGCTGCGAATGGCCACCAGAACCGCCCTGACCTGGGCTTTCATTGCCCCTAGGGTGGGAAGCGGCACGATCGGGACCCCCTTCATTCCATGATCGAAAGAACGAGGAACCACCATGAGCCTGAGCATCCGCAACCAGATTCCCGGCACGGTCACCGCCATCGCGACCGGTGAGGTCATGGCCACCGTGAAGGTGCGCCTCGCCTCCGGACGGCAGCTCACCGCCGCCGTCACCCTGGACGCCGTCAAGGACCTCGGCCTCGCCGAGGGCAGCGAGGTGCGGGCCCTGGTCAAGTCCACCGAGGTCTCGTTGGCCACCGGCCCGGTCACCGGCCTGTCGATCCGCAACCAGATCCCGGGCACGGTGTCGGAGATCGCCACCGGCGGGGCGATGGCCGGGGTGAAGGTCACCGTCGAGGGCGGCGAGCTCACCGCCGCGATCACCGCGGACGCCGTGGCCGACCTGGGCCTGAAGGCCGGCTCGCCGGTCGTCGCCCTGATCAAGTCGACCGAGGTCTCGCTCGCGACCGTCTGAGGACCCGCCCGGAGACCGACCCGGACGGCCGCCCGGGCGCCGGAGCGGCCGCCCCGGCTCAGGCCGCCGGTTCGCCGAGCGGGCCGCGCCGGTGCGGCCCGGGAGAGGCGCTACCCGGCGGAGACGTTCAGCACTCGCAGATGCGGCGATGAAAGCGGCAACGGTACGGACGACTGGTTCCGGGCACTATCCGCAGGGGCCTTCACTGGATGATCAAACAAGGAAGATTGCCACGCTCCGGCTTGCATTTACGATGCCAGTGCGCACCTGAAGCTCGCACCTGCGAGTCATGGTCCCGCGCGGAGGCACAAGGAGCGAGAGATGATCGTCGGAGACCTGCTGCACCTGGACGACCTGGACATCCGGCTGGCCTGGGGCACGCCGGACCTCCTCGCCCGACAGGTCGCCGGCGTCAGCTCCACCGACCTCCAGGACCCGGCCCGCTACCTCCAGCCCGGCGAGGTCGTCCTCACCGGGCTGGTCTGGTGGCAGCCCGCCGACGCCTCCGGGGCGCTGCGCTTCGCCACCGCGCTGCGCAGCGCGGGCGTCGCGGCGCTGCTGGCGGGCGAGGGCACCCACGGCAGCGTGCCGGAGAGCCTGGTGGAGGCCTGCCGCACCCACGGCATTCCGCTGCTCGCGGTGCCCGCCGGGACGAGCTTCCGGGCCGTCACCGACTGCGTGTACCTGCGGCTCTGGGGCGATCTGCGGGCCGGCGCGCAGGACGCGGCGGCGATCCCGGACACCGTGCGGCGCGAACTCGCCGAGCTGACCCACACGGGCGCCGGGGCCGGGGAGGTGCTGACGCACGCGGTGGGGCGGCTCGGGGTGCCGGACTGCTCGGTCCTGACGGCCGGCGGGCGGCTGGTGGCCGCCACCGCGGCGCCCACCCCGCCGGCCGAACGCGGGGACGGCGGGCTGGCGGTCGGACCCCAGGACGGCTCGCCGTTCGACGGTTGGCGGCTGCGGCCGCACGTCCGGGACGCCGAGGCCGAGCCGCTGTGGCAGGGGCTGGCCGAGCTGCTCGCCCCGCTCGCCACCCGGGCGCACGCGGAGGCGGCGGTGCACCGGCTGGCGGCCGGGCGGCTGCTCGACGTGCTCGGCGGGGACGGCTCGGGCGACCTCCCCGAGGCACTGGCCGCCTGCGGCCTGCCGGGGCCCGCGCCGCTGGTCGCGGTGACCGCGCGGATCGACGGCGGGCGGGCCGGCGAAGTCCCGGCCGGGTGGGCCGCGCAGGCGCTCGCCGAGGCGCTGGAGCCGCTGGGCGAGCCGTACGCCGCCGGGGCCGACCGGACCGGGCGGGCGGCCGCGCTGGTGGCCGCCCCCGCCGAGCGGGTCGCCGAGCGGCTGCGCCGGGCCCGGCCCGCGCTGCAGGCCCGGCTGACCGGGCGGCGCGCCCTGCGGGTCGGGGTCGGCCCGGCGGCGCCGCCCGCCACCGCACCGCTGCGGGCCGCGCTGGTGCAGGCCCGGTACGTGCTGGAGGGCGCGGCGGGCCCGGTCGGCAGCGCCGCCGAGCTGGACTCGCTGGCCGGGCTGCTGCGCGGCATCCCGCCGGAGGTCACGGCGGCGTTCCACGCCCGGCTGCTGGCGCCGCTGGCCGCGCACGACCGGGAGAACGGCGTCTCGCTGCTCGGCACCCTGGCGGTCTTCCTGGACCACGACGGGTCGTGGGCGCGGACGGCCGAGTCGCTGCACATCCACGTGAACACGGTGCACTACCGGATCCGGCGGATCGAGGAGCTCACCGGCCGCAACCTGGCCCGGCTCCAGGACCGCCTCGACCTCCGGGCGGCGCTGCTCTGCGCACCGGAGCGGCAGCCCGCGCCGGTGGCGGCCCCGGCGCGCTGAGCGGGCTCGGGCGGCGCGGCCCAGCCGACCGCCGCCGCTCCGGTGGCCCGGTCGAAAACTTCTCGGAAGAATTCCGGACGGCCTGTCGATCCGGCCGCCTCCCGTTCGTCGCAGGGGTGGGAGACGGGGACGGACCCCGCCGCTCGTACCGAACCGAACCGCACCGCACCGCACCGAGGAGTCACCATGCCGCGCTTTATGACGCTGATCCGCATCAACGAGCAGGACGCCCCCGCCATGACGCCCGACGCCGACCTCGAGAAGCGGATGGGCGCACTGTTCGAGGAGATCACCAAGGCCGGGGTGATGCTGGAGACCGCCGGCCTCAAGCCGACCACCGAGGCCACCCGGATCACCTGGTCGGACGGGTCGCTGAGCTACACCGACGGGCCGTTCACCGAGACCAAGGAGGTCGTCGGCGGCTACGCGATCCTCCAGTGCAAGGACCGGGCCGAGGCCCTGGAGTGGACCAGGCGCTTCCTCCAGGTCCACCCGAAGGAGTGGACCGTCGGCGCCGAGGTCCGGCAGATCGACGAGGCCTGAGCATCTGGTGAACCACCGCGCCGCGGTTGCCGCGTCCCCGTCCGGCTGCTCTGATGGGGGGCCGTGACGGAGACGGACGCGGCGGCCGCGGTGGAGACGGTGTTCAGGATCGAGTCCGCGCGGATCATCGCCGGTGTCACCCGCATCGTGCGGGACGTGGGCATCGCCGAGGAGATCGCGCAGGACGCCCTGGTCGCCGCGCTGGAGCAGTGGCCGCGGTCGGGTGTCCCGGACCGCCCGGGCGCCTGGCTGACGGCCACCGCCAAGCACCGCGCGATCGACCTGGTCCGCCGCCGGGAGACGTACGCCCGCAAGCTCGCCGAGGTCGGGCGGACGCTGGAGGACACGCCGCCGCCCGAGCCGGCCGAGGCCGACGACATCGACGACGGCCTGCTGCGGCTGATCTTCACCGCCTGCCATCCGGTGCTCTCGGAGCAGGCCAGGATCGCGCTGACGCTGCGGCTGCTGGGCGGGCTGACCACCCCGGAGATCGCCCGCGCGTTCCTGGCCGCCGAGTCGACCGTCGCCCAGCGGATCGTCCGCGCCAAGCGGAGCCTCGCCGCGGCGCGGGTCCCCTTCGAGGTGCCGTACGGCGCCGACCGGGCGGCCCGGCTCTCCTCCGTCCTGGAGGTCGTCTACCTGATCTTCAACGAGGGGTACTCGGCCACGGCCGGCGACGACCTGCTGCGGCCGGCGCTCTGCGAGGACGCCCTGCGGCTGTCCCGGGTGCTGGCCGGGCTGATGCCCGAGGAGCCGGAGGTGCACGGCCTGGCCGCGCTGCTGGAGTTCCAGGCCTCCCGCACGGCGGCCCGGACCGGCCCGGACGGCCGACCGGTGCTGCTCGCCGACCAGAACCGCGCCCGCTGGGACGGGCTGCTGCTCCGCCGCGGCTTCGAGTCCCTGGCGCGGGTGGGCGGCGGTCCGTACGGCCCGTACGCGGTGCAGGCCGCCATCGCCGCCTGCCACGCCCGGGCCGGCCGCTACCAGGACACCGACTGGCCGACCATCGCCGCGCTCTACGGGCGGCTGGTGGCGCTCACCCCGTCCCCCGTGGTGGAGCTGAACCGGGCGGTGGCCGTCTCGATGGCCGAGGGCCCGGCGGCCGGGCTGGAGCTGTTGGACGCACTGACGGACGTCCTCGCCGGGTACCACCTGCTGCCGAGCGTGCGGGGGGACCTGCTGGAGCGGCTGGGGCGGGGCGAGGAGGCCCGGGCCCAGTTCGAGCGGGCCGCGGCGCTGACCCGCAACGCCCGGGAGCGGGAGCTGCTGCTGGAGCGGGCGGCGCGGTGCTCCGCCGTCACGCCCCGTCGTCGAGCCGCAGACGGGCGCTGACCTCGCCGAGGCCCTCGGCGAGGACGGCGAGCTGCTCGCGGCTGAGCACGTCGATCAGCAGCTCGCGGACCAGCGCGACGTGGCCGGGGGCCGCCTGGCGCAGGGCCTCGCGGCCCTGCTCGGTGAGTTCGGCGAAGACCCCGCGCACGTCGCTCGGGCAGGAGCGGCGGCCGACCAGGCCCATCCGCTCCAACTGGGTGACCTGGTAGGTCAGACCGCTCTTGGAGGTGACCAGCTTCTCCGCCAGCTCGGTCATCCGCAGCGAGCCGGCCGGGGCGGCCGAGAGGTGCACCAGGACCTCGTACTGGGTGTGCGAGAGGCCCGAGTCCTCCTTGAGCTGGCGCTCCAGGCGGCGGTTGAGCAGGTTGCTCGCGGTGACGAAACCCCGCCAGGCGGCCATTTCGTCCTGGTCCAGCCAGCGGGGGTCGTTCAGGGAGGGCATGGGGGAATCGTACTCCTGTTGTTCAAATTCGAACCAAGGTGTACCTTCGAGGTGTCGAGGTTCAAAATTGAACTATCTGCGACCCGCCCGGGTCCACCGGGAAGCATTCGGGAAACCGGAACCTCGCGGAGCCCCGAGGAAGCCGAGGAGAGACGCCATGAGCACCGCAGCCCCCGAGCGTATGCCCGCCCTCTACCTCTCGCACGGCGCACCGCCGCTCGCCGACGACCCGGTCTGGCCCGGCGAGCTGGCCGCCTGGTCGGCCGGCCTGCCCCGACCGAAGGCCGTCCTGATGGTCTCCGCGCACTGGGAGGAGGCGCCGCTCGCACTCGGCGCCGTCACCACCGTGCCGCTGGTCTACGACTTCTGGGGCTTCCCCGAGCACTACTACCGGGTGCAGTACGCCGCTCCCGGGGCGCCGGAGCTCGCCGAGCGCGTGCGCAAGCTGCTGCGCGCCCCCGGCACCCCCGTCCAGGACATCCCGGACCGGGGCCTGGACCACGGCGCGTACGTACCGCTGGTCGAGATGTTCCCGGAGGCGGACATCCCCGTCCTCCAGGTGTCCATGCCCACCCTGGACCCGCAGCGGCTGCTGGAGATCGGCCGCCGGCTCGCCCCGCTGCGCGACGAGGGCGTGCTGATCGTCGGCAGCGGCTTCTTCACCCACAACCTGCGGGCGCTCAGCTCGGACGGCCGGGTGACGTCCGTGATGGCCGAGTTCGACGACTGGGGGCGGCGCGCCCTGGAGGCGCAGGACCTCGACGCGCTGCTCGACTTCGAGCAGAAGGCCCCGGCCGGGCGGCTCGCCCACCCGCGCACCGAGCACTTCGCCCCGCTGTTCGTCACCCTGGGCGCCGGGGAGGCCGACCTCGGCAGCCAGCGCAGCGTCATCGACGGGTTCTGGATGGGGCTGGCGAAGCGCTCGATCCAGCTGGGCTGAGGCTCCGCGGAGCCGCGCCGTTGCACACGGCGCGACCCCGCCCCCGTTCGTAACGGTGCGAGCGACCGGCGGGTGTCAGCCGCCGGTCACGGCCCGCTCGGCGGCGCTGCGCTCGACGCAGAACTCGTTGCCCGCAGGGTCGGCAAGGGTCGCCCAACCGCGGCCGTCCGGCGTGCGGTGGTCCTCGACCAGGGTCGCGCCCAGCGCCAGCAGGCGCTCCACCTCCTCGTCGCGGGTGCGGTCCTGGGGCTGGAGGTCCAGGTGGATGCGGTTCTTCACCGACTTGCCCTCGGGCACGACGATGAACAGCAGCCCGACCCCGGCTGACTCCACCAGGACCTCCGGGTCACCCGGCTCGTCGCCCTCGCCCAGCTTGCCGTCCAGGGCCTTCACCCAGAACCCGGCGAGCTGGTAGGCGTCGGCGCAATCGATCGTCACATGTCGCACAAGAGAAGCCATGGGGCTACTCTGACCTGCCTTTCCTCCCCGGTCCAGCCGTTATCCGGCGGGTGCCGCGGCACGGCTGTGCAGATGGCCGTCCAGCGGGAACGGCGGCCGGGCCGGAAGCACCGCCTCGAAGCGGTAGCCGGTCTTCTCCGCCACCCGGCAGGAGGCCTGGTTGTCCACCTGGTGCAGCAGGTCGAGCCGGACGAGGCCCTCGGCGGCGAAGACCTCGAACGCCCAGCGGGTGAGCGCCTCCAGGGCGCGCGGCGCCACGCCCCGGCCGCGGGCGGGGGCCGCCGTCCAGTACCCCACCTCGGCGCGGGTGCGGTCGGCGGCGCCGCGCTTGAGCACCACGTTGGCGACCAGCGCGCCGCCCTCCTCCTCCAGCACCGCGAAGCCGTAGCGGTCGCCGTCCGCCCAGCCCCGGCGCTGGACGTCCAGCCAGCGGGCGGCCGCGTCCGCGTCCGTCACCGGGTCCCGGGTGAAGTGCCGCAGCACCGGATCGCGGTAGACCTCGACCAGGGCCGGGGCGTCCTCGTCGCGGAACGGCCGCAGGACCAGGCCGGCGGCCGTCGGCGCGGGCAGGCCCCCGACCAGCGGGGCGGGGCGGGTGAGCGGGAGCGTCACTTCGCCAGCCCCTCCCAGCCCCAGCGCGGCGTCGGGCCCGGGTCGCCGAGGTCCGCGCCGACCGGGGTGGCCGAGACGTCCTTGGCGATCCTGGTGCCCCAGTCGAAGTACTCCAGCACCCGGCGGCGCAGCAGTTCGTCCTCCGGCAGCTCCTTGCCGACCGCGACGGCCATCAGCTCCATCCAGCGGTCGCGCTGCTCCTCGGTGATCGACAGGCCGAGGTGCGTGCGGAGCAGCGCCTGGTGGCCGCCGAGCTCGTCGGTGAAGCGGGCCGGGCCGCCGAAGATCTCGGCCAGCCAGACGGCGACGTGCTCGATGTGGGTGGTGGTGAAGTCGGCGAAGACGGGCGCCAGCAGAGGGTCCGCCAGCACTCCGTCGTAGAAGGTGTTGCTCAGCCGGCGCAGTGCCTCGATGCCGCCGACGGCCTCGTACAGACTCCCGGTGTGTTCGTCCCGTTCGTCGCTCATGCGTGTCTCCCCGTGGGATCGGTGCGCCCGGTGCGTGACGGCCGGGCGGGTGGGCCCGGCGCCGTGCGCGGGTGTGTGCGCGGGTGTGTGCGCGGGTGTGTGCGCGACCTTCCTAACAGTCGGCGGGCCCGGATGCCTCCCGCTCCCCCGCCCTGTTCGCCGCCGGCTCAGCAAGCGGACGTACGACTTCCCGTTGCCGGGGCCTTGACCTTGACACTGGCGGCAGTGTTGCACTCTTTGAAACATGAACTTCTCAGCACAGCGCTCCACCACCCCGAGAGTCGTCCTGGTCACCGGTGCCGGGACCGGGATCGGGCGGGCCACCGCCCACGCCTTCGCCGAACAGGGGCCCGAGGTGCAGGTGGTGGTGGTGGGCCGGCGGGCCGAGCCGCTGGCGGACACCGCCCGGAGCCACCCCGGGCGGATCCACCCGCTGGTCGCGGACATCACCGACGACGAGGCCCCGGAGGCGGTGGTCCGCGAGGTGATGGAGCGGCACGGGCGGCTGGACGTCCTGGTCAACAACGCCGGGATCGTCCTCAGCGGCGGGCTCGGCAGCCTCACGGCGGACGGCATCGAGGCCCAGCTGGCGACCAACCTGATCGCCGCCGTGCTGCTCAGCCAGGCCGCGCTGCCGCTGCTGGAGGAGAGTCGCGGCGTGATCGTCAACGTCAGCACCTCGGTGGGCCAGCGGGGTTGGCCCGGCAACTCGGTGTACGCGGCGAGCAAGGCCGCGCTGGAGTCGCTCTCCCGCAGCTGGGCGGTGGAGCTGGCGCCGCGCGGGGTGCGGGTGGTGGCGGTGGCACCCGGGGCGATCGAGACCCCGATCGGCCGGCACTCCGGGCTGAGCAGGGAGCAGCAGGACGCCGTCCGGCAGTGGCAGATCGCGCACACACCGCTCGGGCGGATCGGCCGGCCCGCGGAGGTCGCCTGGGCCATCACGCAACTCGCCTCCCCGCAGGCCTCGTTCGTCACCGGAGTAGTCTTGCCCGTGGACGGAGGCGCCGTCGTGGGGTGACGGGCCGCGCAAGGATGGGGCGAGGACAGGTGCGGATCGGAGAGCTGGCCCGGGCGACGGGCACCACGGCACGGGCGCTGCGCCACTACGAGCAGGCCCGGCTGATCAGCTCGGCCCGCGCGGCCAACGGCTACCGGGTGTACGACGCCTCGCAGGCGGTGCGGGTCCGCAACATCCGCTCCCTGCTGGACTCCGGGTTCACCCTGGAGGACATCCAGTTGCTGATGCCCTGCCTGGACGGCGACGTGCTGGCCAAGCCGCCGAGCACCGAGCTGCTGCGGGTCGCCCGGGAGCGGCTGGCCGTCCTGGAGCGCCGGATCGCCGCCCAGACCGCGGCCCGGGACCGGCTGGCCGCCGCCCTGGCGCGGGTCGGCGACGGCACCTGAGGGCGCCGTCCCCCGCCGGACCGTCCGGCGGCCGCCCGTACGGCGGCTGCCCGTACGGGTGACACCCCCGATCGGGGGTGTGCAGCGGGCGGCGTGCGGAGGACAGTGGGCGCATGCAGATTCCACTCTCCGTGATGGACTTCCTCGACCGGGCCGAGCTGGTCTACGGCGACCGGGTCGGCATCGTCGACGAGCCGGACCAACCGGCCCGGTCCTGGGGCGAGCTGAGCTACCGTCGGATCGCCGAACTGGCCCGGGCACAGGCCGCCGGACTCGACCGGCTGGGCGTCGGACCAGGCGAACGGGTCGCGATCGTCTCGCACAACTCGGCCCGGCTGATGACCTCGATGTACGGCGTGAGCGGGCACGGCCGGGTGCTGGTACCGGTCAACTTCCGCCTGAAGGCGGAGGAGGTCGCGTACATCGTCGAGCAGAGCGGCGCCTCCGTGCTGCTGCTCGACCCCGAGGTGGCCGACGCGTTGTCGGGGGTCACGGCCAAGCACACCTTCGTGATCGGCGCCGAGAGCGACGCCCTGCTGTACGACTTCGACCATGCACCGCGGCGGTACGAGATCGCCGAGAACGACACCGCCACCCTCAACTACACCAGTGGAACCACCGCCCGCCCCAAGGGCGTTCAGCTCACCCACCGGAACATCTGGCTGAACTCCGTACTGATGGGCCTGCACTTCGGGGCCGGCGACCGGGACGTCTACCTGCACACCCTGCCGATGTTCCACGCGAACGGCTGGGGCCTGCCGTTCGCGCTCACCGGACTGGGCGCCCGGCACATCGTGCTGCGCAAGGTGGACGGCGCCGAGATCCTGCGCCGGGTCGACGAGCACGGGGTGACCTTCCTGTGCGGGGCGCCCGCGGTGGTCTCGATGGTGCTGGACGCCGCCGCCGACTGGGACGGGCCGATCCCCGGCCGGGACCGGGTGCGGATGATCGTGGCCGGCGCGCCGCCGCCGACCTCGGTGGTGCAGCGCATCGAGTCCGAACTCGGCTGGGAGTTCCTGCAGATCTACGGCCTGACCGAGACCTCGCCGGTGGTGACGGTCAACCGCACCCGCGCGGAGTGGGACGAACTGCCCTCCGCCGAGCGGGCGGAGAGGCTGGTCCAGGCGGGCGCGCCGGCCCTCGGCAACCAGCTGCGGGTGGACGGCCAGGGCGAGGTGCTGGTGCGCTCCAACGTCGTGATGGACGGCTACTGGCGCCAGCCGCAGGAGACTTCGGAGGCGATCCGGGACGGCTGGTTCCACACCGGCGACGGCGGGACGCTCACCGACGGCTATCTGACCATCTCGGACCGGAAGAAGGACGTCATCATCAGCGGCGGGGAGAACGTCTCCTCGATCGAGGTGGAGGACTGCCTCTACGACCACCCGGCGGTGGCCGAGGTCGCGGTGATCGGCGTGCCGGACGAGAAGTGGGGCGAGACGGTCAAGGCGCTGGTGGTGCTCAAGCCCGGGCAGGACGCCGGGGAGGCGGAGCTGATCGCGCACTGCAAGCAGCGGCTGGCGGGCTACAAGTCGCCCACCTCGGTGGAGTTCCGGGACACCCTGCCGCGCACCACGACCGGCAAGCTGCAGAAGTTCCGGCTGCGCGAGCCCTACTGGGCCGAGCGGGGGCGCCAGGTCAACTGAGGCGCGCGCGGCGGCTCTGCGGGCCGGCCGTCCTGCCGGGTCAGCCGATCAGGCCCGACTCCCGGGCGAGGAGGGCGAGTTCGGTCCGGTTGCGGGCGCCGAGCTTGTGCATGGCGCTCTTCAGGTAGCCGGTCACGGTGTTGCAGGTGAGACCCAGCTGGGCGGCGATCTCCGGGTTGGTCCGGCCGGTCGCCGCCCAGCGCAGCACCTCGTGCTCGCGCCGGGTCAGCGCGGCCCGCGGCGGCGCGGCCGCCGCCGGGCCGGTCCAGGCCGCGGCGCCGGCAAGCGCCCGGGTGGCGGCCGCGGCGAGCCTGCTGACGGCGGCGATCCGGACGTCCCCGAACGGGACGACGGCGCGCAGCGAGGCGTACACCACGCCGTGCACCGCGCCGCCGTGCAGCAGCGGCACGGTGAGCATCGCGTAGAGGTCCTCGGCGGTGACCGCCGCATCGTAGTGGTGCGAGATGGTGGTGGCGGCACGGTAGTCGGGCACCCAGCTGGGGGCGCGCTCGGCCAGCGCCCGGCCGCCGAGGCCGGTGCCGGCGGGCACGGCGAGGTCGTGCAGCAGATCGGCCCGGGTGCCGGACCAGTGGCGCAGCACCATGCCCTCGGGGCCGCCGGTGCCGACGGCCGCCCGGCCGGGGGCGGGCACGCCGACCAGGCCGACGTCGGCGCCGCAGTCGGCGACCACGCGGCGGGCGAGGTCGCCGAGCACCGCGTCCCGGACCAGCTCGGCGGCCCGGGCGGCGAGATCGTCGGCGGGGCCCGCGACCGGGCTCGCGAGGGCGCCGGGATAGGAGGGGTAGGCGGGGTAGGCGGTACGGGAGGCGCGCGTGGCAACGCCGTCGGCCGCCCGGAAGGGGGTGTCCGCAGCCCTGGTCATCGCGCGATTCTCACACGCGGTGCGGCCGGTGGCGAGGGTCGTGACGTGCGTGTTCGATGGAGTCCCCGATGGAGCCGCCCGGCGGCCCGTAGGGTGCGGCCTTGGGTTACCGATGGGTCAGCACTGACCGATGAGAATGGGGATGCCGATGACGAGCCCGAACCCGAAGGCTCCGAACGTCCTGGACGGCCTGTTGGCCGACCTGCGGGCCGAGAGCGAGGTGCTGGACGGCCTGGTGGCCGGGCTGGCGCCGGAGCAGTGGGCCCTGCCGACACCGGCCGAGGGCTGGACGATCGCCCACCAGATCGCCCACCTGGCGTGGACGGACGACTGGGCCGCCCTGTCGGCGCGTGACGCGGAGGCCTTCGGCGAGGCGATCGGCGGGCTCTTCGGGGAGCTGCTCGCGGCGGGCGCGGACCCGGTGGAGGAGGGTGCGGCCCGTGGTGCGGCCGATGAGCCCCGGGCGCTGCTGGCGCGTTGGCGGGCCGGGCGGGAGCAGGTGCTTGCGGTGCTGGACGCGGCTCCGGCCGACATCCGGCTGCCGTGGTTCGGGCCCCCGATGAAGCCGGCCTCGATGGCCACCGCCCGGCTGATGGAGACCTGGGCGCACGGGCAGGACGTCGCGGACGCGCTCGGCGCGGTGCGCGAGCCGTCGGCGCGGCTGCGGCACATCGCGCACCTGGGGGTGCGGACGATGGGCTTCGCCTTCACGCTGCACGGGCTGCCGGCGCCCGAGGCCCCGGTCCGGGTGGAGCTGACCGGGCCGGGCGGGGAGTCCTGGGCCTGGGGCCCCGAGGACGCGGTGGACCGGGTGACCGGGCCCGCCCTGGACTTCTGCCTGCTGGTGACCCAGCGCCGGCACCCGGACGACCTGGGGCTGACCGCCTCCGGCGAGCTGGCGACGGCCTGGCTGCCGATCGCGCAGGCCTTCGCCGGCGCACCCGGAAAGGGGCGCGATGCGGATGGCCGGACAAACTGAATCATCGTCAAATCCCATGAGGGAGAAGCTAAACCACTCCTTCTGGCGATAGGCGGAGTTCGTTCGCGAATGATGGAATTCCCCCATGATTCGCCTTACCACCATGCGCACTGTTCTGGCCGGTGCCGCCGCCCTCCTCGCGGTCGGCGGCCTGGCCTCCGCCCCGGTCCAGGCCTTCGCCCTGCCGACCGACCTGCCCGGCTCGTCCCGGGCGGTGGAGGTCCGGGCCGGCACCGCGGCCGCCCACCGGGTGGTCACCTTCGTCCAGGAGTACAGCCGGGCGGTGCTCGGCCAGAGCGGCGAGAGCCCCCGCGCGGTCCGCGAGCGCTTCCTCTCCCCGCACCTGAACTTCCGCCTCGACGCCTGGGCCGCCGAGCACGACGCCGATCCGGTGTTCCGCTCCCAGAACGTGCCGACCGAGTGGTCCGTCCAGCAGGTGGCCGAGGAGTACGGCTTCGCCTCGGTGCGCTTTACCGAGTACTGGGGAGGCGGCGACAACCAGGAGGTCTGGTTCACCGTCCGCCTCGGGGATCTCCGGATCGTCGAGCTGAACGACCAACCCGCCTTCTGACCCCTCCCGCCACCCCTTCTTCCCCCCCCTCGACCCGGCGCGGCGCAGGCAACCCCCACGACTGCGCCGCGCCGTACCAAACCAACGGATACCCCCGGCCGCCGACACAGGCCCGGCGGTCACAGACCTGGCGGTCACAGGCCGATCCGCAGCGGGCTGAGGCGGGTGGCGACCAGGTTGGTGGCGCCCCGGTCGCGTTCGATGTGGCCGTGGACCAGCAGGCCGGCCCGGTCCAGGGCGGTACGGCGCTGGGACTCCCAGACCGGGCGGCTGCAGATCACGTTGATCAGACCGGTCTCGTCCTCCAGGCTGAGGAACAGCACCCCGCCCGCCGTCGGCGGCCGCTGCCGGTGGGTCACCAGGCCGCCGACCACGACGGCCGTGCCCGGCGCGACGTCCGGCAGTTCGGCGGCCGGGAGCGCGCCGCCGCGTTCCAGGTGCGCGCGCAGATGCTGGACGGGGTGGCTGGTGGCGGAGGCACCGGTGGCCCAGAGGTCGGCGATGGTCTCCTCCACCGGGGTCATCCCCGGCAACGGGGGCGCCTCGGTGCCGGGCGTGGTGCCGGGGAGCAGCGCCGCCGAGACCCCGGCGAAGGCGCCCGCCGACCAGAGCGCCTGCCGCCGGTTCAGTCCGAAGCAGCCGAACGCGCCCGCCGTGGCGAGGGCCTCCAGGGCCGGTGCGGGCAGGCCCGTCCGGCGGGCGAAGTCCTCCAGGTCCGTGTACGGGCGCCCGGCCGCGATCGCCTCGGCCTGCGGGGCGCCGATGCCCCGGACGGTGTCCAGGCCCAGCCGGATCGCGGGCTGCGGCCGCCCGGCGGTGAGCGGCGGGCTGGGGGTCGGCCCCTGGTACGGCTCCAGGGTCGGCCGGGCCGCGCTGGCGTTGACGTCCACCCCGCGGACCCGGACGCCGTGCCGCCGGGCGTCCGAGATCAGGCTGAGCGGCGCGTAGAAGCCCATCGGCTGGTTGGCCAGCAGCGCGCAGGTGAAGGCCGCCGGGTAGTGGTACTTGAGCCAGGCGCTCGCGTACACCAGGTAGGCGAAGCTGATCGCGTGGCTCTCCGGGAAGCCGTAGTTGGAGAAGGCCTCGATCTTGGTGTAGACGTCCTCGGCGACCTCCGGCGGGATGCCGCGCGCGGTCATGCCCTCCAGCAGTCGGTCGCGCAGCCGGGCGACGCGTTCGTGGGAGCGCTTGGAGCCCATCGCCTGGCGGAGCCGGTCGGCCTCGGAGGGGGTGAACCCGGCGCAGTCGATGGCCAGTTGCATCATCTGCTCCTGGAACAGCGGTACTCCCAGGGTCTTTCCGAGCGCGTTCTCCATCAACGGGTGCGGGCAGCCCGCCGGTTCGACCCCGGCGCGGCGCCGCAGGTACGGGTGGACGGAGCCGCCCTGGATCGGGCCCGGGCGGATCAGCGCGACCTCCACCACCAGGTCGTAGAAGTGGTCCGGCTTCAGGCGCGGCAGGGTGGCCATCTGGGCGCGCGACTCGACCTGGAAGACGCCGACGGTGTCGGCCCGCCGGAGCATCGTGTAGACGCCCGGGTCGCCGTCCGGGATGGTCGCCAGGTCGTAGCGCTGCCCGTGGTGCTCGGCGATCAGGTCGCAGGCGTCGTGCAGCGCGGAGAGCATGCCGAGGCCGAGCAGGTCGATCTTGACCAGCCCGGCGCCGGCCGTGGAGTCCTTGTCCCACTGCAGCACCGAGCGGCCCGGCATCCGGGCCCACTCGGTCGGGCAGATCTCGCCGATCGGCTCCCTGGTGAGCACCATGCCGCCCGAGTGGATGCCCAGATGGCGCGGCAGGCCGTGGAGTTGGGAGGCGAGTGCGAGCACGTCGGAGGGGATGACGGCGTCGGCGCCGGGCGGGGAGCGGAAGTCGCTCTGCCGGCTGAACGCGTCGACCTGCCCCTGCGGGTAGCCGAGCACCCGGGCGGCGTCGCGCAGCGCCAGCCGGGGCCGGTAGGTGATCACATTGGCGACCTGGGCGGCGTGCTCGCGCCCGTAGCGGCGGTAGACGTACTGGATGACCTCCTCGCGGCGGCGGTTCTCGATGTCCAGGTCGATGTCGGGCGGCCCGTCGCGGGCGGTGCTCAGAAAGCGTTCGAAGAGCAGCTTGTAGTGGACCGGGTCGACGGCGGTGATCCCGAGGGCGTAGCAGACCGCCGAGTTGGCCGCCGAACCGCGGCCCTGGCACCAGATGGACTCCCGGCGGCAGAAGTCCACGATGTCGTGGACGATCAGGAAGTACCCGGCCAGGTCGAGCTGCTCGATGACGTCCAGTTCCTTGGCGAGCTGCCGGCGGGCCGGTCCGTTGCCGGGGCCGAAGCGGGCCGGGCCGCCCTCGGCGACCAGTGCGCGCAGATGGCTGATCTCGGTGTGCCCGGGCGGGACGGGGAAGCCGGGGAGCTCCGGGTCGAGCCTGGCGAAGTCGAAGGCGCAGGCGCGGGCGAGGTCGACGGTGGCCTGCCGCACCCCGGGGAAGCGGGCCAGCCGGGCGGCCATCTCGCGGCCCGACCGCAGGTGGGCGGTGCCGGCCGCCCTCGTCCAGCCCGCCGCGTCCTGCAGGGTGCGGCGCTCGTGCAGCGCGGCGAGGCTCTGCGCCAGCCGCCCCTGGGCCGGCCCGGCGTGGTGGGCGTTGGTGGAGGCGACCACGGGCAGGCCGAGCCCGGCGGCGAGGGCGGCCAGGGCGTCGTTGCGCAGGTCGTCGCCGGGCTGCCACTGGTCGATCAGCTCGACGTAGACGTTGTCGCGGCCGAACGCCTCGGTGAGGGTCCGCAGTTGGTAGGCGGCGGCGCTCCCGGCCAGGGCGCCGGACAGCGCTGCGGGCACCCGGCCGAGGCGGCAGCCGGTGAGTACCGCCCAGTGGCCCCCGTGCGCGTCGGCGAGCGCCGCGAAGTCGTACGCCGGCCGCCCCTTGGCCCCGCCCGCGAGTTGGGCCGCGCTGATCGCCGCGGAGAGCCGGCGGTAGCCGGCCGGGTCGCGGGCCAGGACCAGCAGGTGTTCGCCGTTCTGACGCAACGTCAGCTCCGCCCCGAACACCGTGGCGATGCCCGCCTCGCGGGCCGCCTCGGCGAAGCGGACCGCGCCGTAGAGGCCGTCGCGGTCGGTGAGGGCGAGCGCCTCGATCCCGAGTCGGGCGGCCTCCGCGACCAGCGCCTCCGGGTCGCTGGCGCCGTCCAGGAAGCTGAAGGCGGAGTGGACGTGGAGTTCGGCCCAGGGGAGGGAGGACCCACCCGGGGGTTCGCCGGGGCCTTCGGCGGGCCCGGTGGCGCCGGACCGGTCACGGCCGCGGCCCCGGAGCGGGACGACCTCGCCATCCGCCGGGCCCGGCCGGCCGCCGGCGAGGCGTCGGTGCAGTTCGCTCCAGGGGAGCGTGGGGTGGCTGGTGAATCCCATCGGGGGCTGTTACTCCGGTCCTGCCGTGTCGGTCTGTCGCCCCCCCTCTTTCGCTTCGTTTGCCTCCCCTTCGATTCGTGGCACCTCGTGCCGGTCAGTCGTAGCCGGCCTCCACGAACCAGGCGCCGCCCTCCACCGTGAGCAGCAGTGCCCGGCCGCCCTCCACCGCGACCTGGAAGCGCGCCCGGCGGCGGGCGAGCGACTGGTCCCACCAGTACTCGACCGCCGGCCAGGGCCCCGTCCAGCCGTCCACCAGCAGCTCCCGCCCCCGCACCGCGACCCGGGCCGGCCGGGCCGACACCCCGGCCCGGCCGTCCACCGTCACCGGATGCCCGTCCGCGTCCAGCACCACGGCCGGCAGCGGGGTGCGGTGCACCACGGCGGGCCAGACGTCCCGCAGCCGCCCCGGCCAGGGCGCGTCGGCGGGGGCCGCCGGCTCGTGCGCCTCGCCCCACGGCACCCGGACCGCCTGCTCGTCCGGCCCCCGCCCGCCGGCCGGCTCGATCCGGCGCAGCCCGGCGTGCCCGAGCACCGCCTGGACGCGGGCCACCGCCCGCTCCACCCGGTCGTCCGCGACGGCCTGTCCCCAGAGCGCCAGCTGCCGCCCCTGGTCGGGGGCCAGCCCGTCGGGGGCGAGGCGCAGGACGGTGAAGCCCGCGTCGACCCCGGCGCCGGACGCGGCGAACGTGCCCGCGCCCTGCCAGGCCTGGAGCTGCCAGCGGACCCGTTCGGCCAACGCCCCCGCCGACAGACCCTCGTGCCGCCAGAGCCGCGAGGCCGTCCGCCCGTCGGCGCACGCCACCTCGACGGCGACCCGCCGACAGGTCAGCCCCGCCCCGGCGAGGCGCTGGTGCAGCCGCTCGGCCAGGGCCCTGGCGACGAACACCAGTGGCTCGGCCAGTGGCTCGGGCGGGTCGAAGCGCTGTTCGACGGAGAGGTCCGGCTCCTCCGCCCGCGGTACCAGCGGGCGCGACCGCAGCCCCCGGGCCGTCCGGTGGGCGGCGGTGCCGGCCGGGCCGAAGCGGTCCGCGACCGCCTCGGCGGGCAGGGCGGCGAACGCCCCGACGGTGGGCAGGCCCAGCCGGTCCAGCAGTTCGGCCAGCCCCTCGTCGCCGAGCGCCGCCACCGGGTAGGGGGCGAGGAACTCCGGCGTCCGCCCGGCCGGCACCAGTACCCCCGCCCGCGCGGCCAGCACGGCGGCGAACAGGCCGTCGGCCACGCCGACCAGGGCCTCCGGTGCTTCGGCCGCCACCGGCTCGGGGGCTGCCCCTGCCCCTGCCCCTGCCCCTGCTCCTGCTTCGAACGCGTCCGCCGGGCCGTCCTCCGGGCCGTGCCCTTGCGGCAGGTCCACCCCGGGGTGGGCACGCCCGGCCGGGGCGGCCTCGGCATCGGCCGGGTGCACCGGCACCACCGGGTCCGCCAGCGCGTCCGCCACCGCCGTCCGGACCTTCGCCGCCAGCGCCTCCTCGCCACCGAAGTACCGGCTCGGGCCCTTCACCGGGATCGCGCACAGGCCCGGGCGCAGCACCTCCACCCGGGGCGTGAAGGCCTCCACCGCCGCGACCACCGGTTCGAACCGCCTGGTCTCCGCCTCCGGGTCGCGCTCCCGCAGCTCCAGCGCGGGGCAGAGCCGCTGGGCGAGCTTGAGCCGCTGGCCCTGCCGCACCCCGGCCGCCCGGGCCGCCCGCGAGCAGGCCAGCACCCGCCCGCCGGCGGTCACCGCCACCGGGCGGTCGCCGCCGAGGCCCTCGACCGCCGCGACCGGCCAGTCCGGGCACCAGACCACCAGCACGCGTGGACTGTCCGCCATCTCACACCACCGCCAGACGTTCGAGGCCCGCTCCGGCCCCCGACACCGCGTCCTCCCCCGTCGCCCCCACCGTCCGCACCGGATCCGCCACCGGGTCGGCCACCGCCCGCACCTCGCCGTGCTCGTCCGGCAGCCAGAGCCGCGCCGTCCGACCGCGCACCGCCGCGCCGCGCCCCTCGGCCACCACCTCCACCTGCCGTCCGGTGAGCTGCCCGTGCCCGTCGCCCAGCCCGAACCACCGCCCGGACCGCACCCCCAGCCGCAGTCCGGCCCCCGGCCACGGCCCCGCCACCAGCAGCACGCAGCCGCTGCGCCGCAGCACGGCCGCCAGCCGGGCGGCCAGCCCGGGCGCCACCGGCCCGTCCGGACGCAGCATGATCAGCTCGACCGCCCCGGCCAGCACCGAGACCACCTCGGCCCAGTGCGGCCCGGGCTCGTCCGCCACCAGCAGCCGCCGCAGGTCCAGCCCGTACCCGGCCGCCGCGGCCAGCCCGAGGTCCGGCAGCCCGACCGCCGCGGCCCAGCCGCCCCCGCTCGCCGCGTCCTCCCCCACCGCCCCGGCCGCCAGCGCCAGCAGCAGCCCGGCGTCCCCGCCCCCGACGGACACCGCCGTGCCCCGCCGCAGCCCCCCGTCCGGCAGCAGCGCCCCCAGCGCGGCCGGCACCGGCAGCACCCCGCCCACCCGGCCGCCGACACCCGGGGCAGCCGCCGACACCACCGGCCGGAGCGTCGGTCGCTCGGCGGTGGAATCGAAAACAGATTCGAAAACGGGCACACCCCCAGGATCGAACATCTGTTCGTAAAGATTCAAGTCCGAATACCCCACCCGGACGATCACGCTGAGTGCGGTCGATCGCGACGGCTGCCACTCGGGCGAGGGATCCCCCACTGCGCAGGCGGCCTGTCCGGCTCAGGCGCCTCGCCAGGTTGGCGTTGATCATCGAGGGCTGTTTGCAGCCAGGGCTTGTGGGCCGAGAAGGCCCGCGCCGGGGAGTCGGGCCGCCCGAGTCGGGTGGCGCGTAGGATCACCTGCCCATGGACGCGAGCGCATTGGGCGGGATGGTCGCCGTTCCGCCGGGGGTGGTCACGCTGTCGGACCGGCGGACGCAGCGGAGTTGGCCGGTGGAGGTCGCGGCCTTCCGGCTCGCGGCGCTCCCGGTCACCCAGGGGCTGTACGCGGAGGTCACCGGGCGGTGGCCGGGTGCCGGGCGGGGAGAGCGGTTGCCGGTCGAGGGGGTCTCCTGGTGGGACGCCGTCCGGTTCTGCAACGCCCTGTCCCGGCGGGACGGGTTCACGCCCGCCTACCGCCTCGGCCCCGACGGCGGGGACGAGGTCGTCGCCTGGGACGCGGCGGCCGACGGGTACCGGCTGCCGACCGAGGCCGAGTGGGAGCACGCCTGCCGCGCCGGTACGGCCGGGCCCCACTACGGACCGCTCGACGAGATCGCCTGGTACCGCGGCAACTCGGAGGAGCGGATCCACGAGGTGGGCGGCAAGCGGCCCAACCCGTGGGGCCTCCACGACATGCTCGGCAACGTCTGGAACTGGTGCTGGGACGTCTACGACGCCGAGGTCTACGGCGACTACCGGGTGCTGCGCGGCGGCGGCTGGTTCGACGAGCACTGGAGCTGCCGGGCCTCCGCGCGCCGCCGCAGCCACCCGAGCCTGCGGATCGACGACGTGGGCTTCCGGGTCGCCCGGTCCACCCCGCGCTGACCCGGAAGCGGAGGCCGGGGCGAAGCGAACCGGTCAGCGCGGCGCGGGCGGACCGGACGCGGCCGAACCGGGCGGGGTGGTCGGGATCCGGTGGGTGAAGAACATCGCGAGGAGCGCCGCGAAGGCGAGGACGGCCAGTGCGGCGCGCAGTCCGTCGACCCGCGCCTCGGTGTTCGCGTCGATCGCGGCCGAGGCCGTCGCCGGGTCGACGCCCGCCTGGTCGAGGGCCTCCGTCAGCTGGGCGTCCGACAGGAAGGGCGCGCCGCTTTCGAGTTGCACGGTGGCCTGGCTCTTGACCGCGGCCGGGACCGCCGGGTCCTGCTCGACGGTGGTCAGGAACGAGGAGGTCAGGGTCGCGATCAGGATCGACCCGGCGAGCGCCGTGCCGATCGAGGAGCCGAGGTTGGTGACGGCGTTCTGGATGCCGCCGACCTCGGCGCTCTGCTCGTCCGGTACCGCGGACACGGTGACCGCGCCCAGCTGGGACGCCAGCGCGCCCATGCCGAGCCCGATCAGCAGCAGGGGGACGGTGACGACCTCCGCGCCCGCGTCCGCGTCGAGCGCCGCCAGCAGGACCACCGCCCCGGCGAACAGCAGCAGGATCCCGATCCGCACCACCCGCCGCGGCGAGATGCCGGGCAGCAGACGGGGGATCAGCACCGCGGCGGCGAGCAGGGTCAGCGAGAGCGGCAGCAGCCGGGCGCCGGTCTTCAGCGCGGACAGGCCCAGCGCGACCGACAGGTAGAGCGGGACGACGAAGAACACGCCCATCTGGACGAGGTACTGGAAGAAGAACATCACCAGGCCCCCGGTGAGCTGCCGGTTCCGCAGCAGGGCCGGGTCCACCAGCGGCTCCCGGTCCCGCTCCACCAGGCGGGCCTCCCAGCGGAGGAAGAGGTGGATCAGGAGCAGGCCGGCGAGCACCAGCCACACCACCAGGGAGATCCCCAGCCAGGAGGGCGCGTCGGGCTTCGGCAGGAACCAGCCCCACTCGCCCGAGCGCAGGATGCCGTAGACGAACACCCCGAGGCCGAGGGCGGAGAGCACCGCCCCGAGGAGGTCGATGCGGGGGTGCCCCTCGGTGGGCGCGTCGGTGAGGCGGCGGGTCAGGAACAGGATGCCGAGCACGATCACGACCTCGCCGGCGAAGACCCAGCGCCAGGAGAAGTAGGTCGTCGCGATGCCGCCGATGAGCGGTCCGACGGCGATCGCCACGGCCCCCGCGGCGGCGACCAGCCCGTAAGCGGCGGGCCGGCGTTCGGCGGCGAAGTTGCCGGCGACCAGCGCCACGATCGCGGGCAGGATGAGCGCCGCCCCGAGCCCTTCGAGCAGCGACCAGCCGACCAGCAGCACGGGCAGGTTCGGGGCGAGGGCCGTCGTCAGGGAGCCGCAGCCGTAGACGGCGCAGCCGATCATGAACGCCCGCTTGCGGCCGATGAGCGCGCCGACCTTGCCACCGGGGATCATGAACATCGCCATCACCAGCGTGTACGCCGTGATCGCGCCCTGGATCCCGGTCACGGTCGTGCCCACGTCGTCGGCCACGGTCGCGATCGAGACGTTCATGACGGAGCTGTCGAGCGCCATCAGGAACTGACCGGCCGCGAGAGTGGGCAGGACGAAGCCCGCCGTTGCCGACCCCTTGGAAGTACCTGTCCCGGCTGCCATGGGCGCATCGTGCCAGCCTCCCCCGCGAACGGGCCTCCGACCCGCCCCGGGTGTCAGCCGGTTGGCGCCCCGCGGGCGGGGCCGCGACCGGGCCGCGGGCAGGGCCCCGGGACCGGCGCGCGTCACCGCCGTCCGCGGCGCCCGTTAGGGTCGGGGCCGCAGGAATCACCGACACAGGGGGGCGGCACCCATGGACACCACCACCATGGACACCAACGACGCGGAGGCGGCCGGTCAGCGGCCGTACCGGTTCGATCCACAGGAGCTGCCCGCGGGGCTGTCCCACGGCCCCAGCCGGAGCTTCCTCGTCCGGGACGGGCTGCCCGGGCGGGGCGCCTTCCTGGACTTCGGCGACCTGGCGGCGGACGGGCCTGCCCTCTACGAGCCCGGCGGCGAGGGCGCGGGGCCGCTGTACCTCCTCGGTGAGACCGACTACTTCCCCCACATCGCCTTCAGCGGCAGCAGCGTGGTGCTCGACGGCGCGACCGGGGAGGTGCACCTCGCCGAGCGGGTCGACGGCGGGCTGCGGCGCGACCTGCTCGCCACCGACCTGCCCGCCCTCGCCGCCCTGATCCACGAGACCGAGGCGGTGGCGCCGGCCGCCCGGCAGCCCGACGCGTACGACGGCCTGCGCGGCCCGGCGGTGGTCGCCCAGGTGATCGCGGCCGCCGGGCGGCGGATGCGCGCCATCGACCCGCGGCTGTACGACGGCGCCGCCCCGCCCGCGCACTGGGACACCGCGCTGCGCGTGCGCGCCCTGTGCTGGGGCGCCGGGCCCGGCGGACCGGGCGGGCTCCGGTACGAGCTGGACCCCGGGCTGGTGGCGGAGATCGCCGCGCTCACCGACGAGGGGGCCGTCCGCCGCTACGTGGAGGCCGAGCTGCCCGCCGGGCTCACCCACACCCCGACCCGGCGGCTGCTCACCGAGGTCGGGCTGCCGCTCGGCGGCTGGATGTTCGCCGTCCACGAGGGCCCGCTGCTGACCATGGCGGAGGAGTACCCCGAGTACTTCGGCGAGGCGGACGGGCCGCAGGACGAGGCCGAGGAGCGGGACTACCAGCGCGACTACTTCGCGCTCGCCTCCTGGCCGACCGACCTGGAGGTCGCCCTCGACGGCGCCACCGGCCGTCTGGAGCTCCCGGACTGGTACGACGACGGCGAGCCCGCCGCCTACCTCAACCGCGACCTCTCCGCGCTGCTCTACGCCCTGTGGACGTACGAGCGGCTGCGCGAGGAGTGGGACCGCTGGGAGGACGGCGGCCCGTGGGCGGTGTTCGACCCGCGGGCCCTGCTGCACAGCGCGGTGGACGCGGCGGTGGCGGCCGTCGACCCGGAGGCCTTCGCCACCCCCGGCCACTCCTGGCAGCTCCTCGCCGACGACGCGCACGCCGGCGGCCTCCTGTCCTAGGGTCCGCCCGCGGTCAGCGCCCGGGCGGGCCGGCCAGGCGGGCGGCGCGCAGGGTGAGGTGGTGGCGCTCGGGGAGGCTGGCCGTGCGGCGGGCGGCGGCACGGTAGTCGGCGGCCGCCGCCTCGCGGTCGCCGGCCAGTTCGTGCAGGTAGGCGCGGACCGCGGCCAGCCGGTAGTGGCCGGCCAGGGCCGGCGGGGCGTCCGCGAGGAGGGCGAGGCCGGCCGGCGGCCCGTCGACCATGGCCGTCGCGACCGCCCGGTTGAGGATGATCAGCGGATTGTCGGAGATCCGCTCCAGCACCCCGTAGAGGGCGAGGATCTGCGGCCAGTCCGTCTCCGCCGCCGTCCGGGCCTCGTCGTGTACGGCGGCGACGGCCGCCTGGACCTGGTAGGGGCCGACCGGGCCGCGCGGCAGGACGGCGGTGATCAGGGCGGTGCCCTCGGCGATCGCGGCGGCGTCCCAGCGGGTGCGGTCCTGTTCGGCGAGCGGGACGAGTTCGCCGTCCGGACGGGTACGGGCCGGGCCGCGCGCCTCGGTGAGCAGCATCAGCGCCAGCAGGCCGGCCACCTCGGCGTCGTCCGGGAGCAGCGCGTGCACGGCCCGGGCGAGGCGGATCGCCTCCCGGGCGAGCTCGACGCGCCGCAGCTCGGGGCCGGCGCTGCTGGCGTAGCCCTCGTTGAAGACCAGGTAGAGCACGTGCAGCACCGCGTCCAGCCGGGCGGGCCACTCGGCGGCGTCGGGCATCCGGAACGGCACGCCGGAGGCCTTGATCCGCTGCTTGGCCCGGGTGATCCGCTGGCCCATGGTCGCCTCGGGGACGAGGAAGGCGCGGGCGATCTCCCCGGTGGTGAGGCCGCCGACCGAGCGCAGCGTGAGCGCGATCGCCGAGGCGGGCGGGAGGGCGGGGTGGCAGCAGAGGAAGAGCAGGGTCAGGGTGTCGTCCTGGGCGCCCTCGTCCGCGGCGTCGGCGGGCGGCGCCGTCTGCCGGTCGGCCGGCGTCTGCCCGGCCACCAGGTCCTCCCGGCGCCGGCGGGCCTGCTCGCTGCGGACCAGTTCGGTCATCCGGCGGCTCGCGACCTGGATCAGCCAGCCGCGCGGGTTGTTCGGCAGGCCCTCCCGCGGCCACTGGACGGCCGCGTCCAGCAGGACCTCCTGGACGGCGTCCTCGGCTGTGGCGAAGTCGCCGAAGCGGCGGGTGAGCACGCCGACGACCTGCGGCGCGAGGGTGCGCAGCAGGTCGTCGGCGACCGGGTCGGGTGTGCTCACAGCTCGGTGGGCGGCACCGACATGACCTGGCGCACCTCGATCGGCATGTTCAGCGGCGCCCCGCCGGGGCCGGGCGCGGCCGAGACGGCGGCGGCGATCTCCACGGCGCGGGCGTCGGTCTCGCAGTCCACGATCCACCAGCCGGCCACCCACTCCTTGATCTCCGGGAACGGCCCCTCGGTGACCACCGGCGCGCCGCCGGCGTGCGAGCGGACGATCCTGGCGGTCTCCGGCATCGCCAGGCCCTGGGCGTCGACCAGTTCCCCGGCCTCGGCGAGCCTGCGGTTGGTGTCCTTCATGAACCCGATGTGCGCCTGGATCTCCTCGGGCTTCCACTCGTCGATCCTGGGGAAGTCGGCCGTCGCCTCGCTGAACTGCATCAGCAGCATGTACTTCATGGTCCTGCTCCGTCTCTCCTTGCGGCGCCCCTGTGCGGGCCGCTCTCACGGGTAGGTAGAAGCACGCCCCGCGATTTCGACACCCCTGGCGGGGATCTCGAAAAAAAAGTTAGCGGGCGCCGACCGGGCGGGGGTGCAGCGACGCCCGCGGACCGCTCCGGGCCGCGTTGACCCGTACCTGACCGGACCCTATGGTCGGAGGGTGCAGCGATACGACTGGCTGAAGAAGATTCAGCGGATGGACCCGGAGACCGAGTTCACCGAGATCTACCGGATCAGCAGCTGGTACGAGTTCCCCTGGGACACCGTCCAGTCGCTCGGCTTCGCGCTCTACCGCACCTACGCCGTCCCCGGCATCGGGCGGCTGCTCGCGGAGACCGGAGAGTTCACCGACCGTGCGCAGAAGCGGTACGACGACACCACGCTGATCCTGGAGGCCGTGGTCGAGCACGGCTTCGGCTCGGCGCAGGGCCGCGAGGCGATCCGGCGGATGAACCAGATGCACCGCCGGTACGACATCTCCAACGACGAGTACCTGTACGTGCTCGCCACCTTCGTGGTGGTCCCCAAGCGCTGGCTCGACGACTACGGCTGGCGCCGGTACTCGCGGCACGAGATCCGTGCCACCACCAACTACTACCGCGAGCTCGGCCGCCACATGGGCCTGAGCGGCATCCCGGAGACCTTCGAGGAGTTCGAGCGGCTGCTCGACGACTACGAGCGCGAGCACTTCGGCTTCGACCCGGGCGGCCGGGAGGTCTCCGACGCGACGCTCGGGCTGATGGCCTCCTGGTTCCCGGTGCCGCTGCGCCCCTCGATGCGGCTCTCCTCGGTCTGCCTGCTCGACGACCCGCTGCGCGAGGCCTTCGGCTACCCGGCCCCGCCGGCCCTGCTCCAGCGCGCCGTCCGCACCGGCATGTGGCTGCGCGGGCGCGTCGTCCGGCTGCTGCCGCCCCGGCGGCGGCCCAGCCTGGCCCGCGACAACCGCCAGGTCCGGGGCTACCGGGGCGGCTACCGGATCGGCGAGCTGGGCACCTTCGCGGACGCCCCGGCGGCCGGCGGCTGCCCGTTCCCGCACGCGAAGGCCCCGGCGGACGAGGTCCGAGCGGACGAGGCCTGAACGGCCCTGCTCAGGCCCGGTCCTGGCGCGGTACGGCGGCCGCTCCGGAGCCCGCTCCGGCGCCCGGTCCGGCCGGCGGGCCGGTGACCGTCCAGACGGTGTCCGGCTCCTGCGCCGCGGCCACCAGCCCGGACAGCAGCCGCAGCCCCGCCTCGGACGCCGAACCGGGCGCGGCCGTGTAGACGGCCACCCGCTGCTCCTCGTCCTTGGGCAGCGACAGGTACTCGGTGGTCAGCTCCAGCGGGCCCACCACCGGGTGCTGGTAGCCCCGGGTGTCGCTGCCCGGGCAGAAGACCGCGTGCGAGGCCCACAGCCGGGCGAACTCCTCGCTCGCCAGGGACAGTTCGCCGACCAGGGCGGCCAGCTCCGGCGCGTCCGGGTGCCGCCCGGCGATCAGCCGCAGGTCGGCGACGACGCCCCGCACCTGGCGCGGCCAGTCCGCGAACAGCTCGCGCACGTGCGGGTCGAGGAAGAGCATCCGGGCCAGGTTGGGGCGGTCGGCGGGCCGCTGCGGGGCAGTGAGGTCGAGGTGGCCGGCCAGCAGGGCGTGCGCCATCGGGTTCCAGGCGAGGATGTCCAGGAAGCGGCCGAACACCAGCGCCGGGACGTCCCGGAGCGACTCGACCATCATCTGCACCGTCGGCCGCGCCCGCTCCGGCCGCGCCGCCCGCCTGCGCGGCCGCTCCACCGGGCGGGCGAGCGCGTAGAGATGGGCCCGCTCGTCGATGTCCAGGCGCAGCACCCGGGCGACGGCGTCCAGTACGGCGTCCGAGGCGTTGGGGCTCTGCCCCTGTTCGAGGCGGGTGTAGTAGCCGGCGCTCACGCCGGCCAGCTGCGCCAACTCCTCCCGGCGCAGCCCGGGGACACGCCGCTGGCCGCCGTACGTGGGCAGTCCGACATCCTCCGGCAGCAGCCGGGCGCGCCGGGCACGCAGGAATTCTCCGAGATCCTGGCGCGCAGTGGTGGGTACCTGTGGACTCATGGGCCCCAGTCTCACTTCTCCGGCGCGGCCGTGCCTGCACCTGTCGGGTATACCCACGGCGGCGGGCACCGCGCCCGGACCGGCAGGCCGCGGAACAGCGCACCCCGGGGTGCTACGCCTCGGTGAGGTGGCGCAGCAGCGGGCCGGGGTCGGCGGTGCCGCAGGCCGCGCGGACGGCGGCGTCGTGGGCGGCGGCGAGGGCGTCGAGGCGGGTGAGCCTGGTCCGGCCGCGGCGGGAGAGGTGGGCGGTGACCCGACGGCGGTCCTGCTCGTCCTGGCGGCGGTAGGCCCAGCCGGCCTCGGTGAGGGCGTCGACCACCCGGCTGAGGCTGGCCTGCGGGATGGCCAGGGCCTGGGCCAGCTCCCCCATCGCACAGCCGCCCTCGTGGGCGGCGAGGGCCCGCATGACGCGCCACTGGTCGAGGGTGCAGCCCTCGGCCTCCAGCTGGGCGGCCAGGCCCCGGGCCAGCCGGCGCTGGGCGACGGTGAGGAGTTCGATCAGGAGCGGCTGGTCGACGACGGCGGGGGCGGTGCCGGGTGGTGTCATCGCCGTTCCTCTTTCGCCGTTGCGGTGCCTGCCGCTTGCCGGATCCGCCGGCCTGACGATACTCGCAGGCAATGAGCGCCGACGTGAAGCTGCTGGAACCGCTCGACGCGCTGCACCTCCCCCGGGAGGGGCCGGCGCTTCGGGTCGCCCTGGTCGTACCGCAGTCCGGGCCGTTGGGGCTGACCGGGCCCTCGGCGCTGGACGGGGCTCTGCTGGCCGCGCACGAGGTGAACGCGGGCGGCGGGGTGCGCGGGCTGCCGCTGGAGCTGGTGCTGGTGGACGGCGGCGGGCCGCCGGGGGCGGTGGCCGGGGAGGTGGCGCTGCTGCTGGACGCCGGGGCGGTGGACGCGGTGGCCGGCTGCCACTCCAGTGACGTGCACCGGGCCGTGGAGGCGGTGGCCTCGGGGCGCGCCGCGTACGTGTTCACGCCGCCGCACGAGGGCGGGACCCGCCGGCCCGGGGTGGTCTGCACGGGGGCGGACCCGGTCCGGCAGCTGGACGGGGTGATCGAGCGGCTCACCGCCCGCCACCGGCTGCGCCGTTGGGCGCTGATCGGCAACGACTACATCTGGCCTCGCGCGGTGCACCGGGCCGCCGGGGCGGCGGTGGCGCGGGCCGGGGCGGGGGTGGTGCTGGAGCGGCACCTGCCGTTCGGCACGGCGGAGCGGGCGCTGGAGCCGCTGCTGGACGCGCTCCGGGCGGCGCGTGCGGACGCCCTGCTGCTGAGCCTGATCGGCGCGGACCTGGTGCGGTTCAACCGGGCGCTGCGCCGGAGCGGCCTGCACCGGCGGCTGGTGCGGCTGTCCGGCGCGCTGGAGGAGAACAGCCTGGTCGCGTACGGCGGGGACGACACCGGCACGCTGTACGCGGTGATGCCGTCGTTCGTCTCGCTCGCCGAGGAGCGGCGGCTGCGGCTGGCCGAGCGGCACCGGGCGGTGTTCGGACCGTACGCGCCGGTGCTGGACGCGTACGCGGTGGGGTTGTACGACGGGCTGCACCTGCTGGCGGCGCTCGGGTCGCGCGGCGAGCTGGTGGCGACCGGCGGTCTGGCGCGGGCGGCGGCGCGGCTGCTGCACGGGGAGGGCGCGGCCGTCCGGCGGGCCTGGGCGCGGGCGCCGCTGGGGCCGGCCCGGGAGCGGGTACACCTGGCGCGGGCGGAGGGGCTCGGGTTCACCGTGCTGTCCTGAGGCCACAAGTCGCGGACCCCCCGAGAACTCTTCCATTTGGAAATAACTGGCCCTACTGTCTCCCCCACCACCCGGGTCGTCACGTCACGGAGGAGAGCCCCCATGTCCGAAGCACCCGCGCCCCAGAGCATCGAGGGCTACGGCTACAGACAGGAGCTGCGCCGCTCCCTGCGCTTCACCGATCTGCTGGTCTACGGACTGGTGTTCATGGTGCCGATCGCGCCGTTCGGCATCTTCGGCAGCGTCTTCCAGGGCTCCGGCGGCATGGTCGCCCTGGCGTACGGGCTCGGGATGGTGGCGATGATGTTCACCGCCCTGTCGTACGCGCAGATGTCGCGGGCCTTCCCGATGGCCGGTTCGGTGTACACCTACGCGGGGCGCGGCATCGCGGCGCCCGTCGGGTTCCTGTCCGGCTGGATGATCCTGCTGGACTACGTGCTGGTACCCGGCCTGCTGTACCTGATCGCCGGGGTGGCGATGAACTCGCTGGTGCCCGCGGTGCCGGTCTGGCTCTGGCTGGTCGGCTTCGTGCTGCTGAACACCGCCGTCAACCACTTCGGCATCGAGATGACGTCGAAGGTCAACAAGGCCATGCTGATCGGCGAGTTGGTCGTGCTGGTGGTGTTCATCGGCTTCGGGCTGGCGGCGCTGGCGGCCGGCGAGGGCCGGGGCTTCGATTTCACTCCGGTCTACAACCCGCAGACCTTCTCGTGGAGTCTGGTGTTCGGCGCGGTGTCGGTGGCGGTGCTGAGCTTCCTCGGCTTCGACGGGATCTCCACCCTCTCCGAGGAGAACCGCGACTCCGCCCGGGCGATCGGCCGCTCGATGGTCGCCGCGCTGCTGCTGGCCGGTTCGCTGTTCATCGCGCAGACCTGGATCGCCTCCCTCCTGGTACCGGATCCGCAGGCGCTGATCGCCCGGGGCGATCCGGACGGCACCGCCTTCTACGACGCGGCCCGGGCCGCCGCCGGCGGCTGGCTCGCCACGGTGACGGCCGCCGCCACCGCCGTGGCCTGGGGGTTCGCCAACTCGCTGGTCGCCCAGGCGGCCACCTCGCGGCTGCTGTACGCGATGGCGCGCGACCGGCAGTTGCCCGCGTTCCTCGCCAAGGTCCACCCGCGCCACCGCGTCCCGGTGAACGCCACCCTGCTGACCGCCGGGGTCTCCCTGGTCCTCGGGCTCTACACGGCCTCGCGCGAGGACGGCATCACGCTGCTCTCCAGCCTGGTCAACTTCGGCGCGCTGACCACCTTCCTCGTCCTGCACGTGTCGGTGGTGGTGCACTACCTGGTCCGGTGCCGCAGCCGGGACTGGTGGCGCCACCTGGTCGCACCGGCCGCCGGGTTCGCGATCCTGGCCTATGTGGTCGTCAACGCGGACATCGCCGCCCAGCGGCTCGGCTTCGCCTGGCTGGCGGTCGGCGCCCTGATACTGACCGGGCTGGTGCTCACCGGCCGCCGGCCGCGTCTGGCGGTGGCCGAGGACACCGCCGGCAGCGCGCCCTCCCCCGACCCGACCGACTCCCCCGCCGTCAAGGAGACCCCGTGAACCCGCCCGACGCCGTCTCGCTCTCCCCCGCCCCGGACGAGTACGCCTACACCTTCGGCGGACGCGCCCCGCTGGTGACCGTACGGCCCGGCACGGTGGTCGAGTTGACCACCGAGGACTGCTTCGGCGGGCGGGTCCGCGGCATCGGCGACCTGCCGAGCGCGGTCTGCCAGTTCCCCTACCTCAACCCGGTGACCGGCCCGATCGCGGTGGCCGGCGCCGAACCGGGCGACACCCTCGCCGTGCACTTCGTGGAGATCACTCCGGCCCGGGACTGGGGGGTCTCCAGCACCTTCCCGCACTTCGGCGCGCTCACCGCGACCCACACCACGGCGATGCTGCACGCGCCGCTGGAGGAGCGGGTCTGGGTGTACGAGCTGGACCGGGCGGCCGGGGTCTGCCGGTTCCGGGCCCGGAACGGCGACTTCACCGCCGACCTGCCGCTGGACCCGATGCACGGCACGGTCGGCGTCGCCCCGGCCGGCGGCGAGACCCTGATGTCGATCACCCCCGGCGCGCACGGCGGCAACCTCGACACCCCCGAGATGCGGGCCGGCACCACCGCCTACTTCGGCGTCAACGTGCCCGGCGGGCTGCTGGCCATCGGCGACGGGCACGCCCGCCAGGGCGAGGGCGAGGTGTGCGGGACGGCCGTGGAGACGGCGATGCGCACCACGGTGGTGGTCGACCTGGTCAAGGGCGGCGGACCGGCCTGGCCGCGGCTGGAGAGCGACCGGTACCTGATCTCCACCGGCTCGGCCCGGCCGCTGGAGGACGCCTTCCGGATCAGCCAGCACGACCTGGTCCGCTGGACCGGGGAGCTGGTCGGACTGGACGAGCTGGACGCCTACCAGCTGGTCAGCCAGGCCGGGTTGGCACCGGCGGCGAACGTCTGCGACACCAACTACACGATGGTCGCCAAGCTGCCCAAGGCCCTGCTCGGCGGCGCCCGCGCGTACGACGGCCTGCACGACCGGCTCCGGGAGACGGCGGCCGCCTACCTGCGCCACCGCTGAGCGCGCCGGGCCGACCCCTGGGCCGCCCCCTGGGCCGCCTCCGGACCACCCCCGGCCGACCCGGCGCACGGGTCGGCCGGGGGCGGCCGGGGGCTTTCCGGCAGGTTCACGACAAGAGGGTGACCCGGGGTCTCCCCGCCGCTCCGACCGTCATCTAGGCTGGTGACGTGCTCATACTCGTTCGCCGCCGCCACGTGGACCTGCTCCGCGTCACGAGCATGTCCTGTCGACGCTCCAGCTGAACCTCGCGCCTCCCACCCTCAAACGCGGCCACAGCAGGCCGCGTCCCCCCTCCCGGCTCCCGGAGCACCCGCCGCACCAGGCGCGGCCCCGGAGCCCCCGGTCGATCACCGGGACGGGCCGGGACGAGACCCAGCGGATGTCACCCATGACGCAGCAGCACCCCACCACCCCCTCCACCGAGACCGCGACCGCGACCACGGCCGAGACCTCGACCGAGACCACGGCCCGGACGGCGCCCTCCGGACTCGACAACCTCCCGGTGATCGACCTCTCGCTCGCCGACGGCAGCCCGGAGGACCGCACCCGGCTGCACGACGAGCTCCGCGCCGCGGCCACCGACGTCGGGTTCTTCCAACTCGTCGGCCACGGCGTCACCCCGGCGGAGACGGCCGCCCTGACCGCCGCCATGCGGGCCTTCTTCGCCCTCCCGGAGGCCGACCGCCTCGCCGTCGCCAACCTCAACTCCCCGCACTACCGCGGATACACCCGCACCGGCGACGAGCGCACCGGAGGCAGCCGGGACTGGCGCGACCAGCTCGACATCGGCGCCGAGCTGCCCCCGCACGTCCCCTCCCCGAGCGAGCCCGCCTACTGGTGGCTGGAGGGTCCCAACCAGTGGCCCGAGGGGCTCCCGGAGCTGCGGACCGCCGCCCTCGGCTGGATCGACCGGCTCGGCGCCGTCGCCCGCCGGCTGCTGCACGAGCTGCTCACCGCGATCGGCGCCCGCCCCGACTTCTACGACGACGTCTTCGCCGGCCACCCGCACCTGCGGCTCAAGCTGGTCCGCTACCCCGGCACCGCCCCGGACGGCGGCGGCCAGGGCGTGGGCGCGCACAAGGACTACGGCTTCATCACCCTGCTGCTCCAGGACACCGTCGGCGGGCTGCAGGTGGAGCGCGCGGACGGCTCCTTCCTGGAGGTCCCGCCGCTGGAGGGCGCCTTCGTGGTCAACCTCGGCGAGCTGCTGGAGGTCGCCACCGACGGCTACCTGAAGGCCACCAGCCACCGGGTGGTCAGCCCGGCCGGCGCCCGCGAGCGGTTCTCCGTCCCGTTCTTCTACAACCCGCGCCTCGACGCCCACATCGCCCCGCTCGACTTCCCGCTCGCCCACCACGCCCCCGGCGCGACCGAGGATCCGGCCAACCCGCTCTTCGCGGAGTTCGGACTCAACGAGTGGAAGGGCTACACCAGGGCGCACCCCGAGGTCACCCGCCGCCACCACCCCGAGCTGGCCGACGCCGCCCCGCGCTGACCGCGCCCTGCCGGCCCCGCTCTTCGCGGGGTTCGGACCCAACGGGTGGAGGGGCTACACCAGGGCGCACCCGGAGCCGGCCGCCGCCGCCCCGCGACGGTGGACCGGCCGGGCGCGCAGTGTCACACTCTTGCTGTTACAGCAGTGGTGGTACACGGAGGCGGAGGCGGGGCGGATGGGGGCCGAGGCGGCGGAGGTGCGGCTGACGGTGGACGAGCTGGCGGCGCGGGCGGGGGTGACCGTGCGCACGGTGCGGTTCTACGGGACGAAGGGCCTGCTGCCGCCGCCGGAGCTGGGACCGCGCCGGGTGGGCCTCTACGGCCCCGACCACCTGGACCGCCTCGGGCTGATCGAGGAGCTCCAGCGCCAGGGCCTCACCCTGGCCGCGATCGAGCGCTACCTGGCCCGGCTCCCGCAGGACAGCACGCCGCTGGACCTGGCGATCCACCGGGCGCTGGTCGCGTCGTGGACGCCGGAGGCGGCCGAGGAGCTGAGCCGCGCGCAGCTGGAGCGCCGCGCCGGGCAGGGGCTGTCCGAGCAGCAGCTGGAGCGGCTGGCCGCGATGGGGGCGCTGGAGCGGACGGCGGACCCGCAGGTGTTCCGGGTCGATCCGGGGCTGCTGCCGCTGGGCGTGCGGATCCTGGACGTGCCGATCCCGCTGGAGACCCTGCTGGCGGCCCGCGCGGTGGTGCTGGAGCACAGCCGGGCGACGGCGCACGAGCTGCAGCGGCTGTTCCGCGAGACGGTGTGGGGGCCCTACCGGGAGAGCGGGCCGGAGCCGGCGGAGCTGGAGCGGATGAAGGGGCTGACGGACCACATCCAGCCGATGGTGGCGCAGGCGCTGGTCACGGCGTTCCAGCGCTCGCTGCGCGAGGAGCTGGGCGGGTCGGCGCCCTCCGCGGAGGACACCGACCCGCCCGGCCGGGCACCCGTCAGTCGGTGAAGGTCCGGCCCTCGGCGGCGATCCGCTCCAGCAGGGCCGGAGGCGCGAACCGCTCGCCGTAGGCGGCGGCGAGCTCGCGGGCCCGGGCCGCGAAGCCGGCCGGGCCGCCCTCGTACCCGTTGATGTACTGGAACACCCCGCCCGTCCAGGCCGGGAAGCCGATGCCGAGGATGGAGCCCACGTTGGCGTCGGCGACGGAGGTCAGCACGCCCTCCTCCAGGCAGCGCACCGAGTCCAGCGCCTCGCTGAAGAGCATCCGCTCCTTGAGGTCCTCGAAGGGCACGGCGGAGTCGGCCGAGGTGAAGTGCTCGCGCAGACCGGGCCAGAGCCTTCCCCGCCGGCCGTCCTCGCCGTACTCGTAGAAGCCCGCGCCGCCGCTGCGCCCCGGGCGGCCGAACTCGTCGACCATCCGGTCCACCACCGCGTCCGCCGGGTGGGCCGTCCAGCTGCCGCCGGCCGCCTCGGTGGCCCGCCGGTACTCGTCGCGGATCCGGCGCGGCAGGGTGAGGGTCAGCTCGTCGAGCAGCGAGAGCACCTTGGCCGGGTAGCCGGCCTGGGCGGCGGCCTGCTCGACGGAGGCCGGGTCGACGCCCTCGCCGACCATCGCCACGCCCTCGTTGATGAACTGGCCGATCACCCGGGAGGTGAAGAAGCCGCGCGAGTCGTTCACCACGATCGGCGTCCGGTTGATCTGGCGGACCAGGTCGAACGCCCGGGCCAGCGCCTCGTCGCCCGTCCCGGGGCCGCGGATGATCTCCACCAGCCGCATCTTGTCGACCGGCGAGAAGAAGTGCAGGCCGATGAAGTCGGCGGTGCGGACGACCCCCTCGGCGAGCAGGCCGATCGGCAGCGTGGAGGTGTTGGAGCAGAGCAGCGCGTCCGGTGCGACGACGCCCTCGATCTCCTGGAACACCTTGTGCTTGAGCTCGGGGTTCTCGAAGACCGCCTCGATCACGGCGTCGCAGCCGGCCAGGTCGGCGGCCTCGGCGGTCGGGGTGATCCGGGCGAGCAGCTCCTCGCGCTGCGCCTCGGTGGACCGGCCACGGGCCACCGCCTTCTCCAACAGGCCTGCGGAGTAGGCCTTTCCGCGCTCGGCCGCCTCGATGGTGACGTCCTTGAGCACGACCTCGATGCCGGCCGCGGCGCAGGTGTAGGCGATGCCCGCGCCCATCATGCCGGCGCCGAGCACCGCGACCCTGCGCACCTCGCGCCGGTCGATCCCCTTCGGGCGCCCGGCACCGGAGTTGACGGCCTGGAGGTCGAAGAAGAGCGCCTGGATCATGTTCTTGCTGGTCTGCCCGCAGGCCAGCTCGGTGAAGTAGCGGGCCTCGATCACCATCGCGGTGTCCACGTCCACCTGGGCGCTCTCCACCGCCACCGCCAGCACGTTGCGCGGCGCCGGGTAGGGCGCGCCGGCCAGCTGCTTGCGCAGGTTGGACGGGAAGGCCGGCAGGTTGGCGGCGAGGGCCGGGGTGGCGGGGGTGCCGCCGGGGATCCGGTAGCCCTTGACGTCCCAGGGCTGGACGGCGGTCGGGTTGGCCGCGATGAAGGCGTGCGCCTGGGCGGTCAACTCCTCAGGGGTGGCGACGAGTTCGTGGACGAGTCCGTGTTGGAGCGCCTGCGCGGGCCGGTACTGGCGGCCCTCCAGCAGGAACTTCAGCAGCGCGTCGGTGATGCCGAACAGCCGGACGGTGCGGACGACTCCGCCGCCGCCGGGCAGCAGGCCGAGGGTGACCTCGGGCAGGCCGATCCGGCTGGCCGGGGTGTCCAGGGCGATCCGGTGGTGGCAGGCGAGGGCGATCTCCAGGCCGCCGCCGAGCGCGCTCCCGTTGACCGCGGCGACCACCGGCTTGCCGAGGGTCTCCAGCCGGCGCAGGGTGCGCTTGATCCGCAGGGACTTCTCGAAGACGGCGGCGGCGTCCTCGGGGCGGGCGGCGGAGAGCATCCGCAGGTCGCCGCCGGCGAAGAAGGTCTTCTTGCCGGAGGTGATGACGACGCCGCGCAGCCCGTCGCCGAGGCCGGCCAGGCGCTCGACGGCGGCCTCGAAGTCGGCCGTGAAGGCGTCGTTCATGGTGTTGACGGACTGGGTGGGGTCGTCGAGGACGAGGGTGACCACGCCGTCCTGGTCCTGCTCCCAGCGGATGGTGGTGTCGGACATGGGTTTTCGTCTCCAGGGAAGGCCGGGAAGAGAAGGGGGTGCCGCGCGACGCGCCGCTGGAAGGTGGCGGCGGGCGGCGGGAGGCTCAGACGCGGACGGGAGGCTCAGACGCGCTCGACGATGGTGGCGATGCCCATCCCGCCGCCGACGCAGAGGGTGATCAGGCCGTAGCGCAGCTCCCGCCGCTCCAGCTCGTCGATCACGGTGCCGAGGAGCATCGCGCCGGTGGCGCCGAGCGGGTGACCGAGGGCGATCGCGCCGCCGTTGACGTTCACCTGGTCGGGCCGGAAGCCGAGTTCGCGGATGAAGCGGAGCGCGACGGCGGCGAACGCCTCGTTGATCTCGACCAGGTCGATGTCGGCGGCGGTCAGCCCGGCCTTGGCCAGCGCCTTGCGGGTGGCGGGGGCCGGTCCGGTGAGCATGATGGTGGGCTCGGAGCCGGAGACGGCGGCGGAGACGATCCGGGCCCGCGGGCGCAGGCCGTAACGCTCGCCGATCTCGCGGTTGCCGATCGCGACCAGGGCCGCGCCGTCCACGATGCCGGAGGAGTTGCCCGCGTGGTGGACGTGGTCGATGGCCTCCACCCAGTGGTACTTCTGCAGGGCGACGGCGTCGAAGCCGCCGGCCTCGCCCATGCCGGCGAAGGAGGGCTTGAGGCCGGCCAGGCTCTCCACCGTGGTGCCCGGGCGGATGAACTCGTCGCGCTCCAGCACGACCAGGCCGTTGCGGTCGCGGACCGGGACGACCGAGCCGTCGAAGAGGCCGTCCGCCTGGGCCTTGGCGGCGCGGGCCTGGGACTCGGCGGCGAAGGCGTCGACGTCCGTACGGGAGAGGCCCTCGATGGTGGCGATCAGGTCGGCGCCGACACCCTGTGGGACGAAGTGGTTCTCGTAGTTGGTCATCGGGTCCATCGCCCAGGAGCCGCCGTCGGAGCCCATCTTCACCCGGGACATCGACTCCACGCCGCCGGCCAGGACGAGGTCCTCCCAGCCCGAACGGACCTTGGCGGCAGCCAGGTTGACGGCCTCCAGGCCGGAGGCGCAGAAGCGGTTCTCCTGGACGCCGGCCACCGTGTCGGGCAGGCCGGCCGCGATGGCGGCGATCCGGGCGATGTCGGAGCCCTGGTCGCCGATCGGGCTGACCACGCCGAGCACGATGTCGTCCACCGCCGCCGGGTCCAACCCGGGGAAGCGGCGGCGCAGTTCGTGGATCAGGCCGACGACGAGGTCGATCGGCTTGGTGCCGTGCAGCGAGCCGGTGGCCTTGCCCCGGCCGCGCGGGGTGCGGATCGCGTCGTAGACGTACGCTTCGGTGGTCACGGTGGAGAGCCTTTCGGGGGGTCTGACCCGGGCGGGGGAGGGTGGCCGGGCGAGGGGGCCGGGGCGGGGCGAGGGGCGGGGGCACCTAGCCGAGCAGGGAGCGGCCGACGATCTCCTTCATGATCTCGGTCGTCCCGCCGTAGATGGTCTGGATGCGGCCGTCGGTGAACGCGCGGGCGACCGGGTACTCGGACATGTAGCCGTAGCCGCCGTGGAGTTGGAGGCAGCGGTCGGCGGTGCGCTTCTGCAGTTCGGTGGCCCACCACTTGGCCATCGAGGCGTCCGCCGGGGTGAGCGCCCAGCGGTTGTGCTCGGTGATGCAGCGGTCGACGAAGGCCCGGGTGACGGCGCACTCGGTGGCGAGTTCGGCGATCTCGAAGCGGACGTGCTGGAGCTTGGCCAGCGGGCGGCCGAAGGCCTCGCGCTGCTTGACGTACTCGGTGGTGATCTCGACCAGGTACTCGGCGCCGGCGATGGCGGCGGCCGCGATGGTCAGCCGCTCCTGGGCGAGGTTCTGCATCAGGTACACGAAGCCCTGGTTCTCCTCGCCGAGCAGGTTCTCCTTGGGCACCCGGACGTCCTCGAAGAACAACTCGGCGGTGTCCTGGGCCTTCTGGCCGATCTTGTCGAGGTTGCGGCCGCGCTCGAAGCCGGGCATGCCGCGCTCGACCACCAGCAGGCTGAGGCCGCGCGAGCCGCCCTCGGGGGTGGTCCGGGCCACCACGACCACCAGGTCGGCGAGGATGCCGTTGGAGATGAAGGTCTTGGCGCCGTTGAGGAGGTAGTGGTCGCCCTGGTCGACGGCGTGGGTGCGGATACCCTGGAGGTCGGAGCCGGTGCCGGGCTCGGTCATCGCGATCGCGGTGATCAGCTCGCCGGTGCAGAAGCCGGGCAGCCAGCGGTGCTTCTGCTCCTCGGTGGCGAGCGAGGTGAGGTACGGGCCGATGATGTCGTTGTGCAGGCCGATCGCCAGGCCCGAGGCGCCGGCCCGGGCGAACTCCTCGGCCAGCACGGCGCTGTAGCGGAAGTCGGCGCTGCCGCCGCCGCCGTGCTCCTCGGGGGCGGCGAGCCCGAGCAGTCCCTGCCGCCCGGCGGCGAGCCAGGCGGAGCGGTCCACGATGCCCTCCCGCTCCCAGCGGTCGTAGTGCGGCAGCACCTCCTTGGCGAGGAACGACCGGACGGTCCGGCGGAAGTCCTCGTGCTCCTCGGTGTAGATGTCGCGTTGCACGGCAAGCTCCTTATCGGGCCTCGGAGTCCAGGGCGGGCACGCCCCAGTCGCGGGCGACCTCGGCGGTGTGCTCCCCCGGGCGGGCCGGCGGGCGGCGCAGCGCGCCGGGGGTGGCGGAGAAGCGCGGGGCGGGGGCCGGCTGGGTGATGCCGTCCGCCTCGACGTAGGTGCCGCGGGACGCCAGGTGCTCGTGGGCGGCGGCCTGACCCATCGTCAGGACCGGTTCCACGCAGGCGTCGGAGCCGGCGAAGACGGCCTCCCACTCGGCGCGGGTGCGGGTGGCGAAGCGTTCGGCGATCCGGGCCCGCAGTTCGGGCCAGCGGGCGGTGTCGTACTGGGCGGGCGCGTCCGGGCCGAGCTCCAGCAGGCGGGCGAACTCGGCGTAGAACTGCGGCTCCAGCGCCCCGACGGCGAGGTGGCCGCCGTCCGCCGCGCGGTACACCCCGTAACAGGGGGCTCCGCCGTCGAGCAGGTTGACGCCCCGGCGGTCCTGCCAGTGGCCGGCCGCGAGCAGGCCCCAGAGCATCGAGGTGAGGTGGGCGGCGCCGTCCACGATCGCGGCGTCGACCACCTGGCCGGCGCCGGTGGTGCGGGCGTGGTGGAGGGCGGCGAGCAGTCCGACCACCAGGTAGAGCGAGCCGCCGGCGTAGTCGCCGAGCAGGTTGGCCGGGATCGCGGGCGGGGCGTCGGGGGCGCCGATCATGCCGAGCACCCCGGCCACGGCCGCGTACCCGATGTCGTGGCCGGCCCGGTCGGCGAGCGGGCCGTGCTGGCCCCAGCCGGTCATCCGGCCGTAGACCAGCGCGGGGTTGCGGGCCAGGCAGGCCTCCGGGCCGACGCCGAGGCGCTCGGCCACCCCGGGCCGGTAGCCCTCGATCAGCAGCTGGGCGCGCTCGACGAGGTCCAGCACCCGGCCCGACCCCTCGGGGGACTTGAGGTCGATCAGCACCGAGCGCTTGTTGCGGTTGGTGAGGTCGTACGCGGGCTCGACGCCCAGCGGGGACGGGCTGGGCCGGTCGACCCGGACCACGTCGGCGCCGAGGTCGGCGAGCAGCATGGCGGCGAAGGGCCCGGGGCCGATTCCCGCGAGTTCGACCACCCGCACCCCGGCCAGCGGGCCGGGGCTGGTTGCGCCAGGCACGGGCCACCGCCCCCTTCGGAGGTTTGACAGTAAAGCTGTAACACTCGCGATGATAGGGAAGCGACCCGCCGGTAACAAGACCCTCGGACCAAGCGCGCCGGGGTGCCGTCCCCGCCCCCGGGATCTTGACGAACCCCTGATGCGCTCCGCGCAACCACTGCCACGGACGGTGCGTCGGTATACCAACGCACGGGCTGCTCCGGCCGTCCTGCCGTCGGAGGGGTCCGGCCTCGTGCCGGAGACAGAGAGAAGAGGACACTCATGGGCAATCCAGGGTTCACCACCGGGCCGGTCGCACCGGCCTCGCCGCCGGGCGCCCCGCGCAGTCCGGCGCCGGACACCGTCATCCCGATCAGCGCCCCGGGCACCTCGCCGTTCACGGCCGGACCGACCCCGAACCCGTCCCCCGGCCCGCCCCCCGTCGCACCCACCACCCGGCTCGACCACCCCTACGAGCTCGGCGCCTCGGCCGGGATCGCCCGGCAGATCGCCACCGACCTCGACAACGCCAACGGCAAGGGCGGCAACAACCTCGCCGAGCACGCGAGCACCGCCTCGACGAGGATCCGCGGCTTCGCCTTCGGCGGCGCCCTCACCGGCTCCACCGAGCACTGGCTGCAGCAGTGCAGGACGCTGCACGACAGGCTGACCGGCACCGCCGACAACCTCGACAGCACCCAGCGCAGCTACCAGGCCAACGAGCACGCCACCGCCGGCCAGTTCGGCCACTGAGGCCACCGAGGCCACCCAGAGCACGCAGAACACACAGAGAGGAGCTCAGAGGCATGGTGTCCTTCAAGGAACTGCGCGAGGCCGACTTCTCCGGCGTCACCGAGACGGCCGAGGCCTGGACCAACATGGCCAAGGCACTTGAGTCGCTCGACACCCGGGTCGGTACCGAGCTCACCAACACCCCGCAGCGGGCCGGCTGGCAGGGCGCGGCCGCCGACGACGCGGGCCGCACCCTCAAGACCATCGACACCGACTTCACCCAGGCCGCCGGAGTCGCCAAGTCCCTCGCGGCGATCATCCGCGACGCGGCGGCGGACTTCACGGCGGCCCGCAAGGACGTCGACAACGCGGTCCACGACGCGGAGGCACAGAAGCTCAACGTCTCCGCCGACGGCTCCGTCAACTGGCCGCCGATGCCGGGCACCCGCAACGAGCCTGACGGCGCGGAGCTCTCCAAGCAGTACAACCTGGACATGAAGGCCAAGGCCGAGGCCGTCTCCGACCGCCTGACCAAGGCCGTCGAGAAGGCCACCGCGGCCGACCAGCGCGCCTCGTCCGCGCTGCAGGTCGACGTCGGCACCAGCACCACGTCCTTCAACGCCCGCCCGTACGGCGGCGGCGACACCGCCGACGCCAACCGCGCCAAGGACCTGATGTCCAAGGGCGGCAGCCTCTCCGACGCCGAACTCAGGCAGCTGCAGGCCCTGATGGCCGGCAACGCGGAGTCGAAGGAGTTCTCCACCACCCTGCTGAACGGCCTCAACGCGGGCGGCAGGAGCGGCCCCGAGGCGCTGCTGGAGTACACCAGGATCTACGGCGACCTCGGGCGTGGCGACCACAACGCGAAGGGCTACCAGGACGTCTACGGCAGCCTCTCGCAGGTCCTCGCCACCGCCACCAGGGACCACGGCATGGGCCAGGTCTGGGAGGACGATCTGGTCAAGGCCGCCCGCAAGCCCGGCGGTTCGGCGGCCGGGTTCAACGACAACTACCCGGCGCTGACCGAACTGATGGGAGCCCGGGGGAACTTCGACAAGGGCTTCCTGGAGAAGGTCGGCAACGACCTGGTCGACTTCGAACGCCACAGCAGGCTCAAGGGCGAGGAGCTCTGGGGTCCCGGCTACACCGCGATCACCGGCAAGCAGGGCGACCCGATGGGCGGCCTGCTGCGGGCCATGAGTCGCAACCCGGAGGCGGCCAAGGGGTTCCTCGACCCCGAGAACGGCAAGAACCTCGACTACCTGCTCAAGGACCGGAAGTGGCCCAACCAGGGCTACGAGCAGAACCAGCTCGACTCCCTCGCCCGGGGGAGCTCCCGCGGCGCGTTCGGCGACGCGCTGCAGGCCGCCACCACCGGCCGCGACCCCCACGGAAACCAGCCGCCGGCCCGCCCGCACGACGCGGCGATGTCACGGATCATGAACGAGACCATAGCGACCCTCGGCGGCGACAAGGCCGGTGCCGAGAACAACCTCCCCGCCGCCCTGCGGGTGCCGCTGGCGGGCATGATCGCCGACTACGCTCCGGACGTGCACGACATCCTCGGCAGGGAGATCAGCGGCCGCACCCAGCCCGACGGGTTGACGTTCAGCCGGGAGCAGCTGCTCCGCACCATCCGCGGTGTCACCGAGGATCCCGAGGCGTTCTCCACCATCCACCTGGCGGAGACGGCGGAAATCGCGCGCCGCATGGACACCTTCGGCCCCGAGGCCTTCACTCCCGATCAGACCGGCCGGCCCCAGGCCAAGTTCGCCAGCTTCATGGACGAGTCGGGGCAGGCCCTGGGCGCTCTGGACGGGGTCCGAGCCGACGCCGTCATGGACCACCGCGACGACCAGAAGTTCAAGAACAACTGGCAATCCAAGATCGACTACCACCTCATCGGCACTCCCGCCAACATGCTGCGGGTCCCCGGGCTGAGCCTGCTCCCCGTCGGTGACATCGCCCAGCGGATGGTCGACGTCGGCACCGCGGACTGGGCGAACAAGGCCAACGCCGAGCTCGACACCAAGGCCCAAGGCGACCTGAGCAAGGGCTTCAGCGCCGGACAGCTGCAGCTGAAGTCCATGCTCGAAGTCAAGGCCTACGCCGACACGCCCATGTCCCAGCAGGACTTCAACGCCTCCGGCAGCGTTGCCCAGCAACTCATGGAGGGCGCCTCGCAGAACTACTCGACCTCGATCAACCGGACCTACCTAGAGGCACTCGGAAGGGGCTGACGACCATGCCATCGACACCTCCCGACCACCCTCTCGGGCAGACCGACGGGCCGCTGAAACGAGCCGACGAGGCCCTCGCCCGACGGGGCTTCACCACCGGGCGGCTGCGCCTGCGGGCGGCGGCCGTACTCGTGGCGATCACGGCCGGCGTCTCGGGGGCGCTGCTGTACGGCCTGACGAACGTACTGGGGCCGGACACGGTCTGCGGCGGTGCGGTGAGCGCCGACGCCCTGCACGACGCCCTCGGACCGGGGCGGATCAGCGAGGAGGACAACGGCGGGTCGACACCGTTCCAGGGCAACGCGTCGTCCTGCACCGCGACGGTGGGTTCCGGGTTCCTCGGTCAGAGCCACCGGTCGGTTCAGGTGGGGCTCCGCTCCGACCTGGACACCGCCGTCTCCGAGGCCGACCCCGCCGCGCGCCTGTTCGGCGCCGCGGCCAACGGCGGCTCGTCCGGTGGCAGCACCGGCGCCCGGGCGTGGGCGATCCTGCCGGAGGCCTGCGGCGGCGGACTGCACACCCGGGTCTCCATGACCAGGGACGACTCCGTCGGCGACGCCGGCCTCGCACGGCTCGCGGTGGCGGCGGCCAACGGGATCGCGGCGCAGCGCGACTGCGCTCAGTCCAGGCTGCCCCCGCCCAAGGTCCTGTCGGCCGCCGGGACGAGGCAGGACCTGGCGGCGGGCGAGGTCTGCGGCCTGCCCGGTCTGACGGTCCCCGGCGGTCCGTCCGCTGCCCGGGGATACAAGCAGCAGGCCAGCACGGCGTTCGACCCGCTCTGGGCCTGTGAGGTCGGGCTCGGTGAGAACAGCACCGCCGCCGTTCTCACCATCGGAACCGAGCCCCGGCTCCGGGCGCCGAACCTCGACAAGGACACCCCGGTCGCGTTCGGCAGGGCCCACTGGACGATGGGCCATTCGTTTCCGAACAACGACGAGGTGGTCGTGACCTGCCAGGGCAGGCCCGCGTACTTCAAGCTCAGGCTGCTCGGCGACCGGACGCTCTTCCCCGACACCGCCGAGCTGTGGAAGCAGTTCCTCACCGCCGGCGGCAAGGCGGTCGGCTGCGAGCCGATCCTCCCCTGAGCCGTACCGGCACCACCCGGTGGGCCCCGCCAGGGCGGGCCCGCCGGGTGGAGGACCGGACCGCCGGATCCCCCCACAGGGGGAGGCGGATCGTGTGGTGGGGGGACGTGGCCGCGGCCCGCCCGCGGGAGCGTGGGGGCATGACCTCAACGACCTCCGTCGGCAGGGTGCGAGGTGCGGCGGCCGGAGTGGCCGTCGCCGCGACCCTTCCGTATCTGTCGCTCAAACTGCTCTGGCTGACCGGCCACTCCGTCGGGGCCGGTGACTCGGACCAGCTGGACGACCTCTGGCTGGTGAACCTGCTGAGCTTCGGCATGGACGCGATCGCGGTGCTGCTGGCCCTCGCCTTCGTCCGGCCGTGGGGGCGGCGGGCGCCGGCCGGGCTGCTGGCGTTCCCGATGTGGGTGGCGACCGGGCTGCTCGGCACCATCCTGGTGGCGCTGCCGCTGTTCCTGCTCAGCCCGCTGGTGCTCGGGCCCGAGGACACCTCCGGCGCCGAGGACGGCGCGGGCGGCGGGCCGGCCGGCTGGGTGTTCCCGGTGGTGTACGGCGGGTTCGCCGTCCAGGGCGTCGCGCTGATCACCGCCTTCCTGCTGTACGCGCGGCAGCGCTGGGCGGGCCTGCTGCGCGACCGGATCGGCGGGCTGCCCGACTCCCCCACGCTCACCGTCCAGCGTGCCTTCGCCTGTGTGGCCGCACTGCTCGGTCTCGGGGTCGCCGTGGCCCGGGTGTACTGGGCGGCGGGCGGGACGGCCGGGCTGCCGGCCGAGTGGGCGGACGAGCGCGGCCGGGGCGTGGCGGTCATGGACTGCGTGACGGCGATGATGGCGGTGGCCGCCGCGGCGGCGCTGCCGCTCCTGGTCTTCCGGGCCCGGCCACGATGGCGCCTGCGGGTACCGCTGGCCGTGGCGTGGACGGCGGGCGGCTCCCTGTTCGCCTGGGGTTCCTGGCAGTTGGTGGCCTACGGGACGTTCACGACGGTGACCGACCTGCGCCGGGCGGTGCCCGGACTGCTCACCCTGGTGGAGTCCGTCCAGGTGGTGACCGGGCTGCTGGTGCTGGCGGTGGGTGCGGTCGCCCTGGTCGAGCGGGCGGCGGCAGGCTCCGTGGGGGCCGGGGCCGCTGACGTAGAGTCGACCGGGTGAGCACGGGGGCGGGCACGGGCATGGTGGGCGGGGCACGGCGGGCGGGCAGCGCCCTGCTCGGGCGGCGGGCGCGGCTGCGCTGGGTGCACCTGGTGCTCGGCGGCGCGCTGCTGATGCCGTACTGGATGCTCTCCGTCGTCCTGCTCGGGGCGCTCGACCCGAGCCACGGGCAGCCCGTCCAGATCCTGCTCTACTTCGCCTCGCTCGCGCTGTCGCTGCCGATGGCCGCCGTCACCGCGCTGGTGCCGACGGTCCGGTCGCTGGAGGGGGCGGCCGCCCGGGCGCTCTGCGCGCCGGAGCGGTCCGAGGAGGTGTCCACCGGCCCGGCCAGGTCCTGGGCGGCCCGGCGCCGGACCGCCGCCTTCTACGTCCTGCACGTGCTGTTCGGCGGGGTGGTCAGCGGGATGACCCTGGCCGGGACGCCGTTCGCGGTGGTGCTGCTGATCGCTCCGCTGGGCGGGCCCGCGGTGAACGACGCGGTGGCGTTCTGGCAGGACCGCGGCCTCCCCGGCCGGCTGCCGGCCCCGCTGCTCGGCCTCGCCCTGCTGCTGCTGATCGTCGGCACCAGCGCCGCCCTCGGCGCGCTGCTGGCCCGCTGGGCGCCGGTCCTGCTCGGCCCGACCCCGGAGGAGCGGCTGGCCGCCGCCGAGCGCCGGGCCACCGTGCTCGCCGAGCGCAACCGGCTCGCCCGCGAACTGCACGACTCGGTCGGCCACGCGCTCAGCGCGGTCGGCATCCAGGCCTCGGCCGCCGCCCGGGTGCTGCGGACCGACCCGGACTTCGCGGCCGAGGCGCTGGAGGCGATCGGCGAGACCGCGCGGGCGGCCGTCGCCGACCTGGACACCGTGCTCGGCCTGCTGCGCGAGGAGGACCGGGCGGATCCACCGGACCGCGGGCCGACCCTGGCCGGGCTGGGCGACCTGCTGCGCCAGCTCGGCCGCACCGGGGTGGTGGTCGACGCCGACCTCGCCCCCGGGCTGAACCGGCTGCCGGCCGGCGTCTCCCGCGAGGCGTACCGGATCGTGCAGGAGGGCCTGACCAACGTGCTGCGGCACGCCGGGTCCGCACCGGCCCGGCTGCGGGTGGGGCTGGCGGCGGGCCGGCTGCAGATCGAACTGACCAGTCCGATGGGCCCGACCCGCCCCAGCCGGCCGGGCGGCGGCCGGGGGCTGCGCGGGATCGGCGAGCGGGCGGCGGTGCTGCGCGGCGGCTGCGAGGCCGGGCCGACGGAGGACGGGACGACATGGCGGCTGGCCGTCTGGCTGCCGGTGGGAGGAGCACAGTGAACGGTGGGAGGAGCACGGTGGCCGGCACGAACGAGACGATCCGGGTGGTGATCGCGGACGACGAGCGCCTGGTGCGGACGGGCCTGCGGGTGGTGATCGACGCCGAGCCGGACCTCACCGTGGTCGGCGAGGCCGCCGACGGCGCCGAGGTCGTCCCGCTGGTGCGCGAGCTGCGGCCGGACGTGGTGCTGATGGACGTCCGGATGCCCGGCATCGACGGCATCCGGGCCACCGAGCAGCTGGTCGCCGGGATGGCCGAGCCCCCGCGGATCCTGGTGGTCACCACCTTCGAGCACGACGACCACGTGTACGACGCGCTGCGGGCGGGCGCCTGCGGGTTCCTGCTGAAGCGGGCCCGGGCGGAGGAGATGGTGCAGGCGGTGCGGCTGGTCGCGCGCGGGGACTCGCTGCTCTTCCCGGCCGCCGTGCGCGAGCTCGCGCTGCGCCGGGAGCCGGCCCGGCGGGCCGAGGCAGGCCGGGGCGGGCGCGGCCCGATCGACCGGCTCACCGACCGGGAGGGCCAGGTGCTGCGGCTGATGGCGGCCGGGCTGAACAACGGCGAGATCGCGGGGCGCCTGGTGGTCAGCCAGGAGACGGTCAAGACGCACGTCGGCAGCGTGCTCGGCAAGCTCGGGGCCCGGGACCGCACCCAGGCGGTGATCACCGCGTACGAGTCGGGGTTCGTGCTGCCCGGGTGACGGGGGGCGGCACGGGCAGCTGCAGTGACGTTTCTTCCGCCTTTTGGCTACCAGCGAGTAGAGTTCGGCGGTCAAGCCGTCCGATACCTCCCGTATCGCCTGAAACGAACTGGTGGCCGCATGTCAGTCCGGACCCGCCCTGCGCTCTGGTGGCGCCTGGGCATCGTGCTCTCGGCAGGCCTCGGCCTGACCCTGCAGACCGCGCCGCTGGTGTACTTCACGATCCAGAGCAATGTGATCGTGCTCGGCTACTTCCTCGGCGCGGTGTACTGGATGGTCAAGCGCGACACCGTCGACGCGCCCGCTCCCCGGCTGCGCGGGGCCGCCACGCTGTACATCCTGATCACCGGCCTGGTCTCGCACGTCCTGCTGGAGCACGGCGCCAACCCGCTGCCCGGGCTGTTCGACGGGCCGGACAAGCTGGCCCACTGGTCCTCCTTCTTCCTGCACTACGTCACGCCGGTGATGGTGATCATCGACTGGCTGACGCTGAAGCCGCGCAACGCCTCCGCCTGGCGGGACATCCCGCTCTGGCTGGCCTTCCCGCTCGGCTACGCGGCGATCGTGCTGGCCCGCAACGCGCTGTTCTCCAACTACCCGATGCCCTACCCCTACTTCTTCTTCGACCCGACCACCAAGGGCTACGGCTATGTGTGGGGTCAGATCGCGCTGCTCACGGTGGAGTTCGTGGTGCTCGCGGCGACCGTGGTCGGGCTGGACCGGCTCGGCACGCTCGTAAGGGCCCGACTGCGGCCGGCCGAGGCCTGAGCCGGATCGAGCCCGACCACCGCGCGCCCCCGGGGAAATCCGCCCCCGGGAAGGAGAGGCACTACATCGGGTCCACCGCCCGCAGCTCGCCGTCCAGCTCCAGCCAGCGGGTGAGACCGAGCCCCCGCAGGAACGGCAGGTCGTGGCTGGCGACGATCAGCGCGCCCTGGTAGGCGGCGAGCGCCTGGGTCAGCTGGCGGACGCTGGCCAGGTCCAGGTTGTTGGTCGGCTCGTCGAGCAGCAGCAGCTGCGGCGGCGGGTCGGCCAGCAGCAGGGCGGCCAGCGTGGCCCGGAAGCGCTCCCCGCCGGAGAGCGTGGCGGCGGGCTGGTCGGCCCGGCCGCCGCGGAACAGGAACCGGGCGAGCCGGGCCCGGACGGCGTTGTCCCCCGCCCCCGGGGCGAAGAGCTTGACGTTCCCGACGACGGTCAGGCCGTCGTCCAGCAGGTCGAGCCGCTGCGGCAGGTGGCGCAGCGGCACCGGGGCGGTCACCTCCCCGGCCAGCGGGGCGAGTTCGCCCGCGATGGCGCGCAGCAGGGTGGACTTGCCCGCGCCGTTGCGGCCGACCAGGGCGACCCGCTCGGGGCCGCGCAGGTCGAGGTCGGCGGTGATGCCGTAGGGCAGCCGGACCTTGTCGAGGGTGAGCACGGTGCGGCCGGCCGGGACGTTCGTCCGGGGCAGGTCGATCCGGATCTCGGCGTCGTCCCGGACGGCCTCCTCGGCGGCGGTGAGGCGCTGCCTGGCGTCCTCCAGCCGCTCGTTGTGCATGCCCTGGAGGCGGCCGGCCGTCTCCTGGCCCTGGCGCTTCAGCTTGCCGGCGAAGATGTGCGGGTCGTTGCGGGTGACCGAGCGCTGCCTGCCGTAGCTGGCGCTGCGCTCCAGCTTCGTCCGGGCGTCGACCAAGTCCCGCTTCTGGCGCCGGACATCGGCCTCGGCGGTGCGCAGCAGCCGCTCGGCGGTCTCCTGCTGGGCGGCGAGGGTGTGCTCGTACGCGGCGAAGTTGCCGCCGTACCAGGTGACGGCGCCGGCCCTGAGGTCGGCGATCTGGTCGACGTGCTGGAGCAGTTCGCGGTCGTGGCTGACGATCAGCATCACCCCGCTCCAGCCGGCCACCGTCTCGTAGAGCCGCTCACGGGCGGCCCGGTCGAGGTTGTTGGTGGGCTCGTCGAGCAGCAGGACGTCGGGGCGGCGCAGCAGCAGCGCGGCCAGGCGCAGCAGGACGGCCTCCCCGCCGGAGAGTTCACCGGTGGTGCGGTCGAGGCCGAGCCGCTGCAGCCCGAGCCGGTCGAGGGTGGCGCGGGCGCGCTCCTCGACGTCCCAGTCGTCACCGAGCGCGTCGTAGTGGCGCTGGTCGGTGTCGCCGGACTCGATGGCGTGCAGGGCCTCGCGGGCGGTCCGGATGCCGAGCGCCTCGTCGACCCGCAGTCCGGTGTCGAGGGTGAGGCCCTGCGGCAGGTAGCCGATCTCGCCGGCGACCCGGACGGTGCCGCCGGTGGGGGCGAGCTCACCCGCGACGAGCCGCAGCAGGGTGGACTTGCCCGCGCCGTTCAGCCCGATCAGGCCGGTGCGGCCGGGGCCGACGGCGAGGTTGAAGCCGTCCAGGACGGGCTTGCCGTCGGGCCACTCGAAGGAGAGGTCGGAGCAGAGGACGGAGATGGTGGGTTGTGCCATGGATGGCCTCCCGGTGGTTGCCGAATCTGGTCGAGGGAGCAACACGGGAGACACCGCGGGTACGGCGCAGGTGCGGCGGAGACGTGGGAGCACCCGCGACCGGAGGAACACCGGGCCGGCTCACCACTGAGGTCGCACACTCGCGCGGCGCACGCACATGCCGGTACGGCTGTGGCGCGGCGGGGCGGTGTCTCGGGACCTCAGTAGAGCAACGGCCTTCTCCTGTTCTGGCGGGTGGCACTGATCACGCTACGAAAGGCCCCGCGGCCCTGCAACCGGTTTTCGGGCGGGGGCCCGGAACCGGTGGTCCGTGGGCGGAGGATCGTGCCCGGTGCCTACACCGTGCCGATCCGGTGCCGATCCGGTGACAGGAGCGTCCCGGACCGGGCCGTACGTGAAGAGCCCCTGGTCCGCATGGCAGACTCCTCACCTGCCACGCCTGCGGCTCGTAGCGCAGGGGCACCGTTCACAGGGGGAATTGATCCGATGTCACCGATATCCCGTACGAAGCGTGCTGCGCTGGGCGCGTCCGCCGTCACCCTGACGATGGTCCTCGCGACCGCCTGCGGCCCGGACAACAGCGACCCGGCCGGCGCGCAGACGGCGGCACCGACCGCGGCCGGGACCACGACGGCGCCCCCCGGCAAGACCGGCGCCGCGCCGATCAAGCTGCCGACGGTCGAGGAACTGAAGAGCTGGAAGTTCGAGGACTGGGACAAGTGGGCCCAGCAGAACGTCATCACCCCGGCGGTCAAGGGCTACTGGACCCTCCAGAAGCTGCTGGACGCAAAGCCGAAGCCGATGCCGAGCCCCCAGCCCGACCCGACGCAGCCGCCCGCGCAGCCGACCGCGCAGCCCACGGCCCAGCCGACCGCGCCGGCCCCGGTCACCCCGCCCCCCGGCGGCGGCGACCCGATGCCGCAGGTGATCGAGGCCAAGCCGGCCGCGCACCCGTTCGCGAAGAACCTGCACGTCAACGGGAAGATCTTCTTCAAGGACGGCAACGAGGACTACGTGTGCTCCGGCACCGTCGTCTCCGACCCGCTCAACCCCGGCAAGAGCAACCTGGTGTGGACCGCCAGCCACTGCCTGCACGGCGGCAAGGGCGGCAAGTACTACACCAACATCAGCTTCGCCCCGGCGTACAACAGCAACGGTGCGCTGAGCGGCGGCAAGAAGGGCGACGAGGCCGCCGCCGAGCCGTACGGCGAGTGGGGCGCGGTCGGCGGCATGGTCTCCCCACAGTGGGCGGGCGAGGCCGACCCGGAGCACGGCGGCCCGTGGAGCCAGTACGACTTCGGCATCATCAAGGTCGCCAACCCGTCCGGCGGGAAGTCGCTGGAGGAGACCGTCGGCGGCTCCGTCCCGATCTGGTTCAACGCCCCGCGCGAGCAGCTGACCGCGGTGAACAGCTACGGCTACCCGGCCGGCAAGCCCTTCGACGGCACCGAGCTGGACCACTGCGACAGCGGCAAGGCGCCGGTCCGCAAGCCCGGCGGCGACCCGAGCCGCCCGGCGATGCTGGTGATCGGCTGCAACATGACCGGCGGCAGCAGCGGCGGCGGCTGGTTCGCCACCAAGGACGGCAAGCAGGTCCTGGTCAGCGACACCTCCGTCGGCAACGCCGCCAACACCTACGAGGCGGGCCCCTACCTGGAGGACGTGGCCGCGCACATGCTGGACTACTTCGCCAAGAAGTCCAAGTGACCTCGGGCACATCCTGACCCCGCAGGGGCCGCGGCGACCGGTGCCGCGGCCCCTGCGCCGTCCCGTGCCACCCCGGGCAGCCCGCCGAATCTCCTAGAATCGGGGGCATCATGAGCGCCACACTCGTAGTCAAGGACCTCAGCGCCGGACACGGCGACCGCACCCTCTTCTCCGGCCTGGACCTGGTCGTCGCCCCCGGCGACGTGATCGGGCTGGTCGGCGTGAACGGCGCCGGCAAGTCGACGCTGCTGCGGCTGCTGGCCGGACTGGACACCCCCGAGGGCGGCTCGCTGCGGCTCAGCCCGGCGAGCGCCAACATCGGCCACCTGCCGCAGGAGCCGGAGCGGAACGAGGGCGAGTCCGTCCGCGCGTTCCTGGCCCGCCGCACCGGCGTCGCGGCCGCGCAGGCCGCACTGGACGAGGCCACCGAGGGCCTGGTCGACGGCCGCCCCGGCGCCGACGACGCGTACGCGGAGAGCCTGGACCGCTGGCTGGAGCTCGGCGGCGCCGACCTGGAGGAGCGGGCCGAGGAGGTCGCCGACTCGCTCGGCCTGAAGGTCTCGCTCGACCTGCCGATGACCGCGCTCTCCGGCGGCCAGGCCGCCCGCGCAGGCCTGGCCTCGCTGCTGCTCTCCCGCTACGACGTCTTCCTGCTCGACGAGCCGACCAACGACCTCGACCTGGACGGCCTGGAGCGTCTGGAGTCCTTCGTCAAGGGCCTGCGCGCGGGCACCGTGCTGATCAGCCACGACCGCGAGTTCCTGGCCCGGACGGTGACCAGGGTGGTGGAGCTGGACCTCGCCCAGCAGCAGGTCAACGTGTACGGGGGCGGCTACGAGGCGTACCTGGAGGAGCGCGCGGTGGCCCGCCGGCACGCCCGCGAGGACTACGAGGAGTACGCCGACACCAAGGCCGGCCTGGAGGCCCGGGCCCGGATGCAGCGCGGCTGGATGGAGCACGGGGTGCGCAACGCGCGCCGCAAGTCCAGCGACAACGACAAGATCGGCCGCGCGATGCGCACCGAGTCCACCGAGAAGCAGGCCTCCAAGGCCCGGCAGACCCAGCGGATGATCGAGCGCCTGGACGTGGTCGAGGAGCCGCGCAAGGAGTGGGAGCTCCGGATGGAGATCGCCGCCGCGCCGCGCTCCGGCTCGGTGGTGGCCACCCTGCGCGGGGCGACCGTGCGGCGCGGTGACTTCGCCTTCGGCCCGGTGGACCTGCAGATCGACTGGGCCGACCGGGTCGCGATCACCGGTGCCAACGGCGCGGGCAAGTCCACGCTGCTCGCCGCGCTGCTCGGCCGGCTCGAACTCGACGGCGGCAGCGCCGTGCTGGGCTCGGGCGTGGTGGTCGGCGAGGTGGACCAGGCGCGCGGCCTGTTCCTCGGCGGGGAGCCGCTCTCGGACGCCTTCGCGGCCGCCGTGCCGGAGCTCTCGCCGGAGGAGGTGCGCACCCTGCTCGCCAAGTTCGGGCTGAAGGCGGCGCACGTGCTGCGCCCGGCCGGCACCCTCTCCCCCGGCGAGCGCACCCGGGCGGCGCTGGCGCTGCTCCAGGCGCGCGGGGTCAACCTGCTGGTGCTGGACGAGCCCACCAACCACCTGGACCTGCCCGCCATCGAGCAGTTGGAGTCGGCGCTGGCCTCGTACACCGGCACGCTGCTGCTGGTCACGCACGACCGGCGGATGCTGGACACCGTGTCGGTGAACCGGCGGATCGAGGTCGGGGGCGGGCGCGTCCGCGAGAGCTGAGCCGCCCGGCCGAGGCCTTGTCCGGGACCGGCGGTCGGGGAGTGGTCTGGACCGGCCTCTTCCCCGGCCGCCCGTCATGTGCTGTGCTGTCGGCCATGGTTGACAGTGCAGTGGCAGGGACGCCCCACCCGACCGTCCCGCTGAGCCCGATGACGGTGCCCGCCCACGAGGCCGAGGCGCGCAGCAGGTCCTTCCACGACGTGATGGCCCGGCGCCGGACCGTCCGCGACTACGCGACCCACCCGATCCCGGACGGCGTGGTCGAGTGGGCGATCCGCACCGCGAACACCGCGCCCAGCGGCGCGCACGTCCAGCCCTGGCGGTTCGTGGTGATCACCGACCCGGAGCGCAAGCGGCGGCTGCGGGAGGCCGCCGAGGCCGAGGAGCGCGAGTTCTACGCGCACCGGGCCTCCGAGGAGTGGCTGACCGCGCTGGCCCCGATCGGCACCGACTGGCGCAAGCCGTTCCTGGAGGACGCGCCCGCCGTGATCGTCGTCTTCGAGGTGCACAAGGGCCCGCACTCGCCGCGCCCGTACTACACCAAGGAGTCGGTGGGCATCGCGGTCGGACTGCTGCTCGCCTCGCTGCACCAGGCCGGGCTGGCCACGCTGACCCACACCCCGAGCCCGATGAAGTTCCTCAACGAGGTGTGCGAGCGCCCCGCCGAGGAGCGGGCCGCGTACGTGATCCCGGTCGGGTACCCGGCGCAGGGGGCGCGCGTGCCCGATCTTCGGCGCAAGGAGCTCGACGACGTCCTGGTGCGCCTCTGACGCGCCCGCGGCGGCGTCCGGTAATCGGTGGTGACCCGCCCTGGCGGCCGACATAATCGCTGGCATGAGTCACGTCATGCCGCTCTCCGGCGCAGAGGCCGGACAGTCCGGGCAGGCCCCCGGGCCCGGCGCCACCGAACCGCGCGGGGCCGCCGCCCGACCGCGCGCGGCCGCCGCCGAACCGCGCGAGGTCAGCGCCGGCCGGCCGCCCGAGCTGCTGGCGCTGGCCGGCGGGGTGTCGCTGCACCGCCGGGCCGGCCGGCACGCGGCCGCGCTCAACGCGGCCGTGCTGGCCGACCTCGACCATCTGCGGCCGTGGATGGAGTGGGCGGCCGAGGCGCCGAGCCCGGAGGTCACCGCCGAGCTGGTCGAGGCCGGCGCCGACGCGTGGGAGGCGGGCACCGACTTCATGTACCTGGCCGGCCTGGACGCCGTCCCGGGCAGCGTGGTCGGCGCGTTCGGGCTGCACGGCCGGATCGGCCCCGGCGCGCTGGAGCTCGGCTACTGGGTGGGCTTCGCGCACACCGGGCGGGGCATCGCCACCGCCGCCGCCCGGGCGCTCACCGCCGCGGCGCTCGAACTGCCCGGCGTCGAGCGGGTGGAGATCCACTGCGACGAGGCGAACGGCGCCAGCGCCGCCGTCCCCCGCAAGCTCGGCTACCGGCTCGACCGGGTGGTGGACGCGGCGGTCCGGGCGCCGGGCGAGACCGGCCGGAAGATGATCTGGGTCATGGAGCGCTGAGCCGGGCGCCGCGGAGGTGGGCCGCCACCCCCTCGGCGCCCGGTGGCTCAGTACCGCCCGCCGGTCGGCGCGGGCAGCGCGTCCAGCTCGGCGAGGTCGGCCGCGCCGAGGACCACCCCGGCCGCACCAGCGTTGTCCGCCAGGTAGCGCGGCGTCTTGGTGCCCGGAATCGGGAAGACGTACCGGCCCTGGGCCAGCACCCAGGCCAGCGCCACCTGCGCGGGCGTCGCGCCGACCCGGGCGGCGACCTCCTTCACCTTCTCCACCAGCGCCAGGTTGGCCGTCAGCGCCTCCTGCTGGAAGCGCGGCAGCGAGCGGCGGAAGTCGTCGGCGGGCAGCTCGTCCGCGGAGGAGATGCTGCCGGTGAGGAAGCCCCGCCCGAGCGGCGAGAACGGCAGGAAGGCGATGCCCTCCGCCTCGGTGTAGGGCAGCACCTCGGCCAGGGCGTCCCTGGTCCACAGCGACAGCTCCGACTGCACGGAGGCCACCGGGTGCACCGCCTGCGCCCGCCTGATCTCCTCGACGCCCACCTCGGAGAGGCCGATCCGGCGCGCCTTGCCCGCCGCGACCACCTCGGCGAGCGCGCCCCAGGTCTCCTCGATCGGCACCTCCGGGTCCACCCGGTGCAGCTGGTACAGGTCGACGTGGTCGGTGCCGAGGCGGCGCAGGCTCTCGTCGATCGAGCGCCGCACGTGCTCCGGCCGGCCGTTGTTCCCGACCCGCCGGCCGTCGGTGCCCGGCACCAGACCCACCTTGGTGGCGAGCACCGCGCGCTCCCGGTACGGGCCGGCCAGGGCCGCGCCGACCACCTCCTCGTTGCTGTACGGACCGTAGATGTCGGCGGTGTCGATCAGCGTGACGCCGAGGTCCAGCGCCTCCCTGATCACCTTCACCGAGGTCTCGTCGTCGCGGTTGTGCAGGTCGTAGGCCCAGGTCATCCCCATGCAGCCGAGGCCGACCACACCGGTCTCCGGACCCTGGCTGCCAAGCGTGCTGGTACGCATCTTCCGGTGCTCCTTCGTAGCGCGGATCAACAGGCATCAGCCTCCACCTTGGAGTGCACTCAAGGTCAAGCGCCGTCCTCCCGGAGCTCCCCGCCGGCCGCCCAGCGCCGCCAGCCGGCCCGCAGCACCAGCGCGGCGAGCCGCCCGTAGCCGCCCTCCCCGGGGTGCGCGCCGTCACCCGCCAGGGCCTCGGACACCCAGTCCCGGTCCGCGGCGAGCTCCCCGGTCACCCGGACGAAGGGCACCCCGCGCTCGGCGCAGAGCGCCGCGAGCGCGTCGGCGAGCCCCAGCAGCCGGCCCAGGTGCTCCTCGCCCCAGCAGACCACCGGCGGCGGCCCCACCACCAGCACCCCGAGGCCGCGCTCCCGCGCCCCGTCCAGCAGCGCGGCGAGGTTCTCCACGCACCGGTCCGGCGCCACCCGCGACCGGCCGTCCTCCAGCGAGGTGTCGTTGCTGCCGAACGAGACGACGAGCCGGTTGTCCGCATCGGGGAGGGTCCGCGCGTCGATCTCCCCCCAGCAGCGGCGCAGCACGTCCGCGGAGGTGTTCCGCCGGATGCCCAGGTTGAAGGCGGTGATGTCCCCGCCGACGGCCTGGAGGACCCGGCCGACCCAGCCGCGAAACTCCGGATCCCCGATGCCCTGGACGAAGGAGTCGCCGATGAAGCAGATGCGCAGGTCTCTGGTCATCGCGACACCGTAGGGCCATGTCGGGGCGGCGCGGGAACCTTAACCACTGTGTAAGACGGGCTGCGCCGCGCCTTTTGATGTCCCGTTAATGCTTGACGTGCACAGCTGGTCTAGTCCAGTTTGATGCTCAGCACCGCGCACCTCCCTTGCACCGGACATCACGCCCCCAGCCCCGCCGCCGCGCACCCCCACTCCCGCAGGCGGCGGGGCACCGTCCCGAGAGGCACCCCCATGCCACGCGCGCACCACCCCGCCACCACGCACCGCCGCCCCGCCGTCCGCACCAAGCTGCTCACCCTTGCCGCCGCCACCGCCCTGGCGGCCGGCGGGCTCGCCACCCTCGCCGGGAACGCCGGCGCGGCCGACGGCAACCTGCTCGCCAACCCCGGCCTGGAGAGCGGCTCGCTCGGCCCCTGGAGCTGTTCCGCCGGCACCGGCAGCGTGGTCAACGCCGGTGCGCACAGCGGCTCGTACGCGCTCAAGGGAGCCGTGAGCAGCGGCGACACCGCGCAGTGCGGCCAGAGCGTCGCCGTGCAGCCCAACACCAAGTACACCCTGAGCGCCTGGGTGCAGGGCCCGTACGTCTACCTCGGTGCGACCGGCAGCGGGGTCACCGACCCGGCCGTCTGGACGCCAGGCGGCACCGGCTGGCAGCAGCTGTCCACCACCTTCACCACCGGCCCGGCCACCACCAGCGTCACCGTGTACCTGCACGGCTGGTACGGGCAGGGCGGCTACCTCGCCGACGACGTCGCGCTCACCGGCCCGGGAGGCAACCCCAGTACCCCGCCGCCCACTTCGACCACGCCCACCGCCTCCCCCACCGCCACGCCGACCACCACGCCGACCACCACGCCGCCCGGCGTCGCCGTCCCGGTCGCCCCCTACATCGACATGGGCGCCTGGCCGACCCCGTCGATGCCCGCGATGGCCGCGGCCGGCAACCTGAAGTCCTTCACCATGGGCTTCGTGACCGGCGTCGGCTGCAAGGCCAGCTGGTTCAACGCCTATGACCCGCGCACCGGTTGGGCCAAGGACCAGGTGGACGCGCTGCGCGCGGCCGGCGGCGACGTGAAGGTGTCCTTCGGCGGCGCCAGCGGTACCGAACTCGCCGCCGCCTGCAGCACGGTGGACTCGCTCTTCGCCGAGTACGACGCCGTGGTCAAGGCCTACAACCTGCGCTTCGTCGACTTCGACATCGAGGGCGCCGCGATCGCCGACACCGCCGCCAACGACCGCCGGTCCGCCGCGCTCGCCAAGCTGCAGAAGGCCAACCCCGGGCTGAAGGTCTCCTTCACCCTGCCGGTGCTGCCCGAGGGCCTGACCTCCGAGGGCGTCGCCATCGTCCGCTCGGCCCGGGACGCCGGCGTGGACGTCAACCTGGTGAACATCATGGCGATGGACTACTACCGGATCGGCTCCGACTACGGCGACGCCGCCGTCCAGGCGGCCCAGGCGCTGTACGGGCAGCTCAAGGCGCTCTACCCGGCGAAGACCGACGCCCAGCTCTGGGCCATGGTCGGCGTCACCCCGATGATCGGGGAGAACGACGACCACCAGATCTACAACCAGGCGGACGCCCAGCAGTTGGTCGCCTTCGCCAAGCAGCACCACCTCGGCGAGCTGGCCTTCTGGGACGCCACCCGGGACGCCAACGCCTGCACCGGCGCGCTGTTCAAGTGCACCAACATCGCGCAGCAGCCGTACGAGTTCGCGAAGATCTTCGCCCAGTACGGCGGCTGACCGCCCCCGTTCCGTCGGCACCCGCCGTTCCGCGGGTGCCGACGGGCCGGCTGACCGGCGGACCGGAGGCCCGGCGGGGCTCAGCCCGAGCCGACCGGGTCGGCCGGGCGGTCGCGGCGCACCCGCGGGCGACGCAGCATCAGCAGGACGGCCCCCGGCAGCAGCACGGCGTCGACGCACAGCAGCAGCAGGTTCCAGACGCCGTCCATCGTGTGCTCGTGCGCCGACAGGCCGTCGTCCACCGGGGCGGCGGCGGGCCGGCCGACCGCCCCGGGCCCGACCGCGAAGGCGGTCGTGCCCGAGACGTCGCTGTCGCCGAACGTGAGCCGGTAGGTGACCAGGTACTCGCCGGGGGTCCTGATCCGGACCGGCGACACCACGCGGCGGCCGTCCACCCGCGCGGCGCCGTCGGTGACCGGCGACCCGTCCGGTCCGTTGACCTGGAGGTAGACCGACTGGGGGGCGAAGTCGTCCCCCGAGAAGGTCAGCGCCACCTCCTTGGGGGCATCGGCGACCGCACCGCCGTCGGCCGGGGTGGCGCCCGACAGCCGGACCGGCTCCCGGGCGCTGATCCAGGCCAGCGCGACGAGCAGCAGCACGGCGACGCCGACGCCGACGGCAACGGTGCGACGGAAGGACCGCAGCGATCCGGTGGCACTCACGCGGTGGCCGCGACCTCGTGCCGGTGGACGACGTGACGGCAGCTGCACGTCATCTCGGACAGCTCCTGGCGGCTCGGGCGCAGGTGGTAGTACATGCCGATCACCATCGGGATGAAGACGATGGTGTTGTAGAAGAGGTGCAGTTCGACTCGGGCGAAGACCAGCTGCAGCACCGAGGTGGGGGCGGCCTTCCCGAACAGGAAGTGGTGGGTCTGCGCCTGCAGCAACAGCAGCAGGTGCTCGATGTGGTGCCAGAACTGGATCACCAGCGCCACCGTCCACCAGGTGCGGCCGCGCCCCACGAAGCCCGGGCGCAGCAGGAACAGCCCGATGATCATGACGAGGGCGTAGCCGTAGTGCATCCACTCCGAGGTCACCAGCCAGGGGTACTGGTAGCCGAGAAGTCCCTTGGACTTCGGCACCGTCCAGCCGAGGCCCCATATCTGGTAGGCCTGGGTGAGGTGTTCGGCCCAGTGGCCGAGCACGATCACCATGAAGATGTTCAGTGCGGCGCGGTGCGAACCGTGGTTGAGCCGGTTCAGCGGACCGTGGGGGACGGTTCTCGACGACGCGCTCTGGGTGGTCATGATCTGGTTCTCCTACAACGGGAGGAGGGCAGGGGAGCAGGTGCGACACGCGGGGCGGCAGCGTGCAGCGACATCACCCGCGCGCGCCCAGCCTGATGCGTGGGGACCAGGATGGGCTTCTCCCAGACTGCTGTGATGACTTCCGCTGAAAACGGCTGGATCCCTCCCCCTGTTCGGCGGGCACGTTTCCGGTGAACTCCACGGCCCCGCCCGCTTGGTGACGAGTGCGGGGCCGATCGGTCACGGGCCGGACGCGGTTCGGGGAGCCGCGGTTCCGCCGCGCGGCGGCCGGGTACCGGGGGTGTGAACCGGCCCCCGTGGGAGGCGGGTTCGGGCTTATGGGGGGACCATGAGACTGTTCTGCCGCCTGTGCGGCACCCGTACGGACGGCGCCGAGCGGCTCGGGGTCCACTGTCCGGGCCCGCACTGCGGGACGGACCTGCGGGCGGGGCTGAACGCCGCCGTCCAGGCCTGGTGCGAGCCGGCCCGGCTGCTCGGTGAGGCCGGGTTCCCGGTGGTGGTGCGGCTGACCGTCCGCAACGCCGGGCAGGTGTCCACCGGCTACCTGCTGGAGCCGGTGGCGGAGGTCGAGGGGCGGCTGGAGTTCGACCGTGCGGAGCTGGCGGCGCCGCTGGCGCCCGACCACGTGCGGACGGTGGAGCTGCGCTACACCCCGCCCTTCGACCGGCTCGGCGCCGGGCTGGACATCGCCTCGCTGTTCGGGGTGCCGGGCGCCGACCTGGCCGGGCAGGTGCAGGGCGCCCGGAGCGACCGGTTCGGGGTGGCGCTGCGGGTGTCGGCGGTGTCCGCGGGACAGGGGGCGGCGTGCGCGGCGTTCGCTGTGGACGTCCCGGGCCGGATCGAACCCGACTGGGACGACCGTGATCAGGACGACCGCTCCCCGGACGACCAGGAGCGGCACGACCAGGGCCGGGACCAGGACCGCCGGGAGGACCGCCCCGGCCGCCGGCCCTCCCGCAACGGCCAGGGCGCCGCGCGCCGGCCCGGCGCCCCCGCCCCCGGCCACCACCCCGTCCAGGGCCCGCAGTACCGGCTGCCCCCGCGGCGCCGCGGCTGCGGCCCGGCGGCGGTGGTCGCCGGGGTGCTCGCCGTGCTGGTCGCCGTCGTCCTGGTGTTCGCGCTCGGCCGGGGGCTCGGCGGCACGGCCGCGCAGGGCTCGCCGACCACCCCGGCACCCACCGCCTCACCGGCGCCGTCCCCGTCCCCGTCGCAGTCGGGGTCCCCGTCCGCGACCGTCCCCCCGCGCTCCCCCTCTCCACCGCGCCCCTCGCCCTCGCGGTCCGCCTCGCCCTCGCGCTCGGCGTCCCCCTCCGCGAAGCAGGTGGCGGTGCCCGATCTGGTCGGCCTGGACCAGGTCGCCGCCGAACAGCGGCTCCTGGACCTCGGTTTCGCCGTCGACGGCGCCTACGTCGACAGTGGCGGCGTCCCGGAGCTGCGGATCATCGGCACCGACCCGAAGGCGGGCACCAGGGTCGCCCCCGGCAGCAAGGTGTTCCTGCGGATCTCGGACGGCCGGGCCACGGTCCCGGCGGTCGCCGGCCTCAGCCGGGCCGCCGCCGAGCAGGCCCTGAAGGCCGCCCACCTCACCAACGTCACGGTCTACAGCGAGGGCGTCGTCGGCACCCCCGAGGGCCAGGCCCTGCGCACCGACCCCGCCCAGGGCAGATCCGTACCACTCGGCACACCGGTCACCCTCTGGTACGCCGTCAAGCCCGCCAAACCCCGCTGAACCGAACCGTGGTGACGTGCTACCCGCCGGGCCCTGGCGGTCTGGGTGGGGCCCCGGGGTCCGGGGCCCCACCCGCGCGCTACGGGGTCAGCGGTGGGAGGTGAACTGGACCACCTGCTGGTAGGTCGGGCGGTTCTGCCAGGTGGTCTTGGGGTCGGTCACCCCGCCCAGCGGCCGCTGGATGACGGTGTCCGCGCACCACTGGTCACCGGCGGTGCAGTCCGCGTCGCCGGGGTACACCTGGGCCGGGGTCTGCGCGGCCGCCCGCTTCAGGGTGTCCAGCAGCACCGACCGGCAGGCCGCGAGGTCTCCCCCGCCGCAGAACGGCCTGGCCAGCGGGCTCGCCACCGGCTGGCCGAGGACGGACCGCAGGTCCTTGTCCAGGTAGCTCCACCAGCCGTACTGGAAGGCGGAACCCTTGTGCGGGATCGACTCGTTGGCGCTGGTCGACCCGCCGCCGGGGCCGGCCTGCCCGCCCGACGGGGACTCGTTGATCTGGAGCGCACCGGTCAGCGCGGCGAACAGCGTGTCCCCGAGGCCGGGCCGCATCACGCCCTCGGCCGCCAGCGGCCACCAGGCGTCCATGGTCCGGATCGCGACCGCGTCCGCGTAGGCGTGGCTGCCGGCCGAGGTCTCCCGGCGCTGGGCGCCGTGCGCCAGCCAGGTCTCCAGCTGCTGCACGGCCGTGGCGGTGGCCGGGTCGGTCACCGGGGCGCTGCGGATCACCTTCAGCAGCTCGGGCAGCACGTCCTCGGCCCGCAGGTCGGCCAGGGCGGCACTCTCCATCGCCTGGGTGAGGGTGACCCGGCTCGCCTTGCCGCCGTTCGCCAGCAGCGCCCTGACCCGGTCGTCCAACAGGTTGGCCCGGTGCACCGAGCCGTTGCCGAACCCGGCCGCGGTGTAGGCGTCGGCCTGCTTGTTGTTCCAGGAGACGTAGTAGTCCTGGTTGACCGACTGCGGGTGCCGGGCCGGCGGGGTGTACCGGGCGGTGTTCGCCGCCGGGTTGAAGTCGGCCCACTCGTAGGCCGGTTCGGCCCGCAACGGCAGCCCCGGGTCGACCCCGGCCGGGCGGACGGGGTTGCTGCCCGAGTTGTAGTACGCGGTGTCCCTGGAGTCCGCGTAGAACCAGTTGAACGTGTAGTTGATGTCCTGGGCGGCTCGCTGGAAGCTCGCCGCGTCGTGCACCGCGCCGGGGTCGTTGAGCTCCTGGAAACCGATGATGGAGTCGGCCTCGTGCCGGTAGGTGGAGCGCAGCGAGGCGAAGGCCACCGGGGCGCCGCCGACCGTTCCGCGCGCGGTGACCAGCCCGTAGTTGGACCGGTACATCACCAGGCTGTAGGAGCCGGCCGCGGTGGAGTCGGCCGTGGTCGGGGCCCAGGCGTTCTTCCGCTCCAGCCGGTCGAACGGCAGGCACTGCCCGTGCCACAGGTAGGAGTTGGCGGCGGTGGTGACCGGCGAGCCGTCGGTGGTGCAGAGCGGCACGGCGTAGGTGTCGGTGATGTCCTGGCCCGCGGAGGTGGCGCTCCAGGCGTAGTCCTGGCCGCGGCCGAGCTGCACGTAGAAGCTGAGGCCGGCGAACGCGGCGCCGCGGGCGCTGATGCCCGGGCCCTGGATCTCCTCCAGCATCAGCAGCTGCGGGGCGAAGTACCCGGTCTGCGGGCCGAAGACGGCGACGGGGTGGCCGTCGTCGGTGTGGCTCCCGGAGACCACCAGCGCGTTGGACATGCCGTGCCGGTCGCTGAGCAGCGCCCCGGGCAGGACGCCGGGAGCGGGCGTGCTGAGCTGGTTGGCGGAGCCGGTGGCGTCGTAGACCATCCGCTCGGGCACCACCGAGCCCTGGTCCGGGATCGCGGCGCCCTGCGGGCTGTCCGGCACCTGGGCGTAGGGGAAGGCCTGCCCGTCGTGCAGGGTCTGCACGGCCTCCGCGTCCTCGGCCTCGCGCAGCGACTTCCAGACGGCGTCGCCGGCCTCCTTGCCGTAGCGGGCCTCGGCGGCCGTCTTGACCTGGGCGGAGGAGAGTTCACCGCCGCCGCCGGAGCCGAACAGCGCGCCGACCACGGAGGCGAGGGCCACCAGGTCGGTGAGCTTGAAGGGTTCGATCGACCCCTCGTTGGTGATCGGGTTTATGTGTCCGGTCAGGTCGTACTCGCCGGGGAAGTAGCGGCCGTCGTAGGACTCCTTGACGTACTGGTTGATCCCCTCCAGGTAGGCCTTGGCGTCGTCGAGCGCCTGCCGGGCCCGGTCGCCCTGGGTGGCGATGGCGTCGATCTGCTGCTGGAGCTCCGCCTCGGTGTAGGGCGCGGCCTGCCAGAAGCTCTGCTCCAGCTGCCGGTTGGCCGCGGCGCCGCCCGCGAACCCGGACAGCTGGCCGCGCCCGACGTGCCGGAAGAGGTCCATCAGCCAGAGCCGGTCCTGGGCGGCGGCGTACCCCGCGCCGAACTCGGTGCCGTACCGGGTGGTGCCGGTGATGTGCGGGACTCCGGTGGCCTTGTCGCGGACGATGGCGACGTCGGAGCGCGGCCGGACGGTGCTCGCCACCTGGTCGGCGGGGACGCCGAAGGAGGCGTCGTTGAAGAAGCTGCGCAGTTGGGCCTCGGTGAGGCCCGGGTAGTTGGCCGCGAGGGCCGCGTACGGGCCGAGTTGGTCGTCGGTGTGGGCGGGGCGGGTGCCGAAGACCTTGTTCACCAGGATGTCGGCGAGGGTGGCGTTGCCGTTCTCGCCGGGAGGCAGGATGTCGAGGCAGCGGCCGCCGCAGTAGTCGGCGGCGGCCACCTGGCTGGGGGCCGGTGCGGCGGCGGGGGCCGGGGCGGCGGCGAGAGTGGCGGTGATGAGAAGGGCCGCCGAGAGTCCGGCGACCGGGAGCCTGAGCGCGTGGGGGCGTCGTTGCATGCCAGCTCCTCCGTGGAGGCTACGGGAAGTCGACCGTAGGACTGTTACTGGCCGGTTGACTAGGGGCGTGCATGTCATTTCCCGAGCGGAGTGCGGTATTTGACGGACCGCTGGGTCGCTTCCGAGCGGATGCCTGGTCCGCGCACCGGCCTGCGCCGGGCGCGGACCGCGCCGGCGCAGTCGGCACGCCCGGACCGGGCGGCGCGCTCACACCTGGGCGAGGCTTCGCAGCGCCAGGCCCACCCCCACCACCAGTACCACCGCGGCCGTGACCAGGCTGCCGTAGGGGGCGTACCGCCGCAGCGCGGGGAGGCGGCCCGCCGTACGGGCGGCGAGGCGGGTGCTGGTGCCGGAGAGCAGCAGGCCGGCGGCGGTCAGGGCGAGGGCCATGCCGAGGCCGTAGCCGAGGACCAGCAGGACGCCGAAGGCCGTCCGTCCCAGGGCCAACGCGCCGAGCAGGATCACCAGTGCGGACGGGCTGGGGACGAGGCCGCCGGCCAGGCCGACGCCGAGCAGCGGGAGCCTGCCGCCATGCCGGTGGTGGTGACCACCGTGACCGTGACCACCGTGATCGTGGCCGTGGCCGTGGCCGTGATCGTGGCCGTGACCGTGGCCGTGATCGTGACCGTGGCCGCGGCTGTGCCCGGTGAGCGTACGGGCCGCCGTGACGACCAGGCCGACGCCGATCGCCGCGATCAACGCACCGCCCGCCGCGCCGAGCCAGCCGAGCAGCCGCTCGCCGGCCAGGGTCATCGAGGCCGTCAGCGCCAACCCGGTGACCAGCACACCCGCCGTGTGGGTCACCGTCACGGTGGCCCCGACCGCGAGGGCGGCGCGCACCCCGCCCCTGCGCCGGGCCAGGCAGGCCGCGACGGCGAGCTTGGCGTGGCCGGGCAGGGCCGCATGGCCCGCGCCGAGCAGCAGGGCGAGGGCCAGGGCCAACAGGCCGACCGGGACGGTCAGGTCGGCCGTCGTCGCAAGCGAGGCCAACCGCCGTTCCAGCGCGGGGAAGAGGACCGGCTCCCCGGCCGGCGCCCCCGCCGACTCCCCCGGCACTGCCGCCGTCCGCCCGATGGGCTCCGGCACGGGGGCGGCCGCCTCCCCCGAGGGCTCGGTGCGCAGCGCCGCCGACACGACGGCCGGCGGGGCTCCGGTCAACTCTGCGGGGTAGTCGCGCAGTTCGTTGCTGACGCTGGCCGCCGGGACGTCCGAGGCGGCGAGCCGGACACGGTCGCCGCTCGCGCTGACCTCCTTCCAGCCCAGCCGTTCGCGGTCCGCCCCGGAGTCGAAGGCGACGGCGGCCGCGCGGCCGAGGTCGGCGCGGGCCCGCAGCGTGCAGCCGAGCCGTGCGGTGGGCAGGCCGGCGGCGCCCGGCCGGTACTCCAACCCGGATCCGGCGACGTCCCAGTCCACCGTCCGCCCGTCGACCGACCCCCGGGCCGCGCGGGCGAGTTCGGCGCAGCGGGCAGCAGCGCGGGCGGCGGCCTCGGCCGGGCCGATCCGGCCGTCGTGGTCGGTGTCGGTGGCGGCCTGCTCCTGCGCGGTGGGGATCTCGGCGGTGTCGACGACGACGGTGTCCTCGATCCGGTCGGGCAGCAGCCGCAGGCCGTCGTAGCGGTTGACGGTGAAGTTGCCCAGCGGGTGGGCCCGGGCGGCCGGCGCGGTGGCGGCGAGGGCGGCCAGCAGGGCGGCCGCGCAGGCGGCGGCCATGAGCGGTCGGCGGGTCATTCGCTTCCTTCGTCGAGCAGTGCGGCTGCCCGGGGCGCGTGGTACGGGGAGAACCGGGGGTTGCGGGTGAGGGCCTGGCGCAGGTGGCCGGCCGCCTCGGGGAGGCCGAGGGCGTGCTCGACGGCGCCGAGGTGGTAGTCGAAGGCGGTGCTGTGCCAGCCGGTCCGGGCGGCTTCGCGCAGGTGGCCGATGGCCTCCTCGTCGCGGCCGGCCCGGTGCAGGGCCCAGCCGAGGGCGTCGGCGACCAGCACGCTGTGTCGGGCGGCCCGTTCGCCGCGCAGCAGGGCGACGGCGGCCGCGGGGTCGCCGTGGTCGGCGAGGTAGAGACCAAGCTGCGGGTCGACCGGCCCGCCGGAGGCCGCGAGCAGCCGGGCCTCCGCCGCGAGGGCGGTCAGCGGCTGCTGCGCCGGCTGCCCGTCGGCGAGCAGCAACTCTGCGTACTCCAGCAGGAACTGGGGGGTCGGCGCGCGCTCGGTCAGCGAGCGGTAGCGCTGTGCCGCCTGTGCCGTCCGCCCCTGGGCGGCGAGCACCCGGGCGAGGCCGGCCTCGGCGCTCTGGTCGCCGGGGGCCGCGGCGAGGGCCCGGCGGTAGTGTTGCTCGGCGTCGTCGGTCCGGCCGGACTCCCAGGCGAGGTCGCCCAGCCGGTGCGCGCAGAAGGCCCGGTCGGCGGGGGTACTCGCGCTCTCCAGGGCGCGTTCGAGGGCGAGTCGGGCCTCCTCGGCGCGGCCGTGCGTCTCCAGGTCGTAGGCGGCCCTGGTGTAGCCGGCCACGGTGGGGGCGAGGTCGAGCAGGCGCTGGGCGGCGGCGGTGGCGGCGGGGTAGTCGCCGAGCTGGATCTCGGCGTCGGCGAGGACCGCGTAGCCGGCCGGCCGGTCCGGCGCCATCGCCGTCGCCTGTCGGCCGTAGTCCCCCGCCGCGCCGAACTCGTGTCGGGCGTTGGCGAGTTGCCCGAGGCCGGCGACCGCGTCGTAGTTGCGCTCGGGGCGGAGGCCGAGCGAGCGGTGCAGCGCCTGCTCGGCGGCGGCGAGGTCGGCCGCGTCCAGGGTGAGGCGGGAGCGGTCGAGCCTGGCCAGCGCCAACCGCGCCCAGGCGGAAGGGTCCTGGGGTTGCCGTTCGACGGCGGTGCGGGCCTCCTCCACCCGGTCGGCGGCACCGCTCACCGGGGGCGCCGCGCGGACCGGGCCGCCCGGTGCGGCCGCCCGCGGTCCGAGCGCGAGCAGCCCGCCCGCGCAGGCGAGCACCAGGCCGCCGGCCGCCAGGGCCCGCCCCACCCGGGCCCGCCGCGCCCAACGCGCCCTGCCCGCCGGTGTCTCCACCCTCGTCCCCACTCCTGCCCCACCCGTCTCGTCGGCTTCGGTCCCTACCGCCCGGCCCCTCGGCGCGGCCGCGCGTCCCCCGTCACGGCCCGGCGTGCGGGAGGTTGAGGTAGGGGAAGGCGTCCGCGGCCGGCTTGGGCTGCCAGTCGAAGGCGGGCGGCGGCAGCAGTCCGGCGGCGGAGCGCCCGCTCCAGGGCTCGCCCTCCAGCATGCGCAGCAGCGGCGGGTCGATGATGTCGTTGGGCCGCCGACCGTTGGGGTAGCCCTGGAGGTCTCCGCCGAGGACGCCGTCCGGGTGGGGCGAGGCGCTCACCGGGGTGGTGAGGTTGAGCCGCAGCTCGTCGGCCCAGACGACGGCGCGCGGGTCGGCGTCGGCGTTCATGGACGGGGCGGTGAGGTCGAGGCCGAAGCGCGCACCGTTGTCGCGTCCGATGCCGCCGAGGAACAGTGCCCGGATGTCCTCGCGCGGTCCGGACGGGGCGGCGAAGCCCTGGGCGTCCTGGATCCGGTGCGGGGGCGCCGGGTCGAGCGCGGCGTCGAGGAACGCCTGGTCGAGGTGGTCGTCGGCGGCGGCACGGGAGTTGAAGCGGTCCTCGGGGCCGCCGGGGGCGGAGTTGGCGGCGGAGGAGCCCCACAGGGCGAAGCAGATGTGCGGGTTGCCGAGCCGGGCGACCTGCCGGTACGTCGCCTGCTGGGTGCGCAGGTCGCGGGAGAGGTCGGCGCCCTCGCGCGAGACGGTGGACCAGACGCCGATCACCGGGTTGCGCTGCGGGTCGCCGTTGAGGGCGAGTTCACGCTTGGGCACCTGGAGGATCAGGCTGCTGACGTTGACCGCGGAGAGCGGGTTGGTGCCGGGCAGCGCGCCCGGGACGGGGCCGGCGGTGCCGAGCACGAAGAGCCCGAACACCCGGATGTCGGCGATGAACGACTCGGCGCTCTGGGTGGCGACGGTGCGCCCGCCGCCGGGCAGGGCGCGGGTGGCCTCCGTGCGCAGGGCGCCGTAGTCGGGCATCAGCGTGAGGCCGGTGTGGGTGGGCACGGCGACGCCGTCGGCGATGAGCGTCTCGGCAGCCCGGCCGGGGCGGATCCGCTCCAGGGTGTAGCGCTGGCGGAACAGCAGGCCCGGGTCGCGCAGCGAGCGGACCGGGGTGGCGGCGATCGGGCCGGCGCCGAAGGGGCGGCGGTCCTCGTTGCGGAAGGTCCAGCGGTAGGTGAGGTCCGGCACGCCGTTTCCGGTGGCGTCGACGTGGATCTCGTACCGGGCGCGGGTGGCGAAGGGGTAGTTGAGCGGTGCGGCGCCGGGCAGTTGGGCGGACTGGACGTCGACGATCAGGGTGACGGTGTCGGGGGCGTCCGGGCTGGTGAAGGCGTAGACGTCGGTGAGGTTGGCCGGCTGGTCCAGCGCGACGGACGGGGCGTCGAAGTGGCCGCCGGCCCGGCCGGTGCCGAGCAGCGGGCCGCCGAGCGCGGCGGCGGTCAGCAGGGTGGTCGCGGCGGTCAGGAAGCCGCGTCGCGAGGGCAGGGGGTTCCGCACAGGGCTCTCCAAGAGTCCGGGGGAAGGGGCAGGGGGCGGATCGATGAGCCGCGGGCCAACCTAGGGGGCCAAGCGATCTTGGTTCGCCCCCGCAGGGCCCTCCTCACCCGGATGTGTCCCGCTTTTCCCCCGCGCGGGGGAACTTGGCGAAAGCGGGCACATCCGTGCACTTACGATCCCTGTTGATCACAGCTCCCCCATCACCGGACCCGACCGTCCAGAAAGCTGACGATAAATCAGATCGCCTGCACGCCAAGGAGATTTGACCCCACGAGAGACACGTGCGGTCCACAGCCCGCCGCTTCACCGGCCCGTTCCTGCGGGCTCCACCGCCTCCCGGCCCGATCCGCCCCCCGCTTCCAGGCCCCTTGGGCCCTGGAATCCCACCCCCCGCTCCGAGGAGTCCACCATGCACCGCACCCTTCGCCGGCTCGCCGTCCTGGCCGCCGCCGGCACCCTGCTCGCCCCGGCCGCTTTCGCCACCAGCGCCTCCGCCTCCCCCGGGCGCACGGAGTCGGCCGCCACCACCCGCGCGGGCGGCGTCTACATCTCGCCCTGGGGCAGCGCCCACCTCGCCCTGAGCGAGGAGACCAGCAAGTGGATCGCCGAGGAGAACGTCACCGTCACCGCGATCGAGCCCTTCCGGATGGACGAGGACGGCAAGGGCGTCGAGATGCCGATCGGCTCGACCGCCGGCGACCACCTGGACGCGCAGGGCCGGATCTTCTACCCCGGCGGCCTCAAGCTCGCCCACCCGGGCTCCGGCCACACCTTCACCCTCATCCCGACGTACATCCGCGTGATGCCGACCCCGCTCTGGTCCTCGGGCCTCCAGGTGGACGGCACGGAGGTCTCGCCGGAGTTCCCGGTGGGCGACACCAGCTACGGCGAGGTCATCGCCAGCGGGCGGCCGACCTTCACCGGCTTCAAGCTGGACAAGCTGCCGTTCCACGTCACCCAGGACGCCTCCGACCTGATCTCCCAGTACACGAACCGCCCCGGCCCGAAGGCCGGCAGCGTCCTCGGCACCCTGACCCCGCGCTTCGACTACGTTCCCGCCGGCTGAGCCGCCGCCGGGCCCGCCCGCAGGATCCGGCGGGCGGGCCCGGACCCCAACTCCCGCCCGCCGCATGACGGATCAGCGAACAGACCACACGACATATCGCCTGACAATCAGGTATCTCCCTCGATCGAGCGAACTATCTGATCTGCCCGGATTTCCGCCCCCCGATGGGGGAACATCAGCACGTCCGCGCCCGAACGACCATCTGCTTCGGGCGGTACCGACTCCGGCCATTGGATAGCCCGTGACTACCTCCGCCCCCGTGTGGGACTGTCCCTTCAACCACACCGACGGCCTGGAGTTCGACCCCCTCCTGAAGCGACTGCTCACCGAGGACCCGATCGCCAGGATCCGGCTGCCGCACGGCGAGGGCGAGGCCTGGCTGGCCACCCGCTACGAGGACGTCCGTGTGGTCACCACCGACCGCCGCTTCAGCCGCGCCGCCGGCATCGGGCGCGACCTCCCCCGGATGACCCCGGCCCCGATCGCCCAGGTCGAGGCGATCAACCTGATGGACCCGCCCGCCCACAACCGGCTGCGCCGCCTGGTCGCCCAGGGCTTCACCAACCGCCAGGTCGAGCGGATGCGGCCGAAGACCCAGTCCATCGTCGACGGCTACCTCGACGAGATGACCGAGCACGGCTCCCCCGCCGACCTGGTCCGCCACCTCTCCAGCCGGCTCCCGATGACCACCATCTGCGAGCTGCTCGAAATCCCCGAGCCGGACCGCGCCGAACTCCGCGGCCACGCCGTCGCGATGATGTCCATGGGCCCGGGCAGCGGCGCGGGCCAGGTGGACGCCAAGGCCGCGCTGCGCGCCTACTTCTCGGAGCTGACGGCCGCCCGCCGCCGCGACCCGGGCGAGGACCTGATCAGCGCGCTCGCCACCGCCCGGGACGGCGCGGAGCTGCTGGACGACCAGGAGCTCGCCGTGATGGCCATGGTCCTGCTGGTCACCGGCCACGACACCAGCACCTACCAGCTCAGCAACATCACCTACACCCTACTGACCCACCCCGAGCAGCTGGCCAAGCTCCGCGCCGAGCCCGAGCAGCTGCCGCGCGCCCTGGAGGAGCTGCTCCGCTTCATCCCGTTCCGCCAGGGCGTCGGCATCGCCCGGGTCGCCACCGAGGACGTCGAGCTCGGCGGGGTCCTGATCCGGGCCGGCGAGGCCGTGCACGTCTCCTACCTGGCCGCCAACCGCGACGGGCGGATGTTCGAACGGCCCGACGAGCTGGACCTCGACCGCGGCACCGCCAACCACATGACCTTCGGCTACGGCACCCACCACTGCCCCGGCGCCCACCTCGCCCGGATGGAGCTCCAGGTCGCCATCGGCACCCTGCTGCGGCGCTTCCCCGGGCTGCGGCTCGCCGTCCCCGCCGAGGAGCTGGACTGGCAGACCGGCTCGATCTGGCGCTACCCCCGCACCCTGCCGGTCGCCTGGTGACAGCAGCGCAGCACCCGCCCGTCACCAGTCCGCCGCACCCGTAGGCCACGAGGGGTAGACCCGCACCCATGGCAACACTCTGCCGACCCGCCATCGCCGTACCCGAGCACGTCATCACCCTGGACGAGACCCTCGACCTGGCCCGCGGCCTGCATGCCGGCCACCCGCAACTCGCCCTGGCACTACGGCTTATCGAGAACACCGGGGTGCAGACCAGGCACCTGGTCCAGCCCATCGAGGAGACCTTGCGGCACCCGGGCTTCACCACCCGCAACGCCGTCTACGAGCGGGAGGCCAAGCAGCGCGTCCCCGAGGTGGTCGAACGCGCCCTCGGCTACGCCGAGTTGTCCACCCGGGACATCGACCTGATCGTTTACGTGTCCTGCACCGGCTTCATGATGCCCTCGCTGACCGCCTGGCTGATCAACACCATGGGCTTCCGCTCCGACACCCGCCAGGTGCCGATCGCCCAACTCGGCTGCGCCGCAGGGGGCGCGGCCGTCAACCGGGCCCACGACTTCTGCCGCGCCTACCCCGGCTCCAACGTCCTCATCGTGGCCTGCGAGTTCTGCTCGCTCTGCTACCAGCCGACCGACCTCGGCGTCGGCTCGCTGCTCTCCAACGGCCTGTTCGGGGACGCCGTCGCCGCCGCCGTCGTCCGCGGCCGGGGCGGCAGCGGCGTACACGTCGAGCGCAACGGCTCGCACCTCGTCCCCGGCACCGAGGACTGGATCTCGTACGGGGTCAAGGACACCGGGTTCCACTTCCAGCTCGACAAGCGCGTCCCCGGCACGATGGAGATGCTCGCCCCCGCCCTGCGCGAACTCGCCACCGCCCACAGCTGGGACATCTCGAGCCTGGGCTTCTACATCGTGCACGCCGGCGGCCCGCGCATCCTGGACGACCTCTGCCACTACCTCGACCTGGAGCCCGCGGCCTTCCGGTTCAGCCGCGCGACCCTCACCGAGCGCGGCAACATCGCCAGCGCCGTGGTGTTCGACGCGCTGGCCCGACTGTTCGAGGAGGGCGCCGTCACCGAGGGGGCGCAGGGGCTGATCGCCGGCTTCGGACCAGGCATCACCGCCGAGATCTCGCTGGGCACTTGGGCCGGTGCACCACTGGAGGCGGCCATCCCCCGGCGCCCGCGGGCGATCGAGACGGCCGAACTCACCCTGGCTCATCCGGCCGTCCCCCTGCTGCGCCCCACCGGCACTACGATCACCGAATGACCGATACCACGGACCGAACGGACACCACCGACAGAGCCGCCGAACTGGCCGCCCGCTTCCCCGCGTTGCACGCACCGCAGTACTGGGCGTGGGGCCGCTTCGACGCGCAGTTCTCCACCGCGCTGCCGCCGGACGAGCTGGTCACCAACATCCACCTGGTGGGCTTCACCGACGGACTGGTGGTGCTCTGCCGGGACGCCCGCGACCACTGGTTCCTGCCGGGCGGCACCCGGGAGAGCGGCGAGAGCGTCGACTCCTGCCTGGCCCGCGAGCTCCGCGAGGAGGCCGGCGCGCGACTGCTCGGCACGCCGGCCTGGCTCGGTGCACACCGGTGCGTGACGGACAACCCCGAGCCGTACCGGCCGTGGCAGCCGCACCCGGAGAAGGCCTGGCTCTGGGGCTGGGCCGATGTGGCGGTGGACTCCGCGCCGACCAACCCGGAGGACGGCGAGCAGGTCGTCGAGGTACGGGCGGTGGAGCCGGCCGAGGCGCAGCGGCTGCTGGTGGGCGGGCACGAGGCCTGGTGGGGCGAGCTGGTCGGGCTGGCGGTGGAGCTGCGCCGACGGGCCACCGGCTGAGCCGCTCCGACGCCGCTCCGACGCCACTGCGACGCCGGGCCCGCCCGCCGCCGCCCGCCCCTGCCGAAGCCCCGAAGCCCCCCGGTGTCGAGGGCGCGTCCACCGCGCTCTTCCCGGCAGGCCGCTCCGCACGCCTCTCGGCGGTGAAGATCACCAGAATGGCCGAGCACTGCACAGCAGTGTCCCATATGCGGTGATATGACTCGTCTGAAGCGCGTCAGCACCGACGGGAGCGTCATGGACAACTACCCGCTGCTCAACATTTTCTGGACGATGCTGGAGCTGTTCCTCTGGATCCTCTGGTTCTTCCTGCTTTTCAAGATCATCACGGACATCTTCCGCAGCCAGGACCTCAGCGGCTGGGGCCGGGCCGGCTGGCTGATCCTGGTGATCCTGGTGCCGCTGATCGGCGTCCTCGTCTACGTCATCGTGCGCGGCCAGTCGATGAGCGAGCGGGACGTCCAGCAGGCGCGGAAGAGCGAGGCCGCGTTCAAGGCCTACGTCCGGGAGGCGGCCACCGACGCACCGCCGGGCGGCGCCGGGGCGGCCGGACGCAGCCATGCGGACCAGCTGGCGAAGCTGGCCGAGCTGAAGGCGAGCGGCGCCATCACCGAGGCGGAGTACCAGCGGGCCAAGGAGAAGGTCCTGGCCTGAGGCGGCGACCGCGAAGCGGCGGGCCGGTGGACACGAAGTCCACCGGCCCGCCGTGCGTCCGCCGCCGTGCGTCTACCGCCAGGCGTCCACCGTCTGCCGCCCGGCTCAGCGCCGCCCGGAGCGGCGGTTGTCCGAGCCGCCCTGGCCGCCGCCCGAGAGCCCGGCCCGGCGCAACGCGTCCGCCATGGCGCTGTTGGCCGGCGCGGCCTGACCGCCCGAGCCGGCACCCGCACCGGACCCGCCCGAACCCCGCCGGTCCTGGCGCGGCGGACGGGCCTGCCGGGCGCCCTTGTCGCCGCCCCGGTCGCGGCCGCCGCCGCGCTCGCCGCCGCCCCGCTCGCCACCGCCCGGGCGGCCGACCTCGTCGTCCAGCCGCAGGGTCAGCCCGATCCGCTTGCGCGGCACGTCCACCGCGGTCACCCGGACGGTCACGATGTCGCCCGGCTTGACCACCTCGCGCGGGTCCTTGACGAAGTTCTTCGACAGCGCCGAGACGTGCACCAGGCCGTCCTGGTGGACGCCCACGTCCACGAAGGCCCCGAAGGCCGCGACGTTGGTGACCACGCCCTCCAGCACCATGCCGACCTCCAGGTCGCCGATCTTGTCGACGCCCTCCTTGAAGGTGGCGGTGCGGAACGCCGGGCGCGGGTCCCGGCCCGGCTTGTCCAGCTCGCCGAGGATGTCGGTGACGGTCGGGATGCCGAAGGTGTCGTCGGCGAAGTCCCCGGGCCGCAGCGCCCGCAGCGCACCGCTGTTGCCGATCAGCCCGCGCAGCTCGCCGCCGGTGGCGGCGAGGATCCGGCGCACCACCGGGTAGGCCTCGGGGTGCACGCTGGAGGCGTCCAGCGGGTCGTCGCCGTCCGGGATCCGCAGGAAGCCCGCGCACTGCTCGAAGGCCTTCGGGCCGAGCCGCGCGACGTCCTTGAGCGCCTTGCGGGTGCGGAACGGGCCGTTGGCGTCCCGGTGCGAAACGATGTTGTCGGCCAGCGTCCCGGTGATGCCGGAGACCCGGGTGAGCAGCGGCGCCGAGGCGGTGTTGACGTCCACGCCGACGGCGTTCACACAGTCCTCGACCACGGCGTCCAGCGAGCGGGAGAGCTTCAGCTCGCTGAGGTCGTGCTGGTACTGGCCGACGCCGATCGACTTGGGGTCGATCTTGACCAGTTCGGCCAGCGGGTCCTGCAGGCGGCGGGCGATGGAGACCGCGCCGCGGATCGAGACGTCCAGCTCCGGCAGCTCCTGCGAGGCGAACGCGGAGGCGGAGTACACCGAGGCGCCCGCCTCGCTGACCATCGCCTTGGTCAGCTTCAGCTCGGGGTGGCGCTTGATGAGGTCCTCGGCCAGCTTGTCGGTCTCCCGCGAGGCGGTGCCGTTGCCGATCGCGACCAGGTCCACCCCGTGCCGGGCCGCGAGCACGGCCAGGGTGTTGACCGAGGCGTCCCACTTGTTGGCGGGCTGGTGCGGGTAGATGGTCTCGTGGGCGACCACCTTGCCGGTGGCGTCCACCACGGCGACCTTCACGCCGGTGCGGAAGCCCGGGTCCAGGCCCATCGTGGCGCGGGTGCCGGCCGGGGCGGCGAGCAGCAGGTCGCGCAGGTTGGCCGCGAAGACCCGGACCGCCTCGTCCTCGGCCTCCTGGCGCAGCCGGGACCGCAGGTCGATGCCGAGCCGGACCAGGATCCGGGTGCGCCACGCCCAGCGGACGGTGTCACCGAGCCACCGGTCGGCCGGGCGGCCGTGGTCGGCGATGCCGAAGCGGGCGGCGATCCGCTGCTCGTAGTCGTTCGCGCCCGGGAGGTCGCCGCCGTCCTCGCCGTCGTACGGCGACAGGTCGAGGTCCAGCACCTCCTCCTTCTCGCCGCGCAGCAGCGCGAGGATCCGGTGCGAGGGGAGCCTGGTGTACGGCTCGGCGAAGTCGAAGTAGTCGGCGAACTTGGCGCCGTCCTGCTCCTTGCCGGAGCGGACCGTCGCGACGATCCGGCCGCGGCCCCACATCCGCTCGCGCAGCGAGCCGACCAGGTCGGCGTCCTCGCCGAAGCGCTCGACCAGGATCGAGCGGGCGCCCTCCAGTGCGGCGGCCTGGTCGGCGACGGACTCGTTCAGGTAGCCGGCGGCGAGGGTGGCCGGGTCCTGCGCCGGGTCGGCGAGCAGGGTGTCGGCGAGCGGCTCCAGGCCGGCCTCGCGGGCGATCTGCGCCTTGGTGCGCCGCTTGGGCTTGTACGGGAGGTAGATGTCCTCCAGCCGGGCCTTGGAGTCGGCGGCCAGCACCTGGGCGCGCAGCGCGTCGTCCAGCTTGCCCTGGGCCTCGATCGACTCCAGGACGGCGGTGCGGCGCTCCTCCAGCTCGCGCAGGTAGCGCAGCCGCTCCTCCAGGGTGCGCAGCTGGGTGTCGTCGAGCGAGCCGGTGACCTCCTTGCGGTAGCGGGCCACGAACGGCACGGTGGCGCCGCCGTCGAGCAGGTCGACGGCCGCCTTCACCTGCCCCTCGCGGACGCCCAGCTCCTCGGCGATCTTCCGTCCGATCGCCTGCTGGGCCTGCTGTTCGACTGGCGTGCTCACGAAGCCGGTCACCTTCTCCAGAGTTGCGTTCCCCGTACCCCCGCATTCTGGCACTGCCCGGCGACACCGCCGGGACGCCCCCGCGCAACCCGGGCGTGGCGCGCCGGGCATGCGGGCGGGGTGCGGGGGCTCGCTCCGGCGAGACTCCAGCGCCGCACTGTTCCGGCATCCGGTGGTCGTTCCTAGACTGCCGGGCATGGACGCCACGCAGTTGGAGCGGCTCGCCGCCGCCAAGTACCTGCTCGTCACCACCTACCGCAAGGACGGCACCGGCGTGCCCACCCCGGTCTGGGTGGTGCGCGACGGGGACGCGCTGGGCTTCACCACCGTCGCCGACTCCTGGAAGGTCAAGCGGATCCGCAACCGCCGGGACGTCCTGGTCGGCCCCTGCGACATCCGCGGCAACCTGCACGGCGAACAGGTCCCGGCCACCGCCGAACTCCTCGGCCCCGAGCGGACCGCCGCCTACCTGCCGCCGCTGCGCCGCAAGTACGGGCTGGTCGGCTCGATCACCCTGCTGGGCAACCGGCTGCGGCGCGGGGCGGCGGGCACGATCGGGGTACGGGTCACGCTGGGTTAGCCGGGGCCTCGGCCGGGCTCGCCGGGGCGGCCCTGTCCCCCGCCGGGGTGCCCTTGTCCCCCGCGACGGAGCGCCAGCGGATCCGGGTGGCGCAGACGGAGACCAGGGCCGCCGAGGCGGCCACCGCCGCCATGCCCCAGACCAGGCCGCTGCCGTCGGCGATGAAGCCGATCATCGCCGGACCGGCCAGCAGGCCCACCGTGCCGGTGGCGGCGACCAGCGCCAGGGCGTCCGAACCCTGGTGCGCCGCGGCCACGTAGATGCACGGGGTGGCGGCGGCCATCCCCAGCCCCACGCAGGCGAACCCGATCAGCGTCGGCACCACGCCGCCGACCAGCAGGGCGAGTGCCAGCCCGGCCCCGGCCACCGCGCCGCCGACCCGGACGATCCGGCCGTCGCCCCAGCGGCTGCGCCAGCCGTCGGCGAAGACCCGGGCCAGCACCATCATGACCGAGACGACGGCGATGCCCAGCGGGGCCAGACCCGACGAGGCGTGCACGACGTCCTGCAGGTAGAGCGTGGACCAGTCGTTCATGGCGCCCTCGGTCACGGTGCCGAAGACCATCGCGCCGCCCATCCACACCGTCACCCGGGAGGGCATGGTCAGCCTGCGGCGGCCCTTGGGCTCCTCCTGCCCGGCCTCGCCCGCCTCCTCGGTCTTTTGACCGTCCGTCAGGAGTCCGGGCCGGGCGAAGCCGATCAGTAGCAGCAGAAGGCCCGCGGCCACCCCGAAGTGCACCCCCAGCGCCGGGGTGAGGGTGTTGACGCCGGAGGCCAGCAGTGCGGCCAGCAGCGCCCCGCCGCTGAACGTCGCATGGAACCTGGACATCGCGGTCCGCTCGTACCGGACCTCCAACGCGGCCCCCTGCGCGTTCATCGCGACGTTCAGGCACCCGACGGCGACGCCGTCGAAGCACACCACCGCCAGCGCGACCGGGTAGTTCGGCGCCAGCGCCAGCGCGGGCAGCACCAGGCCCAGACAGAGCGCCGAGACGAACGACAGGCCCCGCGAGCCGAGCCGCCTCATCAGCGTCGCCACCAGCGGGAAGGAGGCGGCCGCGCCCGCGCCGCAGACCATCAGCAGCAGGCCCAGCTCCGCCTCGCTCAGGTCGAGCCGGGCCTTCAGTGCGGGAAGCCGCGAGACCCACGTCCCGTACTGGAACCCGAGGAAGCAGAACAGCGCCGCGATCGCCACCTGGGCTCTGCGGAAGTCGTCGCGAACGCGGAACATGTGCATCAGCCCAATTCGTCTGTCGGTGCCGCCGGTTGCAGCGGGTCGCCGGTGTGGTTCGACTTCTCGTCCGGGGCCGCCACGGCCATCGACATGTAGACCGCCCGGCTGCCGTAGCTCGCCGGGATCCCCACGCCGGGGTGGGCGCGGTACCCCAGCGGGGCCCAGAGCACCTCGGTGCCCCGGACGGCCACCAGGGAGATCCGCTCGAACCGCTGCTCCCGCGCCGTCTCCAGGAGGTGGTCCAGCAGCCGGACGCCCAGCCCCCTGCCGCGCAACTCCTCGGCGATCACCAGGTCGTGCGCGTGCAGGTTGCCCGCGGCCGGGCCGCCACCGGTGGCGGCGCGGGCCGGACCGGGCCCCTCGGGCAGGCTGAGGTCCGGGATCCGCATCGGCGGGTAGGGCAGGGCCAGCAGATAGCCGCCGACCCTCCCCCGGTGCTCCGCCACGAAGCAGGTGCCGGGCGAGGAGCGGCCCCGGGACTCCAGCGCCTCCCGGCCCTCGGACAGGCCGTCCGCCGCGTAGGCGCCGGCCTCCAGCGCCACGACGGCGTCCCAGTCGCCCTCGGCCAGCGGCCGGATCCGAATGTCGTCGTCCATCTACGCGGACCCCTCCGTGGTGGCGCCCCCGCCGCGGACGCAGCTGTAGGGCAGCGGGTCGAAGCCGTTGAACCCCCGGGTCATGTAGCCCACGGCGTAGGCCCCGCAGGAGAGGATCCAGACCGGATCCCCCGAGGCCGCCGCGGCGGGCACCCGGACGAGTGCGCCGTCGTGCGCGTAGGCGTCGTCGCTGTCGCAGGTCGGGCCCGCGACCACGGCCGGCAGGTGCTCCCCGCCGGGGTGCCCGGGGAACTCCAGCCGGTACTGCAACTCGTCCATCTCGTACAGGCCGTTGAACTTCCCGCAGCTCAGGTACAGCCAGTGCTCCCGCCCGCCGTCGAGCTGGCGGCGGGAGGAGAGCCGCGCCACGTGGGCCCGGATGGCGCCGTGGTCGGCCACCAGGTGGCGCCCCGGCTCCAGGAGGAAGTCCAGCGGTGAGGCCGACACGTCCCGCAGCCGCTGTACGCCCTCCCGGATCACCGCGAACATCTTGTCCAGCGGCGGCTCCAGCGGCCGGCCCCGCTTGTCGAGGACGCCGAGGGCGGGCAGGCCGCCGCCGAGGTTGACGTGGTCCAGCCGGATCCCCCGCCGCTCCAGCGCCACCAGGGCCTCGGCCAGCGAGTCCACCGCGCTCTGCCAGGCGTCGGCGGTCATCTGCTGCGAACCGACGTGGACGGAGAGGCCCGACGGGGTCAGGCCCGCATCCCGCGCCGCCTCCAGCACCCGGACGGCGTCCTCGGTCGAGCAGCCGAACTTGCGGCTGAGGCCCCAGAGCGCGCCCTCCCCGCTGGTGGCCAGTCGGCAGAACACCCGGGCGCCCGGGGCGTGCACGGCGATCGCCGCCACGTCCTCCAGGCTGTCGGTCGCGAAGTCCCTGACGCCGAGCCGGTACGCGTCGGCGATGTTGCGGTCGGACTTGATGGTGTTGCCGTAGTGGATCCGCTCGACGGGTACGCCGGTGCGCAGCGCCTGCGCGATCTCGTGCGGACTGGCCGCGTCGAAGCCTGCGCCCTGCCGCGCCAGGGCGGCGAGCACCTCGTCCACCGGGCACGCCTTCATCGCGAACCGCACCGACACACCGGGGAGTTCGCGCAGCAGCGCGGCGTACTGGCCCTCGATCCCGTCCAGGTCGAAGATGATCCGGTCGTCGGCGGCGGCCGCCAGGGCGGCGCGGACGGCTGTGTTCTCAGGCATCGGCGAGGCTCCGGATCCGGCTGTCGGGACTGGTCGGGGCCTCGTGCCGGGCGGCCTGGACCAGCGGGCCCCAGGCGTCGGTCAGCAGCGCGAAGTCCTCCATGTCGGCCTGGGCCTCGTCCAGCAGGCTCGCCCGCAGGGGCACCAGGTGGTCGGCGAACTCGGCGTATCTGCCGCCCAGTCGCCGGTAGCAGCGGTCGAGGACCGCCAGCCGTCGGTGGTTCTCCGCCCGGTCCGTCCCGATGCTGCGCCGGATCGGGTCGAGGACGGCGTCCACCCGCACCCGGTGCTGCGGGTCGAGCAGCGCCGCGCCGGCCTCCTCCATCGCCGCGTAGACGGGGTGGAGGTAGAGCATCGACAGCAGGAACTTGGTGAACCGCAGCTGGTACGCGGTGAATCCGGCCGCCGTCCGGCGCTCGGGGGTGTAGCGGTTCACGATGTGCCGGTTGTGCACGACCCCGGGCAGGGTCGCGTCGCGGACCAGGTGCAGCAGGAAGTAGTCGCTGCCGATGGTGGCGACCGCCGGCGGCAGCGGGACGCGCTCGTACACCGCGGAGTCGAAGCCCACGTTGCACATGTCCACCCGCCAGATGTCGGGTGCGCCGAGGACCGACCCGTCGGCGGTGAACGGCTCGGTGCCGCCTCCGGTGAACGAGTCGTCCACCAGCTCCCGCCGCTGCTCGACCGAGGCCCCGGTCGCGGCCCACAGGCCGACCACCTCGTAGTAGGCCTGCGGGTCCAGCTCCCTGATCTCGCCGATGTCCACGGAGAGTTCGCCGATGAAGGAGGCGCCGACCAGTGAGACCGGCTTCCCGGCGTGCTCCGGCTCCAGCTCGCTCCTGGTGACGCCGGCCACCGCGTCGCCCGCCCGCCGGCCCAGCGACAGCAGCTCGTGGTGGACCGGGAACACCGGGGCGCCGTCCAGCACCTGGTAGTCGCTGTCGGAGTCCCGCCGGTGCACCGACTCGCACCCCAGCGCCGCGGCGATCAGGAACGCCCGGTTGGTGCAGGCGCCGTAGGACACCGCGTCCGGGAGCATCAGCTCCAGCACCGCCTCCGGCTCCGCCACCCCCGAGCGGTCGACCACCCGCCGCAGGAAGTCCCGCTGCCGGTCCTCGCCGAGGTGGTGCACGACCACGTGCTCCACCGGCTCCAGCGCGCGCACCGCCCGGGCGTGCTCCGCGAACTCCGGATCCGCCGAGGAGTCCAGCACCAGCAGGTGCACCTCGACCTCGAAGTGCCCGGCCGCGTAGGCCGCCTCCGCTCCGACGGCCGCGATCGCGGCGGCGCAGGCCCGGTTGGTCGGAAGGGTCAGACAGATTCTGCGCATGCCCGCTCCCCGCCCGCCGGTCCGCGGCCCTCGCCCCGCCATGAGGTCAGCCCGAGCAGCCTGGCGCCCAGGTCGTCCAGCTCCGCGGCGGGGTACCGCAGCGCCTCGGGCCTGGTCGCGTCGCCGAGCAGCGTCCCGTTCCAGGTCGGCGTGGCGAGGCTGCGCCACGACTCGATCCGGGACTCGCGCATCTCCCGGTGCTCCTCCAGCGCGGGCATCATCGACAGGTACTGGACCGAACGGACGCCGTTCTGCGAGCTGTTGGCGGCCACCCCGTGCGCCAGCAGGCCGTTCCAGATCAACAGGTCGCCGGCCGCCAGCTCGGGCCGGACCACCGGGTACTCCTCGCGGTCGACGTCGGGCCTGATCGGGTCCCGGTCGGCCGGCTGGGCGAGCCGCCACGGCTCGAACCGCCGGAACAGCTCGGGGTTGCACTGGAAGCCGCCGGTGTCCGGCTGCGTGTCGTTCAGCGCGATGATGCCCTGGACCCGCTGCGGCAGCACGGCGAGCGTGGTGTCGACGTCCCAGTGCAGCTCGATGTCGAACCCCCGGTCGGTGGCCTCGATCAGCGCGCGGTCGCGGTTGCCGACGTTCGGCGGGTTCAGGTTGAGCCGGTCCAGCGTCACCCACAGCTCCTCGCAGTCCCAGACGTCGACGAAGGCGTCGTAGACCCGCTGCGCCTGGCGGCTGTCCCAGATGAGCTGGTGCTGGTACGCCTCGACGAAGCCGTAGATGTGCAGGTGCTGGTCCAGCTCCGTCCGGTACGGCCGCTCCTCGTACCAGGTCTCCGGGCGGTCCGGGTCGAGCCCCTGGAAGTCCCAGGCGAAGTCCAGCAGCCGCCGCGCCGCCTCCGCGGGAATCGCCTGCTTGACGACGACATAGCCGTACGTCTGCCAGAAGGCGAAGTCCTCCTCGGACAGCACGCGAAGCTTCTGCGACTTCCGGATGTCACGCAGGGGCGTCTGAGCGAGATATGACTCACCGTCAGCGGAGAAATACGGAATGTCGGAGGCGGCTCGGTACAGATAGCGGTCGGGTGTCGGCATGCAATCACTCCCGGGCTTTCATGTGTGATGACGGAACAAATTCACTCGGCCTCCGCAAAGTGTCGACCCGGTGCGCGGCCGCCGACCGTCGACAGATTGCCCGCCATCGATGGAACGACCGCCGCCCAAGCCGTGGCGAACTGTCATCCGAGAGTGGATCCGGGCAGGACCGATCCGCCGTACGGGAGTTGACCCGTACCGCGGATGAGGCCGGAACTCAGGAAACGCCGCAGGTCACGGCAGGAGGAGAGGTCAGTGGACACATGCCGGACAGGGCCGGCGAAGGGCGCGTCGTCGCGCCGGCCGACCGCCCCGCGCAGGCGGTGGTCCTCCCCCAGGGCGGGACTGGAATTCCTACCTCCTACGCGCTCGGCACCCGATACGGGACGTGGACATCCGCAGTGGACTCACGCCGTCGGCAGGCCAGTTGGTCCATCCGGCAAAGGGGCTCTGCAAGGCCCCCGCCGCACCGATCCGTTGTCCCACTAAAATGGACTAGACCAACTTCCGGTGTCAACCCCCGTATTGGTATCGGCTCGGATGGCGAACGGCCGATCCCCGCGGAGAAGCCGATAGGCCTTTTTGCCTAGACGTTCGAGCGACCTTCCGCGGTTCACCGATTTCCCGACGAACCACGGCCGACGCGACATCAGCCCCGCTGGATAAGCGTCCGCTCGGGGCGGCCGCCCTCCGCGATCCCGATCAGGTGCGTCTGGTCGTCCACCACCACCCGGTCCCCAACCCGGCCACCCCGCCGAGCGAGCCCCACAGGACCCGCCGCTCCCACCGCTTCAGCTGTCGCTACACACGCTTGTTCGACATCCGGACACCCTAGTAACGGGAATCCTGCCGAGTCCCACGAGGTCGCGCTGTACGCTGCCGCCCATGTGCGCCGCCGAGAGATTGCACACCGACGAACCGGACATCGACGCAGCCCTCGTCCGGCGGCTGCTCGCCGCCCAGTTCCCGCAGTGGACCGGGCTGTCGGTCCAGCCGGTCGCCTCCGCCGGGACGGACAACGCGATGTTCCGGCTCGGGTCCGAACTGGCCGTGCGGCTGCCCCGGGTCGGGTGGGCCGCCGAGGGGGTCGGGCGCGAGCGCCACTGGCTGCCCCTGCTCGCGCCGCGGCTGCCGGTCCCCATCCCCGTCCCCCTCGCCCTGGGACGGCCGTCCACGGCCTACCCGTGGGAGTGGTCGGTGGTCAGGTGGCTGGACGGCGGCAACCCCGCCGTCGGCGCCGTCCCCGCGCCCGTCCGACTCGCCCAGGACCTGGCCCGGTTCATCACCGCGCTGCGCGCGGTCGACCCCGCCGACGGCCCGCCGGCCGCCCGCGGCGTCCCACTCGGCGACCGGGACAGCGCCACCCGGGCCGCACTCACCCGGCTGCCCGGCGTGATCGACACCGCCGCCGCCACCGCCGTCTGGGACGAGGCGCTGCGCCTGCCCGTGCACCCCGGTCCGGCCGCCTGGGTGCACGGCGACCTCTCCCCCGGCAACCTCCTGGTCGACGGCGAACGGCTGGCCGCCGTCATCGACTTCGGCCTGCTGGGCGTCGGCGACCCGACCGTCGACCTGATCGTCGCCTGGAACCTGCTCCCCGCGTCCGCCCGCCCCGCCTTCCGCACCGCGGTCGGCGCCGACGACGCCGAGTGGCTCCGCGGCCGCGCCTGGGCGTTGTCGATCGCACTGATCCAGCTCCCCTACTACCGCCACAGCAACCCGTCGCTCGCCGCCAACGCACGCCACGTGATCCGCGAGGTCCTCGCCGACCGCAACACCCGCCCCCGCCCCGGCCCCCCGACCCCGAGACCCAGGGCCTAGCGGGGCGGTGGATCCACCCGCACCCAGAAGCGGTTGGTGACGAGCTCGCCCTCGGTGCGTTCGTGACCGCAGGAGGAGGCGAGCTCGCGGACCAGCCGGAGCCCGGGGGATCTGCCGACGGCGGGTGCGGGCCGACCGCGGTCGGGAAGTCCGGTGTCGAGCACCTCGATCCGCAGCCCGGAGGGCGCGGAGTGCTCGAACAGCACGTCGATGAGCAGGTGTTCGGGCGTTCGGGGGGGGGGCAGAACCGCGGTGGCGACCAGCTCGGTGACGATCAACTCGCCTGCCTCGGCGTAGCGTTCACCGTCCTTGGGGTCGGAGAGGACCCCGAGGGCCCCGTCCTCGCCTTCCCCGCCGCCGCGTGGCAGTCCTTCATCGACGCCGTCCGCGCCGACGGCTTCCCCACCCCCGGCCACTGAGCTCCCTCAGGCCGGTCGCTGCCCCGCGGCGACCGGCCTGACGGTGTCACAGGTTCCCGCGCGCCTCGTCCACCGAGCGCAGGACGGCCTTGGCGTCGGCCGCCCCCGCGAGGGCGGCCGCCTCCTCCAGCAGGCCGCGGGCGTCCTCCCGTCGGTCCTCCGCCGCGGCGATGTAGGCCAGCCCCACGAGGTTGGCCGCCACCCCCGCCGGGAAGTCCAGCTCCCGCCGAAGCCGCGCCGATTCCTCCAGCCGCTCGCGGGCCGCGCCCAGCCGACCGGCCATGTGCGCGGCGATGCCCAGGTGGCGCAGGACGTACGACACCGTCAGCCGGTCACCGGCCTGCGCCGCCAACGCGTGGGCACGCTCCAGGACGGGCACCGCGGTGTCGTTGTCGCCCCCGACTACCTGGTGGTAGATGCCGGTCCAGAGCAGGGCCTCGCCCTCGCCCCGCCCGTCGCCCAGCTCCCGGTACAACCGGGCGGCCCGCTCGAAGAGCTCCAACTCCCGTGCGTCGCCGACCCGCTGCTCCAGGAATCGGGCGTGGATCAGCCGCCCCCGCGCCAGCGCGAGGTCCGCCTCGACGGCGTCCAACTGCCCCTCGGCCGCCTCCAGTACACCGTCCTCGCCGCCGAAGACCGCCCGCTCGCAGAGCAGCCCGGCCTGCTCGATCCGCTCGTCCATGCCCACACCCCCGCTTTGCCGATCAGCGCACTCAGTAGGGTGCGATCATGACACGACACATCGCGTTCGAGGGCCTGCACAACTTCCGTGATCTGGGCGGCTATCGGGGCGTCGACGGACGGACCGTGCAGTGGGGGCTGCTCTACCGCTCCGACTCGCTCGCCAAGTTGGCCGGCTCGGACGGCGAACGCCTCCGGGCACTCGGCGTCCGGACGGTGATCGATCTGCGCTACCCGTGGGAGATCGCCGCCAAGGGCCGGATCCCGGAGCTCGGGCTGGAGTACCACAACCTCTCCATCGAGCACCGCCCTTACGACCAGGCCGAGATCGACCCCGACGTGGACCCGTGGCGCTACCTCGCCGACCGCTTCGCCGAGGTGGCCGAGGACGGGGTCGAGGAGATCCGCCGGGTACTCGACCTGATCGCCGGCGCCGAGGAGCCGCTGGTCTTCCACTGCGCCTCCGGCAAGGACCGCACCGGGCTGATCGCCGCGCTCGTGCTCTCCCTCCTCGGCGTCCACGAGGACGAGATCGCCGCCGACTTCGCCCTCACCGAGCTCGCCACGCCCCGCCTCATCGCCGACTGGCACGCCGCCAACCCCGGCCGCACGCTGCGCTGGCCCGGCTTCGGCCGCGCCCCGGAGGCGGTCATCCGGCTCACCCTCGCCGACCTCGCCGCCGCCCACGGGTCCGTCCGCGGCTACGCCGCCGACCGGCTCGGCGTGGACGACGCCCTGGTGGACGCGCTGCGCGAACGGCTGCTCACCCCGGCGGTCTGAGCTCCCCCGGACTCGGCCGGACCGGACCCGGCCCGCCGGGCCATCGTGAACCGGCCATCCGCCCGTCCGGTCATATGCCACCAGCACTGGCCGCCGCCCCTCGCCGCCCGCCCGGCGAGGGGCGGCGGCCTTCCCCGGAACGGACGGAAACCCCCACCACCACCGCCAAAACAGGACAGCATCAACCCACTCCGAACCATTCAGAAAATCGACCGGACAATACCTGTCACTATCGGTCGGACAGCCCCGGATTCAACAATCCTGGGGCATCCTCCCGCCGATTGTCCTAAAAGGGCACCCCCGCTACGTTCGTATACGCTAACGTGTATTTCCGGTGGCGATGACCGGCCGGATCGCCCGCTCGTTTCTTTTTGCCTGCATGACACTCCCCGGGGTGTCACCGAAAAGATCGGACGGATATGCACGCAAAGAACCTCAGGGCCGCCCGCGGCATTCTGGTGGCGGCCGCCCTCCTCGCGTTCGCCGGGGTGACGCCGGCCCTGGCCGAGGGCTCGTGGAGCTCCCACATCAGCAACTGGGCGCCCGGGTCGGAGTCCCGGCGCTGGCAGGACGCCGACCGCGACGACGTGGCGACGGCGGTCTCCTTCCAGGGCTGCACCACCGGGAACAACGACTTCAAGAACGCCGATGTGGCGCTCTACAAGGACGTCTTCGGCCCGGACAAGTCCTACGGCTCCCGGCTGAACCGGTGCGACACCTCCACCTGGGGCGACCAGAGCCCCGGTGCGTACTACTTCACGCTGGAGGGCGTGCGCTCCGGCGGCACGCTCTGGGTCGACACGGTGAGCGCCCGGTACTGACCGGCCGCCCCGGCGACCTGACCGACCCCGCCGCCCCGACCGGCGTTCCGGCGGGCGCCTCCGCCCGCCGGAACGCCGCACCGCGCCCTCCCGCGCCTCCCGCACATTCCCGCACCCTCCTGCACATACCCACGCCATTCCCGCGCCCCCGATCTCCCCCCGCACCGCACCAGCCGAGCGAAATGCGCCGATCCCGACATGACCCTTGAATTCCACCGCATCGACTTCCGGTACACCCGGAACGCAAATCTTTTCACCGCCTTCGAATTGCGGATCGACAGCCCGGCCACCGTCCTGCTCGGCCCCAACGGCGCCGGGAAGTCCACCCTGATGGCCCTGGCCGCCTCCCAGCTCGCGCCTCGCCGGGGCGCGGTCTCCTGGCGGGGCCGCGGCTGTGCCGGGCGGGGTGACCGGACCGCCTACCGACGCGCGGTCGCCTGGCTGCCGCAGCAGGTCACCCCGGTCCCCGGGCTCAGCGTCCGCGAGCAGGTCGCGTACTGCGGCTGGCTGAAGGGCATGTCCCGCACAGCTGCCTGGCAGGCCTCCGCCACCGCGCTGGCCCGGGTCCGGCTCACCGAACTCGCCGACCGCAGAAGCCATCAGCTCTCCGGCGGCCAGCTGCGCCGGATGGGCATCGCGGGCTGTCTGACCCACCACAGCGAACTGATCCTGATGGACGAGCCGACCGCCGGGCTCGACCCGGCGCAGCGCGGCGTGTTCCGCACCCTGATCGAGGAGCTGGCCGGGGAGGTCAGCCTGATCGTCTCCACCCACCAGACCGAGGACCTCGCCGAGATCTACCGGCAGGTGGTGGTGCTCGACCGCGGCGCGGTCCGGTTCCAGGGCGGCGCCGCGGAGTTCCACGCCCTCGGTACCGCCGGTGCCCCCGGTACCGCCGGTGCCCCCGGTACCGCCGAGGCCGCGTACGCGCGCCTGGTCGAGCGGGAGGTCTGACCGATGCCGCTGCGCACCCTGCTGCGAACCTCTGCCGCGACCCGCGCGCTGCCGTTCCTGCTCGGCTTCGTCCTGGTCGCGCTCGCGGACGACCTCACCGCCTGGGTCACCCCGTCGTACGGGCTCTCGGCCGCCGGGCAGGCCACCTTCGCGCTGCCCTTCGTCTGCGCGGCCTGCGCCGCGGCGGGCGCCTGGGAGGGGGCCCGGCTGCACCGGGGGCGGGTCTTCGACGGCTCGCCGGTCCGCTCCCCGCTGACCGTCACCGCCCCCGTCCTCCTGCCGGTGGCGGTGATGGGCGGACTCGGCATGGCGGCCGCGCTCGGCACCGCCGCGCTGGCCGCCGGCAGCGCGGCCGGGGCACCGCAACCGGGTGTCCTCGCCGTCTGGGCCGGGTTGCTGCTCGCCAACACACTCGTCGGGTCGGTGGTCGGGCGGGTGCTGGTGCCGGTGGTCGCCGTGCCGCTGGCGCTGGTCGCCGGCTTCGTCCTGAACGCCTACCCGGCCTCGTTCGACGCGTTCTGGCTGCGGCACCTGGTCGGCGGCGGGCTCTCCGACTGCTGCGGGGTGGACCAGGTGCTGGACGTCCGCGCGGTGTGGAGCGCGCTGGCGTTCAGCGGCACGGTCTGCGCGGCGGCCGTGCTGCTGATCCGCTACCGGGGCGCGGCGGCGGCCACGGCCCTCGCGCTGGCGGTGACGGCGGGCGGGATCGGGCTGGCCGGTTCGCTGGCGCAGGGCCTCGGCCCGGCGCCCGTCCTCGCCCGGCCCGCCGGGGAGCTGGTCTGCGACGACGGCCGCCCGCGGATCTGCCTCTGGCCCGAGCTCGGCGACACCCGCGCCGGCCTGGTCCGCGAGGAGGCCCGGCGAGTCGTCGGCCGACTGGCCGAGCACGGCGTCCCGGTGCCCGCCGCGCTCACCATGGCGGCCGAACCAGGCCCGGGAGAAGCCAAGTTGGGCGTCCCGACCACCGCCCGACCGCAGGATGTGGCACCGGGCGTCGTCAGCGGACTGCTCCCCGCCGCACCCGAGTGCGCCCGCCGTGGCGAGCCCTACCCGGCGGGCGCGGCGACCGGACCGGTGACGGCCTGGCTCACGGCGCAGGCGGCTCCGGCCGGGTCGGCGGGCGAACCGGCGGCCCCGCCCGCCGCCGGGCGGTTCGGGGAGCAGGACCTGGCCCTCGCCGCACAGGTCCTGCGGCTCCCCCGGGAGGCCCAACTCGACTGGTACCGGCGGACCACGGAGGCGCTGCGGCACTGCGCCACGGCTCCCGCCGACCCGCAGGGCGCGGGCGGTGCCACGTGATCTGGTGGTGCAAGGCCCGCGCCGTCCCGGCCGTCGCCGCCGCGCTGGCCGGGACGTTCGCCCTCGGCCTGCTGGTCGGCGACGGCGAACTGCCGGTACCGGCGCTGCGCGGCCAGGCCGGGCACTTCCTGGTCGCGCACGTGGTCACCCTGCTCCCGGCGGTGGTCCTGCTGCACGGGCTCGGCCGCGGCGACCTGCGCACGGAGCTGGTCGCCGGGCGCTTCCTGCGCGGCCTGGACGTGGCGCTCGCGCTGGCCGTCGCGGCGGCGGGCGCGGTACTGGGCGCCCTCGCCTTCGCGGCCGGGCAGGGCGAGCTGTCCCTCGTCCTCGGCCGCAACACCGCCGGCTACCTGGGCCTTGCCCTGCTGCTGCACCCGCTGCTCGGCCACCGCCCGGCGGCCGCCGCGATCGCCGTCACGCCCCTGCTCTGCTCGGCCGCCGGCTGGCACCCCGACGGCCGCCCCCAACCCTGGGCCTGGCCCCTCCACCCGGCGGACTCCCGCTACGCCCTGGCCGCCGTAGCCCTCACCACCCTCGCCGGCACCGCCTGCGCCCTCCTCCGCCGCCACCCGGCCACAGAGCTGCGCATCCTGGCCTGACCCCCGGCAGACCAACACCCACCCCGCACGACAAGTCGGCCCCACCGACTTCCCAGGCAGCCCCCACGCGCAGCCCGGCTGCTGCCGATCTGCCCGGCTTGCCATCTCGGCGGTTGTGCAGCCCCCGCCTTGGGCTCAGCGTCGGGGCTTGCCCGAGCGCCCGCCCTGGGGCCTGCCCTGCTGGCCGCGCGGCTTGCGGCGCTGCCCCTGACCCTGGCCCTGACCCGGGCCCTTCGCCGGGCGGTCGCCCGGGGTGGCCGCGGTGGCCGTCTGGGGCCAGTGGCCCGGGCGGGTGAGGGTGGCCGGGAGGCGGGTCGAGGCGTCGCCGCGGGCGGCGTTGAGCTGGGCCTGGGTGAGGAAGAGCGCCTCGGTGAGGTCGGCCCCGGCCAGGTTGGCGTCCCGCAGGTCGGCGCCGATCAGGTCGGCCAGCCGGAGGTCCGCCCCACCGAGGTCGGCCGCGACCAGCAGCGCGCCGCGCAGGTTGGCGCCCCGCAGGTCCGCGCCGCGCAGCCGGGCGCCGAACAGGTCGCCGCCCCGGTGCTCCCGGCGGCGCGGAACGACCGCGCGGACCAGCTCGCTGACCCGCAGCAGCAGCTCGGCCACCCGCTGCCGGTGGGCCGGCACGTCCAGGGCGAGGATCTCGGCCGGGCCGCCCCGGGCGAGCCGCTCGGTCTCGTCCAGCGCCCGGCGCAGCTCGGCGTGGACCGGGCGGGCGGGGGCGAAGGTCAGGGCCTCGGTGAGGTACCAGAGCAGCTCGTGCAGCTGCCGCACCACCGGGAACACCTCGAACATCTGCGACGCGCTCTCGGGCGCCTCGCGCCAGCTCCGGCCGCCGAAGGTCACCTGGGAGACCCGCTGCCCGGCCCCGAAGCAGTCGTACACCGTGCAGCCCTGGAAGCCGCTGTCCCGCAGCCGCGCATGGATGCCGCAGCCGAAGTCGGCCTGCAGGTTGCGGCAGGGCGTCCCGGCGGCCTTGTCGATCGCGAAGTCGGCGCCGGCCGCGAACGGCAGCGCGGCGCAGCACAGCCCGAAGCAGCTGCCGCAGTCGGCCCGCAGGGCGGCCCCGTCACCCGGGGTGCTCCCGGTGTCGTCCTGCTGCGTCTGGGTCTCGGCCACGATGTGCGGTCCTCCAAGGGTGGGCGCCGCTCGGCGACGCGTCGAACCGGCCAAGTCTACGTCGACCGCGCTCCGGCCCCGCCCTCCCGAGCCACGGCCCGAGTACGCCCACGAACAGGATGTATGCAATCGATCCCCGCGTGAAGCGGTCCATGCATGCCGGCGGCAACGGCCCGTGGCACAGTCCCGGAACGAACTACTCCGCCACGACTGACCAGGAACCATACCGAACCACAAGCCCCTTGCGACACAAGCGATCTGACGTTGACTCATTTTCCGTGCACGGAGCACTCCCGGCCGGGATAGGTTCCTTCAGGAGCCGGAGGCCGTGCGGGGCCTGCCTGCTTCTTCCACGAATCACTCGACCCAGCAGGAGTCTTCTCGTGAAGAACCTCACCAAGCGGATCGCCGCAGTCGGGGCGGCCACCATCGTCGCCGCCGGCCTGACCTTCGCGGTCAGCCCGTCCGCCTCCGCCGCGGACCAGAGCAAGGCGCTGGTCCTCAGCACCCCGGACTGGTACCCGAACGACTACGTGAGCATGTCGTCGAACTGGGTGCACCTGAAGTTCCAGTCCGACGGCAACCTGGTCCTCTACCGCAACTGGGACGGCGCGGTCCTGTGGGCCAGTGGCACCTCGGGCTGGGGGCTCACCCGCCTGAGCTGGTCCGCGACCGGCTACATCAAGCTGTACAAGGGCAACGCCCTCGCCTGCACCATCGGGGACGTCGCCGCACCGGGCGGCCGGGTCGCGGTCCAGGACGACGGCAACCTCGTCATCTACAAGTCCAACGGTGCCGCCGTCTGGGACACCGGCACGTGGAACAACCAGGTGTCCGTCTTCAACAACTGGTGCGTCTGACGGCCCGGGTGAACGGCCGACCCGGGTGAACCGGTGAGCGGGCCGCCGGGCGTGCACCCTCGCGCCCGGCGGCCCGCTCCGCTGTCGACGGGGGAGCTCAGCCCTCGTACGGGAGGAGCTCCGCGCGCTTCGGGGCCCGGCCGTCGCCGGAGGAGCGGCCGGTGAGGCGGCGGCCGATCCAGGGGCCGAGGTGGGTGCGCAGCCAGCGGGCGTCGGCGGCCAGCCGGGCACCGCGGCCGGCCGGGGCCGCGGCGGGCAGTGGGGCGCGCCAGTCGAAGGACGCGGGGTGGCCGAGGGCCTCCAGGACGGCCTCGGCGACCCTGCGGTGGCCCTCGGGCGACAGGTGCAGGCGGTCCTCGGCCCAGAGCCGCCGGTCGTCGAAGCAGGGCGCGGAGAACAGGTCCACCACGGCGATGCCCGGGTCGTCGCGGCCCAGCTCGTGGACGAAGGCCTTCATCCGCAGGATGGCCGGGAGCAGCCGGGCGCTGCCCGCCATCCGGCGGGTCGGGTCGGTGCTGGTGAACAGCACGACGGTGGCGCCGGTGGCGCGCAGCGCGGTGGCGGACCGGCCGAGCAGGTCCTCGACCAGCTCGATGTCGCAGCGCGGGCGCAGCACGTCGTTGAGGCCGCCGGCCAGGGTGACCAGCGCGGGGCGCATCGCGGTGGCGACGGGCAGCTGCTCGTCGTGGATCTGTCCGATGAGCTTGCCCCGGACGGCGAGGTTCGCGTACCGGAAGGTCCCGGCCGGCTGCTCGGCCGCGAGCCGGGCGGCGACCCGGTCGGCCCAGCCCCGGAAGTGCCCGTCGGGGAGCAGGTCGTCGCACATGCCCTCGGTGAAGGAGTCCCCGACGGCGACGTAACTGGCGTACACGGCGGGCCCGGTGGGTGCGGCGGGCCCGGTGCGCGAGGTGTGAGCGGTGTTCTCCATGGCCCGACGATCGTACGCGCCCCGACCTCCGGCCTCCGGCGGGGGCCCACCGGAAACAGCGGCCGGGCCCGGCAGGCCCGCGGCCGGATCAACGGCACCACTCATCGAACGCCGATCCGCCGTTTAGCGCGACCCGGCACCGTGGACGACACGTCTCGCCGGGCCGGTGGCCGCCCGCGGCGGCCGACCGCGGGGGTGCCGGTCGCCGCAGACCCGACGGTCGGCCACCGACCCGGCGTCACGCACCCGGCCACCCCGCGCCGCGCACCCACCGGCCCGACACCGCAAACCCGCGCGTCCGGCGGACCGCCGCAACCAGGCCCTAGCCGGGAACGGCCGCCGCGTCCCGGGTAGCCGACTCGGTGAACCAGTGCTCCCGGACGGCGTCCGTCGGCCGCTGCTCGCCGAGCGCGTCGAGCCCCCACGCACCCAGCGCGCCGATGACCGCGCGGAGCGCCAGCCCCCGCTCGGTGAGCTCGTACACGGTGGCGTTGGCGGGCCGCTCCAGCCGGCGGCGGACCACCAGGCCCTCGCCCTCCAGCTGCTTGAGGCGCGTGGCGAGGATGTCGGTGGAGACGCCCGGCAGGTCGGCGTGCAGGTCCGTGTAGCGGCGGGGGCCGGCCAGGAGTTCACGGACGATCAGGAGACTCCAGCGCTCCCCCACCGCGTCCAGGGCGCGGGCGACGGCGCAGTACTGGTCGTAGCTTCGGCGTGACATGTGGATCAGCATAGCCAAAAGGTTGGACTTTCCAAGTGCTTACTTGGTAGAACAAAGCAACCAGGATGGCGCGGCCCGCGCGTACGGCAATGGCGGGTGACGGTTGATGGTCGGGAGGCCGCAGTGGAGTTTCGGCAGTCCAGCAAGCTGACGGGCGTGTGCTACGAGATCCGCGGCCCGGTGGTCGACCGGGCGAACGCACTGGAGGAGGCCGGGCACAGCGTGCTGCGGCTGAACACCGGCAACCCGGCGACCTTCGGCTTCGAGGCGCCGGAGGAGATCATCCAGGACATCATCCGCAACCTGCCGAACGCGCACGGCTACAGCGACTCGCGGGGCATCCTGCCGGCCCGCCGCGCCGTCGTGCAGTACTACCAGCAGCGCGGCGTCAGCGGGGTCGGCGTCAACGACGTCTACCTGGGCAACGGCGTCTCCGAGCTGATCCAGATGTCCGTCACCGCCCTGGTGGACGACGGCGACGAGGTGCTCGTCCCGATGCCGGACTACCCGCTCTGGACGGCCGTGGTCCGGCTGGCCGGCGGCAAGGCCGTGCACTACGCCTGCGACGAGGAGGCGGAGTGGTACCCCGACCTCGACGACATCGCCGCCAAGATCACCGCCCGCACCAAGGCCATCGTGGTGATCAACCCCAACAACCCGACCGGCGCGGTCTACCCCAAGGAGCTGCTGGAGGGCATCCTCGACCTGGCCCGCCGGCACCAGCTGATGGTCCTGGCCGACGAGATCTACGACAAGATCCTCTACGACGGCACCGAGCACCACTGCCTGGCCGCGCTCGCCGACGACGTGCTCACCCTCACCTTCAACGGCCTGTCCAAGTCCTACCGGGTGGCCGGCTTCCGCAGCGGCTGGCTGGTCGTCTCCGGGCCCAAGCAGCACGCCGCCGACTACCTGGAGGGCCTGACCATGCTCTCCGGCATGCGGCTGTGCCCCAACGTCCCCGCGCAGTACGCCGTCCAGGCCGCGCTCGGCGGACACCAGTCGATCAACGACCTCGTCCTGCCCAGCGGGCGGCTCGCCGAACAGCGGGACGTCGCCTACAAGGCGCTCAACGAGATCCCCGGCGTCAGCTGCGTCAAGCCCAAGGGCGCCCTGTACGCCTTCGCCAAGCTCGACCCCGCGGTGCACAGGATCGTCGACGACGAGCAGTTCGTGCTGGACCTGCTGCTCCGCGAGAAGATCCACGTCGTCCAGGGCACCGGCTTCAACTGGCCGCGCCCGGACCACTTCCGCTTCGTCACCCTCCCCCGGGCCGACGACCTGGAGACGGCGATCAACCGGATCGGGCGCTTCCTCGCCACCTACCGACAGGTCTGACGCCCGACGGGCCCCGGGGAGCACCCCGGGGCCCGGACACCTGCGGTCCCCCCGGACCGCAGGGGACAGGGCCTACTTGACGCCGGCCGCCGCACAGGCGTCCGCGTACTGCGGCGTGCAGATCTCCGCCGCCTTGTACAGGCCGCCGCCGACCACCGTGACCTGGACCTTCGCCTTGGTCACCACGATCGGGGTGAGCAGCAGCGAGGGGATCCGCAGCCCGCCGCTGTCGACCGCCGCGCCGGCCGCCGCGCTGATGTCCATCCCCTTGAGCAGCTGGACGGCGATGCTCCCCGCGGCGTCCGCCTCGGGCTTGTACGGCTTGTAGATGGTGAAGGCCTGCTCGCCCGTGAGCACCCGGCGCACCGCGTCCATCGAGGCGTCCTGCCCGCCGACCGGGACGTTCTTGATCCCGGCCGCCTTCAGCGCCTCGATGACGGAGGAGGCCATGCCGTCGTTGGCCGCGTACACGGCCTGGAAGCCGTCCTTGCCGAGGTTGTGGATGGCCTCGTTCATCTTCACCATGGCCACCTCCGGCTTCCACTCGCCGGACTGCTCGTAGGCGATCGCCTTGACCCGCCCGTCGAGCGCCCGGTGCGCGCCGGCCTTGAACATCGCCGCGTTGGGGTCGGACTCGGCGCCGTTGATCATCACGACCTGTGCGGCGGCGGCCTTCGGGCCGAGCGCCTCCAGCAGGGCCTGGCCCTGGATCTCACCGGTGCGCTGGTTGTCGAAGGAGATGTACGCGGCGACGTTGCCCTCGGCCAGCCGGTCGTAGGCGATGACCTTCGCCCCCTTGGCGGTGGCGGCCTCGACCCAGGACGAGGTGATCTTGGCGTTCACCGGGTCGAGCATGATCACCTTGACGCCCTTGGCCAGCAGGTCGTCGAACTGCCGCTTCTGGGTGCCCTCGTTGCCGTCCGCGTTGGCGTAGTCGACGACGCACGTGGTGCAGAGCGAGGCCACCGTGGACTCGATCAGCGGCTTGTCGAAGGCCTCGTACCGGGTGGAGGAGGTCTTCTCGGGCAGCAGCAGACCGATCGTCGTGCTCCCCACGCCGCTCGGCCGGGCCCCTCCGTCGCTCTGGCCGCAGGCTGCGAGGGCGAGTGCCAGCGCCACGGCGGCCGTGCCCGCTGCCGCACGACGGGTCGTTCTGTTCATGGTGGGTGGTGCCTCCTGACTGCGCCGCATCGTCACGGCAGAGGACGGAGTCAATCCGCGCCCGGCGATTCCGTCAATAACTGAAGGCGAAACTCACCACCGGCTGCTCGATTCGTTATGAAGTGAAAAATCTTCGCGCGTAACCCCACGACAGCCGTGACGCACCTCCGCAACAGCGTCAACTCTTCAACGGGAAACGGGTTTACGCGCCGAACGCCCCACCCCGGACACCCCTCCGACCCCCGCCGCACGGCCCAATCCGGTCCAATCCGGCCTGATCCTGCGCGATACGGAGCGATAGGGTGCGATACGGTCAGACCCGGTCAGACCCGGGCCCCGGGGTGCGTCGTAGGCTGATCCGCCATGACCGCTCTGCGCTCCGCCGCCCTGTTCGCCCTCGCCGCACTCGCCGAGATCGGCGGCTGCTGGCTGATCTGGCAGAGCGTGCGCGAGTCGCGGCCCTGGTGGCTGGCCGGGGTGGGTGTCCTCGTGCTCGGCGGCTACGGCTTCGTCGCCGCCCTCCAGCCGGACAGCCACTTCGGCCGGGTGCTGGCCGCGTACGGCGGCGTGTTCGTGGCCGGCTCACTGCTCTGGGGCATGGCGGTGGACGGCTTCCGGCCCACCCGGTACGACGTGCTCGGCGCGCTGATCTGCCTGGCCGGCGTGGCCGTGATCATGGCCGGACCGCGCCGCTAGGGCATGTCCGGCCGACCGGTCCGCGATCTCGCTACGGTCCGTCAGGGTGGGCAGGCTGACCGGGGACGTAAGGTGGCGGCGACCGCGCCGCCGCACGCGAAGGACCGAACCACGATGGCGAAATCCCCCGAAGTGGGCGCCCCCGCGCCCGAGTTCACCCTGCCCGGCCTGCTGCTGGACGAGCAGGCCGGCACCGCCGAACGCCGCGAGTACCGGCTCGCCGAGGCCAAGGGCAGCCCGCTCGTCCTGGTCTTCTACCCCGGTGACGACACCCCCGTCTGCACCAAGCAGCTCTGCTCGTACAGCTCCGACCTGGACCGCTTCCGCGGCCTCGGCGCCACCGTCTGGGGCATCAGCCCGCAGGGGCTGGACAGCCACGAGCAGTTCGCCCGCAAGCACCGGCTGAACTTCCCGCTGCTCGCCGACCCGACCCGGACCGTCGTCCGCTCCTACGGGATCGCCGTCCCCGGGCTCGGGCTGCGCCGCTCGGTGTTCGTCCTGGACGGCGACGGCACGGTCCGCTGGAAGCACGTCGCCCTCGCCGGGCTGACGTTCCAGCACAGCGACACCCTCGCGGAGCAGCTGGCCGCGCTCTGAACCGCCGACGGGCGGGCCGCCCGGGTCTCCCCGGCCGGCCCGCCCGTACGGGTCCGCGGCTGCTGCCGGCTGCTACCAGCCCCAGCCGCCGCCCTCGCCGTCGTCGTCGGTGGCGCTGTCCCAGCCCTCGCCGACCTTGCGCAGGATGGTGTAGTTGTCGACCTGCGTGCCGTTCTCGGCCAGCGCGGTCACCTTCATGGACGACTTCCGGCCCAGGTGGGCCGGGGTGACGTCGACCTTGATGAAGGAGTAGCCGGTGTAGCGCACCCGGGACCACTCGACCTTCTCGGTCACCTTCACCCCGCCCTTGGCGAAGTGGTACGTGTCCACCGAGTCCACGCGGTTCTCGTGGCCCTCGTAGGTGTCCGGGGCGTCGAAGCTGTACAGGCTGCGGCCGGCCGCGCCCGCCGTCACGTACACCACGCCGTCGGTGGCCGGCTCGATGGTGGCGCCGCTCGGCACCGCCTTGGAGACCTTGTTGCCGAGGATCGCGTCGGTGCGCTCGTAGACGTGGTTGTGACCGTTGATCACCAGGTCCACCCGGAACTTCTCGAACAGCGGCACCCAGGCCTCGCGGACCCCGCCCTCGGAGGCGTGCTGGTGGGTGGTGGAGAAGGCGCAGTGGTGGAAGAAGACCACGATGAAGTCGATGGTCTCGTCGTCGCGCAGGTCCTTCAGGGTCCGCTGCAGCCACTTGGTCTGCTTGCCCGCCGAGATGCCGAGGTTCGCCGGGATCTCGTAGGAGACGTCGTTGGCGTCCAGCGAGATGACGCCGACGTTCTTGTAGCGGAAGGTGTAGACGCCGGGGACGGTCCGCGGGTCCGGGCCGTTGTCCGGCAGGAAGAAGCGGTTGTTCTCGCCGCCGTACCCGTTGTGCGAGTACCAGGCCTCCATGTCGTGGTTGCCGTAGGAGACCATCCACGGCACCTTCGAGGCCACCGTCTCGGTCTGCGCCAGGAAGGCGTCCCAGGTGGTGGCGTTGTACGAGGTCCGGTCCGAGTCCTGGCCGGAGCCCGCCGGGTCGGCGTAGCAGATGTCGCCGGCGTGCAGGTGGAAGGCCGGGTTCTGGGCCAGGATGATGTGGTCGTTGCCGGCCGCGTGCGCGCTGACGCCCTGGTCGCCGAAGGCGGTGAAGGTGAACGGCTCGTACACCTTGCCCCAGCGGTGGTCGCGCGAAGGCGCGGTGCGGAAGGTGCTCAGGGTCGAGATCGCCTGCTGCGAGGCCGGGTCGAAGCCCTGGTGGCCGACACCGTAGTAGTACGTGGTGTCGGGCTGCAGGTCCTCCAGCGCGACGTGCAGGTAGTACTGGTCGACCGGCTGGCCGGTCGGGGTCAGCGCGGGGGTGTGCAGCGTCCGCACCTCGGCCTGGACCTTGTGGCTGAGGTCCCACGGGCTCCGGCCGTAGCGCAGGAACGGCTTCCTCACCGGGGCCGGGACCTGCCAGGAGACCCGGAACTGGGTGTCCGGCTCGGGGCCGAAGGCGAGGTGGCGGCCGATCGGGGCGACCAGCGCGCCGTCGATGCCGTCGGTCGTACCGCCCGTCAGCAGCTGCGGGCCGGCCGGGGCGGCGGACGCGGTGCCGCTGCCCAGCGCACCGCCCACCGCCAGCGCGCCGACGGTGACGGCGCCCGCGCGCAGCATCCGGCGGCGGGAGTGACGGGCACGCAGGTACTCGTGCTGCTCGGCCATGCTCATGCGGTCGGCCAGCTGCGCGGGCACGCCCATGTTGGGGATATCCATGGGCGGGACTCTTCCAGCGGCGCGTTGACCGCATGCGGACACGCGGTGAACGAGCCCCGGCGTGCCGGTCAGTCGAACGCCAATGTTCGACCATGCTTCGGCAAAGCCGCCGTCCCCGGGCGGACCTGGCCGGATCGTCCGGCCCGGCCCGGATGCTGATCCGCCGTCGCAGTCCGCACGCGCTGGGGGCTGACGGCCCCTACGGCTGCTCGTCCCAGGTGCTGGGCGCGCGGTTGCCGGTGCCGTCGCAGGTGCGGCAGACCTCGTCGCGGTAGGCGTGCTTGGCGCCGCCCGCGTCGACCCGGTAGCGGACGTAGACGCCGGTGCCGTCGCAGAGGAAGCAGTTGCCGCCCCCGCCGCCGACCTCGGTGGTACCGGTGCCCTGGCAGGTACGGCAGCTGAGGCCGGCGGTGCGGCCGGTGCCCGCGCAGATGCGGCAGACCGTGGTCACGTCGTTTCCTCCCAAGCCGGGGCGCCCCTGGAAATGGTAGTGCCCGGCGGGGCCGCCGGGACGGGCGTCTGCGGCGGCCGCTCGCGGACCCGGGGGGATCCGTGGGACGGCCTCAGTTCGGCAGGCCCTCACGGATCCGGCGGGAGACCGCGATCTGCTGGAGGTCCAGCATGCCCGGCGGGTCGGCGAGGCCGGGACCGCCGGCGTGCACCCACTCGGCTATCTCCTCGATCATGTCGTCCGCCAGCACCCAGCCCAGCCAGACCGGGCGCCCGCCGGCCTCGCGGCCCTCGCCGGACGGGCCGACCACCACGACGTTGGAGTGGGCGCAGGCGTCCAGGCACTTGACCGCCCGCACCCGGCCCGCCGTGCCGACGGCCTCGCGCAGCCGCTCGTACTGCCCGGCGTGGTCCACGCCCGGGTGCTTCTCCTCGGAGCCGCAGCAGCAGGCGCGGCAGACGGTGACGGTCACCGGGGACGCGGCCGGCTTGCGCTCGCGGTCTCGACGGCTCATCGGTTCGGTTCTCCTCGTGCTCCGGGGCCGCTGCCAGGGCCTTTCCCGCGGCGGCCGCGGGCCGTTGCGGCCGACGGTCCACGGCGGGGCCCTCGTGCCCGGCGGCACCGGGCGGCAACGGCAGCGTACCTGTCAGCCCCGGGCCGTCGGCACGGTGCCGGGCGTCCCGGCGGTCACCCGGTCCGGCACGGGCGGCCGGCGAGGCCGCCCCGCAGCCCCACAGCGCCGCCCGACCGCAGAAGGCCGCTGCCCGCCCGCACCGCTCGCACGAGCAAGCGGCACAGACGGGCAGACGGGCAGACGGGCGGACGGGCAGCGGCCTCCGGCAGGCCGGACGGTCAGGGGATGCGCCACTCCTGGTACTTGTTGCCCGGCGTGCAGGTACCCATGGTGACCTGGTTGCCCGCGCCGTTGTCGGTCAGGCAGTTCTTCGACGCGTAGTCCTGGAGGTAGTAGGCACCCGCAGTGCTCGCCCGGGCCACCGTCCACTTCGTCATGAAGCTGAACCCGGGCGACAGCATCACCTTGTTGCTCGACCAGGAGACGTCCTGGACGAGTGCCGGGTTCGTCAGGCTGCACGGGAAGATCTGGTACCAGCCACCCGGGTCCGGATCCGAGCGCACCCAGCCGTAGGCGGTCGTACCGCCCATGACGATCCCGGCTCCCGCGGTGGGGGAGTCGGTCGCCAGGCCGAGCTTCAGACCGTCTGCCACGTTGACGATGGCACCCCACCTGGTGCCACCGCACCCCGCGGGCACGGCCGGTGGCGGCGGGCTCGATGCGGGCGCCGACGGGACGGGCTGGTTCGGAACGGGCGGGTTCGCGGGCGCCGGCGGGGCGGGCGGGTTCGGGGCGGGCTGGTTGGGCACGGGCACCTGCGGAGCCGGCTGGTTGGGCGCGGGGGCCGCGACACCGCCACTGCCACCACCGCTTGCTGTCCCGCCTCCCGCGCTGCCGCCCCCGCCGGCCGCGCCTCCCCCGCCCGTCTTCGGCGGGGTGCCGCCCGAACCACCGCCCGAACCGCCCGCCGCGCCACCGGCGGAGGCGCCCGTGGAGCCGGCGCCGCCCGCGGCTGCACCGCCCCCGGGCTGCGGTACCGCGGCCGGCGGCTGGCCCGCCGCGGGCGGGGTCTCGGTCGGGGCCGCGCTCGCCGGCGGTTCGGTGCTCGCCGGCGGCGTGGTCGGGGGCTGCTCACCCGGCGACGCGCTGCCCGTCGACGGGCCGCTGGTCACGGATGCCGACACCGTGGCGACGGGCTGCCCGCCGGGGGGCTGCGCCTGCGAGCTGAACGGCCCCCGCTCGACCAGCAGCACGGTGGCGGCGCTCGTGGTGACGATCACCGGGACGACGATGGGCACCAGGAACCGCTGCCACGTCCGGCGCCGGGCGGGCTCGGGGTTGGTCCGCGGCTCCACCCTGGCGACCTCGACGCCCGCGGCCCCCGCCCCTGCCGCCGCCGCGGAAAGAGCCGGGGGCACGGCACGCACGACCGCGGCGACCGGTGCCGACCGGTCGCCGACCGCGGCCCGTGCCGCGGCCGCCATGGCGGCCGCGTCGGCGAACCGGTCGCCGGGCTGCTTCGCCAGCGCCCGCGCCACGAACTCCCGCACCTCCTGCGGGAACTCCTCCGGGAGCTCCGGCGCGGGCTGCTGGACGTGCTTCAGCGCGACCTCGACCACGCTCTCGCCGGTGAACGGCGGCGTTCCGGTGAGCAGTTCGTAGCAGACCACGCCGAGCGAGTAGAGGTCCGAGACGGGTGTGACGCCCCCGCCCCCGGCCTGCTCGGGCGCCATGTACAGCGCGGTGCCGATCACCACGTTGGTCGCCGTCAGCGTGGTGCTCACGAGCGCCCGCGCGATGCCGAAGTCCGTCACCGTCACCCGGCCGTCCGCGCCCAGCATCAGGTTGGACGGCTTGACGTCGCGGTGCACGATCTCCTGCTGGTGCGCGGCGTGCAGGGCGTCGAGCGCCGTCGCGAGCATGCCCAGGGCCCGCTCCGGCGACATCGGACCGCTCTCCGCGAGGACCTTGTCCAGCGGCCGCCCCTCGACGAGCTCCATCACGATGTACGCGATCCGCTCGCCCTCGGTGCCGCCGTCCTCGGCACCGCCGCACTCCCCGTAGTCGTGGACGTCCACGATGCCCGGGTGGCTGATCGCCGCGAGCAGCTGGGCCTCGCGCCGGAACCGCCGGGCGAACGTCCCCTCCTCCAGCAGCCCCGCGTGCAGGACCTTCACCGCGACCTGCCGCCCCAGCACCCGGTCGTCGGCACGCCAGACCGCGCCCATGCCCCCGCCGCCGATCCACTCGGTCAGCGTGTAGCGGCCTCCGAGTACGGCCCCCCGACCAGTCATGCCCCGCCCTCTCGCGATTCCCAGCACCAACAGATTGTCACTACCATGTCACGCCCCACCGTCAGCCCTCCCCACCGGTCGGCCCGCCACCCCGCCGCCGGCGGTCGCACCGGTCGACCCGGGCGGCCCCGCCCGCAGCGAGCGCCAGATCCCCTCCGACAGGATCCGGGCGATCTCACCCCGGTCCCCCTCCCAGCCGCCGGACAGCCGGCGGCGGGCCACCTCCGCGAGCGGTCCCATCATCAGGACCTCGACCAGCAGATCGGGCAGGGGCAGGATCTCGCCCCGCTCCATCCTGGCCCGCATCCAGGCGCCGATCACCGCCAGCCCGGCCGCCCGGGCGGCCTTGATCTGCTCCGCCCGGGCGGCCAGGTAGCCGGAGTAGGCGGACGAGTGCAGGAAGAGGGCGGCGTCCCGCTGCTCCTCGGTGAACCGCAGGTAGGCGTGGACCAGCGCCCGCACCCCGGCGCGCGCGGTGCGGCCGCTCTCCAGCGCGGCGGTCATCTCGTCGAACTGCCGCTCCAGGCATCGGATGTAGAGCGCGGCGGCCAGGCCGTCGAAGCTCCCGAAGTGGTGGTAGAGGCTGCCCGGGCTGACCCTGCTCGCCGCGGTGACGGCACTGACGGTGAACCCCTGCTGGCCCGCCTCCGCGTACACGCGCAGCGCACTGCCGAGGAGCAACTCGACTGTGGCCTCACCCCGTTGCTGCTTGGGGGGAATCTCCGCGCCTCCGCTCGACCGTCCGCCACGGCCTCGGCCGCCAACTCGGCCAGCATAGAACAGAACTGAAGAAGTTCTCTAGAACAATGCTCTACTTCTGACGCCGGATCCGGCCGCGGCCGCGGGCCCGGCCCCCTCCTGGACCAGGTCCGCACCTACCGACCCGCCCGCCCCTCCTGCGCCGTCGCCTCGGCCGCTCCCACACCCCCTCCTACGCCGTCGCCTCGGCCGCCGCCCGCCCCGCCGTGCGGCCGGAGAAGAGGCAGCCGCCGAGGAAGGTCCCCTCCAGCGAGCGGTAGCCGTGCACGCCCCCGCCGCCGAATCCGGCCGCCTCGCCCGCCGCGTAGACGCCCTCCAGCACCTCCCCGTCGGGGCGCAGCACCCGGGCGGCGAGGTCCGTCTCCAGGCCGCCGAGCGACTTGCGGGTCAGGATGTTCAACCGGACGGCGATCAGCGGCGCGGCCGCCGGGTCCAGGATGCGGTGCGGCGCGGCGGTGCGGATCAGCTTGTCGCCGAGGTAGCGGCGGGCGCCGTGGACGGCGGTGACCTGGAGGTCCTTGGCGAACGGGTTGGCGAGCTGCCGGTCGCGGGCCTCGACCACGCGGCGCAGCTCGTCCGGGTCGATCAGCGCCTCGCGGGTCTTCGCGTTCATGCCGCGCGCCAGGTCGGACAGGTTGCCCGCCACCACGAAGTCGGCGCCGTGCCGCTTGAACGCCTCGACCGGCCCGGGTGCGCCGGGCAGCGCCCGGCCGAGCACCCCGCGCAGCGAGCGCCCGGTGAGGTCGGGGTTCTGCTCGGAGCCGGAGAGTGCGAACTCCTTCTCGATGATCTTCTGGGTGAGCACGAACCAGGTGTGGTCGTACCCGGTGGACATGATGTGGTCGAGCGTGCCGAGGGTGTCGAATCCGGGGAAGAGCGGGACGGGCAGCCGGCGGCCGCGCGCGTCCAGCCAGAGCGAGGACGGGCCGGGCAGGATCCGGATGCCGTGCCGGGCCCAGATCGGGTCCCAGTTCTCGATGCCCTCGGTGTAGTGCCACATCCGGTCGCCGTTGATCAGGTTGCCGCCGGCCGCGCCGGCGATCCCCAGCATCAGCCCGTCGACGTGCGCGGGGACGCCGGACAGCAGCCGGGCGGGCGGGGTGCCGAGCCGGGCGGGCCAGGCCTTGCGGACGAGCTCGTGGTTGCCGCCGATGCCGCCGGAGGTGACGATCACCGCCTGTGCCCGCAGTTCGAAGGAGCCGGCGACCTCGCGCGAGCTGGCCTCGCCGCGCGCCGCGCCGCTGGGCACCAGCACCTCGCCGCTGACGGTGTCGGTCACCCCGGCCTGCGCGGTCAGCCCGGTGACCCGGTGGCGCGGCCGGTAGTCGACGAGCCCGCGTCCGACGGCCGCGCGGACCCGGCGGACGAAGGGTTCGAGCAGCCCGGGCCCGGTGCCCCAGGTGATGTGGAAGCGGGGGACGGAGTTGCCGGGCCCGTCGGCGAGCAGCCCGCCGCGCTCGGCCCAGCCGACGACCGGGAAGAACCGCACACCCTGGGCCCGCAGCCAGGCCCGCTTCTCACCGGCCGCGAAGTCGACGTACGCCTCGGCCCACTGGCGCGGCCAGGCGTCCTGGGGGCGGTCGAAGCCCGCCGTGCCCAGCCAGTCCTGCCAGGCCAGCTCGTGCGAGTCGCGGATCCGCATCCGGCGCTGCTCGGGCGAGTCGACCAGGAAGAGCCCGCCGAAGGACCAGTGCGCCTGGCCGCCCAGCGAGGCCGCGGGCTCCTGGTCGAGCAGGATCACCTTCCGTCCGGCGTCGGCGAGTTCGGCGGTCGCGGCGAGTCCCGCGAGTCCGGCTCCGATGACGATGACGTCGGCGTCCAGGGCCATGCGGGTCCTCCACGGTGCTCCGGCAGTGTCGCGTGCGCCCGATACTGCGGCCTGCGCCGGGGCCCGTCAACCGGTGGGTAACAAGCTGCGGCGGGAATTCCGCTCCGAGGCGTTTCGGAAATACCTTCGATACGCGGTGGAGCGTAATTCGAAATAGATCTGACGGAATTTCGGCGAATTCGGCGGAGTCCATGGACGTGAACGAAACCTGCAAGTAACTTACCTGGGAGTAGCAGTAGCTGTGGCCCGGCTCGCACGACCCCCACCCACCGTCGTTTCTCTCCCCCAGGAGGAACCGTGCTCCGCCCTGCCCGGAAACTCCGTACCACCCGGAAGCCCCGTTCCGCCGGGAGGTCCGCCCTGCTCGGCGCCGTCGCGCTGGGCGCCTCGCTCGCCCTGACCTCCACCAGCGCCCAGGCGGCCACTCCCGCCCCGCGGCACTACGTGGCGCTCGGCGACTCCTACGCCGCCGGCGCCGGCGTGCCCGGCCAGTCGGCCGGACTCTGCCTGCGCTCCGACCGCAACTACGGCCACCTGGTGGCCGCCGCCCTCAAGGCCGGCGCCTACACCGACGTCACCTGCGCCGCCGCCAAGGTGAAGGCGATGACGCAGCCCCAGTACGACGCCTTCATCCGGGTCAACGACCCGCAGTTGGACGCCGTCACCCCCGACACCGACCTGGTGACCCTCGGGATCGGCGGCAACGACCTCGGCGCCACCGACCTCGGGCTCGGCGAGCTGGTCGGCGTCTGTATCGCCGGCGCGGTGGTCAACCCGCTCGGCACACCCTGCAAGGACGTCTTCCACCACGGCTACTGGGACTGGTCCAGCTGGTCCTGGCAGTACGGCAACGACGACCTCGCCGACCGGATCGCCGCCGCCCGGCCGCAGATCGCCGACACGCTGAAGCGCATCCACGCCAAGGCTCCGAACGCCCGGGTGCTGCTGGTGGGCTACCCGTCCGTGCTGCCCGCCAGGGGCTCGGACTGCTTCCTGCGCCAGCCGGTCACCGCGGGCGACGTGGAGTACATGCACGGCGTGCTCGACCAGCTGAACGCGATGCTGAAGTCCACCGCCGCCGCGGGCGGCGCCACCTACGTGGACACCGCCACCCCGACCGCCGGCCACGACGTCTGCTCGAACGACCGCTGGATCGAGGGCGCGCTGCCCGGCTCCCCGGCCGTCCCGTTCCACCCGAACGCCACCGGCGAGAAGGTGATGGCGGACGCGGTGCTCGCCGCCCTGCGGTAGCCGGGAGCCGCGCCGGCCGAACAGCCGACACCGCGGACGCCCGAAGGGGCGGTGACCGGGATCCGGTCACCGCCCCTTCGGCCTGCCTGGCACTACGGCTTGATGCGGACCACCTGCGGGTCGTGGTCACTCGCCTGCTTGGCGAACTCGCTGTTGATGTGCACCACGTCGTACTTGGCGTACCCGACCTCGGGGCTGACCAGGATGTGGTCCAGCACCTGCGAGTTGCCCTGGTAGACGTACGAGTACTGCTCCTTCTCCGGCAGCTCGTTCACCAGGTCGCGCAGCACGCCGTCCTTGGTGAGCGCGGTCAGCGCGGGCGAGAACTGGTAGTCGTTGAAGTCGCCGAGCGAGACGACCTTCGCCTCCTTGTCGGCGGCCAGCAGCTTGGCCACGAAGGCCTGCTCGGCCTGGGCCTGCTTGGTCCGCTGCACCTCGGAGCTGCGGGTCGGGTCCTGGAACCGGCTGTCGATGCCCTGGTCGCCACCCTTGCTGTTGAAGTGGTTGGCGATCACGAAGACCTTCTTGCCCCGGAAGGAGAACTGGCCCACCAGCGGCTTGCGGCTGTTGGCCCAGGCCTCGTTGGTCGGGTCGATCCGGCCGGGCGAGGCGGTCAGCGCGGCGGCCGCGCCGGTGCCGGCCACGTCCACCGCGGAGGTGGCGGCGCCGCCCGGGATGTCGGTGAAGGACACCCGCTGCGGGTTGAACAGGAACACCTGGCGGATGTTGCCGCCGGGCTCGCCGCCGTCCGTGCCGTTCTGCGGGTCGATCGAGCGCCAGTCGTACGCCGGACCGCCGGCCGCCTTGATCGCGGCGATGAACTTGGTGACGGTCACCGTGGCGTCCACCGTGCCGTCGTTGACGGCGCCGTTGTTGTCCTGGATCTCCTCCAGGGTGACGACGTCGGGCGAGCGCAGGTTGGTGACCACGGCCTGGGCCAGCTCGGCGAACTTGGAGTCCGGGTTGCCGGGCGCCAGGTTCTCCACGTTGTAGGTGGCGATGGTGAGCTCGCGGTCGGCCGGCTGCGCGGTGACCTCGCGCTGGAGGTGGTTGTCCTGCAGCGCGCCGAGCGGGCCGGCCACCAGGGTGTAGCCGCCGAAGGAGTTGTAGTCCAGCGGGCCGGAGGTGGTGCCGGTCAGCACGTCGCCGACGTTGGCCACCGGGAACGGCTGCTGCGCGACGGGGGCCTGCTGCTGCACCATCAGCCGGCCGACGTTCGGCTCGGCGTAGGACTCGTACAGCACGCCGCCGCGCTGGCTCTTCTGGTCCTGCCGGTCGGCCGCGACCCAGAGCTCGTTGTACTTGTCGGTCGCCTGGATCACCCGGACGTCCCGGACCTCGACGAGCATGCCCTCCAGGGACTCGTAGAAGTCCAGGGTGTACTTCTCCGGGTTCAGCGCCAGGCCCTCGATGGTGCCGCCGGCCGGGGCCTGCGGGGTGTAGGTGCCGGGGATGTTGCGGGTGTCGACCACGACCGCGGCCGGCAGCGGGTTGCCGGAGGAGAGCACGGTGACGGCCGGGTTGGTGAGCTGGGTGAGCGACTGCGAGCCGCCGTTGTAGTTCGGGTAGTACTCCGTCACCTTGCCGGTGACCAGCACCGAGTCGCCGACCTTGACGGTCGGGGTGGCGCTGCCGGTGTAGACGAAGACGCCCTCGCTGGTGGCCGGGTCGGCGTCCGGGTTCGGGTCCTGGATCCAGAAACCCTTGGAGCCGTAGCCGCGCACGCCGGTGACGATGCCGGGCACGCCCGCGATGGTCTTGCCGGTCCGGGCCGAGAGGCGGGTGGCGCCCTGGATGTCGTGGATCCGGACGCTGCCCGGCTCGGTCGGGCCGGTCGGGGTGGAGCCCTCGGCGACCTCGCCCTTGCTGTTGGTCGGGCTCGGGGCGCCGGCCACCAGGTCGGCGGCGTTGTCGTCGCTGTCGGCCAGGGTCGCGCGACGGGCCACCGAGGCGGTGTTGGAGGCGCCGGGGACGGCGGCGGAGCCCTCGTGGACCACGGCGGTGCCGAAGCCCACCAGGTCGCGCACCCGGGCGTCGGCCGCGCAGTCCGCGGCGGTCTTGCAGGTCAGCGGGTCGGTGCCCTGGACCAGCGCGACGGTGCCGGCCGTGCCGGACAGCGCCAGCGACCCGGCGGCGTCCGCGGTCGGCAGGTCGACGGTGCCGCCCGCGCCGGCGCCCTCGGCCACCAGGAAGCGCCCGCCCGGGGCGATCGAACCGGTCAGCGGGGTGACACCCCACTGGGAGTTCGGGCCGGGGGCGGCGGATATGTACTGGACGCTCCAGCCGGTCAGGCCGAACGCCGCGCCGCCCTTGTTGGCCAGCTCGATGAAGTCGTTCTTCAGCGTGGCACCGGAGTTTCCGCCACCGCCGTACACCTCGGCGATCACCGCGTCGGCCGAGGGCGCGGCCACGGCGGCCGGCAGCGGGACGAGCACCAGCGAGGCGGCCAGACCGGCCGGGAGGAGGGTCGCGCGCAGCAGCGCGCGGCGCGAGCGGGGAGCAGAGGGCGTGGTCACCGGGGCGGGACTCCTTGGTCTGCCGTGGCACGCGGCGGCACGGCAACGGGGGTGGCACGATCGCCCGGCAGCGTGGGGCCGCCGGACCGTGAGGGTGGGTCAGGCAGGCGCACACCGCGCACTACCCGCGTAGAAGGCAGGCGCGGGAGTCGGGAAACGCCCCCCGCAGCGGACAAGATACGCGCGTAGAAAATGACGCGACAAGCCCCCGGCGGTTAACAATTGGTACCGCCGGGCAGGTGGGGGCCCGAAGCTGTGACGCGCGCTACAACCAGCCGCGCTGAGCCGCCTTCAGGCCCGCCTCGAAACGGCTCGCCGCCGCCAGACGCTCCATCAGCACGGCCATCTGCCGCCGGACCGTCCGCACCGAGACGCCCAGCCGTTTGGCCGCCGCGTCGTCGGTCAGCCCGGTGGAGAGCAGCCGCAGCAGCTCCCGCTCGCCCGCGCTCAGACCCGTCCCGGTGTCCTCGGTCCGGTCGGCGCCGAGCGGCGCGGCCGTCTCCCAGGTCTGCTCGAACAGCGCGACCAGCGAGGCGACGATGCCCGGCTCCTCGGTGCACAGGGCGCCGAGCCGGGTGTTCTCCGGGTCGATCGGGACGACGGCGGTGCGCCGGTCGAAGACCAGCATCCGGGGCGGCAGCACCGGCGCGGTGCGCACCTTGCCGCCCAGGCCGGTCATCCACCGGGCGTAGCCGAGGCTCTCCGGGTCGTTGCGGATGCTGTCCTGGTAGATCGTCCGCAGGGCGACCCCGCGCAGCAGGGCGTCCTCGTCGAGCGGGCGGGAGGCCGCCAGACTGGCGGCGGACTGCGCGCCGCCGGGCATCACCGCCAGGCACTCGCCGGTCAGCCGGGCGGTGAGCACCTCCAGCTTGGACTGGATCGCGTCCAGGCCCACCAGTCGCTCGCCGCCGTCCACCGGGGTGCTGGAGCGCAGCGCCGCGTACTCCGCGACGGCACACGCCACGGCGGCCTTGGAGACCACCAACTCCTGCTGGCGGCGGGCGAGTTCCTCCTCCTGGCGGCGCAGCAGCAGCTCCAGGCCGCGCTCCGGGCTGACCGGCCACAGGGCGCCGGGGCGCTCGCGCGAGGCGCGCAGCAGGGTGAGGTCGGCCAACCGGTCCAGAGCCTCGCGGACGGCGCTCTCGGGCAGCCGCAGCCGCGCACACAGCTCGATGACCCCGCCCTCGGGGTCGGTCAGCATCTCCCGGTAGACGGCCTCGGCGGTGGTGTCCAGGCCCAGCAACTCCAGCACTTCAACAACCCCCGATCATCATGGAATTGATTTCAGCCAGTCCGCCCCCGTCCGGCGATCTTGTCAGCGGCGCCGAGGCGGCGGCAAGGTGCGATCCGGTCACGCGCTCGACTCGCGCGGGCGCCGGGCCGGTGCCGGCGCCGTTGCAGCAAGCTGCCTGTCCGGATGCTGCCCTGGACCGCGCCTGCCCGGCCCGGCCCGGCGCCGGGAGAATGCACCGTGCCCGGGCCGTCCGCAGCGGCTCGACCAGCCCGACCTCACCACCCCGATCGCACCACCTTGACCGCACCGCCCTGACCGCACCGCCCTGACCGCACCGCCCCGGCTCGATCGCCCTGACTCGACCGCCCGAACAGAACAGGACCCGCCGTGCCCAAGACCGTCCGGCTGCTCGCCGCCGCCGCTGTCGCGCTCACCCTCGCCGCGACCGCCGGGCCCGCCTTCGCCGCACAGCCGACCTCCGCCGGCTCCGCCGCCGTCAGCACGGTCGCCACCGCCGGCGGGGACGCCTCGGCGGACGGCAGCGGCATCGGCTGGGACATCTCGCCCGCCGGCACCCCTGGCATCGGCTGGGACTGACCACCCGGTGTTCCCCGTTCAGCTGACCCTCCTGGACGTCTCCGAGCGGCCGCCGGGCGAGGCGAACGCCGCCGCCGTCCAGGACGCCCTGCGGGGGTGCGCGAGCCCGGGCGACGGCCTGGAGCACGTGCGCGCCCGCGCGATGCCCGAGGGGGTGGGCCTGGTGCTGTACGTCCGGGCCCCCGACCGGGCCGCGGCGGAACGGCGGGCGCACGCCCTGCTCGACCGGGCGCTGGCGGCCGGCCCGGCCGGGCGCTTCGCACCGGCCCTGCCGCTGCCGCCCCGCCGTCCCGGTCCGGACGGCGCACTCGGCACCGCACGGGCTTTCTGCTGATCGGTCCGATTTTCCACCGATCCCCATCAACCGCTGATTTGGCCGATTCATGTCGGCCGCCGCCGTACGGGCCGATTCAAACCGGCCGATCCAGACCGGCCGCTTCCGGACCGGCCGGTTCAGATCGACCGGTTCAGATCGGCTGCTCCACCCGCCCCCGATCGACACCGCCCCGGCTGGTCCGCCCAGGACCGCGGAGCCGTCGAGGGGCTCTCCCGCGCGCTGCGGGCTCCCGACCCCCCGGACCGGGGGCCCGCAGCGAAACGGCCGGCCGGCCCGAGGACTCCCCCGGACCGGCCGGCCGCTGCCGTGCCGGCGCTACACCCCGACCTACTCGCCCTTGTCGGCCGCGGTCGCCGTGGCCAGGCCCGCCGACCACTTCTCCTCGACCCTGCCGAGCTTCCAGTACGCGATCGCCGCCGCCCAGGTGAGCACGAACAGGCCGACGATGGCGTAGCCGACGAGGTTGAGGTCCAGCTCGCCGACCCAGGCGACCGGCCCGCTGGTGATGTCCAGCTTCTCCCCGAGCAGCCCGACCAGTTCGATCGAGCCGATGACCAGCGCCACCAGGACGGACAGGCCGGTCACCGTCAGGTTGTAGTAGATCTTGCGGACGGGCTTGGAGAACGCCCACTCGTAGGCGAAGTTCATGAACGAGCCGTCGATGGTGTCCAGCAGGCTCATCCCGGCCGCGAACAGGATCGGCAGCACCAGCAGCGCGTACCAGGGCAGCTGGAAGGCCGCCGCGCCGCCGGCCAGGACGAGCAGGGACACCTCGGTGGCGGTGTCGAAGCCCAGGCCGAACAGCAGGCCGACCGGGTACATGTGCCAGGGCTTGGTGACGGCCCGGGTGACCCGGCCCAGGATCCGGTTCATGAAGCCGCGCTTGTCCAGCTGCGCCTCCAGCTCGGCCTCGTCGAACTCGCCCTCGCGCATCTTGCGGAACACCTTGAGGATGCCGTTGAAGGCGCCCAGGTTGATCACGCCGATGAGCAGCAGGAACGTCCCGGAGACGGAGACGCCGATCAGGCCGGTGGCCTCGTGCAGGGAGGAGTCGTCGGACTCGACCTGCCCGGCGAGGGACTGGATGCCGAAGGCCAGCAGCGCGCAGAGGCCGAAGACGATCGAGGAGTGGCCCAGCGAGAACCAGAAGCCGACCGACAGCGGCCGCTTGCCCTGGCCCATCAGCTTGCGGGTGGTGTTGTCGATGGCCGCGATGTGGTCCGCGTCGAAGGCGTGCCGCATGCCCAGGGTGTAGGCGGTGAGGCCCATGCCGGCGCCGAACGCCTGACCGCCGACGTCGTAGTGCTCGGGCGCGATAACCGCGAGCAGGGTGAACCAGCCGATCACGTGCAGCGCGAGGATGAAGCCGCCCATGCCTGCCAGGCGGATCCACTCGTCGCGGGTGAGCCGGTCGCGCCATCTGACGGCGGTGGCACCTGCGGCGGGGCTGGACATCGTGTCGTCCTTTCGGGGAGCGGGCTGAGCTGGGCCATCTTTCCCCCGGCAGTGAAGTAGTTGCAAGTCATGCGCAATTACGGATTGGCAGCGGTCGGATACCCGGGGCGCACGAAGGGGCGCGTTCCCCGGCGCCCGGAAGTCGTCATGCACCGTACAAATCCCCGTAACCTCCGGAGCCTTTCGATCCCGCCTCTACGCGCGGATACTCACGTTCTACGCGCGAATAATCGGGCGCCGATACCTCAACTCCCCACGGAGGAACGGCATATGATCCGCATTCGAACGGCCGCCGCCCTGGCCGCCTCGGCCCTCCTCGCGGCCGGGCTCACCGGTCTCGCCCCCACCGCCTCCGCCGCCGTCTCCGCCACCCCGGCAGCCGTCTCCGCCACCCCGCACCGGGTGCTGTTCGACAACAGCAAGGCCGAGACCGCCGGCAACGCCGACTGGATCATCGGCACCGCCCAGCCCGACCCGCTGGTCCAGAACGCCAACCCCAGCACCGAGAAGAGCTGGACCGGCGCCCTCTCCGCCTGGGGCGTCGCCCTCCAGCGGACCGGCCAGTACAGCCTCAAGACGCTCCCGGCCGGCTCCGCCATCAGCTACGGCACCGGCGCCGCGCTCGACCTCGCCAACTTCGACACCTTCGTCGTCCCCGAGCCGAACACCAGGTTCAGCGCCACCGAGAAGACCGCCCTCATGCGCTTCGTGCAGAACGGCGGAGGGCTCTTCCTGATCTCCGACCACACCCAGAGCGACCGCAACAACGACGGCTGGGACTCCCCGGCGATCATCAACGACCTGCTGACCTCCAACGGGGTCGACAACACCGACCCCTTCGGGTTCTCCGTCGACCTGAAGAACATCACCACCGACAACCCGCGCGCGGTCAACGACGCCGCCGACCCCGTCCTGCACGGCGCCTTCGGCACCGTCACCGGCTCGATCCTGCGCAACGGCACGACGTTCACCCTCAAGCCCGCCGACAACCCCTCCGTCAAGGGCCTGCTCTACCGCACGGGCTCCAGCGGCACCACCGGCGCCTTCTTCGTCACCAGCACCTTCGGCTCGGGCCGGGTCGCGATCTGGGGCGACAGCTCCCCGGCCGACGACGGCACCGGGCAGTCGGGCAACAACCTGTTCAACGGCTGGAACGACCCGGCCGGCACCAACGCCGCCCTGGCGCTGAACGCCACGGCCTGGCTCAGCAAGGCGTGAGCCCCGCCGCCCGGGCCGGCGCGACCCCTGCTACGGGCCCGGCCGCGGGCCTTGCTGCGGGCCGTGCTGCGGGCCCGGCCGCGGCTCGCCAGGAAAAGGTCGGCCGCCTCCCCTAGGGTCGAAATGCCGACGCCCGCGGTGCGGGGGCGCTCATGCCGCCCCCGCACCGCGGGCCCGCCGACCCGCCGACCGGGACCGCTGGGAGCCGCCATGTCGCACCCGACCCCGTCGTACCCGTACCGCACCACCCGCGAGGACCTGCGCATCCCACTGTCCGACGGCACCCTGCTGTTCGCCCGGATCTGGCGCCCGGTGACCGACGAACCCGTCTCCGCGGTGCTGGAGTACTCGGCCGGCCGGCTCACCGACTGGACGGCCGCCGACGACGCCCGCCGCCACCCCTGGTACGCGGGCCACGGACACGCCGGCGTCCGGGTCGACCTGCGCGGCCACGGCAACTCCGACGGCCTGCCCGGGGACGTCCTCGCCGACGGGGCCGAGGTGATCGCCTGGCTCGCCGCCCGCCCCTGGTGCACCGGCCGCATCGGCCTGCTCGGCCACGGCCCCGGCGCCACCACCGCCCTGGCCCTGGCCGCCCGCGCCCCCGACACCGTCCGGGCCGTCGTCGCCTCCCATCCCGAGGGCGGCCACCACCACGGCGGCGCCCTCCTCGCCGACGGCCTGCACACCCGCGCCGCCGCCCGGCTCGCCGACGGCGCCCGCCCACCGGACCCGAGGTACACCGGCGACGACTGGCGGCGGATGTGGCTGGAGCGCCTCCACGCCCTCGAACCGCCCGCCCACTCCTGGCTCGCCGAACCCCCCGGCCCCGCGCCCGCGCCCGTCCCCGCGCCCGTCCTCGCGGTCAGCAGCTGGACCGACCCCTCGTGCACCGCCGTACTGCGGCTGGTCGAGGACTCCCCCGCCCCGACCCGCGTCCTGATCGGGGCCTGGCCGCCCGGACTGCCCGACGACGTCCTCCCGGAGACCCTCCGCTGGTGGGACCAGTGGCTGAGCGACATCGACACCGGCATCCTCGGCGAGCCCGCCCTGCGCAGCCGGCTCGGCCGCCGCTGGACCGGCGACGACCCCTGGCCCTCCCCCGCCGTCCGCACCGTCCACTACGGCCTCGACGGCCCGCTGCGCACCGCGGGCACCGCCTCCGACAACCGGTTCGTCCACGTCCGCTCGCCGCAGCACACCGGCCTCAACGCCGGAGCCCACCGACCGCTCGGCCGCGCCGCCGACCTGCCGCCCGACCAGCGGGAGGAGGACGGGCGCTCGGTCTGCTTCGACTCCGTGCCGCTGCCGGAGCCGCTCGAACTGCTCGGCGCCCCCTCACTGCGGCTCCGGCTGCGCCCCGCCGCCGCCGGCGGCCACCTCACCGCCCGCCTCTGCGACGTCGCGCCGGACGGCACCTCCACCCTGATCACCCGGGGCGTCCTCGCCACCGCCCCGGCCCCCGCCCCCAGTACCGAGAGCAGCACGGAGAGGACCGTCGAGGCCACCCTCGACCTCGCCGCCGCCGGCCACGCCCTCCCGCCGGGCCACCGACTGCGCCTGGCGCTCTCCTCCGCCTACTGGCCGTGGATCTGGCCCGGCCCCGACACCGGCGGCTTCAACCTCGACCCCTCCCACAGCACCCTCGCCCTCCCCGTCCGTCACCCGGCCACCGACGCGGGCAGCGCCCCCGTCACCTTCAGGCCCCCGCAGCTGCCCGAGCCCCCGCCCGTCCACCTCACCGAGCCGCTCACCGCCCGCCCCGAGCGCCTCACCATCCACGACATCGCCCGCCACGAGTGGCGCACCGAACTCACCCCCGCCGCCGACGGCACCCGCACCCACCCCGACGGCCTGGTCCGCGACGAGCACACCGTCACCGCCTACCGCATCCTCGCCGACGACCCGCTCAGCGCCGAGGCCCGCACCGACCACACCCTCCGGATGGAACGCCCCGACATCGGCTGGGACATCACCCTCCAGACCCGCACCGAACTCCGCTGCGACGCCACCCACTTCATCGCCCGCACGCACCTCACGGCCCTGGAGGCGGGCACCACCGTCTTCACCCGCACCTGGCAGCAGCGCTTCCCCCGCCGACCCGGCACGGCCGCCCGGACCGGGTGAGCCCGGCACGTTCAGCCGACGGCGGCCGGCAGCGCGGCGAGCGCCTCCCGGAGGTTGTACTCGGCGATCGCCGCCATCGCCTCGCGGTGCGGGAAGTCGCCGTCGAGGAGGCGCAGCGGCCCGGCGACGAGCGAGAGCCGCATCGCCAGGGCGTAGAGGGCCAGCCGTCGCTCGTCCAGGCCCGCCGAGGGGAGGCGGTGGTAGTGGTCGCCGAAGCGGATCCGCAGGAAGGCGTGCTCCCATTCGACGTCGAAGTACATCAACCCCTCGATGTCGATCAGCACCGGCTCCCCGGCCTGGTCCACCAGTACGTGGTCGGGCCCGAGTTCGCCGTGCACCAGCCCGTACCGGGCGCGCGGGCCGACCGCCCCGGCCCGGAGGTGGAGCTGTTCCTCCAGCCGGTCGCGGACGGTCGCCACTCTTGCGTCGCGGGCGGCGGCCTCGGCGAGGTCGGTCAGCGCGCGGTCCAGGACGAGCCGCTCGCACGAACCGCCGCGGGACACGCCCCCGCGGTCGACATGGGCGAGCTTGCCGAAGCCCGGACCGGTCTGCCCCCGCAGCACGTCGAGCACCTCGGCGAGCCGCGCCAGGGTGGCCTCGGCGGCGGGCGGATCGCGTTCGAGCAGCGCCTCCAGGTGCTCCCCGGGGACGTCCTCGACCACCGCGACGTCCGCCGGGTAGTGGCTCCCGCTGCGGTCCACCAGGTGGACCCGCGGGGTACGGACCCCGACGGCGGCCAGCCTCCGGTGGGCTGCCTCGAACAGCTCGACCCCGCAGGCGTGTGCCAGCGGGTCGGCGAGGCTCCCGGCACCGTCGGCCGACGCGCCGGGCCAGTAGTTCTCGGCGTCGTCCCAGAGGTACGCGATCGCGCTGGAGCCGTCGTCGAAGGCGAGCCGGTACACGCCCTTCTTGCTGCCACCCCGAAGCCTCGACACCCCGGCAAGCCCCCGCCCGGCACCGAACGCCGCCCTCGCGACCCCCGTCAACTGCTCGCGCCCAACCGCCTCGCGCACTGCCGCCCCTTCCCCCGTACCCGACTCAAACCGTCGATCCTAGGTGCTGTCCGGTCGGTCGGGCGGCGCTCAGCCTCCGACCGGGGCGGTGCCCGGCGGGACCATCCTCGCCGTGGCATCCAGGTTCCGCAGCGGGCGGCCGGCCTCGTACGACACCTCGACGCCACCCGCCAACGCCGAGACGGCCGCGGCGAGTTCCTTCGACCCGACGCCCTCCCCCGACGTCGCCACCTTGATCCCCGAGGCGTCCGGCAGCAGCCCTGCGGTGTACACCGGCAGCGGCAGCGCCCCGGCGGTCGCCGCCGCCATGATCCGGTCGATCGCCGGGTCGGCCACCGCCCGTGCGTAACGCGCCTGCCGGATGGCGGTGCGGCCGGTCTCGATCCCGGGGTGCGCCCTGACCGCCGCGTCCACCAGCTCCCGGGCCCGCGCGTCGTCCGTCGCGTACAGCAGGACCCGGCCCCCGTCGGTGTCCAGCGCCAACGTGCCGAAGGTGTCCCGGAAGTCGGTCCGGCCCTGCTCCCCGAGCGCCGACTCCAGATCCTGCAGAGCCGTCGGACCGGGCGCCGCACCGCTGCCGCAGCCGCCGCAGAGCAGTGCCACCCCCAGGAGGACGGCCGCCGACAGGCCGGGCAGCGCCCGGGTTCGCGCCATGGAGGGATCCGATCTGGTCATGCGCCGACCGGATTCCGCGGCGCCTCGGGCATTGCCGTCGAACTCACCGCATACGGGCGGGAGTTCGACGGCCGACAGCAGCCTCACGGCTCGGCCGTGCCGCCCACCCTAGAGTGTCCGGACCCGGAGGGGGTGAAAAGGCTCTCCGGAGGTCAGCCGGCCGGGTGCGGGGTGTAGCGGGCGAGCAGGAGGTCCACGCCGGAGGTGACCAGGTCGGTCAGCCGGTCCTCGGCGAGGTCGGTGCCGGGGGCGAAGGTGCTCATCAGCTGCGGGAGGCCGAGGGTGACGGCCACCAGCTGCTGGACGGCGAGCTCGGGGTCGGGGGTGGCGAGCCTGCCGAGGCCGTTCAGTTCGGCGAAGGCCTCGGTCAGCGGGCCGTTGATCATGTCGTAGCTGACCCGGTACCAGAGCTGGCCCAGCTGCGGGAAGCGCTCGGTCTCGCCGATGACCAGCCGGCGCAGCGACATGATGTCGGGGCGCAGCAGGATGCGGGCCCAGGCGGCGGTGAGGTCGATCAGCGCCTCCCGCAGGTCGGGGGCCTGGACGAGGGTGGCGGTACAGGATTCGAGGCCGGCGTACGTCCTGGGCAGGATGCCCCCGATGACGGCCAGGAACAGCCGCTCCTTGCTGCCGAAGTGCTTGTAGATGGTCGCCTTGGAGACGCCGGAGCCGCTGGTGATGGCGTCCATGGACGCGGCGGAGTAGCCCTCGGCCAGGAACTCGGCGAGCGCCGAGTCGATGATCGCCTGGCGCTTGCGCTGGGCGGCGTCGGTGGGGTCCGGGATGATCGGGATGCCGTACTCGTCTGTTGCGTCCGCTGCGCCGACTCCCATGACGGTGTCCTCTTGGTTCGGTCCGAGGGTGGGGGGATTTCTCAGTATATGAACTGAACGGTTCGGTACGCAAAACCGCCAAACCTGGACGTACCAGCGGAGAAGAGCGCCCTCACAGCGGCAGTCGACCCATCAGCCCGAGGCTGAAGTCCCGCTGGGCCTGGTGCAGTTCGGCGACGGTGTTCATCACGAAGGGACCACTGCGGGCAACCGGCTCGCCGATCGGCTCGCCGGCCAGCACCAGGACCTCGGCCGGTCCGGCCGGGGCCTCGACGGTGAACCGCTCGCCGTCCTGGGCGAGCACCGCGAGGTGGCCGTCCGGGATCCTGCCGTCGGGGGTGGCGGCCTCGCCGGACAGGGCGTAGAGCATCGCGTTGTGCCCGGCGGGGGCGGTGAACTCGGCGCGCGCGCCGGCGGCGAGGCGGGCGTGCACGACGAGGATCGGCGTGTGGGTCGCGAACGGGCCGGTGACGCCGTGGGTGGAGCCGGCGATGACGGTGAGCTCGGCGCCGTCGCCGGCGGCCGCCACGGGAAGGTCGCCGGGCTCGGCGTTCTGGCTGCGCGGCGCGGTGCCCTTGAGCCGGGCCGGCAGGTTGACCCAGATCTGCAGCATGTGCTGGAGGCCGCCCTCGGCGAGGAACTCCTCGGTGGGCAGGGCCTCGTGGACGATGCCGGAGCCGGCGGTGAGCCACTGCACGCCGCCGCCCCGGACGACGGCGCGGTGGCCCCGGGAGTCGGCGTTCGCGATGTCCCCGGCGATGACGTACTGGATGGTCTCGAAGCCGCGGTGCGGGTGCGGCGGGGCCCCCTTGGCCTCGCCCGGGGCGAGCTCCACCGGCCCGACCTGGTCGAGCATCAGGAAGGGGTCCAGGAAGGGGAGTTCCTCGGTCGGGAAGGGCCGGCGGACCGGGAAGCCCGCGCCCTCGTAGGTGTGGAAGGGGCGGACGACCCGGACGGTGGACCGCGTGGCGGCGGTGGTGGTGGTCATGGGTCGAATGAACTACACCGATCAGTTCACTGTCAAGACTGAACCGTTTGGTTGACACATTGAACTGAGCGGTTTAGTTTTTTCGGTGTCGAAGCCCGCCCGGCCCGCCGGACGGGCGGCACCAGGCTTTCGTACGACCCGCACAGCCCGCACCCGTACACCGCGCTCCCGCTCAGCCCTTACCAAGGAGTCCCACCATGGCCACCGCCACCATCCTCGCCATCTCCGGCTCGCTGCGCGCCGACTCGCACAACACCCAGCTGCTGCGCGCCGCCCGGAAGTTCAACCCCGGCGGCCAGGAGATCGAGATCTACGAGGGCCTGCGCGACATCCCGCCGTACGACCAGGACCTCGACACCCCCGAGAAGCGGCCGGCCGTCGTCAACGACCTGCGCCGCCGCGTCCTGGCCGCCGACGGACTGCTGATCGCCACCCCGGAGTTCAACTACTCCATCCCCGGCGTCCTCAAGAACGCCCTCGACTGGCTGAGCACCGACTGGACCAAGACCGAGGGCCTGCCGCTGCACCGCAAGCCGACCGCGATCCTCGGCGCCGCCCCGACCAACTTCGGCACCGTCCGCGCCCAACTGGCGCTGCGCCAGGTCTTCGTGTGGACCGAGAGCGACATCGTGGTCAAGCCCGAGGTCATCGTCTTCCGCTCGCACGAGCGCTTCGACGCGGAGGGCAACCTCACCGACGAGACCACCATCGGGCTGCTCCAGGACCTGCTGAAGGCGCTGCAGGCCAAGATCGACGCCAACGCCGGTCGCTGACCGCCCGTCACCGGCCCTGCGGGACCGGCCGCCCCCCGTGGTGGCGGCCGGTCCCGCCGTCCGTCCGCTACTGCGCCTGCAGCTGCTGCACCAGGCCGAGCCGGTCGATGACGGCGTGCCGCTCGCTGATCCGGTCGCCGACGAAGCGGAACAGCGCGAACGCCTCCATGCTCACCCGCCGCCCGGTGGCCGGGATGCCCATCAGCGGGCCCGAGTGCGTGGCCGTCATCCTCCAGCGGACGACGACGTCCTCGCCCTCCCCCAGCAGGTCGAGGATCTCGAACGACGGGTCGGCGTGGGTGGCGTGCACCTCGCGGATGGCGTCCTTGAAGCCCTGCGGGCCGCGGACGTTCTGGTGCCGGCCCTCGCTGGTGAGGAAGTCGGCGGTGAACAGCTCGTCGGCGATGTCGAGGTCGCCCTTCTCGAGCGCCTGGTAGAGACGGCGGACCGCATCCTTGCGGAACTCGACGGTGGTCATCTGGTTTCCCTCCCGAGACTGATTACTGAGTCATCCGTCAGTAAGTTAACCTCTTCCTGAGCGATTACTCAAGAAGAATCCGAGCGGACCCGGGGGAGCCTTCGGGACGGCGCGGGAACGGAGGCAGGACGTGACCCAGGCGCGACGCGGTCGACCCTCGACCGGGGTACGGGAGGCGGTGCTCAAGGCCACCGAGGAGGTCCTCGGGGAGGCCGGACTGGCCCTGTCCACCAAGGAGGTGGCGCGCCGGGCGGGCGTCGCGGAGTCGAGCATCTTCTACCACTTCGGGGACCGGCTCGGGCTGCTCCAGGCCGTCGTCGGCCTGCACCTGCCGGTGTTCTCCGACGCCGCGGCCCTGCTGGGCCGGGAGCCCGCCGACGGCGAACCCGCCGCCGACCTGGCCGCCATGCTCACCGGCCTGGAGCGCTTCTACTTCGGGATCATGCCGATCCTCGGCGCCGTCCAGTCCGACCACCAGCTGCGCGGGCTCCTCGCCGAGCGCGGCGGCGAGATCGGACCCCACCTCGCCTTCGGGCCGGTCGGCGACGCCCTGCGCGCCCGACAGGCCGCCGGCAGGCTCCCCGCCGACCTCGACCCCGCCGCAGGCGCCCTGCTGCTCGTCGGCGCCGCATACCAGCGGGCGCTGCACCGCTACCTCCTGGGCGACGGCGAGGCCGCCGCCCGCGTCCTGCCCCCGGTGGAGGCGGTCGCCCGCACCCTGCTCCCGGCCTTTCGGTAGCACCGCCCGTCCGGCTGAGCCCTGCCGCCTGCAAGGCACCCCCGAACGCACCGGCGCCCCGGTCGAACCGACCGGGGCGCCGCCTCACACCGACCGCACCGGTCTACGGCGCGGGGAAGCTGTTCTCGTCGACGTCGCTGGTCTTGGCATTCCCGCCGACCGCCGGCTGAAGGGTGATGGACCAGGAGACGTAGGTGCGACCGGTCTCGTACGCCATCGTGTCGTCGAACTTGCTGAAGTCGCAGTTCTGGGTGAAGGCCTTGATCGTCGGGTCCCAGTCGACGCCCCCGGAGAAGTAGACCTCGTAGGTGCCGTCCTCGATGCCCTCGATCGAGGCCTTCTTGCCCTTGCCGACGTACACCGAGTGGACCGACTTGCCGTCCTTGGCCAGCGAGACGACGGCGTCGGCGCTGCCGCCGTTGTCCACGTTGAGCTTGCCCTCACCCCTGAGCCGGCCCTCGCGGACCATCGTGCCGTTCTCCAGCGAGCGGCTCTGCAGGGGACCGGCCTGCGGGGCGGCGAAGGTCGTGGCGTACCCCGCGGCGGTCATCTGGGCGAGCGCGGCGGGGATCGCCTTCAGGCCCTCGGACTGGCCGACCTCGGCCAGCGCGGCGCTGGTGGCGCAGACGCCCTTCTTCTTGATGTCGCTACGGACCTTGGACAGGTCGGTGGAGAGCTGGTTGAGGGCCACCACCAGCTGGCGCCGGGCGGTGCCGACGGCCGCCGGCTCGTGGGCGGCGGTCAGGCCGGAGCCGGCCGAGTTCGCCGCGGTGACGACCTCCTGGAGGGCGGTGGAGAAGGCGTCCAGGCTCGCGGAGGCGCTGAGCTTGCCGAGGGCGGTGTTGACCGGGTCGATGTAGCCGGTCAGGGTCGGTCCGTACGGCGGCACGGTCGGCGTCGGGCTCGGCGTGGGAGTCGGGCTCGGGCTCGGCGAGGAGGTGGTGGCGGACGGCCGGTCGGGCAGCGCGTCCGCACCGCCGGATCCGCCCGACCCGCTGGAGCAGGCCGCCAGCAGTAGCGCGCCGCCGGCCGCCAGGCCCGCCTTGGTGAAGGACTTCATTACCGCCCCCGGTGATCTCTCATGTACACAGCGTGCAGTTCCCCGCCGACATGATCCCGAGCGGAACGGACGCGGTCAACAGGGCGCACAAGAGGCGTATTGGAGCGCTCAAGGGGGCGCAAGGAGCGCGAAGCCGCGTCAACTACGATCGGCTGGTGCTCAGCCTCACGGGACTTCCCCTCCAGATCATCGCCTCCGTCGTCGCGATCGCCGTGTTCGCCGCCACGATGTGGCTCTGGCCGAGATTCGGCGGGCGGAGCTGGCAGTCCTGGCTCGGCCGGATCGGCGCGTTCCTGGCCACCCAGCTCGCGGTCCTGGTGGCGATGGGCCTGATCGCCAACGGCTACTTCGGCTTCTACAGCTCCTGGAGCGACCTGCTCGGCACCAACGGCAAGCCGGGCACGGTGGTCGACCACCAGCCCAGCGCCGCCGGCGCCCTCTCCGTGACCGGCGAGAAGAACATGTACTCGGCGCAGGGCTCGGCCCGGGAGCGCTCCGGGCTGATCCAGGAGATCGCCGTCAAAGGGGCCACGAGCGGACTGAGCAGCGACGCGTACGTCTACCTGCCCCCGCAGTACTTCCAGCCGGAGTACGCGCAGAAGCGGTTCCCGATGGCGCTGGTACTGGCCGGCTACCCGGGCTCGGCGGAGAAGCTCATCTCCCTGATGCAGTACCCGGCCTCCGCGCTCACCGCGATCGAGCAGCAGAAGCTGCCGCCGACCGTCCTGGTCCTGATGCGCCCGACGCTCTCCGGCAACCGCGACACCGAGTGCATGGACATCCCCGGCGGCCCGCAGGTGGAGACCTTCTTCACCAGCGACCTGCCCAAGGCCCTCGCCACCACCTACCGGCTCGGCTCCGACCCGGCCTCCCGGGCCGTGATCGGCAACTCCACCGGCGGCTACTGCGCGCTGAAGTTCGCGCTGCGCAAGCCGGACGCGTACCGCTCGGCGATCTCGCTCTCCGGCTACTACACCGCCCCGATCGACGAGACCACCGGCGACCTGTTCGGCGGCAACGGCCGGCTGAAGCAGGAGAACGACCTGGTGTGGCGGCTGAAGAACACCCCGGCCCCGCCCGTCGCGCTGCTGCTCGCCACCAGCTACGACGAGAACAACTACGAGGGCACCCAGGCCATGGTGGGCGCGTTCAAGTCGCCGACCAGGCTCTCCACCATCACCCTGGACACCGGCGGGCACAACTTCCACACCTGGACCAGGGAGATCCCGCCCGCACTGGAGTGGTTGGGCAGGCAGTTGACGGTGCCCCAGTCCGCCTGAGGGGCTCTCCGGGCGGGGCCCGGCGAGATCACAGACGGCTCATAGCCCGGTCTCACGGTCCTCTCAGCCGCACGGCCGAGCGTATCGCCCATGACCACGACCAGCTTCTCCCCTCCGGCCGGCGAACCGTGGCCCGAGGCCGCGAACCACCCGCCGCCGGAGGTGCCGCAGCCGGCGCCGGCACCTCCCGCCGACGAGCTCTTCCCGCCCCTGCCGACCCCGCCCGCAGGCCCCAGGGGCCCGGCGTCCTGGGCCGGGCGGCTGCGGACGCTACCGGCCCGCACCTGGCGCGGGCGCCAGGACGACCCGGCCTGGGTGCGGCCCTCGCTGCTGGCCCTGCTGGCCGCGACCGCCGTCCTCTACCTGTGGGGCCTGAGCGCCTCCGGCTGGGCCAACTCCTTCTACTCGGCGGCCGTCCAGGCCGGCAGCCAGAGCTGGAAGGCCTTCTTCTACGGCTCCTCCGACGCCGGGAACTTCATCACCGTCGACAAGCCGCCGCTCGCCCTGTGGCCGATGGCGCTCTGCGCCCGGGTCTTCGGGCTCTCCTCGTGGTCGGTCCTGGCCCCGGAGGCGCTGATGGGGGTGGCCACCGTGGCCACCGTGTACGCGGCGGTGCGCCGCCGCTTCTCCCCGCTCGGCGGCCTGGTGGCGGGCGCGGTGCTGGCACTCACGCCGGTGGCCGCCCTGATGTTCCGCTTCAACAACCCGGACGCGCTGCTGGTGCTGCTGCTCGCGCTCGCCGCGTACGGCCTGCTGCGGGCCACCGAGACCGCGAGCACCCGCTGGTTGGTGTTCACCGGGGCGATGTTCGGGCTGGCCTTCCTCACCAAGACCCTCCAGGCCTTCCTCGTGCTGCCCGCGTTCGCCCTGGTCCACCTGGTGGCCGCGCCCGCGGGCCTCGGGCGGCGGGTGCGTCAACTGCTGCTCGCCGGGCTGGCGATGGTGCTCTCCGGCGGCTGGTGGGTGGCGGTCGTCGAGCTGGTGCCGGCCTCCGCCCGCCCGTACATCGGCGGCTCGCAGGACAACAGCTTCCTCTCCCTGACCTTCGGCTACAACGGCTTCGGGCGGCTCAACGGCAACGAGACCGGCAGCGTGGGCGGCGGCCGGATGCCGGCCGGCGCCGAGGCCCCGCCCGGCGGCGGCCGTGCCATGGGCGGCGGCTGGGGCGAGACCGGGATCACCCGGCTCTTCGACGGCGACATCGGCGGGCAGATCGCCTGGCTGCTGCCCGCCGCACTGATCCTGCTGGTGTTCGGCCTCTGGGCGACCCGCCGCTACGCCCGGACGGACAGCGCCCGCACGGCCTTCCTGGTCTGGGGCGGCTGGCTCCTGTGCACCGGGCTGACCTTCAGCTTCATGTCCGGCATCTTCCACCAGTACTACACGGTGGCGCTCGCCCCGGCGGTCGCGGCGCTGGTCGGCATGGGCGTGGACGGCCTGTGGCGGGTGCGGCACCGGCTGCCGTACGCGGCGGTGCTGGCCGGGACTTTGGCGGTGACGGCGCTCTGGGCGTACGTGCTGCTCGGGCGCAGCTCGCAGTTCCTGCCGTGGCTGCGCTGGGCGGTGCTGGTCGGCGGTCTCGCGGCGGCGCTCGCGCTGCTGCTGGCCGGCCGGCTGGCGGCCCGCGCGGCGGCGGTGGTCGGGCTGCTGGGCCTGGCGGCGGCGCTGGGCGGACCGGCGGCGTACGCGGTGGACACCGTGGACACCCCGCACACCGGCTCGATCGTGACGGCCGGTCCGGCGGTCGCGGGCAAGGGCTTCGGCCCGGGCGGCATGCGCGGCGGGGGGCCGTTCGTCTTCAACGGGCAGGGCGGCCCGGGCGGTCAGGGCGGCCAGGGCCTGCCCGGCGGGCAGGGATTCCCCAACGGGCAGGGCTTCCCCGGCGGCCAGGGCTTCCCCAACGGGCAGAACGGCGGCCGGGACGGCAGCGGCCAGAACGGTGGCCAGAACGGCCAAGGCCGCCAGCCCGGCAACGGCGGCAGCGGCGGCAACGGCACCGACAGCCGCCAGGGCCGCGGCACCACGGGCGGCCCCGGCGGTATGGGCGGCATGGGCGGTATGGGCGGCCTGCTCAACGGCGCCACGGTGGACAGTGCGGCGGCCGCCGCACTGCGGCAGGACGCCGACCACTACACCTGGGCCGCCGCGACCAGCGGCTCGCAGAACGCCGCCAGCTACCAACTGGCCTCCGGCGTCCCGGTGATGGCCCTCGGCGGGTTCAACAGCACCGACCCCTCGCTCAGCCTGGAGGCGTTCCAGAAGCTGGTGAAGGAGGGCAAGGTGCACTGGTTCATCGGCGGCAACGCGCGCCGGGTGACCGGAGGTGCCATCGAGAACGGCGCCACCGTCGGCTTCGCCCCGGTCGGCGGCGGGGCCCAGGAGTCGCAGACCGCGCAGATCGAGAGCTGGGTGGAGAGCCACTACACCGCGAAGACGGTGGGCTCCGCCACCCTCTACGACCTGACGGCGAGCCCCACCTCCTAGGGTCCTGTCCGGTCGATCTTGGCGGATCAGCGCGCGGCTCCCCCAGCCTTCGGCCGGGAGGTACCCCCAATCCGCGCCCGGCTGGGCGTGCGCCCGGATCGTCCTCGTACTGGATGTACTTGGGCGATTCGGGCGTGCGGTCAGGTGGGGGCACCTCCCGGCCGGAGGCTGGGGGAGGATGCCCGGCGTCGTGCGCCCGGCAAGATCGGCCGGACAGGGCCTAGAGCCGGCTCGGGCCTTCACACCGAAGGGGGCGCACCGCGCGGCAGCGGTGCGCCCCCTTCGGCCGTCCGACCGTCAGTCGCTCTGGCAGCGCGTCCCGGCGGCCGGGACCGTGCCGTCCACCAGGAAGCCGTCGACCGCGGCGCGGATGCACGAGCTGTGGCCGTACGCGGTGTGGCCCTCGCCCTCGCGGGTCAGCAGCACCGCGTGGCCGAGCTCGGCGGTGAGCTTCTCGGACCAGGCGTACGGCGTCGCCGGGTCACCGGTCGAGCCGACGACCACGATGGTGGCGCTGCTCTCGGACTTGATCGGGTGCGGCTTCTCCGCGGAGGGGGCCGCCCAGATCCGGCAGTCCGGGTCGAACAGCGCCATCGTCGGCTCGTGCTTGCTGACCAGCGGCGCCTTGGCGGCGAGTTCGGTGAGCGCGGCCTGCAGCTGCTCCCCGGTGGGGGCGTTGGTGGCGCCGTCGGCGCAGTGGATGGCGGTGTAGGCGTCGGCGGAGACGCCGTAGCGGCCCTTCTCGTCCCGGCCGTTGTAGCCGTCGGCGAGGCCGAGCAGGTAGTCGCCCTTGTCCCTGAGCATGGCGAAGCTGAGGATGTTGCGCAGGTTGGTCCACGCCTGATCGCCGCCGTACAGGGTGCTGAGCACGCCGGTCCAGGCCGCGTTGGCGGTGACCTTGCGCCCGTCGGCGGTGGTGAGCGGGTGCTCCTTGAGCCCGTCGAGGAAGTCGGCGAGCTTCTGCGCGGCCTTCTCCGGGTCCTTGCCGAGCGGGCACGGGTTCTTGCCGACGCAGTCGGCGGCGAAGGCCTTGAGGGCCCGCTCGAAGCCGGCCTGCTGCTCGATGTTGTGCTGGATCAGCGAGGTGGCCGGGTCGGTGGCGCCGTCCAGGACGAGCCGGCCGACGCGGTCCGGGAACTCCTCGGCGTAGAGGCTGCCGAGGTAGGTGCCGTACGACAGGCCGAGGTAGTCGAGCTTCGGGTCGCCGAGGGCGGCGCGCAGGACGTCCATGTCGCGGGCGGTGTTGCGGGTGCCGACGAACGGCAGGATCTTGGCGTACTTGGCCTGGCACGCGTCGGCGAGCACCTTGCCGTGCTCCGCGCCCGGGGCGTCGGTGGTGACCCACTCGTCCCGGGCCTGGTCCTCCAGGCACTTCACCGGGGAGGTGAGGCCGACCCCGCGCGGGTCGAAGCCGACCACGTCGAAGCGGTCGTGCAGCGGGCCGGCGAAGCCGCCCTTGGGGTCGCCCTTGACCATCCGGACGCCGGAGCCGCCCGGGCCGCCGGGGTTGACGAGCAGGGAGCCGACCCGCTGGTCCTGCTTGACGGCGGGGTTGCGGACGATCGCGACCTCGATGGTGTCGCCCGCCGGGGCGGCGTAGTCGAGCGGGACCTTCAGGGCGGCGCACTGGACGACCGACTCGTCGACCTTGGCGGTGGCCGGGTCGTCCGCGCAGGGCGCCCAGGCGATCTGCTGGCCGTAGAACGGCTTGAGCGCCGGATCGGCCTCGCCGGTGGGCTTGGGGGTCGGCGTCGGCGGCTGCGTGGGCGTGGGCGTCGGGGTCGGGGTGGGCGACGCGGCGGCCGCGGCCGGCGCGGAGGCGGTGCCGGGGGCGGCGTCCGCGGATCCGGCCGAACTGCTGCAGCCGGCCAGGACCACGGAGATGGCGGCGGCGGTCAGCGCGCGCCGGGAGGACCGGGTGATCATCGAATACACCGCACACGAATACCATCCGGTGATCACATCGGTCACATCGTTATCAACAGCCGGGCACCGTATACGGACAAAGCCCGGCGAATCGTTTCCTCAGCCGCCGCACTGCTGGAGCATCGCCTTCTTGTCGGCCTCGGTGACCGGCAGTTGGTACTTCAGCGAGACCTGCGCGAAGCGGACGGCGTACGAGCAGCGGACCGCGGTGTTCGCGGGGAGCCAGGCGGCGGGGCCGGAGTCCCCCTTGGAGGCGTTCTGCGAACCGTCCGCCGGGATGAGGTTGAGCGGGTCGTTGGCGATCTGGACCCGCTTCGCCTTGTCCCACTTGGAGGCCCCCATCTGCCAGTCGTAGGAGAGCGGCATGACGTGGTCGATCTGGATCTTCGAGGCCTGCTGCTTGGTCCACTGGACGGTCTTGCCGGTGTACGGGTCGTAGATGCTCATCGCGGTGACCACGCAGTTCGAACCGTCCTTGTGCTCCAGCAGTCTGCCGTCGCGGGCGAGCAGGTCGTTGCGGGTGTCGCAGTTGTTGCGGCCGCCCGGGACGCCGTCCACGCTGTCCGTCCAGGCCGGGCCGAACTCGTTGCGGTCGTAGCCGTCCTTCGGGCCGCCCGCGGCGGTGGCGACCCTGCTTATCAGGTCGCGCCCGGCCTTCAGGTCCTCCGGCGAGGTCAGCGGCGCCAGGCCGGGCCGGGTGCCGTCGGGGTTCTGCAGCGGGCTGGCACCCACGTCCCCGGCGGCCGCGCCGCCGCCCGCGGACGGCTTCGGGGCCCCGCCGGAGCAGCCGGCCAGCGCCAGGGCGGATATCAGGAGGACGGCGGCGGACACGGTGGCGCGGCGGGCGGGCACGGAGGACTCCCGGACTGGGGGGCGGCTGACGGCGACCCAGCAGACCAGCCGCCCCACACCCCGTCAAGGCGGCGCAGCGGGGAGTGTTCCGGCATGTCGAAGCTCACACCGGCGGTCGGTGCCCCGCACCGGCCCGGGCACCGGCGCCCAGAACCTAACCGCCGATGGCGGACATCGGGCGCTCGGGCTGGACGAACCCCGCCGAGTTGATGTCGTGTCCGGGGCCCTTGCGGGCGATGGTGCTGCGCCAGGCCTCCTCGATCCGGTCGTCCCCGGCCCCGCCGCGCAGCAGCGCGCGCAGGTCGGACTCCTCGGCGGCGAACAGGCAGTTGCGCAGCTGCCCGTCGGCGGTGAGGCGGACCCGGTCGCAGCCGCCGCAGAACGGGCGGGTGACGGAGGCGATCACGCCGACCACGGTGTCGGTGCCGCCGATCCGCCACTCCTCGGCGGGCGCGTTGCCGTGCCGGCCGACGGGGACGAGCTCCCAGCGGGCGCCGAGGACCGTCAGGATCTCGTCCGCGGTGACCATCGTGCTGCGGTCCCAGGCGCCCTGCGCGTCCAGCGGCATGGACTCGATGAACCGCATCCGGTAACCGTGCCCGGCGGCGAACTCGACCAGGTCGAGGATCTCGTCGTCGTTGACCCCGCGCACCGGCACCGCGTTGACCTTGACCGGCGCCAGCCCGGCGGCCTGGGCGGCGGCCAGTCCGGCGAGGACGTCGGCGAGCCGGTCGCGCCGGGTGATCTCGGCGTACCGCTCGGGCCGCAGGGTGTCCAGGCTGACGTTCACCCGGTGCAGTCCGGCCCCGTGCAGGGCGGTGGCGGTGCGGGCCAGGCCGATGCCGTTGGTGGTGAGCGACACCTCCGGGCCGAGCGCGGTGATCCGCCCGACCAGCTCCGGCAGCCCGCGCCGCAGCAGCGGTTCGCCGCCGGTGAGCCGCACCGAGGCGATGCCGAGGCGTTCCACCGCGATCCGCACCAGCCGGACCACCTCGTCGTCGCTCAGCACCTCGGCCTTGGGGAGCCAGTTGAGGCCCTCGGCCGGCATGCAGTACGTGCAGCGCAGGTTGCAGCGGTCGGTGAGTGAGACCCGCAGGTCGGTGTGGACCCTGCCGAAGCGGTCCAGCAGCGGGCGCGGTGCGGTGTTCATCGACCCAGTACAGGGGCTGCCGCCCGGAAGATCCAGCGGCCGAACCACCGGGGAGCCGCCGCGACCTGCGGCTTCGCCTTGTGGATTCGTACAACTGTGGCTTCCTACGGCTGCGCGGTGGCGCCCCGGCCGGGCAGGCTGGGCCCATGGAGATCCAGGACGGACCGGTCACGGCGCTGGTGCTGGCGGCCGGGGGCGGGCGGCGGCTCGGCGGGCGCCCGAAGGCCCTGCTGCCCTACCGGGGCCGGCCGCTGGTGGAGCACGCGGTGGCGGTGGTCCGGGCGGGCGGCTGTGCGGCGGTGACGGTGGTACTGGGCGCGGCCCGTGAGCAGGTGCGGACCGCGGCCGAGCTGCCGGACTGCCGGCTGGTGGACAACCCGGACTGGGCGGGCGGCATGGGCTCCTCGCTGCGGGCCGGGCTGGCCGCGCTGCCGCCGCGGGCCTCGGCGGTGCTGGTGATGCTGGTGGACACGCCCGGGGTGACGGCGGCGGCGGTGGCCCGGCTGCTGGCCGCCCACCGGGCGGGCGCGGAGCTGGCGGCGGCGGCGTACGGGGGGCGGCGCGGGCACCCGGTGCTGATCGGTGCCCGGTACTTCGCCGAGGCGGCCGCGGGGGCCACCGGCGACGCCGGCGCGCGCGCCCTTCTGGCGGCGCACGCCGCCGAGATCGCGCTGGTGGAGTGCGCCGACGTCGCCGTGCCGGACGACCTGGACACCCCGGCCGACCTGGCCCGCTGGGCCGTCACCTGACAGTCCCCGGTCATCGCGCTGATCGGCCCCGGCCGGGTGGAGCGCGCCTTCTCCTCCTCGACGGGGAGGGATCGGCCGCATACCCCTGATCTGTCCCTGAGGATTGCTCCATTCCGCGCCGCGGCCCCCGCGTTTCGGGGAGCATGGGACCCGACCCCACGCCTCGACCCGAACGGACGGTGCTCGCGATGTCCGGACTGCCCGACGACTTCACCGGACGCGACCCCGCGCACAGCGCCCCGGGGGCGGGCGGTGGCGCCCGGGCGATCCGCTGCCCGGCCTGCCGCCGGGAGCACCTGTACGAGCCGCCCTCGCTGCCCTGCCCCTGCGGTGCCTCGCTCAAGGTGCCGCTGCTGCGCGGCGGGGTGCCGGTCCAGGTGCGGTTCCGCTCCTGGGAGGACTCCTGGCTGAACATGCGCTGCCCGCACTGCGGCCGCTCCGACCAGTGGCCGCAGCCCGAGTTCACCTGCAACTGCGGTGCCACCGTCCGGCTCCCGGTGGACCGCACCACCCGCCTCGGCGGCAGCGCGACCGCCGGCCCGCTCGGGGTCAGCGGCCCGCAGGGCTCCCGCCCGAGCTCCGCCCACCCGCTGGGCGCGCCCGTCCCGGCCCCGCCCGGCGGCGCCGGCACGACCGCCACGCCCTGGCGGCGGCGCGCGCCGTTCCGCCCGCACCCCGTCCGCACCTCGCAGGACGCGGTGTTCACCGCCGCCCGCTACCTGGAGTGGCTGGGCTTCGAGGACCTGGAGCTGACGGAGGCCCAGGAGCGCGACGGCGTCACCCTGCTGGGCAGCCGGATGGTCGCCCAGGTGGACACCTGGACCGAGCCGGCCGACGTGAAGTCGGTGGAGTGCCTCTGGCTGCAGACCCTGCACGCCGAGGAGATGGCCGCCGCGATGTTCACCCTGGCCGGCTACTCCCACCAGGCCACCGTGCGCGGCGAGCAACTGCTGGTCGCCCTGTTCAGCCTGGATCTGGCGGGTGTCCCGCAGCCCGCCAACGGCGCCGCCGAGGCCCTGATGGAGACCGGCTGGACCTCCTGAGCCCGGGGCCGCCGGCCGGGAACCGCCTGGACCAAAAAGCCTCCGGACGGCAACAACCTGCGCTCGTGATCTGGTGCACAAGCTCACCCCCGTGTTGAATTGCCGCCACAGTACGGGCCTTGGGGCAAGTCCCGTGGTCCTGCTGGATGGCGCACACAAGGAGGTGGCGTTGTCAGAGCACGGATTGGGCCCGGACGGCGGGGACGGGCTGGGGCGGGCCGTGCCACGGGAACCGGGTGACACCGTCTGGCGGCTGCGGTCGCGGGCGTGCTGGCAGGAGGCCGCGGAGCTGTTACGCCCGGCCGCCGAGCGCGACCCGGCGGCGGCTCTCGGACGGGCCGAACTCCTCATCGAGCAGTGCCTGTTCACCGCCGCCCACTGGACCCAGGCGGAGCAGGCGCTCCGGCTGGCCGAGGCCGTGGTGACCAGCACCGAACAGCGCGCGGCGGCGGCCTGCGCGCGCGGCTTCCTGGCGTACGTGGCCAGCGTGCTGGGCCCGCGCGACCGGTTGGACGAGGCCCAGGCGGCGCTCGGTCGCACCTCGGCACTGCTGCCGCCGGACGCCCCCGGCCGGCCGCTGCTGGACTTCCGCCGGGGGCTGGTCGCGGAGAACCTGCTGCGCGACCCGACCGCCGCCTGGATCGCGTACCGCCGGGCGCACGAGGCGGCCGGCGAACACGGGGACGAGCTGCTGCGCTCCTCCACCTGGCGGCACCTGGCCGCGCTGGCGCTGGCCTCCGGGGACCACGAGCGGGCCCGGGAGGGGTTCGACGCCTCACTGCGGCTGCGCGAGCAGCTCGGCTTCACGGTCGGGGTCGCGCCCGCGCTGGCGGCGCTGGCCGAGGTGTCCGAGCCCGCCGAGGCGGTCCGGTTGCGCGCCGAGGCGGCCCGGCTCGTCCAGGCGCTCGGCGGCGTACCGGTGTGGCTCGCGCGCCAGCTGAGCGCGCTGCGCACGCCGGGCGCTCCCCCGGACGGACGCATCGAACGGGAGGCTCGGGGAACAATCAGCTAAGGTGAGCCTAACCTGGCCGGGGCGAGCAGTGCCCCGGCCGGGTTCGCCTTGCCGTTCCCGGGCTCCGCCAGGCCCGCTCCGGCCGGGCCCGCCCTGGGCGCAGTCCGCTCCGGCCGGGGCCGGACGGGCCGGTCCGCGCGGGCTCCGGTCGACCCGATGGGGCCCGCACCATGACCGTGAGCAGCACCCGCCCCGGCCCCGTGCCGCGCGCCGCCGCCCCTGCCGCCACCGTCCCGACGCCCTGCACCGCGAGCTACCGCCGGATCGGCGAGCTGTTCCCCGCCCTGCGGGTGAGGTGCGCCGCACCGCGCAGCGGTGACGGCTGGATCCCCGGCGCCGCGCTGCTGACCGATCCGGACGCCCTGCGCGAGCTGATCGCCCACGACGCCCGGCAGGGCCTGGTCCAGTACGGGCGGCCGCTGCGGCCGGACGTCGCGGCCGGGTTCGGCCTGCACCGCTACTGCTGGTCCACCGCCCTGCTGGTCACGCTGCCCTGGTTCCTGGAGCGCCGGGTGCCGCTGCTGACCCCCGAGGCGGTGTCGGTGCGCCGCCGCACCGGCGAGCTGACCGTGCTGCCGGACGCCTTCGCCTGCCTGCCCGACGACCCGGCCGCCGGTCTGCCCGGCGCCCGGACGGTGCCCGGCGAGGCAGAGCTGGCGGCGCGGCTGCGGACGGCGCTGACCGGGTACCTGGCGCCGGTGCTGGCCGCCTTCCGCCCCGAGGTCCGGCGCGGCGCGCACACCCTCTGGGCGATGGCCACGGACGCCGCGGTCGAGGGCCTCTGGCACGTCGCCGGGCTGCTCGGCGAGGAGGTGCGGGCGCGCGCCGAGCTGTCCGCCCTGTTCGCGCCGGGCTGTGCGCCGCTCACTCCGGGCGCGGGCTTCACGCTCGACACGCCTGATGCCTCGGGCACCGAGCGCGCGCGGGCCAGCTGCTGCCTCGTGTACACCGTCCGGCCCGAGACCATGTGCGGCGGCTGCCCACGCGTCACGCGGGGTTGACCGGAACCGGTGGGGAACGGGGCGCGGAAAGCCCGGAATTCCAGGAAAAGCCGCCCCTATCTAATACGACAATGCGATTGCTCCCTCGTCAGAAATCCTCCTACTCAGCGCATTGACGGCGAATCAGCCATTCACCGGCCGAGCATCCGCCATGATGGTCCCCGCCATCACGACGCAGGAAAGCGAGGCTGGTCCAGGCGATGAAATTGTCCGATATACCGCTCGGTTGGGCCGTCACCGGCGTGGCGGCGCTGCTGGTCAGCGCCCTTCTGGTGGCCCTGGCCCGGACGCGGGGATCCTCGCCCTCCGGCGGCGCGGATTCCTGGGAGCGCTCCGAGGAGCGCCGCCGCCGCAAGGAATCCCTCTACGGCGGGGCCTCGTACACGCTGCTGTTCTGCTGCGCCGCCGTCGCGGCCGCACTCTCCTTCCACGGCCTGGTCGGCTTCGGGGTGCAGAACCTCAACCTCTCCGGGGGGTGGGAGTACCTGGTGCCGTTCGGCCTGGACGGCGCGGCGATGTTCTGCTCGGTGCTCGCCGTCCGCGAGGCCAGCCACGGCGACGCCGCGCTCGGTTCGCGCCTGCTGGTCTGGCTGTTCGCCGGCGCCTCCGCCTGGTTCAACTGGGTGCACGCCCCGCGCGGCTTCGGCCACGCCGGCGCCCCCCAGTTCTTCGCGGGGATGTCCCTCTCGGCGGCCGTGCTGTTCGACCGGGCGCTCAAGCAGACCCGCCGGGCCGCCCTGCGCGAGCAGGGCCTCGTCCCGCGGCCGCTGCCGCAGATCCGCATCGTCCGCTGGATGCGCGCCCCCCGCGAGACCTACGCGGCCTGGTCGCTGATGCTCCTGGAGGGCGTCCGCAGCCTGGACGAGGCGGTCGACGAGGTCCGCGACGACAAGCGGGAGAAGCTCGCCGACCGCGAGCGGCGCAAGCTCGCCGGCCGCCGCGAGCGGGCCGAGATCCGGGCCATCAACCGGACCAACAGCGTCTGGCGGCAGCGCGGCGGCGCCCGGCAGCTGGAGTCCGGCTCGGAGTCCGCGATAGCCGGGTCCACGGCGGACCGGCCCGCCGTGGAGCCCGCCCCCGCCGAGGGCGCGGTCGTGCAGCCCGGTCTGCCGGCCCGTCCGGAGCGGCGCACCATCGACCTCACGCTGGAGGAGGACACCGTGGCGCTGCCCCGGCTGGACTCGCTGGAGCGCAAGCTGAAGGACCTGGAGCAGCAGTTCGGCTGAGCGCGGGCCGCCCGGGTGCCCGGGCGGCCCGGCGCCGTCCGGGCGCTCAGGCCGCCGGGGTGGCGGTGAGCTCGAACCACATCCGCTTGCCCGAGCCCCGCGGCTCCACGCCCCAGGCGTCCGCCAGCGCCTCGACCAGCATCAGCCCTCGCCCGGAGGAGGCCTGCTCCCCCGGGGTCCGGCGGGTCGGCCAGAGGTCCGACTCGTCCTCCACCTCGACCCGCAGCCGGGCCCGGCCGCCGTCGGTCGCCGCCTCCCGGTAGAGCCGGGCGGTGAACATGGCGTCCCGGTCGGTGTGCCGGACGGCGTTGGTGACCAGCTCGGAGGCGAGCAGCTCGGCGGTGTCCACCAGCTCGGCGACACCCCAGCGGCGCAACGCGTCCCGCAGCTCGGCCCGCACCTCGGAGATCCGGGCGAGGTCGGCCTGGCCGATCCGGCGGCGCAGCTGCTGGGCGGCCAGGCCGCCCGCCGGGCCGTCCCAGCGCAGCAGCAGCAGCGCTATGTCGTCCTCGCGCTCGCTGGAGTCCGCGGCCTGCGAGGCGATCCGGTCGGCGAGCTCCTCCAGCGGGTCCCGGCCGCCCTCGTGGCGGGTCTCGGCCGGTCCGGCCAGGACCCGGGTGAGCCGGGCGATGCCGTCGTCGAGGTCCATGCCGCGCGCCTCGACCAGGCCGTCGGTGCAGAGCACCACCGTCTCGCCCGGGTCCAGGCTGAACCGGGTGACCCGGTACTCCTCGTCGGGGGCGATGCCCAGCGGCAGCCCGCCGGCCACCGGCACCACGGCGGCGGTGCCGTCCGCCCGCCGGACCATCGGGTCGAGGTGGCCGGCCCGGACGGCGTAGACCACGCCGTAGTCGACGTTGACCTCGGCGTAGGTGCAGGTGGCGAAGTGGTCGGTGTCCAGGTCGGCGAGGAAGCGGGAGGCGCGGGCCATCACGGCGGCCGGCGGGTGGCCCTCCGCCGCGTAGGCGCGCAGCGCGATCCGCAGCTGGCCCATGATCCCGGCGGCGTGCACGTCATGGCCCTGGACGTCGCCGATCACCAGCCCGACGTGCCCGCCGGGCAGCGGGACGACGTCGTACCAGTCGCCGCCGATCTGCAGGCCCGAGCCGGCCGCCAGGTAGCGGACGGCGGTGGTGACCCCGGGGACGGACGGCACGGTGCGCGGCAGCATCACCCGCTGCAGGCCGGCCGCCAGCTCGTGCTCGGCGTCGTGCAGCCGGGCCCGGGCCAGCGACTGCGCGACCAGGCCGCCCAGGGTGGAGAGCAGGGTGCGCTCGTCGGCGTCCAGCTGGCGGTCGTCGTCGAAGCTGACCAGGCAGACGCCGATCGCCCGGCCGCTGGCCACCAGCGGCAGGAAGGCCCAGGAGCTGCGGCCGGTGCGGCTGGTCGGCTCCCACACCTCCGGGTGGCGCTCGCGGAACTCCTCGCGGCTGGGGATGAAGACCGGCGCGCGGCTCTTCAGCGCCTCGGCCGCCGGGTGGGTGGCGGGCAGGACCGAGCGGTCCCAGAACGCGAGCTCCTCCGGCCGGTAGCCGGAGGCGCCGAGGATCTGCACCCGGCCGGCCTCGAAGGCGGCCAGGACCAGGCCGTCCGGCGGCAGGCCTGGCAGCGGCAGCTCGGTGAAGACCCGGGCGACGTCCCGGACGGTGACGGCCTCGGAGAGCGCGCGGGCGGCCTCCTTGATGAACCGGGAGCGCTCCTCGCGCAGCAGGGCCATCCGGTCGGCGCGGTCGCGCTTGTGCAGCTCGACGGTGGCGTCCCAGACGAAGCCGACCATCCGGGAGGCCCGGCCGAAGGCGTCCGCCAGCACCCGGCCGCGGAAGCGCACGGCCTTCATCGTCCCGCCCGGGCCGACCGTCCGGTAGTAGGCGCCGCACTGGCCCAGCTCGGTCACCGCGCGCTCGACCCGGCGGCGCACCACCGGGGCGTCCTCGGGGTGCAGCAGGGCCAGGAAGGAGGCGGAGGTGCGGTCGAAGCGGCCCTGGTCCAGCCGGTCCAGGCCGACGATGGTGCAGGCCCGCTGGTCGCCCTCCAGCACGTCGCGCCGGATGTCCCAGTCGAAGGAGCCGATGCCGTTGGCGGCCATCGCGGGCTCCAGCCAGTCCGGGGTGGAGTCTCCGGAGGAGACCGGCAGTCCGCCGGAGAGCATCGGCGCCAGCCGGCCGGCGGCCAGCCCGGGCGCCGTCCGCAGCGCGTGCCTGCGCACCGCCTGGGCGGGTGGTCTCCCCCGCCCCGACCCGGCCGTGGACTGGCCGGGAGGAAGCGCCGGCCCCGGTGACTCGGGCTCAGTGGGCATGCTGCTCCTGCCGCTGCCGTGGCGGGCCGCGCCGACCGTCCGGACGGGCCGCAAGGCGGTGTGTGGGTGGTGCTGGATCGGATGGTGCCGACGGGCGGTGGTCAGTCGAGGTGAGGTCTCCCCGCTGCTTCCCGCACGTGGACACACATTCCCACCATCCTGGCCAATGTTCGGCCGAGCGGCAATGGCACCGGCCCGTGAATCTTCCCCCCGGCCTTCCTTTCAGCGTGTCGTTCGGTGGCGAACGACCAATTCCCCCCGGGGCGGACCGGGGGCCTCACCCGGGCTTGAGCCGGGATTCGGACTCGCGCGCCGGCCCGGGCTCAGGAGGGGGCGAGCTCGAACCAGGTGACCTTGCCGTCCCCGCGCAGCTGCACCCCCCAGTCGTCCGCCAGCGCCTCGACCAGCTGCAGCCCGCGCCCGGAGGTGGCGTACTCGGCGTCCGGATCGCGGCGGCGGCCCGGCAGCCGGCTGGCGCCGTCCTGGACCTCGATCCGCAGCCGCAGGTCGGCGCCGAGCACCGCGTCGAACACCGCGCCCTGGTCGGTGTGCAGCAGGGCGTTGGTGACCAGCTCGGAGGAGAGCAGCTCGGCCGTGTCGGACAGCTCGGGCACCCCCCAGTGGCTCAGCGCCGAGCGGAGCCGCCGCCGCACGGCGCCGACCGCGACCAGGTCGGCCGGGTCCAGCGCCAGGTGCAGTCTGCGGTGCAGGGCGCAGCCCGGCGCCGGTGCACCCGGCAGCGGCCCGCCGGGGGCGTTCGCCGCGCCGGTGACACCGGCCGCGCCCGGCGCACCGCCCTGGGCCCTGGGCCGGAACGCCTCCCCCGAACCCGTCCGCTGCCGCGGGAATCGCGCCTGACCGTCCATCAACACATGCCCCCGCCCTCGATCCGGGCACCCGCCACGGATCCCCCGCCGGCCGGGCAGCCCTGTCCTTCTGACCACTCATCCTCATGCCCAGCTGACGGCGTTTGCAACAGTGTGCGTGCGATCACCCGGGGTGAAAGGGGCACGGGGCGGCCTGCGTGATCCAACTGCCCGCGCCGGACAGGTTTGCGATGCGTACGGGCCCTTTCGACCCTCCCTCGCTCCCCCGCCCCTCCACCACCCTCCCCCACGAGCCCCCGGCGGACCCCGGCGACCCCCTGCGGCCCCCGCCGACCCGCCCCCTGGGGGGCCGGGGCGACCCGGGCGGACCCGGGCGGGGCGGTCCGGCGCGCGGAACGCCACCATGCGGGCAACGCTGGACAGGGCGGCCCGGTCCGGGTTCAATGGCCCGAAGTGTTTGAACGCCGTTCTAACTCCATCCCCGTCTCCCTCCCCCTCACCCCGGCGACCGCGAGCGAGGAACCGTGCGACTCACCCCCACCGAGCGGGACCGGCTGCTGATCTTCACAGCGGCCGAGCTGGCCCGCGCCCGCCGCGCCCGGGGCGTACGCCTCAACATCCCCGAGGCGCACGCCCTGATCGCGGACACCGTGTGCGAGGCCGCCCGCGACGGCCGGCGCCTCGCCGAGGCCATCGAGGCCGGCCGCAGCGTGCTGACCGCCGACGACGTCCTGCCCGGCGTGCCGGACGTGGTCACCGTCGTCCAGGTCGAGGCGGTCTTCGAGGACGGCACCCGGCTGGCCGTGGTCAACGACCCCTTCAAGGGCGCCGGCTCGCTCGGCGACGAAGCCCCCGGCGGCGCGCTGATCGGCGAGGGCACGGGCTACGACCCGATCGAGGAGACGGTCGTCCTGCTCGTCCACAACACCTCCGGGGTGCCGATCTCGGTCACCTCGCACTTCCACTTCTTCGAGTCCAACCCCCGGCTGGCCTTCGACCGGGCCGCCGCCTACGGCACCCACCTGGCGGTCCCGGCCGGCTCCTCGGTGCGCTTCGACCCGGGCGCCACCGTCGAGGTCGGCCTCGTCCCGATCGGCGGCGGGCGCGTCGCGATCGGCTTCGCCGGCCTGGTGGACGGCCCGCTGGACGCACCCGGAGCCAAGGAGGCCGCCCTGGCCAAGGCCCGCGCGACCGGCTACCTGACCGATTTCGACGACGCCGAGGTGGAGTCATGAGCGAGCAGGGCGAGCAGTTGAACAGGGCCGCCACCCGGACCGCGTCCGGCGAGCGAAGCGAGGCCCGGGCATGACCGCCATCACCCCCCACGACTACATCTCCGTGCACGGCCCCCGCGCGGGGGACCGGATCCGGCTCGGCGACTCCGGCCTGATCGTCCGGGTCGAGTCCGACTCGCAGGCGCCGGGCGAGGAGTTCCTGGCCGGCTTCGGCAAGACCGCCCGGGACGGCCTGCACCTCAAGGCCGCCGCCGTCCGCGACACCTGCGACGTGGTGATCAGCAACGTGCTGGTGATCGACGCCGTCCAGGGCATCCGGAAGACCTCGATCGGCCTGATCGACGGCCGGATCGCCTCGATCGGCCGGGCCGGCAACCCGGACACCCTGGACGGCGTGGACGTGGTGGTCGGCACCGGCACCACGATCGTCTCCGGCGAGGGCATGATCGCCACCGCCGGCGCCATCGACACCCACGTCCACCTGCTCTCGCCGCGGATCATGGAGGCCTCGCTGGCCTCCGGCGTCACCACGGTCATCGGGCAGGAGTTCGGCCCGGTCTGGGGGGTGGGGGTCAACTCGCCGTGGGCGCTGCGGCACGCCTTCAACGCCTTCGACGCCTGGCCGGTCAACATCGGCTTCCTCGGCCGGGGCTCCTCCTCCGACCCGGCCCCGCTGGTCGAGGCCCTCGCCGAGGGCGGCGCCTGCGGCTTCAAGGTGCACGAGGACATGGGCGCGCACACCCGTGCGCTGGACACCGCGCTGCGCGTCGCCGAGGAGTACGACGTCCAGGTCGCCCTGCACACCGACGGCCTCAACGAGTGCCTCTCCGTCGAGGACACCCTCAAGGTCCTGGACGGCCGCACCATCCACGCCTTCCACATCGAGGGCTGCGGCGGCGGACACGTCCCCAACGTGCTGAAGATGGCCGGCGTCGAGAACGTCATCGGCTCCTCCACCAACCCCACCCTGCCCTTCGGCCGGGACGCCCTGGGCGAGCACTTCGGCATGATCGTCTCCGCCCACGACCTCAAGGTCGACCTGCCCGGCGACGCCGCGATGGCCCGCGACCGCATCCGCGCCGGCACCATGGGCGCCGAGGACGTCCTGCACGACCTCGGCGTCATCGGCATCACCTCCTCCGACGCCCAGGGCATGGGCCGCGCCGGCGAGACCGTGCGCCGCACCTTCGCCATGGCCGGCAAGATGAAGGCCGAACTCGGCCCCCTGGACGGCTCCGGCTCCTACGGCACCACCGAGGCCGGCGACGACAACGAGCGCGTCCTGCGCTACATCGCCAAACTCACCATCAACCCCGCCATCGCCCACGGCCTGGCCCACGAGGTCGGCTCGATCGAGACCGGCAAGCTCGCCGACATCGTGCTCTGGCGCCCCGACCACTTCGGCGCCAAGCCCCAACTCGTCCTCAAGGCCGGGTTCCCCGCGTACGGCGTGGTCGGCGACCCCAACGCCTCCACCGACCGCTGCGAACCCCTCGTCCTCGGCCCCCAGTTCGGCGCCCACGGCGCCACCGCCGCGGACCTCTCGGTCGCCTTCGTCGCCCGGGCCGCCGTGGAGAACGGGGACACGATGCCGACCCGCCGCCGCCGGGTCGCCGTCCGCGGCACCCGCGGCATCGGCCCGCGCGACATGGTGCGCAACGCCCGGATCGGCGACGTCCAGGTCACCGAGACCGGACTGGTCTCGCTGGACGGCACACCGCTGCGCTCCGAGCCCGCCGACAGCGTCTCGCTCAGCCGCCTGTACTTCCTCTGACCCCGACTCCGACCCCGACCGCCCCCACTCCCTGCTAGGACTCGAAGATGACCCCCACCCCCGCCTCCCTCGGCTTCCGGATGCCGGCCGAGTGGCACCCGCACGACCGCACCTGGATGGCCTTCCCCACCACCAACCCGACCTTCGACAGCCCGGAGCACCTGCACGCCGGCCGCGAGGCCTGGGCCAGGGTGGCGAACACCATCGTCCGGTACGAGCCGGTCACGCTGGTCGTCAACACCGGGGAGACCGAGGAGGCCCGCAAGTACGTCTCCCCCGAGGTCGAGATCGTCGAGCGCCCGCTGGACGACGCCTGGATGCGCGACATCGGCCCGTCCTTCCTGATCGACGGCAAGGGCAGGCTCGCCGCCGCCGACTGGATCTTCAACGGCTGGGGCGCGCAGTCCTGGGCCCGCTGGGACCACGACCAGCACATCGCCGAGCACATCAGCGAGCTGACGGGCGTTCAGCGCTTCGCCTCGAAGCTGATCAACGAGGGCGGCGGCATCCACGTCGACGGCGAGGGCACCGTGCTCGTCACCGACACCGTCCAGCTCGGCGAGGGCCGCAACTCCGACTGGACCAGGGAGCAGGTCGAGGCCGAGCTGCACGCCTTCCTCGGCACCACCAAGGCCGTCTGGCTGCCGCGCGGACTCACCCGCGACTACGACGAGTTCGGCACCCGCGGCCACATCGACATCGTGGCCTCCTTCGTCCGCCCGGGCGTCGTGGTCGCCCACGTCCAGCCGGACCCGGCCCACCCGGACCACGAGGTCTGCCAGGAGCTGGTGGCGATCCTGCGCGCGTCCACCGACGCCAAGGGCCGCCCGTTGGAGGTCGTCGAACTGCCCGCCCCCACCGTCCTGTCGGACGAGGACGGCGAGCCGGTCGACTACTCCTACATCAACCACTACGTGGCCAACGGCGCCGTGATCCTCTGCGCCTTCGACGACCCGCGCGACCAGGAGGCCGCCGCCATCCTCGGCGCGGCGTACCCCGGCCGGACCGTCGAACTGGTCGACGCCCGCGAGATCTTCGCCAACGGCGGCGGCATCCACTGCATCACCCAGCAGCAGCCGACGGCGCGCTGACCCGAAGGAGAGGCCCTGAGAGTGGGAGGCCGGACCATCCGGCCTCCCACTCCGTGCTGTTCCGGGCACCGTCAGTATCGTGAGGGCCCGGATCCCCCGGGGCGCGGAGCCCCCCGACCCGGCCTCCCAGAGGTACAGAGGAGAAGAGCAGATGGCGGACGCCCGCCCGCGCCGGCCGGCGCGCCCCCGCGAGGAGGTCTTCGCCACCGCGCGGGCCGCGATCGCCGAACACGGGCTCGCCGGACTCACCATGGCCGGCCTCGGCAAGCAGCTCCAGATGAGCGCCGGGCACCTCCTCTACTACTTCGGCAGCAAGGACCAGCTGCTGCTGGAGACCCTGCGCTGGAGCGAGGACCAGCTCGGCGCCCGCCGCCGCACCGCGCTGACCGACACCGGGCGGGACGTCCGCGAGCGGCTCGGCGAGTACACCGGGCTCTACCTCCCCGAAGGTCCGGGCGACCCGCGCTGGATCCTCTGGGTCGAGGTGTGGGGGCGCTCCCCCGCCAGCGCCGAACTCCGGCAGGGACAGCTGGACATCGAGGCCCCCTGGCAGGCCGACCTGGTCGCCCTGATCGAGGAGGGCACCTCCTGCGGCCGCTTCGGGCCGGGCTCCGCCACCGAGCGCGCCTCCCAGATCCGCGCGCTGCTGGACGGCCTGGCCGTCCCGCTGGCCCTCGGCCTGGCCGGGGCCCAGCGCGACAGGGCCCTGCAGCTGGCGGACTCGGCCTGCCGCGCCCTGCTCGGCGCGACCGGCTGACCCACCACCCCGCCCCGGCGGTTCAAGCCGCCCGGACCGCTCAATCCGTCCGGACCGCTCAATCCGTCCAGACCGCGGCCGCCGAGCGGTCGTCGGCGTAGCCCTTGGCACGGACCTGGACCTGGCGGAGGAAGTCGACGGTGCCCGGCGGGTGCGGGTGGGCCCAGTGCGCGGCGAGGAAGTGCGCGACGGCCGGCTCGTCGGCGATCGGGCGTGCCAGGCCGGGTGTGCAGAGCAGCAGGATGTCGCCCGGGGTGGCCGGCACCATCCGGAAGCGGAACGGACGCGGGTCCGGCAGCGGGGCCTCGGCCGCCGGCGGCTGGCCGTCCGGGTGGTGCAGCAGCCGGGCCGCGTAGGCGTCGATCCAGTGCCCGGACCGCAGCAGGTACAGTCCGCCCGGGCCGACCCCGAAGGCCACCCGGTAGGAGGCGGCCGGGTCGAGCGAGAGCAGCAGGCAGTGCAGCGAACCGGGGGACGGCGCCTCGGCCTCCGAGAGCGCGGCGAGGGCGCGCAGCGGGGCGGCGGCGCTGGTGGCCAGCCGCTGGAGGCCGTAGCGCAGGCGGTCCCGGGCACCGTCGCGCAGGTCGGCGGCGAGCCCGCTCCGGCTGCGGCCGACGGCGGCGGCGAGCTGGCGGCAGGCCTCGACGGTGGCGGTGGAGACGGCCTCCGCGGGGGTGTCGTCGGCGCCGGAGCGGTCGAAACCGCCGAGCGCGGCGAGCAGCAGGCCGTCGGGCCCCTCGCCGAACCTGGTCACCAGCAGGGTGTCCCGGCGCGGCTCGCCGCGGTAGCGGGCGGAGTCCCCGCGGACCGAGACGGCGCGGAGGGTGGTGGAGGCGTACTGGGCGCCCTCCAGGACGGTGTCGGGCACGACGGCGCCGAGGGTGCCCGGGTCCGCCTCGGGTACGGCCGTCGGCTCGGGCCCGTAGGTGGGCGGGCGCTCGCCGACGTGCGGGACGGCGGGCCCGGCCTCGGCGAGCGGGGAGCGGGGGGTGTGGCGGAGGGCGGGGTCGGGGTCGGGCTCGAGGGCCTCAACGGGCTCCGGCTCCGGCTCCGGTGCCTCGACGGCCTCGGGCTCCGGTTCGGGCACAGGATCAGGCTCAGGGGTCGGCTCCGGGCCCGGCTCCTCGACCGGTTCGGGCCCGGTCTCGGTCTCGGTCTCGGTCTCGGTCTCGGTCTCGGGTACCGGCTTCAGGAGGTCGGGCACGGGGTCGCGCTCAGCCTCGGCCTCCGTCTCGGGCTCCGGCTCGGGCTCCGGCTCGGGCTCCGGCTCCGCGGCCCGACCGCCCGCGTCCGCCGCCCACGAGGGGGCCTCGAACTTGCGGGTCTCCGCCGCCCGCTGGTCGCCGAACACACCGACCGCCGTGTCGAACCAGTCGTCGATGCTGTCCCGCTCCAGCACCGCGTCCCCGGCCGCCGGAGCCTGGACCGCAGCAGGAGCAGGAGCCGCGGTCGGGTCCGGAACCGGGCCCGCCTCCTCAGCCGCCGCTCCCGACTCCTCCCCGCCGGTGCGCTGGCGGCCGATCAGCCCGGCGGCCGTCTCGAACCAGTCGTCGACGCTGCCCTCCCCGTCGACCGCGCCGGGGGTGTCCGGGAGGGTGCCCGCCGGTCCTTCGTAGACCGTCTCCCACCAGCCGTCCTCCGGCCGGTGCTGCTGCGCGGGTACACCCTGCTTGCTCACGTGGCGGCTCCTGGTCGGTCCGTGATCGCGCCGCCCCCGGCGGGGCCGGACTCGACGTCATTGTCCCCAAGTGCAACGACGCTGTCCGGCATTCGGCGACAACCGGTCACCGATCGGATGATCCCGATGACCTGATTCGCACCGGATTCCCAGGGGGTTCCGTTTCCGTTCCGTCCGTGCTTGCCGGATGTGCCCCGAGCAGGGTGTTTCCGGAGTGTTCCGCCCCCGAAGCGGCTGGAAATCGGGGCCGAGGAGGGGCATCGCTTCACCCGTTCGGCTGATTAAATGTGCGCATGACCGCGTGGGCGCCCAGATCACCCTGGCCGGGGAGGACCGCACTGGCGGGCCGCCCGGTGGGCACGCTGTGGATCCTCCTGCTGATCGGGCTGCTGACCGCACTCCCGTGCGCGGGCCAGGCCCAGGCCGTGACCCGTGGCGGGTCCGCGGCCCCGGTCCCCGCCAGTACCGTCCTCGGCCCGGCCGTCCCCTCGGTCGGACAGGCCGGAGCGTCCGCCCTGCAGCACGCCCGGTCCGCCGGCCCCGCTCAGCACTCCGGCGCCGCGCTGGGCGCCGAGGAGCACCGGCGCTGGACGTGGTGCTCGGCCGACGGCCAGCCGCCGCACCGCGACAACGGCTGTTCCAGCCACCCGTTCTGCCCCCAGGACGCCCAGCTCCCCAATCCGCCGCCGCAGCCGCAACCCGCCGTGGCGCCCCGTCCGGACGCGGCCGAGGCCCTGCCCCGGTTCGTCCCCGCCGGGCTGCTGGTCGGCCCGCACCCGGCCCCCGATCTACACGAACTGCAAGTACACCGCTCGTAAGCGGAACCCACCGCACCTCCTCGCCGACCCGCCGCCACCGAACGGACGACGGACGGCCAGCGGGGCCGCGGATCCGCCCCCTCCCTCCTCTCTTCAGACCGCCGCGCCACTCAGCGCGCGGCGGGGACAAGGACACCACATGGGTTCCGCCTCCAAGCAGGGCAACAAGCCGAGCGGCAAGCAGGCCGGTCTCGACCGCCGCGCCCGCATCGCCGAGCTCCGCGCCGTCGAGCAGCGCCGGGAGCGGCGCAACAAGATCATCGCCTCGGTTGTCGGCGGCGCGCTGGTGGTCGGCGCGATAGCCACCGGCACCTGGATCGTGGTCGACGCCAACAAGGACAAGAAGGCCAAGGAGATCGCCGCCGCCGCACCGATCGACGGGGTGCAGACCTTCGGCGACCTCAGCCGCAACCACGTCAAGGAGAAGGTCACCTACCCGCAGACCCCTCCGGTCGGCGGTGACCACAACGCGATCTGGCTGGACTGCATGGGCCACGTCTACGACCAGCCGGTCGAGAACGAGCGGGCCGTGCACTCGCTGGAGCACGGCGCGGTCTGGGTGACGTACAACGGCAAGGCCACCCCGGACGACGTCAAGGCGCTCTCCGACAAGGTGAAGGCCACCCCGTACTCGCTGATGAGCCCGTACCCGGACGAGAAGGGCACCATCACGCTCAGCGCGTGGAGCACCCAGCTGGTCGTGGACAGCGCGAGCGACCCCCGGGTGAACGAGTTCTTCACCAAGTACGTGCAGGGCAAGCAGACCCAGGAGCCGGGCGCGTCCTGCACCATGGGGGCGATGTGACCGTCGACGCGGCGGCGCCCGAGGAGGACGGCGAGGCCCCCCGGGCCGGCCGTCGGCGGCTCTGGTGGCCGGCCGCCCTGGCGGCCGCGCTCGCCCTCGCGCTCGGGGTGCCCGCCCTGGTCGCGAGCAGCACCTCGGCCTCCGGCTCCTCGGCCGCGGTGCCGGCCGGCGACTCCCCCGAGGCCGGGTTCGCCCGGGACATGGCGACCCACCACCAGCAGGCCGTCGACCTGTCGTTCGTCATCCGCGACCGGACGGGCGACGAGGCCGTGCGGACCCTGGCCTTCGACATCATCAACACCCAGGCCAACCAGCGCGGGATGATGATGGGCTGGCTCGACCAGTGGGGGCTGCCGCAGCACTCGCCGGCCAAGCCGATGGCGTGGATGAGGATGAACCACGCCTACGAGGCGCACGACGGTTCGCTGATGCCCGGCATGGCCACCAACGCCCAGCTGGCCAAGCTGCGCACGCTCAGCGGGCGGGACGCCGAGGTGTCCTACCTGCAGCTGATGCTGGAGCACCACAAGGGCGGGGTGGAGATGGCCCAGGGCTATGTCGACCTGGCGCACAACGAGTCCGAGAAGCGGCTCGCCCAGTCGATGGTGATCGGCCAGACCTCCGAGATCCAGCTGATCACCGACATGCTCAAGGAGCGCGGCGCCGCCCCCGGCGTGCCGGCCCCCTGAGCGGTACCCGAGGCACCCGACCGGGGTGCGGCGGACGGCCTCCCGTCCCGCCGCACCCCGGTCCGCCCTTCACAGCCGGTCCGCCGTTCACAGCCGGTCCGCCGTCCGCGTCCGGTCCGCCGCCGTCCCGGTTCAGGCCCGAAGCGGCCTGCGGACCGGGCGGGTCAGCGCCACCGCCAGGCCCGCGACGGCGGCGAGCACCAGCAGGACCGCCCGACCGCCGGCCCCCGCACCCGCCAGGTGCACTCCGAGCACCGGCAGCGCGGTGCCCAGCGCGGTGCCGAGGCTGCGGGCCATGTTGACCATGCCGCCGCCCACCGCCGAGCACTCCGCCGGGATCGCCCGCATCACCAGCGCGTTGTTGGCGGGCAGCAGCAGGCCCAGCCCGTACCCGGCGAGCAGCAGCGGCGCGGCGACCGCCGCTCCCGTGACCGGGAGCACCGCGAACAGCAGCAGCCCGGCCCCGGCCAGGGCGGCGCCCACCCGGCAGCGCGCGACGTCCGACCAGCCCCGGGGCAGCAGTGCGCCGCCGACGGTCGCGGCCACCGCGAAGGCGGCCGGGAGCAGCGTGACCACCAGACCCGCCAGGGCCACCGGCACCCCCGCCCCGGTCAGCATCACCGGGCCGAGCACCAGCGGGCAGAACAGCAGCAGGTACCCGATCAGCGCGACCGCCAGCCCCGACCGCACCCCCGGCGTGTTCACCAGCCCGGGCGCGAGGATCGGCCGGGCGGCCCGCCGCTCCTGGCGGACCAGGGCCAGCGCGAGCAGCACGGAGGCGGCCAGCAGCACCGCGACCGCCCAGCCGGGCAGCGGCAGGCCGGAGGCCGCGGAGAGGGCGAGCAGCAGCGCGGTGGACGCGCCGGTGAGCAGCAGGAGGCCGAGCAGGTCGAAGCGCCCGCCCTCCGGTCGGGGTGCGCCGTCGGGCCGGCTGCGGGGCAGCAGGTACCAGCCGGCCAGGATGCCGACCAGGCCGATCGGGACGTTCATCCAGAACACCCAGCGCCAGGAGGCGTGCTGCACCAGCAGCCCGCCGAGGCTGGGGCCCAGGGCGAGGCCGAGCCCCTGGGCGGCGGCCTGGATGCCGAGCGCCCGGCGCATCGCGTGCCCGGGGACGCCGCGGGCGACCAGGGCGACGCTGTTGGCCTGCATCATCGCGCCGCCGACCGCCTGGACGGCCCGGCAGGCCACCAGCACGCCGAGGCTGCCGGCGAACCCGGCGCCGAGCGAGGACAGGGCGAAGACCGCGAAGCCGCCGAGGTACATGGTCTTGCGGCCGGCCAGGTCGGAGAGCCGGCCGATCGGGGCCAGCAGTGCCACCAGCACCAGCAGGTAGGCCAGCGCGACCCATTCGACGGCGGCGAAGCCGACCCCGAAGTGCCGCCCGAGCTCGGGCAGCACGAGGGCGGTGACGCTGGCGGTCAGCTGCCCGAGGAACGCCCCGAGGCAGACGGTGCCGACGGCGAGCCAGTGGGCGTACCGCCAGGCGGCGACGCCGCGCGGCCGGGGGCGCTCGGTGAGCAGCCGGGTGGCGAGGGCGGTGGCGTTCATGGGGAGAAACATATCGGATACAGACATGTTCTCTCAACGAGCTGATCGGTGTGCGAAGGGAACGCCGGGGCGGTCGCCACCAGGCGATACGCTGTCCGCCATGTCGCCGTCACCGCCCGTTCCCGACCCTGTCGCAGGACCCGCCGATCCCCAGGCCGAGCTCGGGGCTCCGGCGATCGAGCGCGCCCGGCAGCTCACGGACGTGGTGACCCGGCTGCGGCGGGCGCTGCGCAGCAGCATCCGGACCGACTACCCGTGGGAGTCCCTGCCGATGGCGCAGGTCGAGCTCCTCCAGACGCTCGCCGCCGCCCCGCTGCGGGTCGGCGAGCTGGCCGCCCGCCAGCGGCTCGCCCCGAACACCGTCAGCGGGCTGGTCGGCAAGCTGCTCGAAGCCGGGTTCGTCGACCGCCAGGCCGACCCCGGCGACCGCCGCACCGCCCGGATCGCCCTCACCCCGGCCGGCCAGCAGCAGCTGGACGACTGGCAGCGCGCCCACGAGCGCCGGATCGCGACCGCGCTGGGCACCCTCGCCCCCACCGACCGCGAGGCCGTCATGCAGGCGCTGCCCGCCCTGGACCAGCTGGCCCAGGCACTGGCCGTACCCGGCGAGCCCGCTGTGCCCGCCGGTCGCGAATAACCCGGTGCCGACCGGCCCGGTCGCCGCTAACGTCCACAGGGTGGACGACGCACTGGTACGGATCGAGCCCTGGACGGACACCGACCTCGCGCTGCTGCGCCGGGTCAACACCCCGGAGATGAAGAGGCACGTCGGCGGCCCGGAGACCGAGGAGCAGGTGCTGCACCGCCACCGGCGCTACCTGGGCTTCGTCCCGGCGGGTGTGGGGTGCATGTTCCGCATCGTGCTGTCGGAGACGGGCGAGTCGGTCGGCACCGTCGGCTACGCCGCACGCACCTGGCAGGGCGAGCCGGTCTACGAGATGGGCTGGAACGTCCTCCCGCCCCACCAGGGCCGCGGCATCGCCGTCGCCGCCACCCGGGCCGCGGTGGCCGCCGCCCGCACCGCCACCCTGGCCGCCGCCGGGCACCGCTACCTGCACGCCTTCCCCTCGGTGGACAACCCCGCCTCCAACGCCGTCTGCCGCAGGGCCGGCTTCTCGCTGGTCGGCGAGACCGACTTCGAGTTCCCGGCCGGACGCCTCATGCGCAGCAACGACTGGCGGGTCGACCTCCCGGCCGCCTAGGCCGTGTCCGGGAGGCCTCTAGAAGAGGGCCCCGCTCTCCAGTCGGAGCAGTCGGCGCTTGTTCTCCACCCCGGCGGCGAAGCCGGTGAGGCTGCCGTTGGCGCCGATGACCCGGTGGCAGGGGCGGACGATCAGCAGCGGGTTGGCACCCACCGCGCCGCCGACCGCGCGGACGGCGCTCGGGGAGGCGCCGGCGGCCGCGGCGAGCTGGCCGTAGGTGATCGTCTCGCCATACGGAATGTCGTCCAGGGCGGCCCAGATCCGCTGGCGGAACTCGGTGCCGACCGGGGCGAGCGGGAGGTCGAAGTCGGTCCGCGTCCCGGCGAAGTAGGCGGTCAGCTGGTCCACCGCCTCGGCGAGGGCGTCCGGGTCGTGGACCCAGTCGTCGGCGGGCTCGGTGCGGGCGCCCTTCTGGCCGGGGGCGGTGACGGCGGCCAGTGCGGCCGGCCCGCCGCCGTCCGGCAGGGTGCCGCTCAGCAGCAGCGGCCCGAACGGGCTGTCCATGATGGTGAAGACGGTGGTGCTCATGCGCGGTCGTGCTCCGTTTCGGTGCTGTGGTCGGTGGGGGCGCCCGCCCAGAGCCGGTGGACGGCGTAGGAGCGCCAGGGTGCCCAGGCGCCGGCGGCGCGCGCGGCCGACTTCGGGTCGCCGGGCTCGCCGAGCCGGGCGAGGCCGTGGCGGATGCCGACGTCGCTCGGCAGGAAGACGTCGGGGTCGGCGAGGGCCCGCATCCGCAGGTAGCCGACGGTCCAGGGGCCGATGCCGGGCAGGGCGAGCAGCCGCTCGGCGGTCTCCTCCCGGTCCACGCCGCCGTCCAGCCGGACGACGCCCTCGGCGAGGGCCGCGCAGAGGCCGGTGAGGGCCCGGCGGCGGGCCGCGGGCATCGCGAAGTCCTCGGGGTCGGCCACCGCCAGGGCGCCGGCGCTCGGGAACAGCAGCCGCAGTCCGCCACTGGGCTCGGGCAGCGCGCTGCCGTACTTCTCGGCGAGCCGGCCGGCCAGGGTGCGCGCGGCGACGACGGTGACCTGCTGGCCGAGTACCGCGCGGGCGGCCAGCTCGTGCGGGTCCACGTGGCCGGGCGAGCGCAGGCCCGGGCGGGCCCGGACGAGGGCGCCGAGCAGCGGGTCGGCGCCCAGCTGCTCGTCCACCGTGTCCGGGTCGGCGTCCAGGTCGAACAGGATCCGCAGCCGCTGGACGGCGGTCGGCAGGTCGCGCAGGTCGGCGAGCAGGAGCCGGCAGTCCAGCCAGCCGCGGGTCCGCGGATCCCCGGGCGCGAGGCCGTCGACCTCGGCGATGCCGTGGCCGTACGGGAGGGCGAGGGTGCGCCGGTAGGTCCGCACACCGGGCCGGCCGCCGGGCACCACCTCCTCCACGCCGGGGACGGCCCGCAGCGCCAGGAAGTCGATCAGGTGGTCGCTGTCGAGCGCGCCGCGGTAGGCCAGGCGCAGGGTCAGCCCACCGGCCGGTGTCGCGGTGCGCCGACCGGCGGTGACCTCGCCCCGCAGGGCGCTGGGAGTGCGGTCGTAGACCTCGCGGACGGTGTCGTTGAACTGGCGCACGGAGGCGAACCCGGCCGCGAAGGCGATCTCGGTGACCGGCAGCTCGGTGGTCTGGAGCAGCAGCCGGGCGGTCTGGGCGCGGCGGGCCCGGGCCAGCGCGATCGGCCCGGCGCCGAGTTCGGCGGTGAGCTGGCGCTGGAGCTGGCGGGCGCTGTAGCCGAGGTGCTGGGCGAGACCGGCGACGCCCTCGCGGTCGACGACGCCGTCGCCGATCAGCCGCATCGCCCGGCCGACGAGGTCCGCGCGGTGGTTCCACTCCGGGGAGCCGGGGACGGAGTCGGGGCGGCAGCGGCGGCAGGCGCGGAAGCCGGCGCCCTGGGCGGCGGCCGCGCTGGGGTAGAAGGTGCAGTTGGCGCGTTTGGGGGTCACCGCGGGACAGCTCGGTCGGCAGTAGATGCCGGTCGAGGTGACGGCCGTGAAGAAGACCCCGTCGAAGCGGGAGTCGCGGCTGTCCACCGCCCGGTACCGGATGTCGTCGTCGATCACGCCATCCAGTGTGCGGCACCCGCAGGACCGTCACTGGCGGAAATCGGACGTCGGCGTCGGGGGTCGGGCGGCCGGTCGGCCAGGGGCTGCGGCAGGGCGGGCACGAGCCGGGCGCCAGGCCGAACCGGGGCTCGGTACAAGCCGGGTGCGAGCCGGGCGCGGGCGTGCGGGCCCGGTGGAAAACCAGGGGCCCGCGGGGATCTCCGGCGGCTACGCTGGCCGCTCCCGGACACGGTCCGACCCGGTCCGACCCGCCCCGAACCGACAGGAGCCCCGATGAGCGCGCAACCGTACGCCGGGCCGGACGACCCCCGGGTCGCCGCCCTGCCGGTGGAGGAGTTCGCCTTCCCCGGGCCGCTGCGCGACCGGTTGGTGGCGGCGATCCTGATCGGCGCGAAGACCAGTACCACCGGGCTGCTCGCCGAGTACCGGTACGAGGGTGTGCCCCTTCCTCAGGTGGGCACCCGGGCGGCGGTGGTCGACTCGGCCGGTCGCCCGGTGGCCGTCACCGAGCTGACGGCCGTCCGGGTCGTCCCGCTGGCGGACGTGGACCTCGCGCACGCCGTCGACGAGGGCGAGGGCTACACCGCGGTGGCCGACTGGCGCGCCGGGCACGAGCGGTTCTGGCACAGCCCCGAGCTGCGCGCCGCCCTCGGCGACCCGGGTTTCACCGTGGACGACGGCACGCCCGTCATCCTGGAGCGCTTCCGCCTGGTCGCCGACCTGCGCTGACCGGCCTGCAACCGGCCGGCCCTGGACCGACCGCCCGGCCCGGTGCGGAGCGGATCCGCACCGGGTCGGCCGTCCGGCACAGGTCTCAGCGCTTCACCGGACGCCCCGACGCGCGTACCGACTTGGTGATGCTCTTCCACTTCTTCAGCCGGGCCGCGGCCAGCCGGGCGTCCGAACGGGAGGCGATCCACTCGCTCTCGCGCTGGAGCTTGAGGTAGCTCTCCATCCGGCGCTGCGGCAGGGTGCCGTCCGCCAGCGCGGCCTGGACCGCGCAGCCGGGCTCGGTGTGGTGCCCGCAGTCCTGGAAGCGGCAGGCCTCGGACAGCCCCTCGATGTCGGCGAAGGCCATCGCGACGCCCTCGCCCCCGTAGAGGCCGACCTCACGCAGACCGGGCGTGTCGATCAGCACCCCGCCGCCGGGCAGCGCGATCAGCTCGCGGGTGGTCGTGGTGTGGCGGCCCTTCTCGTCCACCGAGCGGGTCGCCTGGACGGCCATCCGCTCGGCGCCGGCCAGCGCGTTGGTCAGGGTGGACTTTCCGACGCCGGACTGGCCGACCAGCGCGGTGCTGCCCGGGGTGCAGGCCCGCAGCACGTCGATGCCCTCGCCGGTCTCGGCGCTGACCACCAGCACGGTGACGCCGGGGGCGATGGCCTCGACGTCGGCCCGGATGAAGTCGGCGTCGTCGACCAGGTCGGCCTTGGTCAGGACGACCAGCGGCTCGGCGCCGGACTCCCAGGCCAGGGCGAGGAAGCGCTCGATCCGGCCGAGGTCCGGGTCGGCGGCGAGCGAGGAGGCGATCAGCACGGTGTCGACGTTGGCGGCCAGCACCTGGCCGTCGGAGCGCTTGCCCGCGACCTTGCGGATGATCGCGGTCGAGCGCGGGAGCAGCGCGGCGACGGAGGGCATCGGCTCGGCCGCCAGGTCGACGGCCGCCCAGTCACCGGTGCACGGGCAGTTGATCATGTCGGCGTCGCCGACCGCCCGGGTGTCGGCCCGGACGGTGCGCAGCCCGCCGCTCTCCGGGTCGGCCAGGACGACATCGCACTGGCCGCGGTCGACGCGGACGATCCGGCCCGGGACGAGGCCGGCCTCGGCGAGCGGGGAGAAGAGGTCCTCGAACTCGGCCGTCCAGCCGTGGCCGGCCAGCGGGGAGTCGGAGGTGGTGGAGAAGTCGGGGAAAGACGGAACGGAGGCAGCGTTGAACAACGCAGTGGGCCCTTCGGGAGGAAAGTGATCCCGCCGGGCTGCGGCTGCGCGAGACGAACCTTGAGCGTCTCGGGTGGGTCAGCCGGCGGCCGGGTGGGAGAGGTGGTGTACGCGAGCGCTGCCCAGGGCAGCCGTGACGGCAGTGACAGCCACGAGGCTCACCTCCTGCTTCTCTCCTGGGCCGCGAAGGCGGCCCCCGAACCGAACTGTTCACACCGTAGCGGGCACCCCTGGGGCTGCCAACCGGTTTTTCACCTGCCGCTGCGCCACCGCACCCGGTCGCCCCGGCCCGCCCCGACCACCCCGTGCCCGAGCCGCCCCGTGCCGCGCCCGACCGCCCCGCGGCGGACTGCTACCGCTGGTCCCACGGCGGCCGCGGCGGGTGGCCCGGCACGGGGTAGTCCGGCATGTGGTAGTCGGGCGGCGGCACGGTCGGGCGGTCGCTGTCCGGCGGCGGCGGGGTCGGCCGGTGGTGCGGGCCGCCCCGGGCGGTGAGGCGGCCGCGGACGTTGTCGGCGGCCAGCACGTCGGCCCAGCGCTCGGGGTACTCCGAGGGGACGTCGGCGTCATCGCCCTCCTCCTCGTAGTACTCCTCCTCCGCGCCCTCGGCCAGGCCGAGCTCGCGCGCCCGCCGGGCCCGCTCGACGGCGCGCCGGGCGGCGACCTCGCGGACCACCGCCGCGGCCGCCTCCTCCTGCGCCCGCTCGTTCTCGGCGCGGGCGTCGGCGGTCTCCAGGGTGGGCCAGCGGCGGTCTATGGCGGCGTTCATGGCGGCGCCGATCAGTACCGCGATCGCGACCACGAAGATCCACAGCAGCACCGCGACCGGCGCGGCCAGCGAGCCGTACACCGAGTGGCCCTCGACCGAGCTGACCAGGTAGAGCCGCAGTGCCACACTGCAGAAGACCAGGACCACCAGGGCGACCAGCGCGCCGGGGATGTCCTCCCGCCAGGGCGTGGAGACGGGCACCGCGAGGTGGTAGAGCGTGGTCAGCGAGACGATCAGCAGCAGGATGGCGAACGGCCAGTAGACCGCGTTCACCAGCGTCGCGACCCCGGGCAGTGCGTTCAGCACCAGCCCCGGCCCGGCCAGCAGCAGCGGCAGCACCAGCGAGCCGATCACCAGCGCGCCGAGATAGAGGCCGAGCGACATCAGCCGGGTCTTGACGATGCCGCGCTTGCCGTCCAGCCCGTACATCACGGTGATGGTGTCGATGAAGATGTAGAGCGCGCGCGAGCCGGACCAGAGCGAGAGCAGGAAGCCGATCGAGATCAGGTCCGGCCGGGTGTGGTCGAAGACGTCGTTGAGCAGCGGCACCACGACGTCCTGGATGGACGACTCCGAGAGCACCGTCCCGGCTGCCGAGACGATGTCCGACTTGAGCTGGTCGATCGTCCCGGCCCCGAGGAACTCGTCCAGGTACCCGAGGGTGGCGGCGAGGCAGAGCAGCAGCGGCGGGATCGAGAGCAGGGTGAAGAACGCCGCCTCGGCGGCGAGGCCGGTGACCCGGTACTCGACGCAGGTGTTGGTGGTGTCCTTGACCAGCGCCCAGGCCGTACTGCGCCAGGTGACCTGCTTGACCGCGCGCCGGGAACCCCTGCCCCGACGCCGGGAGGACCGCTCGGGGCTGGGACTCGTCGTTTCGCCTGCTGGTTGCACAGGGCTAACGGTATCGGGCCGGGACCGGTCCGTTGATCTCCCGTGTCGCGGCCTGCCGCGGGGGGTCCGATCCGGCGAGCGGCGGGAACGCTCTGACATCTCGCCATGCGAAACCTTTACGTCCAGAATACGGACGTTAGTGGACCGCGAGTCGTGCGCCGTGCGAATCTCTTGCCATGCCTAGCGCCGGAACCACCCTGGTCGGTCGACTCCACGTCGATCTGCTTCGCGTGTCCAGCGCCATGTGTCCGGTGATCTGAGCCCCACCCCGCTGCCACCCACCGCACCCGGCGCCACCACCCCGCCCATCCCCGCTGACGCGGATGCGCAGGCGCCCGCCCGGCCCCGGTCTGCTCTCCCGGCCCCTGACAAACCAGCAGGTCACAGCAGCACCGTACCCGTCGAGCACGCCCAGCGACCAACCCGGCGCCAGAGCCACCTGCCACGAAGGACTTCACCATGGCCACCTCCCCCGAGACCGCCGAGCCCACGGCCGACCGCGCCGCCGCGCCGCGCCCGGCACCGGTCCGCAAGGCGACCCGGCACCGCGGCGAGGGCCAGTGGGGCGTGGGCCACTTCACTCCTCTGAACGCCAACGAGCAGTTCAAGAAGGACGATGACGGTCTCAATGTGCGGACACGCATTGAGACGATCTACGCGCACCGCGGCTTCGACTCGATCGACCCGGCCGACCTGCGCGGCCGGATGCGCTGGTGGGGTCTGTACACCCAGCGCAAGGAGGGCATCGACGGCGGCAAGACCGCGATCCTCGACCCGCACGAGCTGGACGCCGAGTACTTCATGCTCCGCGTCCGCATCGACGGCGGCCGGCTGACGGTCGCCCAGCTCAAGGCGATCGCCGAGGTCTCCGAGCTGTACGGCCGCAACACCGCCGACCTGACCGACCGGCAGAACGTCCAGTACCACTGGATCCGGATCGAGGACGTCCCGGCGATCTGGCAGAAGCTGGAGGCCGTCGGCCTGTCCACCACCGAGGCCTGCGGCGACACTCCGCGCGTCATCCTCGGCTCCCCGGTGGCCGGTGTCGCCGAGGACGAGATCATCGACGGCACCCCGGCCATCGAGGAGATCCAGCGCCGCTTCATCGGCAACAAGGACTTCTCCAACCTGCCGCGCAAGTTCAAGTCCGCCGTCTCCGGCTCCCCGCTGCTGGACGTCGCCCACGAGATCAACGACGTCGCCTTCGTCGGCGTCGTCCACCCCGAGCACGGCCCCGGCTTCGACCTCTGGGTCGGCGGCGGCCTCTCCACCAACCCCAAGCTCGGCGTGCGCCTGGGCGCCTGGGTCCCGCTGGACGAGGTCGCGGACGTCTACGGCGGCGTCATCGGGATCTTCCGCGACTACGGCTACCGCCGGCTGCGCAACCGCGCCCGGCTGAAGTTCCTGGTCGCCGACTGGGGCGTGGAGAAGTTCCGCCAGGTGCTGGAGGACGAGTACCTCAAGTACCAGCTGGTCGACGGCCCCGCGCCCGAGGAGCCCAGCGGCCGCTGGCGCGACCACGTCGGCGTGCACCGGCAGAAGGACGGCCGCTTCTACGTCGGCTTCGCGCCGCGCGTCGGCCGGGTCGACGGCAGGCTGCTCGGCGAGATCGCCGATCTCGCCGCCGCCCACGGCAGCGACCGGCTGCGCACCACCGCCGAGCAGAAGATGATCGTCCTCGACATCGCCGAGGACCGGGTCGAGTCGCTGGTGGCCGGCCTGGAGGCGCTGGACCTGCGGGTCACCCCGTCGCCGTTCCGGCGCGGCACCATGGCCTGCACCGGCATCGAGTACTGCAAGCTCGCCATCGTCGAGACCAAGGAGCGCGGCCGCACGCTCATCGACGAGCTGGAGAAGCGCCTCCCCGACTTCGAGGAGCCGCTGACCATCAACATCAACGGCTGCCCGAACGCCTGCGCCCGCATCCAGGTCGCCGACATCGGCCTCAAGGGCCAGCTGGTCACGGACGACAACGGCAACCAGGTCGAGGGCTACCAGGTACACCTGGGCGGCGCCCTGGGCCTGGAGGCCGGCTTCGGCCGCAAGGTCCGCGGGCTCAAGGTCACCAAGGACGGCCTGCCGGACTACGTCGAGCGCGTCCTGACCCGCTACCAGGCCGGCCGCACCGAGGGCGAGCGCTTCGCCCAGTGGGCGGCCCGGGTCGGCGAGGAGCAGCTGTCATGAGCGCACGAAGCGGACGCCGAGCGAACCGAGGTGGGCGATGAGCGAGCGCGCCGCACCGTTCTTCTGCCCGTACTGCGGGGACGAGGACCTGCGCCCCTCCGAGGCCGGACACGGCGCCTGGGAATGCCACGGGTGCCGCCGGGCCTTCCAGTTGAAGTTCCTCGGCCTGCTGTCGCCGACCAACGGGGGTAAGGCGCATGACCAGCACGACGACTGACCACCAGGCGCTCGCCGAGCGGGCCGCCCGCGAGCTGGAGGAGGCCACCGCCCAGGAGATCCTGGCGTGGGCGGCCGACACGTTCGGCAAGCGGTTCTGCGTCACCTCCTCCATGGAGGACGCGGTCGTGGCCCACCTGGCCTCCTCGGCCCTGCCCGGGGTGGACGTGGTGTTCCTCGACACCGGCTACCACTTCCCCGAGACCATCGGCACCCGGGACGCGGTGGCGGCGGTGATGCCGGTCAACGTCATCACCCTCAAGCCGCTGCAGACCGTGGCCGAGCAGGACGCCCAGTACGGGCCGAACCTGCACGACCGGGACCCGGACCTGTGCTGCTCGCTGCGCAAGGTCGAGCCGCTGAACCGCGGACTCGGCGGCTACGACGCCTGGGCCACCGGACTGCGCCGCGACGAGTCCCCCACCCGGGCCGGCACCCCGGTGGTCGCCTGGGACGCCAAGCGCCGCAAGGTCAAGATCGCCCCGATCGCCCGGTGGACCCAGGAGGACGTGGACGCCTACGTCAACGCCAACGGGGTCCTGCTCAACCCGCTGCTGTGGGAGGGCTACACCTCGGTCGGCTGCTCCCCGCTGTCCTGCACCCGCAAGCCCGCCGAGGGCGAGGACGCCCGGGCCGGCCGCTGGTCCGGCTCCGGCAAGACCGAGTGCGGCATCCACCTCTGACCCCCCGCCACCACCCGTTGATCCACCGTCAACACCCGTCTGGAGAACCCACCGTGAGCACAGCCACCACCCTGGCCGCCGACGGAGCCGCAGAGGCGGCCCCGCAGGCCGCCCCCTGCGAGCGCGGCGCCACCGTGTGGCTGACCGGGCTGCCGAGCGCCGGCAAGACCACGCTCGCCTTCGCCCTGGCCGAGCGGCTGCGCGCCGAGGGCCACCGGGTCGAGGTCCTGGACGGCGACGAGATCCGCGAGTTCCTCTCCAAGGGCCTCGGCTTCACCCGCGAGGACCGGCACACCAACGTGACCCGGATCGGCTTCGTCGCCGAGAAGCTCGCCGCCAACGGCGTCAAGGTGCTCGCCCCGGTGATCGCCCCCTACGCGGACTCCCGCACCGCCGTCCGCGAGCGGCACGCCGCCCACGGCACCGAGTTCCTGGAGATCCACGTCGCCACCCCGGTCGAGCTCTGCGCCGAGCGCGACGTCAAGGGCCTGTACGCCAAGCAGGCGGCCGGCGAGATCTCCGGCCTGACCGGTGTCGACGACCCGTACGAGGCCCCCGCCGACCCGGAGCTGCGCCTGCAGACCCAGGGCCGCGAGGTGACCGAGAGCGCCGCCGAACTCCACGCCTTCCTGACCGAGAGGGGCCTCGCGTGACCACCGCGACCGACAGCCTGGTCCACACCGACGACCCCGGCCACGGTTCACAGCGTCCCTTCGCACTGTCCCACCTGGACGTGCTGGAGGCCGAGTCGGTGCACATCTTCCGCGAGGTCGCGGGGGAGTTCGAACGCCCGGTGATCCTGTTCTCCGGCGGCAAGGACTCCATCGTCATGCTGCACCTGGCGCTCAAGGCCTTCCGGCCGGCCGCCATCCCGTTCTCGCTGCTGCACGTCGACACCGGCCACAACTTCCCCGAGGTGATCGCCTACCGCGACCGCGTCGCGGCCGAGCACAACCTGCGCCTGCACGTCGCCCACGTCCAGGACTTCATCGACGACGGCCGGCTGCGCGAGCGCCCCGACGGCACCCGCAACCCGCTGCAGACCGTGCCGCTGCTGGACGCCATCGAGAAGGGCCGCTTCGACGCCGTCTTCGGCGGCGGCCGCCGCGACGAGGAGAAGGCCCGCGCCAAGGAGCGCGTCTTCTCCCTGCGCGACGAGTTCGGCGCCTGGGACCCGCGCCGCCAGCGCCCCGAGCTGTGGTCGCTCTACAACGGCCGGCACGCCGTCGGCGAGCACGTACGGGTCTTCCCGCTCTCCAACTGGACCGAGCTGGACGTCTGGCAGTACATCGAGCGCGAGGGCATCGAGCTCCCGGAGATCTACTACGCCCACGAGCGCGACGTCTTCGCCCGCAGCGGCATGTGGCTGACCGCCGGCGAGTGGGGCGGCCCCAAGGCGAACGAGCCGGTCGAGCGGCGCCTGATCCGCTACCGCACGGTCGGCGACATGTCCTGCACCGGGGCCGTCGACTCCGACGCGGTGACCATCGCCGACGTCATCGCCGAGATCGCCGCCAGCCGCCTCACCGAGCGCGGCGCCACCCGGGCGGACGACAAGCTCTCCGAGGCCGCGATGGAAGACCGCAAGCGCGAGGGATACTTCTAAATGAGCACCACCACCGAGACCAGCGCCACCTCCCTGCTGCGCTTCGCCACCGCCGGCTCCGTCGACGACGGCAAGTCCACCCTGGTCGGCCGTCTGCTGCACGACTCCAAGTCGGTGCTGGTCGACCAGCTGGAGGCCGTCGAGCGCGTCTCCCTGAGCCGCGGCCAGGACGCGCCCGACCTCGCACTGCTCACCGACGGCCTGCGCGCCGAGCGCGAGCAGGGCATCACCATCGACGTGGCGTACCGCTACTTCGCCACCGCGCGGCGGCGGTTCATCCTCGCCGACACCCCCGGGCACGTGCAGTACACCCGGAACATGGTGACCGGCGCCTCCACCGCCGAACTCGCCGTGGTCCTGGTCGACGCCCGCAACGGCGTGGTCGAGCAGACCCGCCGACACGCCGCCGTCGCCGCGCTGCTGCGCGTGCCGCACGTCGTGCTGGCCGTCAACAAGATGGACCTCACCGAGTACGCGGAGCCCGTCTTCGCCGCCATCGCCGAGGAGTTCACCGCCTACGCCGCCTCGCTCGGCGTCAAGGACGTGGTCGCGATCCCGATCTCCGCACTCGCCGGGGACAACGTGGTCGAGCCCTCCGCCCACATGGACTGGTACGGCGGCCCGACGCTGCTGGAGCACCTGGAGACGGTGGCCGTCGACGGCGACCCGAGCGAGGAGCCGGCCCGCTTCCCGGTCCAGTACGTGATCCGCCCGCAGACCGAGGAGCACCCCGACTACCGCGGCTACGCCGGGCAGTTGGCCTCCGGCGTGCTGCGCGTCGGGGACAGGGTGACGGTGCTGCCCTCCGGCCACACCACCACCGTCGCCGGCATCGACGCGCTCGGCCGGGAGACCGACGTCGCCTGGGCCCCCCAGTCGGTCACCGTCCGCCTCGCCGAGGACATCGACATCTCCCGCGGCGACCTGATCGCGGCCGGCCCCGCCCCGACGCCCGTCAAGGACGTCACCGCGACCGTCTGCCACCTGCACGAGCGCCCGCTGCGCGCCGGTGACAAGGTGCTGCTCAAGCACACCACCCGCACGGTCCGGGCGCTGGTCAAGGAGATCTCCTACCGGATCGACATCACTGCGCCCATCGAGGAGGGGGGCCTCGAACAGCGCCCCGCCCCCGAGGGGTTGAGCGTCAACGACATCGGCCACGTGGTGCTGCGCACCGCCGAGCCGCTCTCGCTCGACGACTACTCCGCCAACCGCCGGACCGGCTCGTTCCTGCTGATCGACCCGGCCGACGGCACCACCCTCACCGCCGGCATGGCGGGCGAGGCATTCGCGTCGGTACCCGGTACCGACGCACCCGACGCACCCCACGAGGAGGACTGGGTCTGATGCCCAGCGAGGCGTTCTCGGGCATGGACAAGGAAGGCGGCCGCATCGGCAGCGGCGTCCTCGGCAGCGGCCAGGGCGGCCTGACGCGATGTGTGGGCCGACAGGGCTGAGAACGCCCTGTCACCGGGCCGGCCGCTGTCCCACCCCACAGCTGGTACAGCACGCCGACCCGGCTTGCCCGGCATCCCCCGATGCCGCAAGCACAACCCGACCGACTTCCGCCCCGAGGCCGCCTCCTGACGGTCCGTCCGCGAACAGGACTCCACCATGGCATCGACCCAGGCACTCCCGCACGACCCCGCACCGCATAGCCCCGCACGCCCGGCCTCCGGTCGGATCAGACGCTCCGCCGCGGCCGCCGTCGCCGGTCTCACCGCCGTGGCCCTGCTCTCGGCCTGCGGCTACGGCTCGAAGAGCGACGACAAGAAGTCCAACACCGCGGCCCCGGCCGGTGATTCCGCCTCCGGCGCGAAGCTCTCCGCCGACACCGTCAGGATCGGCTACTTCGCCAACCTGACCCACGGCACCCCGCTGGTCGGGCTCCAGGAGGGCCTCATCCAGAAGGAGCTGGGCGCCACCCAGGTCAAGACCCAGATCTTCAACGCGGGCCCGGCGGAGATCGAGGCGCTGAACGCCGACTCGATCGACATCGGCTGGATCGGCCCCTCCCCCGCGATCAACGGCTTCACCAAGTCCGAGGGCAAGTCGCTGAAGATCATCAGCGGTTCGGCCTCCGGCGGCGTCAAGCTCGTGGTCAACCCGGACAAGATCGGGTCGCTGGACGACCTCAAGGGCAAGAAGATCGCCACCCCGCAGCTGGGCAACACCCAGGACGTGGCGCTGCTCAACTACCTGGCCGGCAAGGGCTACAAGGTGGACGCGCAGTCCGGCGCCGGCGACGTCTCGGTGGTCCGCACCGACAACAAGGTCACCCCGGACGCCTACAAGCAGGGCTCGATCGACGGCGCCTGGGTGCCCGAGCCCACCGCCTCCAAGCTGGTCACCCTCGGTGCGAAGGTCCTGCTCAACGAGAAGGACGTCTGGCCGGACAAGAAGTTCGTGATCACCAACATCATCGTCTCGCAGAAGTTCCTCAGCGCGCACCCCGACGTGGTGGAGGCCGTCCTGCGGGGCTCGGTGAACACCAACGCGTTCATCAAGGCCAACCCGGACAAGGCCAAGAGCGACGCCAACGAGGCCATCAAGAAGGAGGCCGGCAACGCCCTGGAGCCCGCCGTCCTCGACCCGGCCTGGCAGGACATCGACTTCCTCGACGACCCGCTGGCCGACACCCTTCAGGCGGAGGCGGACCACGCGGTGACCGCGGGCCTGCTCAAGAAGCCGAACCTGAACGGGATCTACGACCTGACCCTGCTCAACAAGGTGCTCAAGGCCAAGGGTCAGAGCGCTGTGGCGGACGCCGGACTCGGCACCAAGTAGCGCCCCGCACCACCGCGTAGCCGCGCCCCAAGCTCCGCGGTCCGGCTCCCCGCCCGCCCTGTCGATGCCCAGTCGATGCCCCGAGCACGGGGCGGGCGGGGCCGGACCCCGGCCCCACGTCGCCACCCCTCCCCGCCCCCGACGGGCCGGAGGACCCATGACCGCCCCCGGCCCCGGTCGGGAGGTGCTCCCAGATGCAGGAGGTGCCCGGATGACCCCGGCACTGACCACCTCGGAAGACGCCGTCGGCGTCGACGCCCGCGGCGGCTCGCCCGCCGTCCGGATCTCGCACGTGCACAAGTCCTTCGGCCGCCCCGGCTCGGCGACCCCCGTCCTGGACGACATCACCCTCGATGTCGCACCGGGCGAGTTCGTCACCCTGCTCGGCGCCTCGGGCTGCGGCAAGTCCACCCTGCTCAACCTGGTCGCCGGACTCGACCAGCCCACCGCGGGCTCGATCGAGGTGACCGGGGGTCGCCCCGCGCTGATGTTCCAGGAGCACGCGCTGTTCCCCTGGCTCACGGCCGGCAAGAACATCGAACTCGCCCTGCGGCTGGCCGGCGTGGCCCGCCCCGAGCGGAAGGCCGAGGCCGAGCGGCTGCTCGAACTCGTCCGCCTCCAGGGCTCCTACGGCAAGCGCGTGCACGAGCTGTCCGGCGGTATGCGCCAGCGCGTCGCGATGGCCCGCGCGCTCGCCCAGGGCGGCTCGGTGCTGCTGATGGACGAGCCGTTCGCCGCACTCGACGCCATCACCCGGGACGTCCTGCACGACGAGATCACCCGGATCTGGGCCGAGCGCAAGCTCACCGTCCTGTTCGTCACCCACAACGTGCGCGAGGCCGTCCGGCTCGCCCAGCGCGTCGTCCTGCTCTCCTCGCGCCCCGGCCGGGTCGCCCGCGAGTGGCGGATCGACCTGCCGCAGCCGCGCCGCATCGAGTCCACCGGCGTCGCCGACCTGTCCATCGAGATCACCGAAGAACTGCGTGGGGAGATCCGCCGCCATGGCCAGCACTGACACCACCCCGGTGATGGACAAGCGCCCCTCCACCGGCACCGACTCGGCCGACGTCGGAGCGGGCCTGGACGCGCTGGAGTCCGTCACGGCGCAGCACAGCTCCTTCGCCGAGGTGTTCCGCCAGAAGGCCCTGCCGCCGCTGCTCGGCGTGCTGCTGGTGCTCGCCGTCTGGCAGGGCGCGTACAGCCTGCACGTCACCACCGCCTACAAGCTGCCCAGCCCGGCCGACGTCTGGAGCGCCGCCGGGGACCTCTGGAGCGCCGGCACGCTGTTCTCGATCATCTGGACCAGCGTCTGGCGCGGCCTGTCCGGCTTCCTGATAGCCGTCCTCATCGGCACCCCGATCGGCCTGGTGGTCTCCCGGGTCAAGCCGGTGCGGGCCGCGCTCGGACCGGTGCTGTCCGGTCTGCAGTCGCTGCCCTCGGTCGCCTGGGTGCCGGCCGCCGTCATCTGGCTCGGCATCAACGACCAGATGATGTACGCGGTGATCCTGCTCGGCGCCGTCCCCTCCATCGCCAACGGCCTGGTGGCCGGCATCGACCAGGTGCCGCCGCTGTTCCTGCGCGCCGGGCGGACCATCGGTGCCACCGGCCTGTCCGGCGCCCGGCACATCCTGCTGCCGGCCGCGCTGCCCGGCTACCTGGCCGGCCTCAAGCAGGGCTGGGCGTTCTCCTGGCGCTCGCTGATGGCCGCCGAACTCGTCGCCTCCTCCCCCGACCTGGGCCTGGGCCTGGGCCGGTACCTGGAGAACCAGCGCGAGTTCTCCGACATGGCCGGCGTGCTGCTCGGCATCATCCTCATCCTGTTCGTCGGGATCGCCATCGAACTGCTGGTGTTCACCCCGATCGAGCGCCGGGTGCTGCGCAACCGCGGCCTGCTGGCCGCCGTCAGGTAGGACTCCCCTCATGTACGACCGCCGGCCGTCCACCGCTCCCGCCACCCCGGTGGCGGCGGGCGGCCCCGCCCTGCTGCTGATCGCCCACGGCAGCCGGGACCCTCGGCACGCCGCGACGGTGGCCGCGCTGGTCCACGAGGTCCGGGCGCTGCGGCCCGGGCTCGACATCGCCACCGCGTACCTGGACCACTGCGCCCCGCGGATCCCGCAGGTCGTCTCCCGGCTCTCCGACGCCGTGGCGGTGCCGCTGCTCCTCAACCGGGCGTTCCACGCCAAGCACGACATCCCCGCCGCGCTGCGCGCGACCGGCGCCGGCCTGCCGGTCGCGGACGTGCTCGGGCCCTCCCCGCTGCTGCTCGCCGCGCTGGACCGCCGCCTCGCCGAGGCCGGGCTGGAGGTCTCCTCCCCCGCCGTCCGGGCCCGCACCGGTGTGGTGCTGGCCGCGGCCGGCTCCTCCGACCCGGCCGCCGACGCCGCCACCCGGGCGCTCGCCGCCGAGTGGCGCCGCACCCGCGGCTGGGCCGCGGCCGAGGTCGCCTACGCCTCCGCCGCCGGACCGCGGGTGCCCGAGGCCGTCGCCGCGCTGCGCCGCGACCCGGCGGTCGACCGGGTCGCCGTCGCCCCCTACCTGCTGGCCCCCGGGCTGCTGCCCGACCGGATCGCCGACGGGGCCCGCGACGCCGACCTCCTCGCCGCCGTCCTCGGCGCCGCCCCCGAGCTCGCCCGCCTCCTGCTGACCCGCTACGACCAGGCGCGTCTGGTCTCCGCCACCACCGCGGCCCCGGCCCTGACCGCCTGAGCCGGGCCCGCCCCCGTCCCGGCGTGGGAGCGGGGGCGGGCCCGGTCGGGTCAGATCCTGCGCAGGGTGAAGGTGTCCGCCGGGGTGCCGGCGATGAGCAGGTCGAGGCGGCCGGAGAGCTGGTAGGTGCTGCCGCCGGGCCCCGGGGTGAGGGCGGTGGGCACCCGGTCGGCGGAGGGACGGACGGCGGTGAGGCGGGCGGTCCGCCAGTGGTCGTCGGAGCGGAGCTCGACCTCGGCGTCGCGGCCCGTGCCGCCGAAGTCGTTGGTCACCCCCGCGATGCCGCCGTCCGGGCGGCCGAGCAGGCCGTCGAGGTGGACCAGTGCCCCCGCATCACCGCCGAGCACCTCGATCCGGCGCAGGCCCTCGGGCCGGTGGACCGGGAGCTGCCACAGCGTCCCGTCCTCCCAGGTGCCGAGGACCAGCCGGCCGTCCCGGTAGACGATGCCGTTGAGGCCGTAGCCGCCGGGCTTCGGCGCCAGCCGGTCGTCACGGACCAGCACGGAGGCGGCGCCGTCCACCCCGACCCGGTACACGATCGGCGCGAAGGAGTCGGTGACGTACGCCGTCCCGTCCGGGCCGAAGGCGAGGTCGTTGGCCGCGTGCGGGCCGCCGTCGCCCGCGACCGCCGCGAGGTCGGTGTAGAAGATCCGGCGCCCGGTCTCCAGGTCGTACGCGCCGACCCCGGCGGTCCGGCCGGTCGTGGCGGGGGTGCTGCGGGCGCCGGCCCCGTTGTCGAGGTTGGCCAGCAGGACGCGCCCGCGGGCCGCGTCCACGTGCAGGCCGGCGACCTGCACCAGGCGGCCCGGGTCGTCGACCAGCGTGCGGACCGAGCCGTCCGGGCGGACCACCGAGACGGTGCCGCGCTCCATCGAGCCGACCAGGAACCGCCGGCGGTCCTGGTCCCAGCTCGCCCCCTCCGGGGTCAGCCGCGGTGCGCGGCCCTCGATCACGGCCGGGGCCCGGCCAGACCCGGCCCCCGGCCCGGCCGCGGCGGCGGGCAGCGAGCCGGCGGTGCCGAGCAGGACGGCCGCCGCCGCGGCGGCGAGCAGCGCCCGGCGGCCCGGGATGCCCGTGAGGCCCGCGCGACCCGGGAGGTGCCGACGGCTCTGGTGGTTCTGACGGTTCATTGGAGAATCCCCCTGTGAGGTGGAGCGACCAGCTGAGGGCTCCAGCCTCGCGGGGCGGGGCGGCACGCGGCAGTGCGTGCGGATACTGGCAGTCCGACTACCAGGAAGGGGCCGGGGAATGACCGACACGGAGGTCCGCCGGAAGGCGCTTTCGGGCTTTCTGCGCAGCCGGCGGGCCCGGCTGACGCCGGAGGACGTCGGGATGGCACCGGGGGTGCGGCGGCGGACCCCGGGGCTGCGGCGGGAGGAGCTGGCCGTGCTCGCCGGGGTCGGGGTGACCTGGTACACCTGGCTGGAACAGGGCCGGGCCATCAACCCGTCCCCGGAGGTGCTCAGCAGTCTGGCCCGCACCCTGCGGCTGGACCGGGCCGAGACGGCCTACCTGTTCCGGCTGGCCGGGAGCGAGCCCCGGGAGGGCGCCGCTCAGGTGCCGGCCGAGGTGCCGGCGCCCCTGCTGCGCCTGATGCACGCACAGTGGCCCGCACCGGCCCTCGTGACGGACGCGGACTGGGACGTCCGGGCGTGGAACCCGAGCGCCGAGGCGCTGTTCGAACTGGCAGGCCTCGCGCCGGAGGACCGCAACCTGGTCCGGGTGGTGTTCGGCAACCGTCTCCACCGGACCAGGACCGTCGACTGGGAGCTGCACGCCCGCCGGTTCCTCGGGGAGCTGCGGTCGGCGTACGCGGAGCGCGGCGGCGAGGGAGACGCGGCGGGGCTGCGGCTGGCACGGCTGATCGCCTGGGTGCGGGCGGAGTTCCCGGAGACGGAGCGCTGGCTGGACGAGCACCGGGTGCAGGAGCGGGCGGGGGCGCAGAAGGACCTGCTGCACGAGGAGGTGGGACTGCTGCGGACCGATCAGCTGGTGCTGCGGGCCCCGGACGGGCTGCAGCTGCTGGTCCTGTCACCACGGGACGCGGAGACCGGGGAGCGCCTGCGCAGGCTCGCCCCGGCCGCCGCGACCGTGTGACCTCGTCGCCTTGCGGCCACGCGTCAGGCGGGCAGGTGCCAGACCTGGTTGGCGTAGCCGTTGCAGTCCCAGATGCCCAGCTGGTTGCCGTTGGTGGTGGAGAAGCCGAGGTCGTCCAGGCAGCGGCCGGACTGCGGGTTGAGGATCGACCCGTCAGCGCGGACCTGCCACTGCTGCGCGCCGGTGCCGTTGCAGTCGTAGGTCTGCACCACGGTGGCATTGCCGGTGCCGCCGCCCTTGACGTCCAGGCACTTGCCGAGGGCGCGCAGGGTGCCGTCGGCGCCGATCTTCCACGCCTGGCTGGTGTTGCCGAGGCAGTCCCAGATCTGGACGGGGGTGCCGTTGGCGTTGCTGCCACCGCGTACGTCCACGCACTTGTTCGCGTAGCCGCTGATCTGGCCGACCGGGCCGGCCGGCACCGCGGAGCCCAGCACGACCTGCCCGTAGGAGGCCATGGACAGGCTGAAGCACGGCGCGAACGTGGTCCCGTTGCCGGTGACCCAGCCGCTCGTGGTTCCCAACCAGGTCTGGCTGGTGCCGTCCCAGCCCTGACACCAGGCCGCGACCCGCCAGGTCTGCATGGGGTCCATGCCGGAACAGGTGCCGATGGCCCGGTCTCCCGCCAGGGTGACGGTACAGCCGCCGGTGACGGCCTGGGTGCCGGCGGCCTGCGCCTCGGCCTGCGTGACGGCTGCCGGGGCGGCGGCCTGCGTGGCGGCCTGCGGTACAGGTTGGGCGTTGGCGGCCGGCGCCGCGAGTGCGGCGGCTCCGGCGAGCAGGACGGTGGCGAACACGGCTGCGATGCGGCGCATCGGGGAGATCCTCTCTAGGGGGTGGTCCGGTCGGTTCGGTTGCCGTGCCGTCAGGCCGGGACGCTCCAGACCTGGTTGGCGGCGCCGTTGCAGTCCCAGATGCCGAGCTGGTTGCCGTTGGCGGTGGAGAAGCCGAGGTCGTCCAGGCAGCGGCCGGACTGCGGGTTGAGGATCGACCCGTCGGCGCGGACCTGCCACTGCTGGGCGCCGGTGCCGTTGCAGCTGTAGAGCTGGACCTTGGTGCCGTTGGTGGTGTTGCCGCCGCTGACGTCCATGCACTTGCCGAGGGCCCGGATGGTCCCGTCGGTGGCGATCTTCCACTGCTGGGCGGTGGTGCCGTTGCAGTCGTAGATCTGGACGGGGGTGCGGTCGCCGTTGCTCGCGCCCTTCACGTCCACGCACTTGCTCGCGTAGCCGCTGATCTGGCCGACCGGGCCGGCGGGCTCCGGCGGGAGCTTGGCGCCGTAGACGATGTTCGGGAACCACACGGTCTCGTTGATGCCGCACGTGGCGACGGCCGTGCCGGAGCCGAGCACGGTGCCACTGAAGGTCGGACGGGAGAACCGCACCGTGTGGTCGGCGTTCCAGTACTCGCAGCTGGCCGAGACCCACCAGGTCTGCAGCGGGTCGATGCCGGAACAGGTGCCGATGGCGTTCCAGGCGGAGGCGTACGCGGTGCAGCCTCCGGCCGCCTGGGCGGTGGTGGCGGGCGTGACCAGCGCGGCGGCGCTTGCGATCAGTGAGGTGGCCAGTACTGCGGCGGTACGACGCATCGGGAAGGTCCTTCCGAAGACGGGAGCCGTAGGGGGCCCGCACGCTGTCACCGTGTTGTGACGGTGTGACAGATGTGCGGGACGCGTGAAAGCTTCTGGGGAAGGTGTGATGGTCGTCAACCAGTTGACGGATATCCGCCAACGCTCCGTTCACGGATCAGGATCGGCCACAGCCGGGGACGGACCGGCCCCGAGCAGCGCACCGACCGCCGGCGCCGGGCCCGACCAGGCGCGGCGATCCCCGCCCGATGCGACCGGAAAGAGTACGACGCCCGCCGGATTACGGACGTCCGGCGGAGGCCGGGTGGCCGAAATGGCGCGTACATGCAAAGTCAGCCGGTGGGGCCCGGTACGCCCGGAGCCGGCGGACGAAGAGGTGCCGACGGACGAAAAACGGCGGCGGGGGGCCGCCCGGGGGGGGGCGGGCCCCCCCCCCGGGGGGGCGGGCCGGGGTGTGAGTGGGTGGTGGGGGGCGGGCGACCGGGGGGGGTGGGTGGG